>NZ_JBHVHX010000013.1:0-169091 GCF_042799895.1 Nocardia sp. NPDC057663 | reverse complement strand
CGTTGCTTGCTCCTTCGTCGCCTACGCAACGGCGCCTGACCGGCGGGACGGCCGCGAACCGCCGCTGCGCGGCGGACCCTCCACGAGGTCGGGTCGTGCGGGGCTGGGTTTGTCGGGACGTTGACGCGCTTGGGGTTGCGGTCTCCGGGTCCCGGGCTCGCTATTACAGACTGCGGAGAATCCCGCGGCCGTAGCGCTGGAACTGGGTGTCGTCGACCATCCCGAGCGAGTGCCGCTCGACCAGTAATTCCCATTCGGCGTAGAGCTGGGAGACGCCGGGATCGGCGGGCCCGGCCGCGCCGTCGGCGGCCTGTCTGCGCACGGCGAAGTTGACCGCGCAGGTCACCCGCTCGGTGTCGGCGCGGTCGGCGCCCGCGAAGTGCAGGGTCCGGTTGCCGTCGCTGACGTCCATACCGGAGCCGCCGTGCCTGGTGTCGATCTCACCGGGCGCTGTGCGCGCGCCGTCGACGGTGCGGGCACCGAGGATCGCGGCCACGGCCAATTCGTGGGCGTAGCGTTCGCCATTGCCTATGGAGATGAACAGCAGCCGGGTGGTGGTGGCCGCGAGCAGACCGGTGCCGGTGCCTGCGGGCGGCGTGGCCACGGCGATCGCGGTCTCCAGGACGTATTCGTCGGGGGTGACGTAGCGGTGCAGCGCGTTGACGGCCGAGCGGGACTCCTTGCGCGGCGCCATCCGGCGGACCGCGCGCTCGACATCACCTCTGACCGGTCCCGACTTTTCCCATTCGGGCGCGGGCGGGGTGAGATCCGGCGCGGCGATATCGATGCGCTGGGTGGCCATGATCTGATCGTTGATCCGGTCGACGATGCCGAGGGCGGCAGGCACGTCGTGTTCGGCGATGAGGACCGGCAGCGGGGTGCGGTCCGCGGGAACGCCGGTGAGCACCGGGGTCGGATAACGCAGGAAGATCTCGATCACCACCGCGTCGTCGGCGCGCCGGTTCAGGCGCACCTTGAGCAGGTCGGCGATGGGTACATCGAGAACGCGTTCGCCGTCGGTACCCGGCCGCAGAACGGTGAGCCGTCCACTGCCGTGGCGCAGAATCGCTGTGGGTGTTCGTAGCTCGACGATGTCCATACCCCCTGCGCTGTAGTTGTGTCGTCGCCCACGATAAGCCGGGCATGACATGATTGTGGCCACTTGCAACAACGCGTTCGGAGCTTTCGGGAACCGTTCCCCAGCTCTGAACGTTGACCAGTGCAACTGCACCAGCAGCCGAACTGCGCGATGTATCGAACTAGACCGTACGCGGTAACGTGGCATGTCCGCATCCGAAACCCGCCGATCTCGACGCTTCGCTAGGCACACCCGGAGAAATAACCGGAAAGGACTGGGCCGTCCGGCCGACGCTCTATGAACCGCAAGACAGTGTTTCGCACTTTGGCGATCATCTCGGGCATCATGCTCATGATCTGGCTGTTCAGCTTTCTCAGCGATGACACGCGCGGCTGGGAGAGTGTCGACACTTCCGTGGCGCTCAGCCAGCTGGAGGACAAAGCCAATGTCAAGAACGTCCAGATCGATGACAAGGAGCAGCAGCTCCGCATCGAACTGAACAACGGCAACGAGGCGACGAACAACAACAGCAAGATCGTTGCCAAATACCCGGGCGGCGGTGAGACCTCGGCGCAGATCTTCGACGCGGTGCAGAACTCTGGCGCGAAGTACGACACGGTGGTCAAGCAGGAGAGCTGGCTTTCCCAGCTGCTGCTGTTCATCGTGCCGATGGTGCTGCTGGTCGGCCTGTTCATCTTCGTGATGTCGCGCATGCAGGGCGGTGGTCGCGGCGGCATGATGGGCTTCGGCAAGTCCAAGGCCAAACAGCTGTCCAAAGACATGCCCAAGACCACCTTCGCCGACGTGGCCGGTGCCGACGAGGCCGTCGAAGAGCTGTACGAGATCAAGGATTTCCTGCAGAATCCGGCGCGCTACCAGGCACTGGGCGCGAAGATCCCGAAGGGCGTGCTGCTCTACGGTCCCCCCGGTACCGGTAAGACGCTGCTCGCGCGCGCCGTCGCCGGTGAGGCGGGCGTCCCGTTCTTCACCATCTCCGGTTCGGACTTCGTCGAGATGTTCGTCGGTGTCGGTGCCTCGCGTGTTCGCGACCTGTTCGAGCAGGCGAAGCAGAACAGTCCCTGCATCATCTTCGTCGACGAGATCGACGCGGTCGGCCGCCAGCGCGGCGCAGGCCTCGGCGGCGGTCACGACGAGCGTGAGCAGACCCTGAACCAGCTGCTCGTCGAGATGGACGGTTTCGGTGACCGCACCGGCATCATCCTGATCGCGGCGACCAACCGCCCCGACATCCTCGACCCCGCGCTGCTCCGCCCCGGCCGTTTCGACCGGCAGATCCCGGTCGGCAATCCCGACCTGGCTGGTCGCCGCGCGATCCTGCGGGTGCACTCGCAGGGCAAGCCGATCTCGCCCGACGCCGACCTCGAGGGTCTGGCCAAGCGCACCGTCGGCATGTCCGGCGCCGATCTGGCCAACGTCATCAACGAGGCCGCGCTGCTCACCGCGCGTGAGCACGGCTCGCTCATCACCGGCGAATCGCTGGAGGAGTCGGTCGACCGCGTCATCGGTGGCCCGCGCCGCAAGAGCCGCATCATCAGCGAGCACGAGAAGAAGATCACCGCCTACCACGAGGGTGGCCACACCCTGGCGGCCTGGGCGATGCCCGATATCGAGCCGGTCTACAAGGTCACCATCCTGGCCCGCGGCCGCACCGGCGGCCACGCCATGACGGTGCCCGAGGACGACAAGGGCCTGATGACCCGCTCGGAGATGATCGCCCGGCTGGTGTTCGCGATGGGTGGCCGCGCGGCCGAGGAACTGGTGTTCCACGAGCCGACGACCGGCGCGTCCTCCGATATCGACCAGGCGACCAAGATCGCGCGCGGCATGGTCACCGAGTACGGCATGAGCGCGCGCCTCGGCGCGGTCCGCTACGGCCAGGAGCAGGGCGACCCGTTCCTCGGCCGCTCGATGGGCCAGGGCTCGGACTACTCGCACGAGGTGGCCCGCGAGATCGACGAGGAGGTGCGCAACCTGATCGAGGCCGCGCACACCGAGGCCTGGTCGATCCTGAGCGAATACCGCGAGCAGCTCGACGCGCTGGCGACCGCGCTGCTCGAGCGCGAGACCCTGCACCGCAAGGACCTCGAAGAGGTGCTGGCAGGCGTCGAGAAGCGGCCGCGGATCACCGCGTTCAACGATTTCGGTGACCGGCTCCCGTCCGACAAGCCCCCGGTGAAGACCCCGGGCGAGCTGGCTGCCGAGCGCGGCGAGCCGTGGCCGCCCGCGGAGCCCGCGCCGGTGCCTGCCGGTGCGCCGCTCGAGCCGGCCAACGGTTACCCGGCGCAGCCGCCGCAGTACGGCCAGCCCGCACCGCCCGCCACGGGCTACCCGCTGCCCGCCGCGCCGACCCAGGCGTTCCCGCGCCAGTCGGGCACGCACGGTTCGCGGCCCGACTACGGCGCCCCGGCCGGTTGGTCGGCGCCGGGCTGGCCGCCGCGCGATGAGCCCCAGCAGCAGCAACAGCCGCAGGCCCCGCAGGGTCAGGGCAATGCGTGGGGTCAGCCGGAGCAGCCGCGGTACGCGGGCGATGGGTTCCAGCCGTGGGGCGAGCCGACCGCGCCGCCGCAGCAGCAGCCTGCGCCCGGCGCCGATCCGGAGAACAACGACTGGGAAGGGCCGAACGGCCGCCGCTGACGGCGGGCCAACTACGCTCGACCGTCGGATGCCGGATTATCACCGGCGTCGACATGTGGAGGTGCGGAGAAGTTGTCGGCCAACAAGAAGGTCGCTGAACCAGTAGGGAACGGGTCGATCGCCGACGGCGAGCTCGGCTCGACGAGCCCGAAGGACCTGACGGCGCTGGCGACCGGTCGCCCGTTCGACCAGGACCGAGCCGAGCGCGCGATCAGGGAACTGCTGCTCGCGGTCGGCGAGGACCCGGACCGTCCAGGTCTGCAGGACACCCCCGCCCGGGTGGCCCGCGCGTACCGGGAGATGTTCGCCGGGCTCTACACAGAGCCCGACGAGGTGCTGGCGACGACCTTCGACGAGGGTCATCAGGAACTCGTGCTGGTCCGCGACATCCCGATGTACTCCACCTGCGAGCACCACCTGGTGTCGTTCCACGGCGTCGCGCACGTCGGGTACATCCCCGGCACGCACGGCCGGGTGACCGGTCTGTCCAAGCTGGCCCGCGTCGTCGACCTCTACGCCAAGCGCCCCCAGGTGCAGGAGCGGCTGACCAGCCAGATCGCCGACGCGGTGATGCGCAGGCTGGAACCGCGCGGCGCGATCGTGGTGATCGAGGCCGAGCATCTGTGCATGGCGATGCGCGGCATCCGCAAGCCCGGCGCGAGCACCACCACCTCGGCGGTGCGCGGCCTGTTGCAGACCAATGCCGCCTCGCGAGCCGAGGCGCTGGACCTGATCCTGCGCAAATGAGCGAGCCCCTCGTGACCACGCGCAATGGCCGCTCGTGTGTGGTCATGGGTGTGGTGAACGTGACCGGGGATTCGTTCTCCGACGGTGGTCGCTATCTCGACCCCGAGCTGGCGATCGCGCACGGTATCGCGCTCTATTCGGCGGGCGCCGACATCGTCGATGTGGGCGGTGAGTCGACCAGGCCGGGTGCGGACCGGGTGGATCCGGCCACCGAGGCGGCCCGGGTCGCACCGGTGATCCGCGGACTGGTCGACGCCGGCGTGCCGACCAGTGTCGACACCATGCGCGCCGAGGTCGCCGAGGCGGCGCTGGCGGCCGGGGTCTCGGTGATCAACGATGTCTCCGGTGGCCGCGCCGACCCGAACATGGTGAAGGTCGTCGCGGAGTCCGGTGTGCCGTGGATCCTCATGCACTGGCGGGCGGGCGCCGACTATCGGCACACCGGCCCGGCCGACCATTACGACGACGTCGTCGCCGAGGTGCGCGCGGAACTCGCCGCGCAGGTCGACCTGGCCGTCGCCGCCGGTGTCGCCCCGGAACGGCTGATTCTCGATCCCGGCCTCGGCTTCGCCAAGAACGCCGAGCACAACTGGGAACTGCTCGGCGCGCTGCCGGAACTGGTCGCTGGTGGACTGCCGATCCTGATCGGCGCCTCCCGTAAACGTTTCCTCGGCGCATTGCTGGCCGACGAGTCCGGCCCGCGTCCGCCGGACGGCAGGGAGACAGCCACCGCGGCGGTCTCCGCCATCGCCGCCAGCCAAGGTGCGTGGGGTGTCCGGGTGCACGACGTGCGTGCCTCGCTGGACGCGATCGCCGTTGTCGACGCGTGGCGGCACGCCGCCGCCGCCCGAGGAGTCACCCGATGAGCTTGCCGCTGCTGCCCACGCCCGCAGACAGGCCCGCGACCTCGCGGATCGAACTGCGCGGGCTGCGCGTGTTCGGCAGGCACGGCGTGTTCGACTTCGAGCGCCGGGACGGCCAGGAGTTCGTCGTCGACCTGACGGTGTGGGTCGATTTCGCCGCGGCCGCCGCCTCCGACGACCTGGCCGACACCGTCGACTACGGTGCGCTCGCCGAGCGCGCGGTGCGCATCGTGGCCGGTCCGCCGCGCGATCTGATCGAGACGGTGGTCTGCGAGATCGCCGACGACGTGATGACCGACCCGCGGATCGAAGCGGTCGAGGCGGTCGTGCACAAGCCGTCGGCGCCGATCCCGCACACCTTCGCCGATGTCCGCGTGGTGGCCACCCGCTACCGCACGGTGGAACCGGGGCCGCACTGATGACCCGCGCGGTCCTGTCGATCGGCTCGAACCTGGGCGACCGGTTCGCGCATCTGCGCAGCGTGGTCGACGCGCTGGGGGAGCGGCTGCTCGCGGTCTCACCGGTCTACACGACTGCCCCGTGGGGCGGTGTCGACCAGGACGACTACCTCAATGCCGTTGTCGTAGCCGAGGATCCGGCCTTCGACGACTACGCCTGGCTGCGCTTCGGTCAGGAGCTGGAGCAGGCGGCGGGCCGGGTCCGCGAGGTGCGGTGGGGTGCGCGCACCCTCGACGTGGACGTGGTGACGTGCACCGACGCCACCGGCACCGCCGTTGCCCGCGATAGCGATCCCGCGCTGATCCTGCCCCATCCCCAGGCGCACAACCGGGCCTTCGTCCTGGTCCCGTGGCTCGACGTCGAACCGTCGGCGCGACTGCGGGTCGACGGCGCCGAGGTGCCGATCGCGGAGTTGCTCGCCGGTCTCGACCCGGCCGAGCGCACCGGAGTGGTGCGCACCGACCTCGTGTTGCGGGACGAGAGCGCGCGCCCGTGCTGAAGCCGACCCGGGTGCTCGATCTCGCGCTGAACGTGGTGGTCGCCGCGGCGATCGCCTGGGTCGCCACCCGCTTCGCGTATTCGACCTTCCCGCCGATCTCGGTGGCGGCGGGCGCTTCGCTGCTGCCGGTCGCCGCGATCGAGGCGGCGCTCGGCTATGTCATCAAGGCCAAGATCGCCGACGAGAAGATCGGCGACGGCCCGAAGGAACTGCATCCGATCAATGTGGCGCGCGCGGTCGCCCTGGCGAAGGCCTCGCTGCAGGTCGGTTCGCTGGCGGCCGGTGTGTGGCTGGGATTCCTGCTGTGGGTATTCCCACAGCGCGGCACCGTGACGGCGGCCGCGGCGGATTCGCCGGGCGCCGTGGTCGGCCTGCTGGCGGGTTCCGCCCTGGTTGCTGCGGCTTTGTGGCTGGAGTACTGCTGCCGCGCGCCGGAGGAACCGCCGGAAGAACCCGCTACCACCTAGCAATTTGCGAATGGAATCACCGCGAAGTTTGGTGGGCCGACCAGCATATTCCGGCTACCCTGGCCCACATGGTTTCACCCTCCCGTAGCACTCCGCCCCGTCGACGGCGGGACGACGCGGGAAAGCTCTTCATCGGCGTCCTCATCCTGCTCGGTCTGACGGCCAGTGTTTTCCTGATCTTCAGCGAGAACGTCCAATATGTTCGAGTCGGCCTGGTAGCAGCCCTGTGGGCGGCCGTGATCGGCGCGCTCGCGGCCACCCGATATCGCAAGGACGCCGCGGTCGACAAGGCCAAGGTTCGCGATCTGCAGACGGTGTACGAGTTGCAGCTCGAGCGTGAGATCAACGCGCGGCGCGAGTACGAGATGGGCATCGAGGCACGGGTGCGCGCCGAAGTCGGCGCCGATGCCTCGGAGATCGCCGCCCTGCGTGCCGAACTCACCCTGCTGCGCCAGAACCTGCAGGTCCTGTTCGACGGCGCGCTCCCCGAGGAGCAGCTGGCCCTGCAGGCCGACGCGGTCCGGATCGACGCGCTGCCCGCCGCCGGATTCGACGCGTTCGACGACGCCGATCACGATTTCGCCGATAGCCCGGTGGATGCCAACGCCGCCTGGTTCGGCCCCTGGCAGCAACCCCCCAGCGCGCTGAAACCGGTCTTCATGCAACCGGTCTCGGCCAATTTCGCCGACCCCTACGACGACCCGGTCACCGCCGAAACGTCCGCGGTCCAGCTCGACGACTACGCCGAAACCCAGCAGGCCGAAGCCGCCGCCGCGCAACCCGCCGAGCCGGCCCCGGCCAACGGGAAGACCCCGCCGCCCCGCCTGTCGGCCCCGAACACCAGGAAGATCGACGACCTGGGCGCGACGGTCACCCCCGCCACCGACGGCGCACCCGCCTCCACCGGCGGCGCGCCTGTCCAGACCGTCACACCGGAGCCCGTCGGCAACGGCACCGCCGAGTCATCCGCTGACGTCACCCCAGAACCCGTGCCCACCGGCACCGCCACTCCGGCCGAGCCCACCACCGGCCCGACCGTCGGCACCAGCTCCCGCCGCCGTCGCCGCGCCGAGGAGGAGGGCTCGCCCCGCCTGTCGGTAGCCGACATCATGGCCAACCTCCAGTCGGAGTCCGGCTCGCGCAACTGATCGGTCCGACCGGATCGTGACGGTGATCACTGATTTGGCGAAGAACATCGGTAACTCGCCGGGTACGAACGACGGCGACCCCGTCCCCGTACCGGTGGCCGCCGACGCCACCCGGCCCCGCACTCGAATCTGGCCGAAGTCCCGGGGAGGCGGAACAGAGTCGTAGATCACGCGATGGGGCCGTGGCGGTTCGCGCGCACTGCCCGATATCCTCGATCGGTAACGTCCGGTACCCGCACTGCGGGACTGGAACGCAAATCGAGAGGACAATGTTGACCTCGAGAAGTGTCAATTCCGATGGCGCGAACGTGGGTGTCGACCCTGCGCCCGCACGACTGACGGTGGGAATCGTCTCGGCGGGACGGGTGGGTTCAGCCCTCGGTATCGCGCTCGAGCGAGCCGGTCACGTGGTGTTCGGTGTCGCCGCGATCTCCGATGCCTCGGTGCACCGGGCGCGCACGCGGCTGCCCGATTCGCAGATCCTGCCGGTGGAGCAGATCGCCCAGCGCAGTGAGCTGTTGCTGCTCGCGGTCCCCGATGCCGAGCTGGCCGGCCTGGTCCGTGGCCTGGCGAGCGCCGGTGTCGTTCGTCCCGGCACGATCGTGGTGCACACCTCCGGCGCCAACGGCGTCGGCGTGCTCGCGCCGCTGACCGAGCAGGGCGCGCTCGGCCTGGCCATCCACCCCGCGATGACCTTCACCGGTCACGACGAGGACATCGACCGTCTCGCCAATGCCTGCTTCGGCGTCACCGCCGCCGACGAGGTCGGGTACGCGATCGGTCAGGCGCTGGTGATCGAGATGGGCGGCGAACCGGTCCGGGTGTCCGAGGACCAGCGCACGCTGTATCACGCTGCCCTCGCCCACGGCGCGAATCACCTGGTCACCGTCATCGTCGACGCGGTCACCGCGCTGCGTGCCGCCATGGCGGGGCCCGGCCTGCTCGGTCAGCCGGTGGTCGACGACCAGCCGAACGGCCTGCCCGAACGTCTGCTCGCCCCGCTCGTCTCGGCCGCGCTCGACAACGCCCTGCGCCGCGGCGGCGCCGCGCTGACCGGCCCGGTGGCCCGCGGTGACGTCGACGCGGTCGCCGCGCATCTGACCGCACTGGAGTCGCTGGACCAGCGACTGGCCGCGGCCTACCGCGCGATGTCGCTGCGCACCGCCGAACTCGCCCAGACCAATCCGGCCCTGCTGGACCTGCTCGCCAAGGAAGGCCACTGATGGAACCCAGAGAAGTGCACCACCACCAGGGCGGCCCGCGGGCGACCGGCGCATACAAGCCCGGTGTGCTGACCGTCCACCACGATCCCGAGGTACTCGACACGGTGACCAAGGCGCTGCGCGGCGCCGGTCGCACGGTCGGTTTCGTGCCGACGATGGGCGCGCTGCACGAGGGCCATCTGCAGCTGATCCGCCAGGCCAGGCTGACCAACCAGGTCGTGGTCGTCTCGATCTTCGTCAACCCGCTGCAGTTCGGCGCAGGCGAGGACCTCGACGCCTACCCGCGCACCCTGGACGCCGATCTCGAACTGCTCCGGCACGAGGGCGTCGACCTGGTGTTCGCGCCGACCGTCTCCGACATGTACCCCGACGGCCCGCGCACCACCGTGCTGCCCGGCCCGCTCGGCGCCGAGCTCGAGGGCGGCAGCAGGCCGACGCATTTCGCCGGCATGCTCACCGTCGTCGTGAAGCTGCTCAATATCGCGCACGCCTCCGAGGCGTACTTCGGTGAGAAGGACTACCAGCAGCTCACGCTGATCCGGCAGATGGTCCGCGACCTGAACATGGACGTGAAGATCGTCGCCTATCCGACCGTCCGCGAGCCCGACGGTCTGGCTCTGTCCTCGCGCAACCGCTATCTCGACGCCGCCCAGCGGGAATCGGCGCTCGGCCTGTCGGCCGCGCTGGCCGCGGGCAGGCACGCCGCCGGTCTCGGCCCCGAGGCCGTCGTGCAGGCGGCGCGCGACGTGCTCGACGCGGTCGACGGCGTCGAGGTCGACTACCTCGAACTGCGTGACAGCAACCTGGGCCCCGCACCCACCGCAGGCAATGCCCGGCTCCTCGTCGCGGCCAAGGTCGGCGATACCCGCCTGATCGACAATGCCCCGATTGTCCTCGGCGCCCAGCTCGACGGGCACCCCGACGCGAACTCCCTGCCTGCCTCGCAGGCGCACTGAGAAAGGCGACGACGATGTTGCGCACCATGATGAAGTCGAAGATCCACCGTGCCACGGTGACCCATGCCGACCTGCACTATGTGGGTTCGGTGACCGTCGACCAGGATCTGCTCGACGCCGCCGATCTGCTCGAGGGCGAGCAGGTCTGCATCGTCGACATCGACAACGGCGCCCGCCTCGAGACCTACGTGATCGCGGGTGAGCGCGGTTCGGGCGTGATCGGGATCAACGGCGCCGCAGCCCATCTCGTGCACCCCGGTGACCTGGTCATTCTCATCGCCTACGGCCAGATGGACGAGCAGGAACTGCGCGACTACGACCCCAAGGTGGTCTTCGTCGACGACCGCAACCGCCCCGTGGAGCTCGGTTCGGATCCGGCGCACGCGCCCGAGGGTTCCGGCCTGACCTCCCCGCGCTCCCTGTCGTTCGCCTGAGCGCGGCGGGGGGACTGCGATGCTGCTGACGATCGACGTCCGCAACACCGGAATCGAACTCGGCTTGTTCTCCGGTAGCGGCGAGCACGCGAAACTGGTGCGGCACTGGCGCATCCACACCAATCCGCTGCTCACCGCCGACGAGTTCGCCATGCAGGTGCGTGGCCTGGTCGGCGACGAGATCGACCAGGTGGTCGGCGTCTCGGCGCTGTCGACGGTGCCGCCGGTGCTGCGCGAGCTGCGCACGATGCTCGCGCGCTACTGGGCGCACGTGCCGCACGTGCTGGTGGAACCCGGTGTGCGGACCGGTATCCCGCTGCTCGTGGACAACCCGAAGGAAGTCGGCGCCGACCGCATCGTCAACTGTCTGGCCGCGTTCCGTCACTTCGGCGGTCCCGCGATCGTGGTCGATTTCGGCACCGCGATCTGCGTCGACCTGGTCTCGGCCAAGGGTGAGTTCCTCGGCGGCGTGATCGCGCCCGGCGTGGAGATCTCCACCGAGGCGCTGGTCGAACGCAGCGCGCTGCGCCGCGTGGAGCTCACCCGCCCGCGGTCGGTGCTGGGCAAGAACAGCATGGAGTGCATGCAGTCCGGGGCGGTGTTCGGTTTCGCGGGCCTGGTCGACGGGCTGATCGATCGCCTTCGCGACGAGTTCGACGCGTTCTCCGGCACCGATGTCACCGTCGTCGCCACGGGTGCGGGCGCGCCGCTGATCGTGCCGGAATCGGAGACCATCGATCAGCACGAGCCGCATCTGACGCTGACCGGCCTGCGCCACGTCTACGAACGCAACAAGAAGTGACTGTGGTGCAGGTCATTTTCGCCGTAGCGCGCGTCAACTGCTAAACTCACGCTCGTGTCCTTCCGTGTGAGCACCCAGGAGTGTTGTCGAGGCTGACCTGCCTCGACCGTTCGAGGCTGACGTTTTCCCCTCGACCGATTCACACCTCCTGGAGATTCGCTCATGCGTTCTTCTGTCCTTTCCCTTTCGTCCGCGCGCGACGGCTATTCGGCGACACCCCCGCTCGACCGGGCGGTGGCTTCGGCATTGCCGACCCGATTGCGGCCCGCTGACCTGCTGCGACTCACCGACGAAGGCGCCGAAGACGTTCTCGCCGGCCGCTACGACCACCTGCTGCCCGCCGACGGCATCTGGCCGGCCGAAGAGCGCTGGGCGGCCCGGCTGGTCGCCGACGACGAGGTCGATGTCTGGCTGATCAGCTGGACGCCCGGAAAGTCCACCGAATTGCACGATCACGCCGGTTCTCTCGGCGCCCTCACCGTGCTCAGCGGCGCGCTCTCGGAATTCCGCTGGAATGGTTCGGAGTTGCGCAGGCGCACGCTCGCCGCGGGCGATCAGGCCTCGTTCCCGATCGGCTGGGTCCACGATGTGGTGCGCGCCCCCGCTGCCGCCGAATCCGTCGGCCCGCTCGATCCCACCCTGAGCGTGCACGCCTATTCCCCGCCGTTGTCGGCGATGTCCTATTACGAGGTGACCGGCCACGGCACCTTGCGGCGAACCAAAACCGTCCTCACCGACCAGCCCGAAGGTGACCTGTGATGAGTCGTTTGACGATTGATCAGATGCTCGAGAACGCCCGCGCCGACCTACGCAGGCTCTACGTCTACGACCTGCCCTCGGCATTGGCCAGGGGCGCGATTCTGGTCGACATCCGCCCGGCCGCGCAGCGTGTTCATGAGGGTTCACTGCCCGGCGCGCTGGTCATCGAACGCAATGTCCTGGAATGGCGCCTCGATCCGACGTCGTCGGCCCGTTTGGCACTGGCCGCCGACCACGACGTGGAATGGATCATCTTCTGCTCGGAGGGCTACACCTCGAGTTTGGCCGCGGCCTCGTTGCAGCAGCTCGGTTTGCACCGGGCGACCGACCTGATCGGCGGGTATCAGGCACTGAAGTCCGCGGGGTTGTTGACTGTTGCGGTGGGGGCGCCGCACTTTGCCCGCGAGGTGAATTCGCTGGCCTCGTTGTAGCGGCGCCCTGGCTGGTCGCTGGGACGCCTGACCGGCGGCCAGGTCGCCGCTCGACGCGGTCGCGGGTGCGGGGTGAGTTGGGTTGTCTGCGTGCGGATTCGGGGACTGCCGTGGCGGGGGTTTGTTTCGATGATGTGACGTGGATTGCATTCGGCCGAGGAATGGCCGGTGCGATGTCCGGTTACCGTCGAGTCGTCTGTGGGCGGGCCGCAAAAGCATTTCCAGCGCACGCTACTGTTATCGGATGTGAGCACCCCTAACCCCGCCGCAACCGGCCGCGCCGTCAGTTCCGCCGTGGACAGTGATGTCCCCGAGCAGATGCGGATTCGCCGGGACAAGCGGGAGCGGCTGCTCGCCGAGGGTGGTGAGGCCTACCCGGTGGTGGTGCCACGCACCCACACACTGGCCGAAATCCGGGCCGCCTACCCGGATCTGGAGCCCGACACCCAGACCGGTCTGCAGGCAGGCATCGCGGGCCGCGTCATCTTCGTCCGCAATACCGGCAAGCTGTGTTTCGCCACCCTGCAGGAGGGCGACGGCACCAAGCTGCAGGCGATGATCAGCCTCAACGGCGTCGGCGCCGACGCGCTGGCCGCCTGGAAGTCCGATGTCGACCTCGGTGACTTCGTGTACGTGCACGGCGAGGTCATTTCCTCGCGCACCGGTGAATTGAGCGTCATGGCCGATTCCTGGTCGATGGCGGCCAAGTCGCTGCGGCCGCTGCCGGTGGCGCACAAGGAGATGAACGAGGAGTCGCGCGTCCGGCAGCGCTATGTCGACCTGATCGTGCGCCCCGAGGCCAGGGAAATGGCCCGTACCCGGGTGAACGTGGTCCGCGCGCTGCGCACCGCGCTGGAGCGCCGCGGCTTCCTCGAGGTCGAGACCCCGATGCTGCAGACCATCCACGGCGGCGCCGCCGCGCGCCCCTTCAAGACCCATTCCAACGCGCTGGACATGGAGTTGTTCCTGCGTATCGCGCCGGAGCTGTTCCTGAAGCGCTGCGTGGTCGGTGGCCTGGAGAAGGTCTTCGAGATCAACCGGAACTTCCGCAACGAAGGCGCCGACTCGACCCATTCGCCCGAGTTCGCGATGCTGGAAACCTACGAGGCTTACGGCACCTACGACGACTCGGCGAGGATGACCCGGGAATTGATCCAGGAAGTCGCGCAGGAGGCATTCGGTACCCTCCTGGTGACGCTCGCCGACGGCACCGAATATGATCTCGGCGGCGAGTGGACGACGGTCGAGATGTATCCGTCGCTGTCGGAGTCCATCGGTGTCGAGGTGACTCCGGAAACCAGTGTCGAGGAATTGCTGGCGCTGGCCGATCGAGTCGGTCTGGAAATTCCTGCGGGCAAGGGCTACGGACACGGCAAACTTGTCGAAGAACTATGGGAACATGCGTATGGTGACAAGCTCTACGCGCCGACTTTCGTCCGTGACTTCCCGGTGGAGACCTCGCCGCTGACCCGTCAGCATCGCAGCAAGTCCGGTGTCACGGAGAAGTGGGACCTGTATGTTCGCGGCTTCGAGTTGGCAACAGGCTATTCGGAGTTGGTCGACCCGGTGATCCAGCGGGAACGGTTCGTCGATCAGGCGAGGCTGGCCGCCGCGGGTGACGACGAGGCCATGCTGCTCGACGAAGACTTCCTCGCCGCGATGGAACACGGCATGCCGCCGACTACCGGAACCGGTATGGGAATCGATCGCTTGTTGATGGCACTCACCGGTTTGGGAATCCGGGAAACGATCCTGTTCCCGATTGTTCGTCCGGCTAGTCGCTGACCAGTCAATTTGCGGGGCGAAGGCCTCGTGTTGGAATTTTCGTAAATCGAGGTATTCTTGCCTCGGGTATTCGGCCTGGAGGCAGGCTTGACGATTTCGAGAGGACGTTCATCTCATGGCAAAGAAGGTCACCGTTAGCCTGATCGACGATGTCGACGGTGAGTCCATCGCGGACGAAACCATCGAGTTCGCTATCGATGGGGTGTCGTACGAGATCGATCTGTCGGACGCTAACGCTGCGCGCCTGCGCGAAGGCTTGGACGAGTGGGTCGCCAACGCCCGTCGCGTGAGTGGCCGTCGCCGGGTGAAGGCGGCAGGCGCCCCCGCGCCGCAGGGCAAGAGCCGCGTTTCCATGGACCGGGAACAGAGCGCCGCAATTCGTGAATGGGCCCGCCGCAAGGGCCACAAGGTCTCCGCGCGTGGCCGCATCTCGGCCGACATCACCGAGGCGTACAACAAGGAAGTCGGCAAGGCCTGAAGGTCGACGGCGGTCCGGGGTTGCTGACGCGTAACCCCGGACCGCCTCTCGTTGCCGGTGTCCACCCAGGTCGGGGCATGCGGCGGCTATCTCTCGAGAGATAGACTGATGTTCGTGCGCAAGGTTTTTCATGTCGGCAGACGCCGACCATCCGACCTGATCCGGCGAGAACATGGGTAACTCATCGGGTACGGGCGAACTGGTCACGCTCTCACTGCCGCCCGCCGACGTTTCGGTCCACGCGCACAAGTCTGGCCTGAATCACGGAGAGGCGGGACCGCGCAGTGACCGGGATGGCTAGTTCATTTTTGCGGTATACCGATGACACCGGGCGACAGCACGAGCTGCCGCTCGACCCCGCGCAGCAGCGTTTCACCATCGGCCGCAATGTGCAGGCCGACCTGGTTCTCGGCTGGGACGCCGAGGTCTCACGGCTACACGCCGCGGTCGAACACCTCGGCGCGCACTGGACCATCGTCGACGACGGCCTCTCGCGCAACGGCACCTTCGTCAACGGTGAGCGGCTGATCGGCAGGCGCAGGCTCAGCCCCGGCGACCGCATCCGCGTCGGCACCACGCTGGTCCACTTCTTCGATTTCGGCGGCGTCGTCGACGATGCGACGCACACGGCCTCCGGTTCCATTCCCACCATGCGCTCGCTCACCGAGACCCAGCGAGCGGTGCTGGTCGCGTTGTGCCGCCCGTACAAGCACGGCACCGGCTTCGCCACGCCCGCCTCGAATCAGCAGATCGCCGAGGAATTGTTCCTCTCCATCGACGCGATCAAGACTCATCTGCGCGCCCTTTTCGCGAAGTTCGGGGTGGAGAACCTGCCGCAGAACCAGAAGCGCACCCGGCTGGCCGCGCTGGCCATGCAGAGCGGGATGATCTCCGACCACGACCTGTAGGCGATGCTCGCGCAGGTGCGTGAGCGTCTGAACCATGTCGGAAACACGCGTTACACGGTTGACTGAGTCGTATCACCGGAGCACAAGGGATCGAGCTCCGGAAGACGAGTCAGGAGACATCACATGTTCGCAGTTCGGATGGCCGCGATGGTTATGGCCGTTCTCAGCACCGGGCTGATCGCCGGCGTGTTCTACGCCTACGCGATCTCGGTGATGCCCGCACTGGCGCAGACCGGCGATCGCACGTTGATCGATGTCATGCAGAAGATCAACGTGGTGATCATCAACCCGTGGTTCATGCTCGGCTTCCTCGGCACGGTCGGGTTCACCGCGCTGGCGACGGTGCTGAGTCTGGGCAAGGAACACCGCACGACGCTGATCTGGCTCGGAATCGCCTTGGCGCTCAACGTGATCGCCTTCGCCGTCACCGGGGCGCTGAACGTGCCGCTCAACGACGCACTCGACGCGGCGGGCGACCCGGCGGCCATCGTCGACGCCGCCGCGGTGCGCGCCGACTACGAGGCGGCCTGGGTGCGCTGGAACATCCTGCGGGCGGTGCTGCACACGGCGGCGTTCCTGGTGCTGTGCGGCGCGCTGTTCGCGGCCGGTGTGCAGCAGGGCAAGTCGAGTGCCTCGGCCCCGGGCGTGGTTGCCGGACAGCAGGTTTCGCAGACGGTGGCGGCGCCCATGGCGGGCGGGTTCGCCGCGGCGCCGTTCCAGCGCTGATGGCGATCTGCCAATAGGGCCACGCGATCACTGGAACGTGTTCCATGATGAGTGGAACACGTTCTAGTGAGGAGTCGTTTCATGCGACGTAGTTCGAGATCGTTGCTGGTACTGGCCGCTGCCGCCCTGCTGACCTGGGCGACCGCAGGCACCGCCGCCGCCCGGCCGTACCCGGTCGACTACAACTTCTTCGGCGGGATCGCGCCGGAGCTGACCAACCCTGGCGGCTCGCTCCCCGGCGCTGACGATCCGGGCTGTGTCCCATCGGCCGAGCATCCGAATCCGGTGGTACTGCTGCACGGCACCGGCGGTGGCGCGCAGACGAATTGGGGCGTGTACGCCCCCCTGCTGGCCAACGAGGGCTACTGCGTCTACGCGCTCACCTACGGCGCCTACGGCCTGCCGTGGCCGGTCTCGGCGATCGGCGGCATGCGACCCATCCAGCAGAGCGCCGCCGAGGTGTCGGCCTTCGTCGACCGGGTGCTCGCGCGCACCGGCGCCGCGCGGGTCGACTTCGTCGCGCACTCCCAGGGCAATATCGTCGGCAACTACTACATCAAGCGCCTCGGTGGCGCGGCCAAGGTCGACAAGCTGGTCGGGATCGCCCCGCCGTGGCTCGGCACCAACGCGCTGGGCGCGGGCGACATCGCCGCCTACAGCCGGGCCCTCGGCGCCGGCCCCGCCTTCGACGCGGTCGCCACGTCGCTGTGCCAGGCCTGCGGGCAGATGCTCACCGGCGACGACTTCATCGACGCCCTCAACGCCGACGGTGTGTACAGCCCCCAGGTCACCTACACCAATATCGTCTCCGCGATCGACGAACTGGTCGTCCCGCACACCTCGGGGCTGGTCCCCGGACCGAACGCCACCTCGATCGTCGTCCAGGACGGCTGCGCCCAGGACTACTCCGAGCACATGGCCATCGCGGGCAGCCCGCGCGCCGCAGGTCATGTCCTCAATGCCCTGGATCCGGCCCGTCAGGCCCCGGTTCCGTGCGAGTTTGTGCCGCCGTTCACCGGGTAGTGCCGTCATCGGTTCGACATATTTCGCTGTAGGCAAAACTCGGAGGGAAACGAATGCCGCGACGTGCGCGTTATGAGTGAATGACCATGTTGCCGCCGGTCATCAATAGGGTGGACCGGCGGCGGCGGGATCCCCTGCCAACTAGAGTGGATGGCGGGGGCCGCAACCCCCGGGCTTCATGGCAGGCTGACGGCGACAGTTGTCGGTCCGACGCCCTAGGTTGTACCGAGCACACTGCGGCGTCTGTTGCCAGAATGTCGGAGCAGGAGAGTGAGGGAGCGATGTTCGAGAGGTTCACCGACCGCGCGAGGCGTGTCGTTGTCCTGGCCCAAGAAGAGGCCCGGATGCTCAACCACAACTACATCGGCACCGAGCACATCCTGCTTGGGTTGATCCACGAGGGCGAGGGCGTGGCGGCGAAGTCGCTGGAGTCCCTTGGCATCTCGCTGGAGGGTGTGCGCAGCCAGGTCGAGGAGATCATCGGTCAGGGCCAGCAGGCGCCGTCCGGTCACATCCCCTTCACCCCGCGCGCCAAGAAGGTGCTGGAGCTGAGCCTGCGCGAAGCGCTGCAGCTCGGCCACAACTACATCGGTACCGAGCACATTCTGCTCGGACTCATCCGCGAGGGTGAGGGCGTCGCCGCCCAGGTTCTGGTCAAGCTCGGTGCCGACCTGAACCGCGTCCGTCAGCAGGTCATCCAGCTGCTGTCCGGGTACCAGGGCAAGGAGCCCGTCGAGGGCTCCGGCTCGCGCGGTGAGGCGGGCACTCCGTCCACTTCGCTGGTGCTCGACCAGTTCGGCCGCAACCTCACTCAGGCCGCGCTCGAGGGCAAACTCGACCCCGTCATCGGCCGCTCGAAGGAAATCGAGCGCGTGATGCAGGTGCTGAGCCGCCGCACCAAGAACAACCCGGTCCTGATCGGTGAGCCCGGTGTCGGTAAGACCGCCGTCGTCGAGGGCCTGGCGCAGGCCATCGTCAACGGCGAGGTCCCCGAGACCCTCAAGGACAAGCAGCTCTACACCCTCGACCTGGGTTCCCTGGTCGCGGGCAGCCGCTACCGCGGTGACTTCGAAGAGCGCCTGAAGAAGGTGCTCAAGGAGATCAACACCCGCGGCGACATCATCCTGTTCATCGACGAGCTGCACACGCTCGTCGGCGCGGGTGCTGCCGAAGGCGCCATCGACGCGGCCTCGATCCTGAAGCCGAAGCTGGCCCGTGGCGAGCTGCAGACCATCGGCGCGACCACCCTCGACGAGTACCGCAAGTACATCGAGAAGGACGCCGCCCTGGAACGCCGCTTCCAGCCGGTGCAGGTCGGCGAGCCGACCGTCGAGCACACCATCAACATCCTCAAGGGCCTGCGCGACCGCTACGAGGCGCACCACCGGGTGTCCATCACCGACGGTGCCCTGGTGGCCGCCGCGACGCTGGCCGATCGCTACATCAACGACCGGTTCCTGCCGGACAAGGCGATCGACCTCATCGACGAGGCGGGCGCGCGCATGCGCATCCGCCGGATGACCGCTCCGCCGGACCTGCGCGAGTTCGACGACAAGATCGCCGACGCGCGCCGCGAGAAGGAAAGCGCGATCGACGCGCAGGACTTCGAGAAGGCCGCGCGCCTGCGGGACAAGGAGAAGCAGCTCGTCGCCAAGCGCGCCGAGCGGGAGAAGCAGTGGCGTTCCGGTGACCTGGACGTCGTGGCCGAGGTCGACGACGAGCAGATCGCGGAGGTGCTGGCCAACTGGACCGGCATCCCCGTCTTCAAGCTCACCGAAGAGGAGACCACCCGTCTGCTCCGCATGGAGGACGAGCTGCACAAGCGGATCATCGGCCAGGAGGATGCCGTCAAGGCCGTCTCCAAGGCGATCCGCCGCACTCGCGCCGGCCTGAAGGACCCCAAGCGCCCCTCGGGCTCGTTCATCTTCGCCGGCCCGTCCGGTGTCGGTAAGACCGAGCTGTCCAAGGCGCTGGCGAACTTCCTGTTCGGCGACGACGACGCGCTCATCCAGATCGACATGGGCGAGTTCCACGACCGCTTCACCGCATCACGCCTGTTCGGTGCCCCTCCCGGGTACGTGGGCTACGAAGAGGGCGGCCAGCTCACCGAGAAGGTGCGCCGCAAGCCGTTCTCGGTGGTGCTGTTCGACGAGATCGAGAAGGCGCACCAGGAGATCTACAACACCCTCCTGCAGGTGCTCGAGGACGGCCGTCTCACCGACGGTCAGGGTCGTACGGTCGACTTCAAGAACACCGTGCTGATCTTCACCTCGAACCTGGGCACCTCCGACATCTCGAAGGCCGTCGGCCTGGGCTTCACCCAGTCCAACGCCGAGGGCTCGAACTACGAGCGGATGAAGCTCAAGGTCAACGACGAGCTGAAGAAGCACTTCCGCCCCGAGTTCCTCAACCGCATCGACGACGTGATCGTCTTCCACCAGCTCACCAGCGAGCAGATCGTGATGATGGTGGACCTGATGATCGCCCGCGTCGCCAAGCAGCTGAAGAACAAGGACATGGCGATCGAGCTGACCGACCAGGCCAAGAGCCTGCTCGCCAAGCGCGGTTTCGACCCGGTCCTGGGTGCGCGTCCGCTGCGCCGCACGATCCAGCGCGAGATCGAGGACCAGCTGTCGGAGAAGATCCTCTTCGGCGAGATCGGCGCCGGCCAGACCATCGTGGTCGACGTCGAGGGCTGGAACGGCGAGGGCCTGGGCGAGGACGCCAAGTTCACCTTCACCGGCAAGGCGAAGCTGACCAAGTCGCCCGCGGGCGACAAGCCCGAGGTCGTCCTGACCGGCGCTGCCGAGGGCACCGCGCCCGAGGCCGCCGCCTCCAGCGAGTAAACAGCTGAACGAGAAGCCCGCCCCGACATCACGTCGGGGCGGGCTTTTTCGTCTGCCGGGTCAGCCGAAATACTGGACGAACCCGGACCGGCGTTGCGCGGCGTACTGGAACACCCGGACCAGTCCGGCGTAGTGGTAGCCGAGATAGTTGCACCCGTCCTCGCCGTCGCGGACCCAGATGCGCGGGTACACGTCGGCCTCGTCCATCCGCGCCGGGTCGTAGTGGGCGGCGAGCTTGTCGAACGGGGTGTCGCGCAGGATGCCCGCGGTATGTGACACGTCGTCCGGACTCCACGCGAAGTGGTTCTCACTGCCGAGCGGACGGCCGGTGAAGAACAGATCGACCCCGGTTTCCGCCTGTTCCAGCAGGAACTTCAAGCCCGCCCACGCCTTGTCCAGGTACCCACTCGGCTCGCTGTCGGGCGTTTCCAGATCCGCGAGGAAATCGTCGGGCCACTCCGTTTCCGCCGTCAGCCGCTCCAGATCCGCGGCGCTCACCCTGGTGAACGACATGGTCACCCCCACGTCGACTCCCTTCGCCCACTGTTTCGGCCGAAGCTATCAGCGACGACCGACACAGGTTTGTCGACGCGAATCCCGGTGGGCCCCGGGGCTTTTCGTCAGACCAGATTGGTAGGTCTACCCGTGTGTTCGGGTGGGTAAAGTGCACGGACGGCGAGCGGCCGGTGCTGCTGATCGGCGCCACCAGAAACTCCAAGGAGAAGTTCGCGGTGTGCGAGCGCGCCGACGCCACCCGTATCCTGCGCGCTTCGTCACCGACCCTGCGCCCCCAGCCGTTCGAGGCCCCCTTCTTCACCTACACCGCCAACAGCCAGCAGTACCTCAACAGCGACGGCATGAAGATCGACCTGTCCAAGGCCACGGTCACAGTGACCGACGACCCACAGAACCCCCGCTACATAGTCGGTTTCGTCGTCGAGGCCTACTGGAGTGCCATCTACTGACGCCCGAGCATCCCGGCTTCTTCTCGCGCCGGGCGGAGTACGAACGCCCAGGCACCGCTACTGCCAGCCCGGGCGGACCAATCCTGATTCGTAGGCGAGGACGACTAGTTGGGTGCGGTCGCGGGCGTCGAGTTTGGTGAGGATGCGGCTGACGTGGGTGCGGGCGGTGGCGGGGCTCAGGTAGAGGCGGGCGCCGATTTCGGCGTTGGTGAGGCCTTCGGCGACGAGGGTCATCACCTCGCGTTCGCGGTCGGTGAGTTCGGCGAGGGCGGCGGGTGGGGGTTGTTTGGCGTGGGTGGCGAACTCGGCGAGGAGGCGGCGGGTGACGCCGGGGGAGAGGAGGGCGTCGCCCGCGGCAACCACGCGGACGGCGCGGAGCAGGTCGGCGGGTTCGGTGTGTTTGACCAGGAAACCGGCCGCGCCCGCGCGGATCGCCTCGAAGACGTATTCGTCGAGCTCGAAGGTGGTGAGGACGACGACGCGGACCTCGGCGAGCCCGGCCTCGTCGGCGATCATGCGGGTCGCGGCGAGGCCGTCGAGGATGGGCATGCGGATGTCCATCAGCACCACATCGGGGACGAGCGCGCGGGTCATCCGGACGGCCTGCTCGCCGTTCTCGGCCTCGCCGACGACCTCGATGTCGTCCTGGGCGTCGAGCAGCGCGACGAACCCGCCACGCACCAGCGCCTGATCGTCGGCGACCAGCACGCGCGTCTTGCGTGCGCCGACCTGGCCGGGCTCGCTCATACGGAGGCCCCCTTCCCGTCGGCGGCGGAGCCTGCCGCCGGCGCGGATTGCTGGGCGGCGCGCGGTTCGGCCGAGGTGGCCGCTGGCCGGGCCGGCAATCTGGCCGCCACCCGGAATCCGCCGGAAGGCCGCGGCCCGGCCGTGAGGGCCCCGCCGAGCGCGTGCGCGCGTTCCCGCATGCCGATGATTCCGTTGCCACCCGCACCGGTGCGGACAGCGGTACTGGTCGGCCGCGTGTTGTCGATGGTGATGTCGACCGATTCGGGCGTGTAGCGCAGGGTGATCGTCGCCGTCGCGCCGGGCGCGTGCCGCACCACATTGGTCAGCGATTCCTGGATGATCCTGGCCGCGGCCACGTCGATCACGCTGGGCAGCTTCTTGGGCGTGCCGATGATCTTGGTGTCGACATCGAGCCCGGTCGCCCTGGTGCGCTCGAGCAGGGTGTCGAGATCATCGAGCGAGGGCGCCGGCGCGCGGGGCGCGGGCCGTGGCGGCGCGACAGGAGCGACGGGCGGGGGCGAATCGGGTGCGGGCTCGGCGTAGTCCTCGACAGGAGCCACGGCCGCACCGCTGCGAATGGCGTGCAGCAGCGTATGCACCTCGGCCAGCGCCTCTTTGGACGTCGTCTTGATCGTGGCGAGCGCGGCCGCCGCCTGCTGCGGTTTCCGATCGAAGAGCTCCAGCGCCACCGAGGACTGCACATTGATCAGCGAAAGACTGTGCGCGAGAACATCGTGCAGCTCACGAGCGATGGCGAGCCGCTCCTCGCTGGCCGCCCTGGCCTGCTGCGACTGTTCGTCGCGGTGCGCCGCCTCGGCGCGCTGCCTGCGCGCGACCACCACCGCCCGCCGCTGCCGGACACCCTCGGCGATCGCGACGAGCACACCCATCCAGGCCAGCAGACCGAAGATCTGCCACGCATCGGTGTCGCGCCCGAGCAGCGCGGGCAACGGCCACACCATCGTCAGATAACCGACCACGACCACCGGGTATGTGCGCCACCGTGATCCGTTGACGGCCGCGGTCAGGAACGCGATGATCAGCGACAGGAAGATCGGCCCGTATCCGTAGTCGCGCAGCACATACGACACCGCGGCGAGCAGGGCGACCAGCAGCACCGGTTCGGGCAGCACGCGCCGGAAGCCGAGCGCGATCGGCCCGGCGAGCAGCAACAGATACGCGAACGCGTCGAGCGAGCGCACCCCGCTCTGCTGCGTATTCGCGCCGGAACTAGCGGCGAGCTGGATCACCGCGACCACCACTGCCAGGCCCCAGTCCTGAACGACCGAGCCACGCTCCCATTTCGCAGACGCTCCCACCTCTGTCACCCTATTGCGTAGGCCCGCCCTCCGCGTCGGCCTGCGCGCGTAATTCCGGTGCGAGCCATCCTGAGGCGCCACAGTGGCCGGTCAGCGGGCCCGCCGAGGCGAATATTCAGCGGCGTGACGACAGCGCGGGTAGTCCGTGCGGCGTAGCCACGAAGCCGCTCCGCGACGGATGCCCCGGCACCGCATCGGCGCGGATCCTGATTCCCATGAACGATTCGATCGTGGTCACCGACGAGCTGACCAAGCGCTATGGCGAGCACATCGCGGTGGACGCGGTGAGCATGCGAGTCGCCGCAGGCGAGATCTACGGCTTCCTCGGCCCGAACGGCGCGGGCAAGACCACCACCTTGCGCATGCTGGCCGGCCTGATCCGCCCCAGCGCGGGCACCGCGCGGGTGCGCGGCCGCGTGCCGGGCGATCCGGCGGTGCTGCGCCGCATCGGCGTCCTCATCGAGGGCCCCGGCTTCTACCCCTATCTCTCGGGCCGCGACAACCTGCGCGTACTGGCCCGCTACCGCGGTCTCGGCACCGTCGACGTGGAGAAGGCGCTGGAACGGGTGGGCCTGGCCGACCGGGCGGGCGACCGCTTCCGCACCTATTCGCTGGGGATGAAGCAGCGCCTCGGCGTCGGCGCGGCCCTGCTCGGCGACCCCGACCTGCTGATTCTCGACGAGCCGACCAACGGCCTCGACCCGGCGGGCCTGGCCGAAATGCGCACGCTCATCGTCGATCTCGCGGCCGACGGGCACACGGTGCTGCTGTCGAGTCACCAGCTCGCCGAGGTGCAGGAGATCTGTTATCGGGTCGGCGTGATCTCCGGTGGCAGGCTGCTCGCCGAATCGACCGTCGCCGAATTGCGCGGCACCGCAACGCTCATGGTGCGCGCCGATCCTGTCGACATCGCCCTCGACGCGGTCCGTGCCGTCGCTCCCGCACGGGCGAACGCGGACGGGATCAGGGTCGACACGAATGCCGTGATGGCGCCGGCGGTGGCGCGCGCGGTGGTGTCGGCGGGCGCCGATCTGCTCGAACTGCGCGTCGACGAGAAATCCCTGGAAGAAGTGTTCTTCGAGATGACGGCTGTGGAGGTCGCGAAATGACCGGTGTGACAAGAGATCTGTGGACGAGCATGCGCGCGGAGTCGGTGCGGCTCGGACGCTGGCCCGCGTTCTGGATCGTGCTCGGGGTCTGGGTCCTGCTGAATCTGACCTTCGCCTACCTGTTCAACTACCTCGCCTACACCTCCGGCGAGAGCGGCGCCATGTCGGACGGCCTGCCCCGCGACGTCCTGCTCGGCCAGCTGCTGCCCGCCGCGGTCCCGGAGGTCTTCACCCAGGGCATGGCGATGTTCGGCGGTGCGCTGATGCTCATCCTGGGTGCGCTCGCGGTCGGCAGTGGTTACGGCTGGGGCACCTGGAAAACCGTGTTCACCCAGGGGCCGAGCCGTCCGGCGGCGGTCGGCGGCCTGCTCGTGAGCCTGGTGGTCGTGGTGGTGGCCCTGGTCTGCGTGGCGTTCGCCGTCGACCTGGGCGTCTCCTCGCTCATCGCGATGAGTGCGGGTCAGCCGCTCACCCTGCCGTCCCTGGAACGATCCGTCCTCGGAATCATCTCCGGCACAGCGATTCTGAGCATGTGGACCTTGGCGGGCGCGCTGATCGGCGCCATCGCCCGCGGCCCGGCCCTCGCGGTCGGCCTCGGTCTGGTCTGGGTGCTCGTCGTGGAGAACCTGTTGCGTGGGGTGGCAGCCATCTTCGGTCCGATCGAGACGTTCACCGACCTGCTGCCCGGCACCGCCGCCGGATCCCTGGCGGGCGCGATGCGCACCGTCGGCGGCCCGGCCACCCCCGGCGTCCTCGACATCCTCACCCGCGGCGAGTCCCTCGCCCTGCTCACCGCTTACGTACTGGCCTTCGCGGGCGGCACCATCTGGCTGATGACCCGCCGCGACCTCACCTGATCCTCGGGTTCACCCGGCCGGGGGCGAGTCGAGCAGGCGGTGGGCGAGCACCGCCAGCCCGTCGATGATCTGGCCGGGTGCGAGCCCGCGTTCGCGTTGCTGCAGATAGACCTCGGCGGCCACCGGTGCGAGGACGGTATCGACCAGGGAATCCGGTTGGGCGACAGCAGCTTCGACGAGCAGCGCACGCACGTGGGCGGACCAGAATCCGTAAGCGCCGGTGGCGAAACGAGCGCCGCCGGTCTCGGCGCCTAGTACCAGATGCGCATGGGCCGTGAGCAATTCGACCATCGCGGCATAGAAGGCGGCGAGCCGGTCGGCGGGCGGTGCGCCGGGGCCCAGTGGTGGTTCCCCGCGCAGCAACTGTTCCTGGAGCGCGCGTTCGTGTTCGTCGAGCAGGGCGACGGCGATGGCGGTGCGGTCGGGGTAGCGGCGGTAGAGGGTGCCGCGGCCGACGCCCGCCGCCTTGGCGATGTCGTCCATGGTGACCGTGCGCGGATCGCGGGTGGCGAACAGTTCGGCGGCCGCCGCCAGCACCTTGACCCGGTTGCGGGCCGCGTCGGTGCGCTCGGCGGGCTGCGGTGCGTCCAGCGCCATGCCGGTGAGCAGGTCGGATCGGGGCTCCATGGTCTCGACTGTAGTCCAGAAACGAATATGTGGACAAGATGTCCACTTACGCTCTATGGTCGAGGCACGGCAAGCGGACATGATGTCCATTTATGGAAGGCTCGACCATGACACACCTGCTGCACCTCGACGCCAGCGCTCGCACCCGGTCGCTCAGCCGCCGGCTCGGCGCGGAATTCGTCCAGGCCTGGCGCGCCGAGGCGCCCGACGGTGAGTACACCTATCGCGACCTGACCGCCCAGCCCACACCGTTCATCGGCGAGGGCTGGACCGACCTGTGCGACGCGGTCCTGGCGGCAGGCAGCACCGACCTCGATCAGCTCCCCGAACTGGCCGTGACCCCCGCGGCGAAGACCGCGTGGAAGATCGTCGAACCACTGCTGGCGCAGGTACTCGCCGCCGACGTGATCCTCATCGGCACCCCGATGTACAACTACTCGATCCCCGCCGCGCTCAAGGCCTGGCTCGACCAGATCACCTTCCCGCGGATGTCGCTGGGGCACCGCAGGTTCGTCGTGCTCGGCGCCCGTGGCGGCGCCTACTCGCCCGGTGCGCCGAAGGCCGCCTACGACTACCAGGAGCGCTACCTGCGCGACTTCTTCGCCGGCCATTTCGCCGTTACCGACACCGTGTTCGTCAACGCCGAACTCGCCAACGCCGTGCAGGATCCGAACCTGGCCCACCTGCGCGACGCGCACGATGCCTCGCTCGCCGCCGCGCTGACCGAAGTTCGCCTGCTCGCGAAGGATTACGTGAAATGAGCTGGGTAGTACTCGGCCTGGCAGGCCTCGTCGAGATCATCTGGTCGCAGACCATCAAACCGACCGAGAACTTCACCAAACTCGGTCCGACCCTGCTCTGCATCGCCCTCGGCTCGCTCGCGGTGTATCTGCTCTCGCGGGCCATGCACACCCTCCCGGTCGGCACCGCCTACGCGGTGTTCACCGGGATCGGCGCGCTCGGCGCGATCAGTCTCGGCGTGCTGGTGCACAAGGATCCGCTCAGCGCGGGCCGCATGCTGGCACTGGCGCTGATCCTCGGTGGCATCGTGCTCGCGCGTGTCACCAATCCCGAGTGACGCTGTCGCACACCCGATGCGGCGATCAGCCGGTCCGGGCCGGTAAGGTCGGCTGATGGACCAGCCAGTTCGCCCCCCGGACCTGTCTGCGCGACCGCACGAGCTCACGGTCGAGCGCGTGATGAAAGCCTCGCCCAGCCTGCTCTACGCGGCCTGGACCCAGGGCCTCGACCTGTGGCTCGCCGTCCCCGGATCGGTCCTCATGCGCCCCGCCGTGAACGAGCCGCTCTACTTCGACACCGGCTCGGCCGACAAACGCAACCCGCACTACGGCCGCATCCTGCTGCTGGAACAGAACCGGCGGATCGAATTCACCTGGGTCACCGCCGCCACCGACGGCGTGGAGACCGTGGTCGCCGCCGAATTCCTCAAGCAGCCCCGCGGTATCCGCTTGCGTCTGCGACACTCCGGCTTCCCCACCGCCGCCATCCGTGACCTGCACCAGCAGGTCTGGCCGGAGATGCTGGAACGGCTGGACGAGGTCACCGGCACCGTCGCCTGAGGCGCCGAACTCGGGCCGGGATCCGAGTAGGTTCGTCACCGGACGCAATATCCACCGAATCGAAAGGATTGTCATGCCGACTCGTAGCGCACGCACCCTCTGGGCAGGCGGACTGCAGGACGGTACCGGGCAGGTCGAACTGGTCAGCTCCGGTGTGGGCAAGTTCGATGTGACCTTCCCGCGGCGCGCGGCCGAAGTCGCCGAGGGCACCAGCCCGGAGGAGTTGATCGCGGCGGCGCATTCGTCGTGCTACTCGATGGCGCTCTCGGCCGAGATCGCCAATGCAGGCGGCACCCCGGAAAGCCTGGATGTCACCGCCGACGTCACCCTCGCGGCGGACCCGGCAGGTGGCTTCCAGATCAGCAAGATCAAGCTGACCGTGCGCGCCGTCGCGGCCGGGCTCGACGCCGAGGGCTTCTACACCGCGGCCACCGCCGCCAAGAACGGCTGCCCGGTCAGCAAGGCGCTGGCCGGTGTCGCCGAGGTCGAACTGGACGCCGAACTGATCTGATCCGTCCGGCATTTTCGTGCAGTTCGGCCGGATTGCACGAAAATGCCGGGTCCGCCTCAGCGCTGGGTGAACCATCGGTGCGCGGCCGGGGTGTACATCGCCGGAATGGCGATCACCACCGCCAGGATGTGCACGGTCCGGCAACCCGCCAGCACGGCCGAACTGGGGGACAGGCCGGTGAACAGCGCGGCGAAGTCGTCGGTCGACAGCACGACCGCCAGCGGTTCGATGATCAGCGAGAGCAGGCCGACCACGCCGATGCCGACGGTCAGCAGCGCGCGGGCCACCCGGCTGCCGTTCACCATGTACAGCGCGACGGCCCCGACGACCAGGTAGATGGCGAGGCGGGGGAGCAATCCCGCTGCGGTGGCGCCGAATTCACCGCCGCCACGGATCGCGCGCAGCAGTCCTTCGGCGGCGCCCGCGGCGAGTGCGGTGACGAGACCGCCGAACGCGACGGTCACCGCGCGGGGCCGGGGTGCGGAAACGGAAAAGGCAGTGCCGGTCATGACACCGACACTGCCTTTCGCCGATACTCGCGAGGATCACCCTGCGGTAGCGACCCGCTCCACTACTGGAGTGCTACGGCGCGAAGCGAATTCGGTGAGCGCGGCGAACGCCAGCCCCAAAGCCACCCACAGCGTGGTGGTTTCGGCGAGCGAGGCCACCCGGAAGCGCCACAGCAGCGTCGCGGGGAAATCGTCGGCCACTTCGTTCACGCCGGGCAGCAGCACGTAACCGACGGTCGTGACCAGCACGAACGCGGCCACCCCTGCGATCAACCGGAGCGAATCCAGCTGTCCGGCCAGCACCTTGTACGCCGCGATCGCGGCCGCGACGGCCAGCAGGCCGAGCACGACGGCGGCGACCCACAGCCAGGTGCGGTCGTTGATGGTCTCCGGATCACCCACGGCGGGCGGGTTGGCCGGGTACTTGAAGAACGGCACCGCGACGATCGCCGCCCACGCGAATCCCGCGGCGTACAGCGACAGCTGCTGCCCCGGCAGACTCGTGAACCGGCGGGCGTAATTCAGCGCCGACGCGAACAGCGCGCCGAACGCCATCCCGGCCAGGCCGAGCGCGAGGAACTGTCCCGCCTTCTGCCCGGACCGGCTGACCAGCGGTTCGTCTTCCTCGCCGTGGGAATGACCCGCGGGCTCCGCCGCGTCGTGCCCGTGCTCGGCCGGTGCCGCGGCGGCCTCTTCGATGGCGATCGCGGCGTCCACCTGCGGTTCGCCGATGAAGTAGCCCACTGTGGCGGCCAGCAGGCCGGCGATCAGGCCGGCCAGCAGGCCGCGCAACAGCAGGGTCTTGAGTGATCCGGTTAATGGCACGGGACACCCAGCAGGTGGCGTCCGTCATGCATCAGCTCGTGCAGGTACATCCCGCTACGCGAGACGGCCCCCTGGTCGAACCCGACCAGGTACAGGGTGAGCAGTGCAAGCAGAACGACACCGGCCGTGACGAGCACGGTTGCCAGGGTGTCGAGGCCGGTAGCCCGGCTGGGTGAATGCGCGATGGCCATTCGGGTCCTCCTCAGGGATACGCGTCCCACGGTCGAAGTGTGATGCGAAGGTGCCGGTGTCTGGCTCTCCGGCACCGGAAACCCGGTACATGGATACAGTGGCGCGACCGCTCCGGATTCACACCGGAATTACCGCGCACCCTCGCGTGCTGTCTCTCGAACTGTGACAGTCACCAACCGTCCGCGTCAATACGCGCGTGCGCATGTCCAGCGGAAACGCCGTTGTCAGGCCTTGGCGGGCACGTCCAGGACGACCTCGAACTCGAGCAGCGAGGCACCGGTCGATACCGGCTTGGGACGCTCGCCCTCACCACCGTGTCCGGCATGCGCGGCGCGGGCCGGACCGTCGCGCCACGCGGCGAACGATTCCTCCGAATCCCATTGCGTCACCACGAAATACCGGTTGTCACCGGCCACCGGGCGCAGCAACTGGAAGCCGAGGAAACCGGGGGAGTTCTCCACCGCGTGCGCGCGGGCGGCGAAGCGCTTCTCCAGCTCGGGGCCCGCGCCTTCAGGGATCTCGATCGCATTGATCTTCACAACAGCCATAGCGCCGACAATACGACCGCGCGGGAAACATCCCGCTCTGGGGCACAATCGGCAGGGTGTTGTACGACGAAGGCGGGACCGGCGTCCCGATCCTGCTGCTGCACGGGCTGATGGGCAGCGCGCGCACCTGGACAGATCAGCTCCCGTGGCTGCGCGAATTCGGCCATGTCTACACCGTCGATTCCGCAGGTCACGGCCGGGTGCCGCCCGCCGAGCTCAGCACCGAGGCGTTCGTCGCCGATCTCGCCGAGCTCACCGCCGGGATCGCCGAGCCGATGGTGATCGTCGGGCATTCGATGGGTGCGATCCACGGCTGGGTCTTCGCCGCCACCTACCCCGAACGGGTGCGCGCGATCGTCGTCGAGGACATCGCGCCCGATTTCACCGGCCGCACCGCCGCGCACTGGGCCGAGCTGATCCACTCCTGGCCGCAGCCCTTCGCCGACGACCAGGCGGTGCTCGACTACTTCGGGCCGGTCGCGGGCGCGTACTTCCTGCGCGCCTTCACCGCCGCGCCCGACGGCTACCGGCTGCACGGTGAGGTCGACACCTTCCGGGCGATCTCCGAGGAGTGGGGCACCCGCGACTTCTGGGCCGAATGGAAATCGCTGCGGGTGCCCGCGCTGCTCATCGAAGGCGAGCACACCATCACCCCGCCCGGTCAGATGCGGACGATGGCCGACGTGCACCCCGGTGCGGAGTATGTGTGGATCGCGGGGGCCGGGCACCTGGTGCATGACGAACAACCTGGGGCCTATCGCGAGCACGTCGGCCGCTTCCTGCGTCACGTCACGGGCACGGCGACGTCGACCGATCCCCGCGGGTAGGAAGTCGCCGCGCACTGCGATGCTTCGAGGCAGGCTCGCCCGTGCCGAATCCTGGTCGCACGACGATGTCAGCGCAAGCTCGGCGCCGATCCGGTCGCTGCGCCGCCGCCTTCGCCGGCCAGTGCGAACAATCCGTCCTCGGTCTGCTCGATCAACCCGTCGACCAGCAGTGAGTCCAGGGCGCGCGCACGCTGGCCCGGATCGCGCGTCCACGCCAGGTCCAGGCGTACCTGTTCCACGGGCCCGGACGCATCGCGCAGCACGTCGAGCAGGCGCCCACGCGCCTGACGGTCGGTGCCCTCGTACCTCTGCACCTTGCGGGCCACTTCGGCGGCCGGCTTGCCCGCGTCGACCCACGCGCAGGCGGGCAATGGGCAGCGGGCGCAGTCGGGATTGCGGGCCGTGCACACCAGCGCCCCCAACTCCATCAGTGCCGCCGAGAACTTCGCGGCACGCGGCACCGGCGTGGGGAGCAGGGCCTCGGTCTCGGCGAGATCGCGCGAGGACGGATTTCCCGGCTCGCGTCCGTGTACCGCACGCGCGACCACCCGACGAACATTGGTGTCCACCACCGGAACTCGCTGACCGTAGGCGAAGCAGGCTACGGCGCGGGCGGTGTAGGCGCCGATGCCGGGCAGGCTCAGCAGCACATCGACATCGGCGGGAACCACGTCGCCGTGCTCGGCGGCCAGCACCCGCGCGCACTCGTGCAACCGCAACGCCCGCCGCGGGTACCCGAGCTTGCCCCACGCCCGCAGCACCTCCGCCTGCGAGGACGCCGCCATCGCCGAGGGCACCGGCCAGCGCGCCACCCACTCCCGCCAGATCGGCTCGACACGCACGACGGGGGTCTGCTGGAGCATGATCTCGCTCATCAGGATGTGCCACGCGGTGGCTTCCGGCCTGCGCCACGGCAGATCACGCGCGGTGTCGGTGAACCAGTCCACCAGGGCTTCGGCGTCGATACTCACTGCTCCCGTTCCCACTCCGCCAGGCTGTATTTGCCGACGCGTAACGCGCCGGACTCGCTGGTAACCAAGGGCGTGTGCACAATGGTCGGTATGCCTGGTTCCAATCCGATAAGCGCCTGGAAGTCGCTGCGCGAAGGCAATGAGCGCTTCGTCAACGGCACCCTGCTGCATCCTAGCCAGGGCGCCGCCGATCGAGCCAAGCTCGTCAGCGGCCAGCATCCGCACGCGATCCTGTTCGGCTGCGGCGACTCCCGGGTGGCCGCCGAACTGATCTTCGACCAGGGCCTCGGCGACATGTTCGTCGTCCGGACCGCGGGTCACGTGGTGGACAGCTCGGTGCTCGGCTCGATCGAATACGGCGTCGAGGTGCTCAATGTGCCGCTGATCGTGGTCCTCGGCCACGACAGCTGCGGCGCGGTGAAGGCCACCATCGACGCGCTCGACGGCGGCGAGGTGCCCGGCGGGTTCATCCGCAGCGTCGTCGAACGGGTCACCCCGTCGATCCTGGTCGGCCGCCGTGAAGGACTCACCTCGATCGACGAGTTCGAGGCGCGCCACGTCGAGGAGACCAGCAGGCTGCTCATGCAGCGGTCGATGATCATCTCGCAGCGCGTGGCCACCGGTCAGCTCGCGATCGCGAGCGTCACCTACAAGCTCGAGGACGGTCGCGTGCACCTGCGCCGGGCCGTCGGGAACATCGGCGAGGTGGTCTGAACCGGGATATCGACCCGGTTCGACCGCCGACACGCCGCGATCATCGAGCGCGGGCCCGCGCGGTGCGCTTACCGTTGAGGCGTGCTGGAACCGAATGGACCGCTGCCTCCGGAGATCTACTGGCGTCGCCGTGCACTCGCCATCGGCGTCATCGTCGTCGCGCTCGCGATCGTGATCTGGCTCGTCACCATGGTCGCGCGGAGCGGGGACTCATCCGGGAAAACCGACGCGGCTACGACGACCACCTCCGAGTCGAGCAGCAGCAGCAGTTCCGCCGAGCCGACCTCGACGACGGCGAGCAGTAGCTCGGCGACCACCACGACCAGTGAGCCGGCGACCAGTTCGGCGGCGGCTCAGCCTGCGGCTCAGCCGTGTGGCGATCAGTCGCTGGCGCTGAAGGTGACGGTCGGGCAGCCGACGTATCGGGTGGGGGATCAGCCCGCGTTCGGGACCGTCATCACGAATATCTCGTCGGCGCCCTGTTCACGGGATCTGGGGCCGGGTCCGCAGTTCCTGGTGTACACGCTGGACGGGCAGCGGCGGCTGTGGGCCAGCAACGACTGCAATCCGGACGGGCCGCCCGATCTGAAGACGCTGAAGGCAGGCGAACAGCTGTCCTACAAGGGGGCCTGGTTCGGGACCACCTCGCAGCCCAATTGCGCCGGGGATCGGTTACAGGTGCCCGCGGGCGCCTACATGGTGGTTGCTCAGCTCGGCGCCATTCGCAGCGCGGCCGAGCCGTTCAATCTGGCGGAGTAATTGGAGCGCTGGCGCGCTCGAGCCGGCGGGACGGCCGCCGACGGCCGACTGCGTCGGCCTGCCCCTCCTCGAGGTCGGGGCGTGCGGGGCTGGTTGGGAAGGGCCGGCATTGTGCTGGTGCGCTGTAAGTCACATGTTCAAGTTGGGGCAATTTGCAAGCTTCGCAGGATCGATGCGCACGTCAATGGTTGTTGGCACGAGAATGCGGAATTTCGGTGAAATCGGCGGTTTGCCGGGGTTATTCCACGGGGACCGGGTCGCGGGGTGCGCGGGATTTGCGGAGTTCGGCCAGGCGCAGGGCCGAACGGAGGTCGCCGACCTCGTGGATGCGCATCGAACCGATCTTGGTTTTCTCCGAACCGGGCGGGACGAGCGCGGTGGTGAAGCCGAGGCGCTCGGCCTCGGCGAGCCGCCGGGTCAGGCCGGTGACCTTGCGTACCTCGCCGGCCAGACCCACCTCGCCGAGGATCACCCAGCCCGCAGGCAGGGCGATATCGGCTTCGGCGGAGGCGATGGCCAGGGCGATGGCGAGATCGGCGGTCGGCTCGACCAGGCGCATGCCGCCGACGGTCGCGGCGTAGACGTCGTGCTTACCCAGGAACACCCGGCCGCGGCTCTGTAGCACGGCGAGCACCATGGCTACCCGGTTGTAGTCCAGGCCGCTCACGGCACGGCGGGGCTGGGGGATCTCGGTCTTGACGGTCAGGCCCTGCACCTCGGCGACCAGCGGGCGTTTACCGTCCATCGCCACGGTGACCGCGGTGCCGGGAACGGTGTCGGTGCGGTGGTGCAGGAACAGCCCGGACGGGTCGTCGACGCAGGCGATGCCGTCCTCGTGCAGTTCGAAGCAGCCCACCTCGTCGGCACTGCCGAAGCGGTTCTTGATGCCGCGGATCATGCGCAGCGTGGAGTTCTTGTCGCCCTCGAACTGCAGCACCACGTCGACGAGATGCTCGAGCGTGCGCGGGCCCGCGACATTGCCGTCCTTGGTGACATGGCCGACCAGCAGTACGGCGATACCGCTGGCCTTGGCCAGTGAGGTCAGCGCCGCGGTCACCGCGCGGACCTGGGTGACGCCGCCGATCACGCCGTCCACCTCGGGCGCGAGCATCGTCTGCACCGAGTCGACCACCAGCAGCGTCGGCCGCACCTGCTCCACGTGCCCGAGCACGATCGACAGGTCCGATTCGGCGGCCAGGTACACCCGGTCGTGCACGGCGCCGGTACGGTCGGCCCGCAGGCGCACCTGTCCCGCGGATTCCTCGGCCGTCACGTACAGCGAGGTCTCGCTGCGCTGGGCGGCCCACCGGTGGGCGACCTCGAGCAACAGGGTCGACTTGCCGACGCCCGGCTCACCCGAGAGCAGCACCACCGAACCCGGCACGACACCGCCACCGAGCACCCGATCCAGCTCGCTGACCCCGGTCGACCGCGCCTGGGTGACCTTGGCGTCGATCTGCGACAGTGGGGCCGCCGCCGTGGTCGGCAGCATCGCGCGCCGCCCCGGTGCCGCGGCGGACGCGGACACCGCGGTCTCGTTCACCGTCCCCCAGGCACCGCAATCAGGGCATTTTCCCACCCATTTGGACACCTCGTGCGAGCACGCGGTGCACCGGAAGACAGCTTTGGTCTTGGCCACACGCGCACCCTACGGATCGGCTCCGACAAAAAGAAAAGCCGCCGCGAGCACCGCGACGGCTTTCCTGCTGTACCGAAATCAGTGGCCGCCGCTGCCCTCGGGGGCGGGGCCGGACTTCTCGTTCTCGATGCGCTCGACCGAGGCGGCGTCGACCGGGACCGACACCTGCACGGTGCCCGCGTCCTTGAAGTTGAAGGTGACGTTGTAGGTCAGACCCGGACCGATCTCCTTGGACAGGCCGGTGATCTCGATCGTGCCGGGCTTGGCCTCGGGATCGATGGACGGCTTGTCGCCCGCCGGAGCCGCCGTGGTGGTCGGAGCACCCGTGGTGGTCGGGGCCGCCGTGGTGGTCGGCGCCGCGTGGTGGTCGTCCGACTGGGCGGCGGCCACCTTGACCGGGCCCGCGACGACGGTCTGCTGCGGCTTCAGCACGAACTTGGCGTCGCCTGCCGGGCCGGTGAGCTTGACCTGACCGAGGTCGGTGGTCACGCTGGTCAGCTCGTCGGTGACGGTTTCGCTGTTGTTGATGATCGACAGCGCGATCACCGCCTTGCCACCCTTGTCGTGCTCGGCGGACGCCTCGGGGTACACGATGTGCACGTTACGCAGGGAGATCGCGCCCACGTCGGCGTGGTTGCCGTTGATGGCGGCGGCCTGCGACGCCGTCTGGGCGTGCTGGCCGGCGCTGCAGCCGGTCAGGGCGATGCCCGCGGCAGCGGCGAGCGCGGCAACCGTCACCATGCGACGTCGCGCCGACGGGGCGGTCACAGCTTTCAGGGCAGTCACGGTTTGTCCTCCATGTCGACCGGGCTCACTCCGTCCACACAGGGATCGGAGGGTAGTAACTAGGCAGCGTAGTAGTTCGCTCCGCGCGCGTGGCGTCCGGGCTCGCGACGCGCGGGCGCGGAAGTAACAGTTCGGTGTCCGGTGTAGGGTTGCCCGATCGATGCCGCGCACGTGGCGCGCGATGGCGGCTCGCTGTGCTGGTGGTTAACCCGTTCTGGCGCAACGCAATGCACAACAATTCCGTGTTGTCAACCCCTACGATGGCCTCGTTGTGGCCCTGACCTGCACAGTTGATCGCGCCGTTATCGAGTCGCATGTTAAACTGTGAACATCGAAAGGGGCACGGGACACATGATTTTTAAGGTCGGAGACACCGTCGTTTACCCCCACCACGGAGCGGCGCTGATCGAAGCAATCGAGACCCGCACCATCAAGGGTGTGCAGAAAGAGTATCTGGTCCTGAAGGTCGCGCAAGGCGACCTGACCGTTCGGGTTCCCGCAGAGAACGCCGAATATGTCGGCGTCCGTGACGTCGTCGGCCAGGAGGGTCTCGACCGCGTCTTCCAGGTGCTGCGCGCGCCACACACGGAGGAGCCGACCAACTGGTCCCGCCGTTACAAGGCCAACCTCGAGAAGCTCGCCTCCGGCGATGTGAACAAGGTGGCCGAGGTCGTACGTGACCTGTGGCGTCGTGAGCAGGATCGCGGCCTGTCCGCCGGTGAGAAGCGGATGCTGGCCAAGGCTCGTCAGATCCTCGTCGGTGAGCTCGCGCTCGCCGAGGGCACCGACGACGGCAAAGCCGAATCGCTGCTCGACGAGGTCCTCGCCGCGGCTTCCTAGAGTGCGACCTGTCGTAGCACTGGTCCCTGCCGCCGGTCGTGGCGTGCGCTTGGGTGAATCCACCCCGAAGGCGTTCGTCCCGGTCGGCGGCACACCTATGGTCCGGTTGGCCGTCGACGGGCTGATCGCGTCCGGTGCGGTGCACCGGGTTGTCGTGGTCGTGCCCGCCGACCTGGTCGATGCCGCGTCCGCTCTGCTGTCCACCACCTCACTGACCGGCGGTTCGATGCCCCCTGTGCCGGTGCAGGTCGTCGTTGGCGGCGCCGAGCGCACCGATTCGGTGCGCGCCGGGATCGCGGCCGCGCCCGATGCCGCGTTCTATCTCGTGCACGATGCCGCTCGCGCGCTCACTCCACCGGAGTTGATCGCGCGGGTGGCCGCCGAGCTGCAGGCGGGCAGTCCCGCCGTCGTCCCCGCCCTGCCCGTCGTCGACACCGTGAAGGCGGTCGACGACACGGGCGTGGTGACCGGCACCCCCGATCGCGCCTACCTGCGCGCCATCCAGACTCCGCAGGGCTTCGCCGCCGATCTGCTGCGCCGTGCCTATGCCACCGAGGTCGGCGCGACCGACGACGCGGGCCTGGTCGAACGCCTCGGCGTCGCCGTGCACACCGTGCCGGGCGAGCCACTGGCCTTCAAGATCACCACCCCGCTCGACCTGCGACTTGCCGAAGCGCTCCGCGCCGACGGTGCCCAGCGGGTGCCGGGTCCCGGCGCCGCCGACCGATCCGAGCAGGCGGTCGCCCGATGAGAGTGGGTATCGGCAGCGACGTGCACCCCATCGAGCCGGGTCGGCCCTGCTGGATGGCAGGCCTGCTGTTCCCCGACGCCGATGGTTGCGCAGGCCACTCCGACGGTGACGTCGCCGCGCACGCCCTCTGCGACGCGCTGCTGTCGGCCGCCGGCCTCGGCGATGTCGGTGCCGTCTTCGGCGTCGGCCGTCCCGAATGGGCCGGTGTCACCGGCGCCGCCATGCTCACCGAGGTCCGCAGGCTGCTCGCCGAGGAAGGCTTCGAAGTCGTCAACGCCGCGGTGCAGGTCATCGGCAATCGGCCGAAGATCGGCCCACGCCGCGCCGAGGCACAGAAGGTGCTCGGCGAATTGCTCGACGCACCCGTTTCGGTGTCCGGCACGACCACCGACGGGCTCGGCCTGACCGGCCGTGGTGAGGGCGTCGCCGCCATCGCCACCTGTCTGCTGGCGGAGTGTCCGCAGCCCTGACGGGCCGGAATTCTCCGCCGTACCCACGCCGCTTCGCACGCTCGGCGAATCGTTGCGAGCCACGAACCGGCCGGTCATCCTGACGCACATCCCACCGACTAGGATCGAATGCCGTGACCTTGCGCCTTTTTGACACCGACACGCGGACCCTGCGGGAATTCACCCCGCTGGTCCCCGGCCGTGCCTCGGTGTATCTGTGTGGGGCCACCGTGCAGGGTCAGCCCCATATCGGGCACGTGCGCAGCGGCGTCGCCTTCGACGTGCTGCGCCGCTGGCTGCTCGCGCACGACTACGACGTGTGGTTCATTCGCAATGTCACCGATATCGACGACAAGATCCTGAACAAGGCGGCCGAGGCGGGCAGGCCGTGGTGGGAGTGGGCCGCCACGCACGAGCGCGCCTTCGACTCCGCCTACGAGATGCTCGGCGTGCTGCCGCCCTCGGCCGAGCCGCGCGCCACCGGCCACGTCACCCAGATGGTCGGGCTGATGGAGCGGTTGATCGAGCGTGGGCACGCCTACGCCGCCGACGGCGACGTCTACTTCGACGTGCTGAGCTGGCCCAGCTACGGCGAGCTGTCCGGCCACAAACTCGACGACGTGCACCAGGGCGAGACCCCGACCCGCGGCAAACGCGACCCCCGCGACTTCACGCTGTGGAAGGCGGCCAAGCCGGGCGAGCCGAGCTGGCCGTCGCCGTGGGGCCCCGGGCGCCCCGGCTGGCACCTGGAATGCTCCGCGATGGCCGAGTTCTATCTCGGCCCCGAATTCGATATCCACTGCGGTGGAATGGATTTGATTTTCCCGCACCACGAGAACGAGATCGCTCAGTCCAAGGCGGCAGGCGACGGATTCGCGCGTTACTGGCTGCACAACGGCTGGGTGACGATGGGCGGGGAGAAGATGTCGAAGTCGCTCGGCAATGTGCTGGCGGTGCCGAATGTGCTCAGCCGGGTCCGTCCGGTCGAATTGCGTTTCTACTTGGGCAGCGCGCATTACCGCTCGATGCTCGAATATTCCGACAAAGCGCTCGACGACGCGGTCGCCTCGTATCAGCGCATCGAAGCATTCGTCCATCGCGTGCTCGACCGGGTCGGCGAGGTCCCGATCGGTAAATGGACCGACGGATTCGCCGCCGCGCTCGACGACGATCTGGCGATTCCGAAGGCGCTCGCCGAAATCCACCATGTGGTGCACGAGGGCAATCGCGCGCTGGAGGCGGGTGCGGTCGATACCGCGGCCGAGCTGGCGGGCCAGGTGCGCGGGATGCTGGGCATCCTCGGCGTCGACCCGCTCGACGCGCACTGGTACACCCCCGCCGACAACTCGGCGGCGCTCGACGCGCTCGATGTGCTGGTCCGCTCCGAGCTGGATCGCCGGGCGAGCGCGCGAGCGGAGAAGAACTGGGCAGAAGCCGATGCCGCACGGGATCGGCTCGTCGCAGCGGGTATCGAGGTCACCGATACCCCGCAGGGGCCGGAATGGTCGCTGGGCGCATCAAGCGGAAAGGCGAACTGATGGCAGGCAATTCACAGCGACGCGGAGCGATCAGGAAGGGCGGCACCAAGAAGGGTGCCGTCGTCGGCTCCGGCGGCAAGCGCCGTCGCGGTCTGGAGGGCAGGGGCGCGACCCCGCCCGCCACGGAGCGCACCAAGCATCCCGCCGCCAAGCGCGCCGCGGCCGCCGCGAAAGCCAAAGCGGCGCAGTCGCGTCCGTCCGGCAAGTCCGGTGTGCCGCGGGTCGGCCGCAAGTCCGACGACGGTCCCGAGCTGGTGCTCGGCCGTAACCCGGTGCTCGAGTGCCTGCGCGCCGAGGTGCCCGCGACCGCGCTCTACGTGGCGGTCGGCACCGAGAACGACGACCGGCTCTCCGAGAGCGTGCAGCGCGCCGCCGACTTGGGCATCTCGATCCTGGAGGTGCCGCGCACCGATCTGGATCGGTTGAGCGCCAACGGTTTGCACCAGGGCGTCGCCCTGCAGGTGCCGCCGTACCGCTACGCGCACCCCGACGACCTGATGGACCGGGTGAAGACCTCCGGCGAGCCCGGCCTGCTCGTCGCCCTGGACAACATCTCCGATCCGCGTAACCTCGGCGCCGTCATCCGTTCGGTGGCCGCGTTCGGCGGTCAGGGCGTGGTGATTCCGCAGCGTCGCAGTGCCAGCGTCACCGCGGTGGCGTGGCGCACCAGCGCGGGCGCCGCGGCCCGGCTGCCCGTCGCCAGGGCGACCAACCTGACCCGCACGCTCAAGGACTGGGCCGCGCAGGGCTTCCAGATCGTCGGCCTCGACGCGGGTGGCGACACCCCCCTCGACGAATTCGACGGCAGCATGCCGACGGTCGTCGTCGTCGGCTCCGAGGGCAAGGGCCTGTCGCGCCTGGTCCGGGAGAACTGCGACTCGATCCTGAGCATCCCGATGGCCGGTCCGGTCGAGTCGCTCAACGCCTCGGTCGCCGCCGGTGTGGTCCTCGCCGACATCGCCCGACAGCGCCGTCTGGGCTGAGTCAGCGCGGTTTCCGGGCAAATCGGCTCTGTCGCCGTAGAATTCGGTGCGTGGCGATACCCAACCAGCCGATCGGTGAGACGGTCGAGCACCCGCAGGCGAACCTGATCCTCGTGCTCGGGCTGCTCAGCCCGTTCTGCTGCGGGATCTTCGGGCCGGTCGCGTGGGTGCTCGGCAAGCGGGCGCTCAACGAGATCGACGCGTCCTACGGCGCGCTGTCCGGGCGCTCCCAGGTGACGATCGGGTACATCGCGGGCATCCTCGGCACCATCCTCATGGTGCTGTTCGCGTTGCTGTACCTGGCGGGATCCTGCAACGGTAATTTCTGAGCGTCAGTCCAGGCTGGGACGTTCCTCGGAGGCGTCCCAGGCCGGCCACTCGGTACTGACGCGGCCCGTCCACTTCGGCGGACGTCGTTCCTTGAACGCGGCCATCGCCTCGCCACCGTCGATGCTTTTGGCGACGTGGGTGTTGAGCTCGGTTTCGAGCTGCCCGACGACGGCGGGCGTCATGCCGAGGCTCTCCCAGATCAGCCGCTTGGTCAGCGCGACGGGCAGCGGCGCGGGCCCGTTGGCGATGTCGTGGGCGACCGACAGCGCGGTCGGCAGCACCTCGCCCGCGGGCAGGCTGGCATTGGCCAGGCCCATCGACTTGGCCTCGTCGCCGTCGAAGGTGCGCCCGGTGAGCATGATGTCGGCGGCATTGGCCAGCCCGGCCAGCCGCGGCACCGTCCAGTGCGCGTAGCCGTCGGCGAGCACGCCCCGGCGCACCTGGCTGAGCCCGTATACGGCGTCGTCGGCGAAGTACCGCAGATCGCACTGCAGCGCCAGCGCCAGTCCGATCCCGACCGCGTGGCCGTTGACGGCGGCGATCACCGGCTTGCGGACCTGCCACGGCGGCGGGTCGAGGGTGGCGCTCACCTCGCCGGCGCGGGCGGACAGATCGGCGCCCGCGCAGAAGGCGGGCGCGGTGCCGGTGATGACGACGGCCCGGATCGCGTCCTCGATGTCGCAGCGGTGCAGCGCGGCGCTCAGCTCGGCCGCCATCGTCGGGGTGACGGCGTTCTGCTGCGCGGGACGGTTGAGCGTGAGCACGGCGACGCCGGCAGAGACATCGACGAGCAGTTCCGAACTCATGGGATCGAATGGTAGTGGATTCACTCGCGGAGCAAGTGCCGCCCGATGGCGTATTTGTGGACTTCGGTCGGACCGTCGTAGAGGCGGAACGCGCGCATGTCCCGGAACAGCATCTCCACGACCGTCTCGTCGCTGATCCCGATCCCGCCGAGCACCTGTACACAGCGATCGGTGACCTTGAACAGCTCCTCGGACACGTAGGACTTGGCCATCGACGACTCATGCCTGGCCTGCTGTCCCTGATCCATCAGCCAGCAGCTGTGCCAGATCGTCAGCCTGCACTGATGCAGCGCCACCTCGTTATCGGCGAGCATGAACGACACGCCCTCGTGTTCGCCGATCGGCTTGCCGAAGGCGGTGCGGGTGCGCGCGTAGTCGAGCGCGATGCTCTGGGCGCGTTCGGCCGCGCCGAGCCAGCGCATGCAGTGGGTGAGCCGGGCGGGCGCGAGCCGCAGCTGGGCGTAGCGCAGGGCCTGGCCGGTGCGGCCGAGCACCGCCGACGGCGGCAGCGTGAGGTTCTCGAACCGCACCACCGCGTGCCCGCCGACATAGTTGCGGTCCATCGTGTTCATGATCCGCTCGATGACGATGCCCTCGGTGTCGCCGTCGGTGAGGAACAGTGTCGGCCCGGCGGGCAGGTGCGGGTTCTCGGCCAGGCGCGCCATGATGATCCAGGTCTTGGCGCCGTCGGCGCCGGTGATCAGCCACTTGCGCCCGTTGACGACGAAGTTCTCCCCGTCGAACACCGCCTCGGTGCTCAGCTGACCGGGATCGGACCCCGCGCCGCCGGGTTCGGTCATCGCGAACACCGAGCGCTGCTCACCCCGGATCACCGGCATCAGATACCGGTCGACCTGGTCCGGGTCGGCGATCTTGCCGAGCAGGAACATATTGCCCTCGTCGGGTGCGGCGCAGTTCATCGCGACCGGGCCCAGCGTCGACCAGCCCGCGGCCTCGTAGACGAGCGCCTGCTCGACATGGGAGAGCCCGAGCCCGCCGTATTCGACCGGCGCCTGCACCGTGAGCAGCTTCTCCGCGCGCGCCAGCTCGACGAGTTCGGCCCGTAGTTCATCGGTCGGCCCGTGCGCGGTGAGGCGCGGATCGCGTTCGAACGGCACGATCTGCTCGGCGACGAAGGCGCGAACCCGATCCCGCAACGCGGCCAGATCATCCGGAACACTGAAGTCGATCATGCTGTGTATTTTGCGCGCCTGTGCGCGCGGGCCGCGGCCCTTTGGGCCTTCCTACGCTCAGTCGGCGCTGACGGCCTGGATCAGCGCACGCCGGCCAGCTGCCGGTTGCGGTGCCCGATCAGGCGGCACACCAGGTAGATGGTGAAGGAGATGGCGGTGACGAAGGTGGACACCGGCACACCAGGCGCCAGCGACAGCAGCAGTCCGCCCACCGCGGCCACCTCGGCGAAGATCACCGAGAGGACCGTCGCACGCAGCGGGCTCGCGGTGATCTGCGCGGCGGCCGCGGCCGGGGTGATGAGCAGCGCCAGCACCAGCAGCGCACCGACGATCTGCACGCCGAACGCGGCGGTGATGCCGAGCAGTACGGCGAACACCACCGACAGCGCCCGCACCGGCACGCCACGCGCGATCGCGACCTCGGGATCGGAGCTGGCGAACAGCAGCGGCCGGTAGACCACGGCCAGCACGGCGAGCACGGCCGCGGTGCAGGTGAGCAGCAGCGCCAGCCCGTCGTAGCCGACACTGGCGACCTGCCCGGTCAGCAGCGAGAATTTCGACCCGGCCCGGTCGGGCGCGAGCCACAGGAACAGCACCGACAGGCCGAGCCCGAACGAGAGCACCACCGCGATCACCGAATCACGCTCGCGCGCACGGGAACCCAGCCAGCCGAACAGCACGGCGGCGACCACCGAACCGGCGATCGCGCCGATCCCGACCCCGACGCCGGCCAGCAGCGCCGCCGACGCGCCGGTCAGCGAGAGCTCGCTGGTGCCGTGCACGGCGAACGACATCTGCCTGCTGACGATCAGCGGCCCGATGAGTCCGGCGAGCAGGCCGAGCAGCGCGCTCGCCAGCAGCGCCTGCTGCACGAAGTCGTAGGTGAGCAGGTCGGCGGTGGTGCCGATGTCGAACATCTGGTGCAGGACCTTGGTGAGCTTGTCCATCAGGCGGTACCGCCGAGAGCGTCCATGTCGTCGCCGGTTCCGACGACGACCAGCCGGTCGCGCACCCGCAGGACCTCGACCTCGGTGCCGTAGAGCTCCGAGAGCGTCGCCGAGGTCATCACCTCGTCGGGTGCGCCGATCCGGAATTCGCCGTCGACGAGGTACAGCACCCGGTCCACCAGCGGCAGGATCGGGTTGATCTCGTGGGTGACGAACAGGACCGCCGTGTCGTGCTCGCGGCGGCGCTTGTCGACGAGTTCGGCGACCAGCCGCTGATTGGCCAGGTCCAGGCTGAGCAGCGGCTCGTCGCACAGCAGCACCGACGGATCGCCGACGAGTGCCTGCGCGACCCGCAGCCGCTGCTGTTCACCACCGGAGAGCGTGTCGAGCGGGGCATGTGCGAAACGCTGCGCGCCGACCGCGGCGACGGCGGCTTCGACCTTGCGCGCCCGTTCGCCGCGCCCACGCCAGCCCAGCCCCCAGCGATGCCCGTCGACGCCGAGCCCGACCAGGTCGACCCCGCGCAACTGCACCCCGGCGTCGATGGTCTTCTGCTGCGGGACATAGCCGATGCCGGGATTGCCGATGTCGGCCTGCTTGCCCGCGATCTCCGCGGTGCCCGCTGTCAGGCCGAGCTTGCCGAGCAGCACCCGCAGCAGCGAGGTCTTGCCGGAACCGTTGGGACCGAGGACCGCGATGAATTCCCCCGGCGCCACGTCGAGATCGAGGTCGCGCCAGAGGGTGCGCGCGCCGAAGGACAGGGTGGCCCCGCGCAGGCGGATGGCCGCAGCGGCGGACGCCGCCGGTGCCGTGACGGTAAGCGCTGCTTCCTCGGTCGTCGACATGGCCGGCCTCAGCGCAATGCCGCGGCGAGCGCCTTGGCGTTCGCGGTCTGCCACTGGACGTAATCCATACCGGCAGGCAAGGTCTCGGTGACCTCGACGACCGCGATGCCCGCGGTCTGCGCGGTGGCGCGCAGGTCCTGGGTGATCTTGTCCTCGGTCTGGCTGTTGTAGATCAGCGCCTTGACCTGCTTGCCGGTGATCAGGTCGCGGGTGGCGGCGACGGCGGCCGGGGCCGGGTCGGTCTCCTGCTCGATCGCTTCCTGGAACTCGTGCGGGGTCTTGTCCTGCGCGGTCGCGGCCACCAGCAGGTAGTGCGCGAGCGGCTCGGACTGGGCGACCGGCGCGTTCGGATGCTGGGTGGCGATGGTGCCGGTGATGGTGCTGACGCCGATCAGCTGGTTCTTGAAGGTGGTCGCCCGCTCGGTATAGGCGGCGGCATTGGCGCTGTCGATCTCGCCGAGCTGGGCGGCGATCCGGTCGGCGACGGCGGCGACGGTGCTGATGTCGTACCAGACGTGCTCGTTCTCGTCGCTCTTGTCGGCCCGCTGCTCGAACGCCTCGACGGTCCGCTTGCCCTTACCGGAGATCGCCTTCTCGATGAACTCGTCATAGTGCCCGCCGTTGAACACGACCAGATCCGCGTCGCTGATCTTGGCGGTATCGGTCGCCGAGGTCTCGAACGAGTGCGGGTCGGCCGCGGGATCGCTGATGATCGAGGTGACCTGCACATCGGGCCCGGCAACCGCGGTCGCGATGGAGCCCCACACATTCGTGGACGCCACGATCGACAGGCCATCGGAGCCCTTCGAGCCGTCGCCGCAGGCGGTGAGCACGACCGCGGCCGCAACTCCCGCCGTGAGACCGGCACACACGCGGGCGAATCGACTGTTCACGCAGTACTCCTGGCCGTGCTCGATCAGGCAGCCTGTGCCCTAGATCATAATGGAAACCGTTACCGTTTTAGATTAGCAGTATGCCTGCTGATCAGCGAACTAGGCTGCGATCCGTCCGATTGATATACTGAATCGAGAGTTTGATATCAACTCGTGGAGGCTGTTCGATGGCTCGCACTGTGATCGACCTGGACGATGAGGCTCTGCAAGAGGCAGCTCACTATCTGGGAACCACGACTAAACGCGAGACCGTCAACGCGGCTCTGCGTGAGATCGTCGATCGGCGGCGGCGGGCGGCCGCGATCGCGCGCATGCGCGAGATGGTCGCGGCAGGGGAGATCGATTTCGATCGAGAAGGTCGTCGTCACGGCTCTATAGCGTGACCGAGCGCTACCTGGCGGACACCAGTGCCCTGGTTCGGTTCTTCAGTGGACAGATCGGGGCGGAGTGGGATCAAGCCGTCAGTTCCGGGTTGGTCGGGATCTGCGAACCCGTCCGGCAGGAGTATCTGTGCGCAGTTGGTGGTCGACCGGCCTACTACGAGGCAGCCGGCCTGCTCCATGAGATCTTTCCGTTCTACGCGATGCCGGACTCGTGCTGGACCGAGTCGGCCGCCCTGCAGGAGCGACTCGCGGAGGCCAGTCGGCACCAAAGCGCTGGGCCGGTCGATCTCCTCGTCGCCGTCACCGCGACCCATCACAAGCTCACTGTGCTCCACGCTGACGCCGACTACGACACCATCGCCACCCTGACCGGCCAACCGGCTCGGCGCATCGACAGATCCACGGGCTGATCGTAGTCCGCCTCGTCGGCGATGCTGTGCCGATCCACGCCTGCTGCTTTCGCGCGCTTGTCGGTAGACCATTGCGCCGCTGCGCAATTCGGCCCCAGTTGCGGTCCGATGCGAGGTCGTCCAGATAGATCCGCCCGCGATACCATCGGGGACTGTGAGCACCCCGGGGGGAGAGAACGGGGCCATGTCAGTGGTCCCCGCCAGTGTCCGTGACGTCGGCAACTACGTCTACGGGCTCGCTGACACCTTGCGTCAAGCACTCGACGCCGCCAGCAGTGAAGTCGAGTCCTGTGGTGGCGGGAGTTGGGCAGGCGCCGCAGCAAGCACGTTCGCGACCGGATGGTCCGAGACCAGAGAAGGCGGCCTGCTGATCATGACCGCTCTCACCACGATGGCCGAGAAGCTCGGCGTCACGGCCGAGACCTACACCCAGCGCGACGAGTCCAACTCGGAGCTGCTCCGAAACTTCAGCCTGAATCTCTAGGAGTCGCCGTGGCAGCCGAATTCAAGGATGCGCTGGCAGCGCTCCGTGGCGGAGCCGAGCAGATCCGCACGGTTGCAATGGCTCTCGCATCCGCGGTCCAGGCGCACCGCGACAATCTCGTCGATGCGAGGAACCATCTCGCCTCAGCTGCGGCAGGTGCCTTCCCCGATCATTCCGATGCTCAGGTATCGGCAACATCGGACAACATCTCGGTCACTGCGGACTTGAGCGCGGACGACATCGCCGAGGCCGAGGGTCTCCTCGACGCTGCGGCGCGCGGCACCGCATTGTTCACCGCCCTCGGGTCGGTCGGCGTCGGGAACCGTGGATTTGTCGACGCGAATGCGCTGAACAGTCTTGCGACGCTGAAAGCTCTGAACGAACTGCCGCTGCTTGTGGAGACGGGCAACCAGGATTCCAATACCGCCCTCATTGACGACCTGGAAAATATGGCCACCTGGAACACTCCGCCGCTGACATTGACTGCTGTCGACCTGAGTGCGTTGGATGCGTACGGCCCACAGATGAAGACCTGGGCAATGCTTGCGGTGCAGTACGGCAACGAGGCAGGAGTTGACCCCCGGCTGGTACTTGCGATGGCGCTGCAGGAGGGTGCACCCCTGCGGTCAGGACTCGGCAGTACTTTTTATGATGACCTGTCGGGCGGTCCGTCTACTTATCATCCGAGAGAAGGCGGCATCGGCTCAGGAACACTGTATGACGAGTTTCGAAAGGATACCACCGACATCAGGGAATGGTGGTTTGAGCGTCCAGAGGGCGTCGGAAACTCGATCGGTCTGACAAACATGAAGGAAATCCAGTTCGATCAAACAAAGGCAAAATACCCAGATCAGTTCCAAGGTCAGAATTGGTCGGATCTTGTCGGGAACAATGACCTGGCGATGAAAGCTACTGCGTACAACTTGAAATTGCTGACTGATGATTCGGCATCGCATGCGACTCCTGATGTCCGGGCGAGTCAGCCCTTGAATCAATTCCTCGGATCCAGCTACAACGCTCTCGGTGTGGTGGACCGGTCGCTATCGGTCGCTGCAGGCGGCGACACATTCACCCCCGGCGAGCGGGAGCATGGGGAAAGCACCGCGAAGCCTGGCGGAACTTTCGCGTTGGTGGATACCATCTTGCGTGGTACGGGGGCTTACCGATGATTACTGCGTTTGTCCTCTTGGTTGCCCCGTTGTGCTGGCTATTGGTGGCGCGCACGCCCCGAATCCGTCTCCGCATCGGCGTGATTCTGGCGTTGCTCGCAGTGGCGAAGCTCGCAGTCCTCGAGGAATGGCTTTTGCCTGACTTGCAGTTGACAACCTTTTCTCTACTTGTCGTGTTCGACGTGGTAGCCCTGATAGCTGGATTCATGGCCGATGCGAGGGCAGGAAGACGGCTGTCCCCCGCTGTCGTCATAAGCTTGATCCTGGGCTATGCCTACTGCTTCATTATCTTGGCGGGGACTTTCATGTTTGTCGTGGCTATGGCCGGGGAGCATGCAAGGATGCCGCCCAGCGATATTCTGCCGCCATTGCCACCGGGTCTCACGATAGTGGCTGACAATGACCAGGGCTGCCGCAGCGGGACCTCCTCGACGTATTGTAATCGTGAGTTCCAAATCGGGAGCACGGGCGGGGCATCTGCCCGTGAGGTAGCCGACATGATGGTCCGCCATCTCCAGGACGCGGGCAATTGGCAACTGTCCTATTCCGAGTATTCAAAATGGTGGACCGGTACTCGCCGCGAAGGCTGGGGATTCGACCGCAGCACCATGCACGTGTGGGTCGAGGTTCGGGACGGCAAAACTCGGGTTGCGTTCGGAGACGAAGCGGCCAACTGAGCGTCGAACTGCCGGTCGGTAGCGGGCCGGGCTCGGAGGAGCCCGGCCCGCTACGTCGGTGGCTACACCAGAACGTCCGCCGGCTGGCTCAACAGCTGTGCGCAGCGCAGCAGGCCCAGGTGGCTGTAGGCCTGGGGGTGGTTGCCCAGTGAGCGTTCGGCGACGGGGTCGTACTCCTCGCTCAGCAGGCCGGTCGGCCCCGCGGCCGCGACCAGCTGGGCGAACAGTGCCTCGGCGTCCGAGCGCCTGCCGATGAGCAGGTAGGCCTCGACCAGCCAGGCGGCACACAGGTGGAATCCGCCTTCGCCGCCGGGCAGGCCGTCGTCGTGGTGGTAGCGGTAGACCGTCGAGCCGCTGCGCAATTCGGCCTCGGTCGCGATGACCGTCGCGGCGAAACGCGGGTCGGCCGGATCGATCAGCCCGCTCAGCCCGATGTGCAGCGTCGCGGCGTCGAGATCGGTGCCGTCGTAGGCGGCGGTGTAGGACTGCACGTCGTCGTTCCAGCCCTTCGCCTTCACCTCCTCGGCGATGGTGTCGCGCAGCAGCGCCCACTCGGGGTCGGCCGGGCGGTCGAAGCGCTCGGCCAGGGTCAGCGCGCGATCGATCGTCAGCCAGCCCATCACCTTCGAGTACACGTGGTGGCGCGGGTTGCCGCGGATCTCCCAGATGCCGTGATCGGGTTCGGTCCAGCGCCGCTTCACCGCCGACACCATCGCGTGCACCAGCTCCCAATCGGGGTCGGGCAGCGCCCTGGCCGGCTCGATGATGCCCTGGCGTTCCCGCTCGTGCGCCATCGAGGTGATCAGGTCGACGATCGGCCCGAACACGTCGAGCTGCACCTGCATGTTCGCCGCGTTGCCCACGCGCACCGGCCGCGAACCGGCGTAGCCGGGCAGCAGGTCGATGACGGCTTCCGGCGGCAGTGTCTCGCCGTAGATCGTGTACAGCGGGTGCAGCCGCTCCGGGCCGGGCAGGGTGTCGAGGACCCGGTGCGTCCAGCCGAGGAATTCCTCGGCCTCGGTCAGCGAGCCCAGCGTCACCAGCGCCTGCGCGGTCAGCGACGCGTCACGCAGCCAGCAGTACCGGTAGTCCCAGTTGCGCACGCCGCCGATGTCCTCGGGCAGCGAGGTCGTCGCCGCGGCCAGGATGGAGCCGGACGGGCGGTGCACGAGCCCGCGCAGGGTCAGCGCGGAGCGCTTCATCAGATCCGGCTTGAGCGGCGGCAGCTGCAGCCCGGCCGCCCACTGCGACCAGTACTGCTCGGCCAGCTGACGGCGCTGGTGTTCCGGCGTCATCGACGGCGCGAGGTCGGCGGTGCCGCAGCGCAATTCGAGCACAACGGGCGCGCCGGACGGGTCGACCACCGCGCGGGCCTGCTCGTTGGTGCCGTCGGAGAGGATCTCCCACTGCACACCGGGCGAGCGCAGCACCATCGGATCGTTGGTGCCGCTGACCCGCAGCCCGCTCGGCACGGATTCGATGCGCACCGGCACCTGGCCGAATTCCGGCCGCGGCGCGAAGGTGACGACGGCCTTCGCGTCACCGGTGATCACACGGGTCAGATCGGTGCGGTCGGGGGCGACGTCGTGCGGCAGGTAGTCGGTCACTTGCAAACTGGCCCAGCGGGTTTGGACGGTCATCGTGCCGTCCACGTAGCGCTGCGACAGCGGCAGCCCGGCTCGCTCCGGCGCCACGGTGAAATGTCCGGCGTTGGCGCCACCGAGCAGGTGCGCGAACACCGCCGCCGAATCCGGCTCGGGATGGCAGAACCAGGTGACCGTCGCGTCCGGGGTGAGCAGCGCGACCGAGCGCGGGCTGGCCAGCATGGACAGCCGTTCGATCCGCGGCGCACTGGCACCCGCCAGCCAGGTCCGGCGTTCCTCCACCAGGAAGGCCAGCGCCCGTGCCACATCCTCGGTCGAACCGACCCGCAGCTTGGCCAGGCTCTCGCCTTCGCCGACCTTGATCCCGACATCGGGGCCGGACAGCACCCGGAAGGCCTTCTCGTCGGTGACGTCGTCGCCGAAGAACACCGCGGCCGACGCGCTCTCCTGGTGCCGGATGGTGTCGAGCGCGGTGCCCTTGTCGGTGGGGATCACCGCGAGCTCGATCACCGCCTTGCCTTCGGTCACCTGCACGCCCACCCAGCAGGCCGGGCCCTGGCGCACGGAATTCAGTGCGCGCCTGCCGATCTCGGGGCTGGCATTGCGCACGTGCAGCGCGGCGCTGGCCGGTTTCATCTCGACGGCCACGCCGGGGTTCTCGGCGGCGATCTGGGTGAACGCGGAGTTGATCTCCGTCAGCAGTTGCTTGGCGTCGTTGTCGATCGCGTGCACGAAGCCCACGTCGAACTCCGAGCCGTGGCTGCCGATCAGCTGCACCTCGACCGGCAGGCGCGACAGCGCGGCCAGATCACGTAGTGCCCGACCGGAAATCACCGCGGCGGTGGTGTTGGCCAACCCCGCCAGCGCGCGTAAGGCGCTGACCGATTCCCGTTGGGGAAACGCTTTGGCGGGGTCGGACACGATCGGGGCAATCGTCCCGTCGTAGTCCGAGGCAACCAAGAGCCGTGGCACGCGTGCAACCGACGCCAGTGCACGGCGGACATCCAAAGGCAGATCCTGTGCGCTCACGCATCCAACCTAGTGATGGGAGGAGTTGATCAGGGGGCGCGAAAAACAATACTGCGTCAATTTTGGCGCGCGGGCGGCGCGGCGGGTTGTGCGTTCGAGTGTCGGCCGGTGGCTCGCGACCGCGTCGCTAATTCCGGGCCTTTCGCCCATCGGGGCAGACCCCGTTCGCCGAGCTCATGGGGCCCGCGGGCCGGTCGGAGACGCCCGCGGGGCTGGTAGATGCATGGTTTCGCATATGCGACGTCGGCTATGCATCTTCCAAGGGGAAGACGCACAGCCGACGCGTGTCAACAGCTGTGGGGGATTTGTCGTCTATCCGCGATCGCCCAGCAACAGGTCGACGGTGAGCTCGAGTCGTTCCGTGACGTCGGTCGCCGACGCGCGCCGGGTGAGCCAGGCGACCAGGTTCGACAGCCACACATCGGAGATGACCCTGGCGATGGCGAGCTGGCGCTCGTCGGGCTCGCCATCGCTCATCGCGCGGGCGAAGACCCGGTCCATCACCTTGCCGACGCGATCGACCTCGGCCGCGGCGGAGGCGTCGGCGAACATGAACGCGCGCGTCATGGCCTCGGTGAGCAGCGGGTCGCGCTGCATCATCCGGGTGATCTGGGTCAGCAGGCCGTGCATGCGCTCGGACGGGCCGTCGCCGGGTAGTGGCCTGCGCTTGCCCTCGAACTGCTCGAATTCCCTGGCCAGCGCCGAGACGAGCAGGTGCACCTTGGACGGGAAGTAGCGGTACAGGGTGCCGACGGCGACGTCGGCCCGCTCGGCGACCGCGCGCATCTGGACGGCGTCGTAGCCGCCCTTGGAGGCCAGCGACAGGGTGGCGTCGAGGATCCGCTTGCGGCGCTCCCGCTGAGCGTTGGAGCTCAGTTCGTCCTCGGACAGTGTCGTCACGGTGGGCGTGGGGGCCGGACTGTCCATCGTGGAAACCCTTTCACTGCGTGCGCCTGAAATGTCGGACCAGTGTAGGTCTCTTGACTTACACCCGGCCCGGATATTAGAACATGTTCTAGGAGTGGGAGCCACGCCGGAAGGGCGGTTTTTCTTGTGACCATCGCCACCACTGACGAGCATAAAGCCGCCGCGGAGTCGCTGCGCGGCTGGGCGAGTTCGGTCGCGCCGATTGCAACAATGCGGGCCGGCGGTGCCGGAAGCTGGCACCAGTACTGGCCCGCGCTGACCGAGTTCGGCCTCTTCGAGGTCGCGCTCGACGAGGAGCACGGCGGACTGGGCGGCACCGTGGCCGACCTGGCCGTGCTGCTGGAACAGACCGCCGATGACCTGGTCGGCGGTCCGGTGCTGGCCACCGCCCTAGCCGGGTTGATCACCCAGGGCGCGGTGACCGGCGGTGCGCCGTGCGGTGTCGCCGTGCCGGGCGAGCAGCCGACCGCGACCGCGGTGGGTTCGGACACCGGCGGCTGGACCGTCACCGGAGCCTGGGAGTACGTCTACGGCGCCGACAAGGACACCCAGGTCCTGGTGCCTGCGAGCACACCGGAGGGCACGCGCTGGCTGCTGCTCTCGGCCGCGGCGGTGACGAGCACGCCGCTGCCGAACGCCGACCACACGGTGCCGCTGGCCCGGGTGGAAGCCGCCGGGGTCGCGGTCGAGGCATCGTCGAGCTTCGCGCCCGACGCCGATGTCACCGACCTGTTCGTCGCACTCGCGGTGGCCGAACTGGCGGGCATCGCGGGCTGGTGCCTGCGCACCGCGGTCGACTACGCCAAGGTCCGTGAGCAGTTCGGCAAGCCGATCGGCAGTTTCCAGGCGATCAAGCACATCTGCGCCTGGATGCTGTGCCGCACCGAGCTGATCCGCGCGGTCGCCGCCGACGCGGCCGCCGCCATCGACGAGGGTGGCGATGAACTGCCGATCGCCGCCGCCGTCGCCGCGGCCGCCGCGCTCGACGCCGCGGTCGACACCGCCAAGGACGCCATCCAGGTGCTCGGCGGCATCGGCTTCACCTGGGAACACGACGCGCACTTCTACCTGCGCCGGGCCAGTTCGCTGCGCCAGCTGCTCGGTGGTTCGGCCCGCTGGCGGGCCAGGGTCGCCGAGCTCACCAGGGCCGGGCAGCGCCGCACCACCGGCGCCGAGCGCGTGCTCGGTGACGCCGCGGGCGACTCCGCGCTGACCGCCGAGATCGCCGCCATCGCCGCGCTGGCGCCCGAGGAGCAGCAGCGCGCGCTGGTCGAGGGCGGCTTCGTCATGCCGCACTGGCCGAAACCGTATGGGCGCGAAGCCGATCCGATGACCTGCCTGCAGATCGCCGAACAGCTGCGCCGCGCCGACCTGGAGACCCCCGATCTGGCGGTCGCGGGCTGGGCGGTGCCGACGCTGCTGCGCTACGGAACGCCCGCGCAGATCGACCAGTTCGTCTGGCCGACCCTGCACGGCGAGGTGATCTGGTGCCAGCTGTTCAGCGAACCGGGCGCGGGCTCGGATCTCGCAGCCCTGCGCACCACGGCCGAGAAGGTCGACGGCGGCTGGGTGCTGCGTGGTCAGAAGGTGTGGACGTCCCTGGGGACGATCGCGAACTGGGGAATCTGTCTGGCCCGTACCGATTCCGCCGCGGCCAAGCACCGCGGGATCAGCTACTTCCTGGTCGACATGCGCGCCGCAGGCGTGCAGGTACGCCCGCTGGTCACGATCACCGGTGAAGAACGCTTCAGCGAGGTCTTCCTCGACGACGTCTTCGTGCCCGACGACTGCCTGGTCGGCGCGCTGAACAACGGCTGGAAGATCGCGCGCACCACCCTGTCCGCGGAGCGGGTCGCCATGGGCGGCGGCGGTATCGGCGGCGCGCTGGAGGCGCTGCTGGACAGTTTCCCGGTCGGCGGATGGGGAACTGAACTCCGTGAGGACCGCTTCGGCTCTCTGATCACCTCATCGATCGCAGGCTCATTGCTGGAGCAGCGGATCGCGGTGGCGACCATGGCCGGAGTCGACGCGGGCGCCCAAGCCAGCGTCCGCAAACTCGTCGGTGTCCGGCACCGGCAGGACCTGGCGGAGTACGCCCTGGAGCTTTCCGGCCGAGAAGGCTCCCTGGAAAACGAAGCCCTGAAAGAATTCTTGCTCACACGCTGTCTCTCCATCGCGGGCGGTACCGAGCAGATCCTGTTGACCGTGGCCGCCGAACGGATTCTCGGCCTGCCGCGCGATGCGGACAGTTAGCTCGATGAGGGAGGACGCCGTGGACTTCACCCGCGACGAAAGCGCCGACGCCGTAGCCGAGGTGGTCGTGAGCCTGCTCGAACGAGAGCAGGCGAGAGATATGGAATTGTGGCCGAGTCTGATCGACTCCGGCCTGCTCGCGGTCGCCGTGCCCGAGCAGTTCGGTGGCGACGGCATGGGCCTGCTGGAGGTGTCGGCTCTGCTCATGGAGCTGGCCACCGACGCGGTGGCGGTGCCCGCGTTGCCGACCTTCGGGTTCGGCGTGCTGCCGCTGCTGCCCTCGCTGTCCGAGGAGCTCGCCGGGCGCGTGGTCGCCGAGGTCGGCAAGGGCACCGTGCTCACCGCCGCGCTCAGCGAGCCGGGTGCGCCGTTCACCACCGCGCCGAGCACCAAGGCGGTCCGTGACGGTGACACCGTACGGATCACCGGCCGCAAGGTCGGCGTGATCTACGCCGAGCAGGCGCGCTGGATCCTGGTGCCCACCGACGCGGGTGTCGCACTGGTGGATTCGGTCGCGCCGGGGCTCGAGATCGTTCCGGTCGCCGGTTCGGCGGGCATCCCGGAGGGGACGCTGGTTCTCGACGAGGTCGAGATCCCGGCCGATCAGCTGCTGCCCGCCGATGTGCTGCCCCGGCTGCACCGGCACGCGCTGGCCACCATCGGCGCGGTCGCCGACGGCCTGCTCAAGGGCGCGCTCACGCTGACCGCCGAACACGTGCGCACGCGCGAGCAGTTCGGCAGGCCGCTGGCCGAATTCCAGGCGGTGGCCCAGCAGATCGCCGATCTGTACGTGGTCTCGCGGACGCTGCATGTGGCCGCGGAATCGGCGTGCTGGGCGCTGGCCCAGGACGACGCGTCGCCCGAGCATCAGCACCGGATCGACGAGGACCTCGAGGTGCTCGCCTACTGGGCGGCGGCCGAAGTTCCGCGCGCCATGCAGAAATGTCACCACTTGCACGGTGGACTTGGCGTGGATATCACCCACCCGATGCACCGCTACTACTCACAGGCCAAAGACCTCGCCCGTCTGCTCGGCGGCGCGGGCCTGCGCCTCGACCTTCTGGGAGCAAGATGTTCATCGATCTGACCGCCGAGCAGCGGCGGTTGCGCGAAGAATTGCGTTCCTATTTCGCCGATCTGGTCACGCCGGAGGAGGCGGCCGCGATGGCCGTCGACCGGCACGGCGACGCCTACCGCGAGGTGGTGCGCCGGATGGGCCGCGACGGCTGGCTCGGTGTCGGCTGGCCGAAGGAGTTCGGCGGCCAGGGCTTCGGCCCGATGGAACAGCAGATCTTCTTCAACGAGGCGGTGCGCGCCGATGTGCCGCTGCCGCTGGTGACGCTGCTGACCGTCGGCCCGACGCTGCAGAAGTACGGCACCGACGCGCAGAAGCAGAAGTTCCTGCCCGGAATCCTGTCCGGTGACATCCATTTCGCGATCGGCTACTCCGAACCCGAGGCGGGCACCGACCTCGCCGCGCTGCGCACCACCGCGGTGCGCGACGACAACGGCGACTGGATCGTCAACGGCCAGAAGATCTTCACAACCGGCGCGCACGAGGCCGACTACGTCTGGACGGCCTGCCGGACCGGCTCGGTGGAATCGCGGCACCGCGGTATCACGATCCTGATCGTCGACACCAAGGACCCGGGCTACTCCTGGACCCCGATCATCACCTGCGACGGCGCCCACCACACCAACGCCACCTACTTCGACGACGTGCGGGTGCCGGCGGAGATGCTGGTCGGCGAGGAGAACCGCGGCTGGCGCCTGATCACCACCCAGCTCAACCACGAGCGGGTCAGCCTGGGTCCATCGGGCAAGATCGAGCAGCTCTACGACCGCCTGCACGACTGGTCGGCGCAGCACCAGCTGCTCGGCGAGCCGGAGGTGCGGCGCGCGCTGGGCCGGGTGCGAACCATGGTGCGGCTCAACGAGTTGCTGAACTGGCAGGTCGCCGCCGCCGACCCGGCCGCGGCGCAGAACACCGTGATCGCCGACGCCTCGGCCACCAAGATCTTCTCCACCGAGTCGCTCCAGGAAGCGGGCCGGATAGTCGAGGAGATCATCGGCCGCTACGGCGATCCCGCCGAGCCCGGCACCGCCGAACTGCTCGGCTGGCTGGACCGGCGCACCAAGCAGAACCTCGTCGTCACCTTCGGCGGCGGCGTCAACGAGATCATGCGCGAACTGGTCGCCTCCGCCGGCCTGGAACTGCCGCGCGTCCCCCGATGAGCAAGGAGCAGGGCGTGCAGGAAGCACTGTCGAAACTGGCCGCGGCAGGCGAGTCCGCGCCGCGGGCCGGGCGCGACCCGGTGAACCAGCCGATGATCCACAACTGGGTCGAGGCGATCGGCGACACCAACCCGATCTACGTCGACGAGGCCGCCGCCAAGGCCGCCGGTCACCCCGGCATCGTCGCCCCGCCCGCCATGGCCCAGGTGTGGACGATGAACGGTCTGCACGGCGTGCGCACCGCCGACGACCCGCTCGGCCTGGCCACGCAGCTGCTCGACGACGCGGGCTTCACCTCCGTCGTCGGCACCAACTGTGAGCAGACCTACCACCGCTACCTGCGGCCGGGGGAGGAGGTGACCGTCTCCAGCCGGCTCTCGGAGTTCAAGGGCCCCAAGCGCACCGGGCTCGGCGACGGCTGGTTCCTCACCTTCACCACCACCTGGTCGGTCGGTGACGAGGTGGTCACCGAAATGCTGTTCCGCATCCTGAAGTTCGTGCCCGCCGCGAAGGAGGCGCCCGCGCCCGAGGCGTCCGACATCGCGGTCGCGCCCGCCGAGCGGGTCGGCCCGGTCATCTCCAGGGACACCGAATTCTTCTGGGCCGGTACCGAAATCGGTGAGCTGCGCATCCAGCGCCTGCCCGACGGTTCGCTGCGGCATCCACCGATCCCCGCCCTGTGGCAGGACAAGGCCGAGACCACCGATTACGTCGTCGCCGCGGGCACCGGCACGGTGTTCAGCTTCGTCGTGCACCACGCGCCGAAGGTGCCCGGCCGTGAGCTGCCGTTCGTCGTCGCCCTCGTCGAGCTCGACGAAGGGGTGCGCATGCTCGGTGAGCTGCGCGGCATCGATCCGGCCGAGGTCGCCGTGGGCGTGCCCGTCCGGGTCGCCTTCGAAAAGTTAGCCGACGGAACCGTTCTGCCCTACTGGGAGGCCGCGCAGTGACCGCCACGACCGAACCCACCGCCGTCGCGGTGGGCGACCCGCTACCCGAGCTGGTGATCCACGCCGATCCCACCTTCGTGATCAGCACGGCCCTGGCCACCAGGGACTTCCAGGACGTGCACCACGACCGCGACAAGGCGGTCGAGCGTGGCTCCAGCGACATCTTCGTCAATATCCTCACCGACACCGGCCTGGTGCAGCGGTTCGTCACCGACTGGGCGGGACCGCGCGCCCTGGTGAAGTCCATCGCCCTGTGCCTCGGTGTGCCGCTGTATGCCGGTGACACGCTGACCCTTTCGGGCACCGTCACCGACGTGTCCGGCGCGCTGGTCACCCTCGATGTGCGCGGTCGCGACAGTCTCGGCGAGCACATCACGGCCACCGCGGTGATCGCCCTTCCCTCTCTGGAGAACTCATGACCGGCCTGTCCGGGCAAGCCGCCATCGTCGGCATCGGCGCCACCGATTTCTCGAAGGACTCCGGCCGCAGCGAGTTGCGTCTGGCCGCGGAGGCCGTCAGCGCGGCGCTGGCCGACGCGGGCCTCACCCCCGCCGATGTCGACGGCCTGACCACCTTCACCATGGACACCAACACCCAGGCAGCCGTCGCCAGGGCTGTCGGCATCCCGAGCCTGAAGTTCTTCAGCCACATCGGTTACGGCGGCGGCGCGGCCTGCGCGACCGTGCAGCAGGCCGCCATGGCGGTGGCCACCGGCGTCGCTGATGTGGTGGTCGCCTACCGTGCGTTCAACGAGCGGTCCGGCGCCAGGTTCGGTCAGTTCTCGCCCGCGCTGGCAGCCGCGCCGACGTCCTCGGGCATCGATGCGGGCTGGGCCTACCCGCAGGGGCTCGGCACGCCCGCCGCGCAGGTCGCGATGGTCGCCCGGCGGTACATGCACGTCACCGGCGCGACCAGCGCCGATTTCGGCGCCGTCGCGGTGGCCGACCGCAAACACGCCGCGGTGAACCCGAACGCCTTCTTCTACGGCAAGCCGATCACCCTGGAACAGCACCAGGATTCACGCTGGATCGCCGAACCGCTGCACCTGCTGGACTGCTGCCAGGAAACCGACGGCGGCGTCGCCATCGTGGTCACCAGCGCCGAGCGCGCCCGCGACCTCCCGCAGCGTCCCGCGATCATCGCGGCCGCGGCCCAGGGCAGCGGCGCCGACCAGTACGTGATGACCAGCTACTACCGCGACGCCATGACCGGCCTGCCGGAAATGGGTCTCGTCGGTGACCAGCTGTGGGCGCAGAGCGGCCTGAGCGCCGCCGACATGCAGGCCGCGATCCTCTACGACCACTTCACCCCGTTCGTGCTCATGCAGCTCGAGGAGCTGGGTTTCTGCGGGCGCGGCGAAGCCAAGGACTTCATCGCCGACGGCGCCATCGAGATCGGCGGCAGGCTCCCGCTCAACACCCACGGCGGGCAGCTGGGCGAGGCCTACATCCACGGCATGAACGGCATCGCCGAGGCGGTCCGCCAGATCCGCGGCACCTCGGTCAACCAGGTCGACGAGCTCGAACGCATCCTCGTCACCGCGGGCACCGGCGTTCCGACCTCGGGCCTGGTACTCACCGGAGCCGCGTAGGGGACCAGGTATTCGTAGGCTCGGCAGGGTGACCCCACGCCATCTGGTCGATGTCCACATCATCCTGATCCGCGACGAGCGGATCCTGCTGAGCCTGCGTCGCAGCGGCGACAAGTACGACAACCGCTGGCACCTGCCCTCCGGCAAGCTCGAAGCCGGCGAGTCCGCCACGGTGGGCGCGGCGCGCGAAGCCGCGGAGGAGATCGGCGTCGAGCTCGAGCCGGCCGCCCTGCGGCTCGTCCACGTCGCCCATGTGACCGCCCCTGGGCGCGATTCACGGCTCGGTCTGTTCTTTCGCGCCGAGCGGTGGCGTGGCGAGCCTTTCAATAGGGAACCCGACAAATGCTATGCGCTGCAGTGGTTTCCACTGAATGATCTCCCCGCCGACCTGATCGAGTATTCGGCGCTCGGAATTGCCGCGCTCAATTCCTCGGCCCCCTATTCGGAATTGGGTTGGGAATAGTCATCACTCGCGTTCGCCAGAAACTGTGAGAGTGGACGGGCGAGCTGCTCGACGGTCGCCGGCTGATCCGCGCGCAGACCGGCGAAGCGGTCGAAGACCAGTCCCTCCAGCAGGGCGAGGAAGTCGCCCGCCGCGGCTGCGGGGTCGGCGGCGCCGAGCGCGGTGAACAGCTCGGTGGCGCGGTCCAAGGAGAACAAACTGCCTGCTAGGCGGGCGTGTAGACCGGCGTCGGCGAGGGTCTCGATGATCAGCGCATGCCGGGCGATGAGGTCGTTGCGGCGGTGGGTGAGCAGGTGTTCGAGCCAGCCCGCGACATCCCGTGCGACATCCGCCGCGCTCCCGGCTGGTTCCCCGCCCCCACGAGGCCTGCCGGACGCACGCCACGCTGGGGATTCAGACTGCCCACCTGGTTCGCGCGGCGCCGGAGCTTCGCCCTGTGCCGCGGCGAAGTCGGCGTGGGAACGCGCGGTGATGCCGTCGGCCACCGCCTCGATCAGGGCGTGCCTGGTGCGGAAGTAGTAGGACGTGGAGCCCGCGGGCAGGTCGAGCCGGGTATCGACCGCGCGGTGGGTGAGCGCGCGGATGCCGCGGGTCGCGATGAGATCGATTGCGCCCGCAACGATCTGGCTGCGCCGGTCTGTGGACATCGTCACCTTCTCTGGTCGGCTGTCGGCCTGTCCTCTACAACTGTAGAGGAATAGGAGGTTGCGATGAATTCCGGCACGGTGGTTCTCGACCCGGCCCAGGTGGCGGCGGCAGATGCGCTCGCCGCCCTGCTCGACCGGCACGCCCGCCCACGCAAGCGGCACCGGGGTCTCTACCTGCACGGCAGGCCCGGCCGCGGCAAGACGATGGTGATGGACCGGTTCTTCGCGAGCGTGGACTCCGACCGCAAGCGCCGCTTCCATTTCCACAGCTTCTTCGCCGCCCTGCACGCGGCGGCACACGAGCTCGGCTCGATCGAACGGGCCGTCGCCGCGCTGCTTGCCGACGCCGACCTGGTGTGCTTCGACGAATTCCACGTCAACGACATCGGTGACGCCATGCTCGTCGCCCGCCTGCTCGACACGCTGTTCGCCCAGCGCCGCACGCTGGTGGTCACCTCGAACTACCCGCCCCGCGACCTGCTGCCGAACCCGCTGTTCCACGACCGTTTCGTGCCGACGATCGAGCGCATCCTGGCCAACCTCGACGTCGTCACCCTCGACGGTCCACTCGACTACCGGACCCTGGGCACCCGCCGCGACAGCGGCTTTGTCTCGGGCGCCTACATCCTCGAGCCGGCCGGCATCGGCGCAGCGCAGCGGACCGACATCGAGGCCGGGGACAGGACCTGTGTCGACCTCACCGTGGGGAACGGTCGCACGGTGCGGGCACACACCGTCGACGGCGATGCGGTGACCTTCGATTTCGAGCAGTTGTGCGGCGCGCCGACGAGTGCGGCCGACTATCTCGCCCTGAGCAGGCGTTTCCACCGCTGGACCCTGCGCGCGGTCCCGCCGCTACGCGAGGTGCCGCCGGACTGGGCCATGCGGCTGGTGAATCTCATCGACGTGCTCTACGACGCCGACCTGCACTGCACGATCCGGGCTCGCGAACCGGTGACCGCGCTGACGGCGGGTGTTCCCGTGATCCCCGACCTGGCCCGGACGGCGAGCAGGCTCGGTGAGTTGCCACTGGTCGACGCCGCGATGGTTCGCACCGCGTAACAAGCCGGGAAATTCGGGGGGACAATAAAAGGGGAGGTTATCCAAAGTATCGATTTCCTCCCGAGCGAACCACTCGGCATGTAACTATGTGGCTGTTTTGTGCAGGCACTGGGGTTTGGTGGTACAGCTGTGATCGGGGTGAGTCAGCCCATTCCGCGGGCGATCGTCGTGATCGCACTGCTTGTCGCTGCGACGATCGCGTTGCAGGGCTATGTCCCCGGTGCCGGTCCCGCCGAATCGCCGACCAGCGCGCCGTCGCCGCTGATGGTGGCGGTGATGCCGGTGCTGCTGCTGGTGTCCATCGTCATCCTGGTCGCCGGAGTGATCGCCAGTCAGCATCGTCTTCCGCTGGCCATGCCGCAAGCCGAACGCGAGGCGATGCCCCGCTTCCAATGGCGCAGGCTGGTGCTGCTCGGCCCGATCATCCTGGCCGTGCTCGCGCTGGTCTTCGCGGGCGGTGTGACCGCGCTGTTCCTGCTGCCAGGAGCCCGGCCGATGCGCCCGGCCTCGGAGACCCTGCCCGAAGGCTCCGGCCCGGTCCCGACCCCGACCGACGCGCCCGCGCCCGACCCCGGCACCGGCCCCGCCGAACTGACCGGCACCGCGCTCGTGATCGCCGGCGTGCTGGCCCTCGTGCTGATCGCTGTCGCGCTGCTGGGACTCATCGTCGTCGCGCTGGCCTCGCGCCGTGAACCCGCGCCCACCGCCCCCGCTCTCCCCGACACCGCGCCGAGCGCGGTCGACTCGCTCACCAGGGCCGCCGAGATGGGCCTGGCCGCGATGAACGCGCCGGGCCAGGACCCGCGCACCGCGATCATCGCCTGCTACGTGGCCATGGAACGTGGCCTGTCCAGTGACAGCGCCGCCCGCCCGCAGGCTTCGGACACCCCGATGGAAGTCCTGGCCCGTGCGTTCGAAAGCGGTGTGCTGCACGATGCTTCGGCACGTGAGCTGGTCGCGCTGTTCGAGGAGGCGCGGTTCAGCCCGCACTCGATGCTCGAATGGCAGCGCATGCGCGCCGAGCAGCTGCTGCGCATCGTGCTGTCGGATCTGCAGAGAAGGCTGGTTGCGGCATGAATCGTTCGTCCGTGATTGTGACCGCGGTCGTCGTCGTGCTGCTCGTCGAGGTGGCGCTGGTGCGGGTGGCCCGCGACGCGGTGCTGCTCGCCGTCGCACTGCCGGTCGCGATCGCACTGGCGACGCTGCTCTGGTCGCTGCGGCATCGCGTGGTGCGCGAGGAACCGCTGACCGAGTACATCGACAACGGCCCGGCGGAGATGCTCGGCCGCTGGCACGCGCGCGCCGAGATGCTGACCGCGCGCGCCGACGGCACGCGCGCCGACTGGGACCGCCACCTGCGGCCGTTGCTCGCCAAGGAGTTCGAACTGTCCACCGGCCTGCGGGTCGCCAAGAACCGAAGGGCCACCGAAGCTGCCGGGCAACTGCAGTTCGGTCCCGAGTTGTGGCGCTGGGTAGACCCGGCGAACTCGGCATTGCGCGACCAGACCGGTCGCGCACCGGGTAGGGAGGCGCTGGACGAGATCCTGCGCCGATTGCAGACGATGTGAGGGGTTAGAGGCCACCGATGACCATGCCGTTGAACGTGACCGTCCAGCGCTCCGACGCCGTGCTGCGTGAGCTGGGCCGAGTCGTGGTCGGCAAGCGAGATGAGTTGCAGCTCATCATGATCGCCGTGCTGTCCGGAGGACACGTCCTCATCGAGGACCTGCCAGGTCTGGGCAAGACGCTGATCGCGCGGTCCTTCGCGGCCGCGCTGGGCCTGGATTTCACCCGCGTGCAGTTCACGCCTGATTTACTGCCCGCTGACCTGCTCGGCTCGACGATCTACGACATGTCGTCGGGCCGGTTCAATTTCCGTCGCGGTCCGGTTTTCACGAATGTCCTGCTCGCCGACGAGATCAACCGCACCCCGCCCAAGACGCAGGCGGCGTTGCTGGAGGCCATGGCGGAAGGGCAGGTGAGCATCGACGGCGAGACCTTCCTGCTCCCACAGCCTTTCATCGTGCTGGCCACCGACAACCCGATCGAGTACGAGGGCACCTATCCGCTGCCGGAGGCCCAGCTCGACCGCTTCGCCATCCAGCTGCGGCTCGGTTATCTGTCCGAGCAGGACGAGACCCAGATGATCCGGCGCAGGCTCGAGCGCGGCGCGACGCCACCGCAGGTCGGCCAGGTCGTCGACGCCCAAGGCATGATGGAGATGCGCCAGTCGGTCGAGTTCGTCACCGTGCATCCCGATGTCGTGAACTACGTGGTGGCCCTCGCCTCGGCGACGCGCAGCCACCCGCAGGTCGAGGTCGGCGCCAGCCCGCGCGCCGAACTCGATCTGGTGCAGATGTCGCGGGCTCGCGCCCTGTTGCTCGGGCGCGACTACGTGATCCCCGAGGATGTGAAGGCACTGGCGGTGCCCGCGATGGCGCACCGCATCACCCTGCGGCCGGAGATGTGGGTGCGCCGCATCCGGGGTGAGGACGTCATCACCGAGCTACTGCGCCGGCTACCGGTGCCCCGCGCCACCAGCACATGAAGCACCGCGACGAATCCAGGACGGTCGAGGTCGACCTGCGCTGGCGGCCCGCGCCGCTGGTGTTCATCCTCGCCGGGTGCGCCGCGGCGGCGCTGGTCGTCGCGGTATTGCGCGGACAGTGGCAGCTGGTGGTCTTCGCCGCCCCGATGCTCGGCGTGCTCGCTACCGCGCCGTGGCAACAGAACCCGACCAGGATCCAGGTCGACGGCAGCGGCACCGTGCGCTGCTTCGAGGGCGAGGTGGTCGGCTGCAACGCTGCCGCTTTCGTCGAGAGCGGGCACGCGCTGCTGCGGATGACGGCGGTGCCGCTGACCGGTCTCGAGATCGAGGTCGAGGAGTCGCACGACTCCGGCGGTGCGCCGGCGGGCTTGCAGCTGGCGCTCTCGGCGGCGCGCTGGGGCCGATATCCGGTGCAGGTCAAGGTTTCCGCGCTGAGCCCGGCCGGCCTCGCGATCGCCACCGCCGAGCTGCCCGCGGCCAAGCTGTATGTGTACCCGATCGCCGATCCGCAGCGAATGCGCTTGCCACGCACCGAACTTCCCGACCGCATCGGCACCCACCTGACCCGCAGGCACGGTCCCGGCGTCGAATACGCCGACATCCGCGCCTTCGCGCCCGGTGACCAGCTGCGCACCGTCAACTGGGCGGTGAGCGCGCGCCGGGGCAGGCTCTACGTCACCGAACGCTTCACCAACCGATCCGCCGACGTGGTCGTCCTGGTCGACACGTCCCTGCAGGCGCCCGGCCCGGCCACTGCCTCGCTGGAGCTGTCGGTGCGCGGCGCGGCGCAGGTGGTGCAGTCCACCCTGCAAGCCGGTGACCGCACCGCCGTCGTCTGCCTGGGTGATGCCCCGCGCTGGCTGCGCCCCGACATCGGCCGCAGGCAGTTCTACCGGATCGTCGACACCGTGCTCGGCGTCGGTGACGAGCACGTCGAGACCACCGGCACGCTCGCCCCGCACGCCGCGGTGCCGATCGGCGCGATCGTCGTCGCCTTCTCCACCCTGCTCGACACCCAGTTCGCGCTGGCCCTGATCGACCTGCGCAAACGCGGACACGTGGTGATCGCGGTCGACGTCCTGCGCGGCACGCCGTTCGAGGACGGCCTCGACCCGACCATGGCCAAGATGTGGCAGCTCGAGCGTGCCTCGATGTATCGCGACATGGGCACCGTCGGCGTCGACATCATCGCCTGGCCCGCCGACACCAGGCTCGATCAGGCCATGCGCCTGCTGCCCGACCATCGCCGAACAGTGCGGGTGCGCCGATGACGAGATTCCTTGCCCTGCTCGCCGGCCTGTTGCTGGTCGCCGCGGTCGCGTTGATCAATACGTTCGCCGGGGTCGCCGCGCTCGCACTGGTCGTCGTGAGCTGGTGGTGGCGGCCCGCCGCGATCGGCGCGGTGCTGGTGGTGATCGCGGCGCTCGCGTTCTCCGATGTCGGCGTGATCGCCGCCGCCGCGACGGGCCTGGTGGCTACCACCTACCTGCTCAACGCGGCCGTCCTGCACGCACCCGAAGGTGTTGTGCCGACGACGATTCCGTCGGTCGGCGGCGCGGTGCTGTTCACCATCGCGGCGGCCACCGCGGCTCTGGTCCCGGTGGAACTGGTGTGGGCGCCGCTGGCCGCGCCGGTACTGATCGTGCTGATCTACGCGCTGCTGGTCGGCGGGCTCACCGGCAACGGCACCCGACCCACCGCCGCGGCCGAGACCGACTGAAACGCACACTGCCCGCCGATCGGATCGACCGGCGGGCAGTGTGTCGTGGGAGATCAGGCGATCTTCAGGGCGATCTCGCCGAGCACCGGCGCGTCCTCGCGTTCGATCACGGTGGCGGCGCCGATCAGCTCGTCGCCCTCGCGCCACACCTTGATCCGCAGCGTCTCGCCCGGGTACAGCACCCCGGCGAACTTGGCCCGGAAGCCGCCGACCCGGCTCGCGTCACCGTCGAGCAGGCCGTCGGTGAGCGCCTTGCAGACCACGCCGTAGGTGCACAGGCCGTGCAGGATCGGCGCGGGGAACCCGGCGCCCTTGGCGAACTCCGGGTCCGAGTGCAGCGGGTTGCGGTCACCGCAGAGCCGGTAGAGCAGGGCCTGCTGCGGCAGCGTCGGGGTGATGAGCTCCGCGTCGGGCGCCCGATCCGGCAGCGCGGCCTTGGCGCTCGGGCCACGCTCGCCGCCGAAACCGCCCTCGCCCCTGGCGAAGATCGAGGATCGCACCGTCCACAGCGGTTCGCCGTCGGAGCCGAGCACGGTGTTCTCCTGGACGATCACCGCGTTGGCGCCCTTGTCCCAGATCTCGCTGATCCGGCCGGTGCTGGTCGCCTTGCCACTGGCCGGAATCGGCTTGTGCACCACCACTTCCTGGTGCCCGTGCACGACCTTGGCCAGATCGATCTCGATGCCGGGGAAGCTGACCCGCGGCGCCGCGGTCTCGCGCAGGGTCGGGGCGACCGTCGCGAACGTGGGCAGCACCTGGGGCGCCTGGTCGTCGAGATAGGTCAGCTCGACCGGATCCGTCGGGTGCGCACCCGCGCCGAGGCCGAGGTGGTAGAGCTGCACGTCGGTGGGCGTCCAGCTGAACTCCCGCGCCGGGAGCGGCGCGCCGAGCGCGGTCTGGAGGTCGATGGGCATTGCTTACTCCTGCGAGGTCGGGGTGTGCTGGTCGTTGGTCACGCGGTGGCTTCGGCCTTCTTCGCGGCGACGATGTCGAGCACCGCGAGGTAGGCGAAGGTGATCGCGGGGCCGATGGTCGCGCCTGGACCCGCGTAGGTGTGGCCCATCACCGGCGCGCTGGTGTTGCCCGCGGCGTAGAGGCCATCGATCACCGAATCGTCCTCGCGCAGCACGCGACCGGCGGTGTCGGTGACCAGGCCGCCCTTGGTGCCGAGGTCGCCGGGGACCATCTTGGCCGCGTAGAACGGGCCCTGCGAGATCTCGGCCAGGCACGGGTTGGGCTTCACGGTGGGGTCGCCGTAGTAACGGTCGTAGTGGCTGTTGCCGCGACCGTAGTCGTCGTCCTTGCCCGCGGCGGCGAAGCCGTTGAACCGGGTCACCGTCGCGCTGAGGCTCTCGACGGGCACGCCGATGCGCTCGGCCAGTTCCTCGATGGTGTCGGCCTTGACGATGTTGTCGTTCTCCAGCCAGCGCGAGGGGAAGCGCTGACCCGGCTGGAGACCGGCGAAGATGTAGCGGTTGCGGTAGCGCTGGTCGAACACCAGCCAGGCCGGGACGTTCTCGCCCGGACCCGCGCCCTGGCCGTACTCACCGCCGTACATGGTGTGCACCGCCTCGACATACGGCGCCGACTCGTTGCCGAACCGCTCGCCCCGGTCGTTGACCATGATGGTGCCGGGCAGATTGCGCTCGGCGAGGGCGAACCAGGGCTTGCCGCCCTTGAAGATGGTCGGACCCCACCAGGCGTCCTCCATGAATCCGACCGTCGCTCCCGCTGCCATGCCCGCGACGATGCCATCGCCGGTGTTGGCCGCGGCGCCCGTTGTCCACTCAGTGGTTATCGGCTGTCGCTGGTACTTGGCGCGCATGTCGGCGTTGTGCTCGAACCCGCCGCTGCCCAGCACCACGCCGTAGCGCGCGGTGAAGGTGACCGACTCGCCGTCGACGGTGGCCTTGACCCCGGTGACCTTGCCGTCGGTGACCACCAGGTCGGTGAGCGGGGTGTTCAGCAGCACCGGGACGCCCGCGTCGAGCAGGCCCTTGCGCATGGCGGCGATGATCGCCTGGCCCATGCCGAGCAGGTGCTTGCCGGTGAACTTGGCCAGGTAGGTGCGGGCGCCGACGCGCAGTGCCCGCATCATGCCCTTGGGGTGGCGCTTGATCAGGTTGAGCCGCACGAAGTCGGCCTGCATGACGACCACGTTCAGCGGCGCCTTGGCGTAGGGCGGTTCCAGGTTGGCCAGTTCCGCGCCGAGCACCTTGCCGTTGAACGGCGTCGGCTCGCACGAACGCCCCTGGCCGAGCCCGCCCGGAGCCTCCGGGTAGTAGTCGGAGTAGCCGGGAACCCACTTCATCTTCAGCGGGGTGTGATCGAGGACGAAGTCGAACGCCTCGGCGCCGCGATCGAGGTAGGTGTCGATCTTCTCGGCGGGCACCACGTCGCCGATGATGCTGTGCAGGTAGGTGCGCGCGTCCTCGCGGTCGTCGGGGCGTCCCGAGGCCTTCAGCGCCTTGTTGCCCGGAATCCAGACGCCACCGCCGGATCGGGCGGTCGAGCCACCGTAGTGGGCGGCCTTCTCCAACAGCACGACGCTCAGTCCGTTGTGGGCCGCGGCGAGGGCGGCCGTCATCCCGGCGGCGCCGCTACCGACGACCACCACATCGTATTCCCGATCACTCATGTAGAACACGTTATAGAAGGGGTCCGATGTTTGGCGACCAAAACGGCGCTCCTGTTCGTGGGCTCCGCAGTTTGCCCTTGATATCGGTGGAACGTGTTATAGAAATCACCTGTGGGTGCGTTGTATTGTCAGGTGAACGGCTGACGGAGAAGGGCGCAACCGGTTACAGTTTTGGCGTCCGGAACCTACGGGCTGTGCCGCTTGGTCCTGTGGGCCGTGCGGCGTAGCCTTCCGGCCGGTGTCTAGCCGCACCGGCCGCGGCCTAGTCCAACCGGCTGTGCGGGTTTGGCTCAATCAGCTGAGTCCGGGCCGCACTGCTTACACCTACTGACCGTGCTGCCAAGGAGGTCCGCGTGCTGCCTGACGCGGTACGAACTCAACTCGCCGATGAACTGACCCGTGCCGAGGAAGAACGTGTGGCAGTTTCGCCGCTCATCGATCGGTTCCCCGACATCGATGTTGTCGATGCCTACGAGATCCAGCTGCTCAACATCCAGCGCCGGCTGCGGTCCGGCGCGAAGGTCGTCGGTCACAAGGTGGGGCTGTCGTCCAAGGCGATGCAGCAGATGATGGGCGTCGACGAGCCCGACTATGGTCACCTGCTCGCCGAGATGGAGGTCTTCGAGGACGTTCCGGTCGACACCGCCAAGTACCTGCTGCCGCGGGTGGAGGTCGAGGTCGGGTTCGTGCTCGGCGCCGACCTGCCCGGCGAGGACTGCACCGAGGCCGATGTGCTGGCCGCGACCGTCGCGTACGCGCCCTCGATCGAACTCATCGATTCGCGCATCAAGGACTGGAAGATCGGCCTGGCCGACACCATCTCCGACAACGCCTCCTCGGCCGGTTTCGTGCTCGGCAAGGAGCGCGTCGCACCCGGCGACATCGACATCAAGGCCATCGACGCCGTGCTCACCCGCAACGGCGAGGTCATCGCCGAGGGGCGCAGTGACGCCGTCCTCGGTGATCCGGTGATCGCGGTCGCGTGGCTGGCCCGCAAGGTCGCGACCTTCGGGGTGCGGTTGAAGAAGGGCGACATCGTGCTGCCCGGTTCCTGCACCCGCGCCATCGACGCCCGCCCCGGTGACGACTTCCTCGCCGAGTTCACCGGACTCGGTTCCGTCCGTTTGCGTTTCAGCTGACCCAGACTTCCCAAGGAGTACACCGTGACCAGCAAAGTCACCGCCGCGATCGTGGGGTCCGGCAACATCAGCACCGATCTGCTGTACAAGCTGCTGCGCTCGGACAAGATCGAGCCGCGCTGGATGATCGGCATCGACCCGGATTCGGAGGGGCTGAAGCGGGCGCGTGGGCTGGGTCTGGAAACCTCCGCCGAGGGCGCGGACTGGCTGCTCGCCCTCGAGGAGAAGCCGGATCTGCTGTTCGAGGCCACCTCCGCCTACGTGCACCGCGCGTACGCGCCGAAATACGAGGCCGCGGGCATCCGTGCCGTCGACCTCACCCCGGCCGCGGTCGGCCCGGCCGTGATCCCCCCGGTGAACCTGGATTCGCTGCGCGACGCGCCGAACGTCAACATGATCACCTGTGGTGGTCAGGCCACGATTCCCATGGTGGCGGCCGTATCCCGCGTCGTGCCGGTGGCCTACGCCGAGATCGTGGCGTCGGTGTCCTCGGTGTCGGCCGGTCCGGGAACTCGCGCGAACATCGACGAATTCACCAAGACCACCTCCAAGGGTGTCGAGACCATCGGCGGCGCACAGCGGGGCAAGGCCATCATCATCCTGAACCCGGCCGAGCCGCCGATGATCATGCGCGACACCATTTTCTGCGCCATTCCCGAGGACGCCGATCGGGATGCCATCGCCGAGAGCATCTTCCGCATGGAGAAGTCGATCCAGGAGTACGTGCCCGGCTACCGGCTGCTCAACGATCCGCAGTTCGACGAACCGTCGGTGATCTCCGGTGGGATGGCGAAGGTGTCGATCTTCGTCGAGGTCGAAGGCGCGGGTGACTTCCTGCCGCCGTACGCGGGCAACCTCGACATCATGACCGCCGCCGCCACCCGCGTGGGTGACGTGCTGGCCGACCAGATCATCTCGGCTCGGGTGTAAGGAGATTCGACCATGAGCAATATCCTGAAGCCCTTCTCGGGCGAACTCGATGTGCGTGTCACCGACACCTCGCTGCGCGACGGCTCACATCACAAGCGTCACCAGTTCACCGTGGACGAGGTGCGCAATATCGTTGCCGCCCTGGATGGTTCGGGCGTCCCGGTCATCGAGGTGACCCACGGTGACGGCCTCGGCGGATCCTCGTTCAACTACGGGTTCTCGAAAACCCCTGAGCAGGAGCTGATCAAGGCCGCCGCCGAGACCGCCAAGCAGGCCAAGATCGCCTTCCTCATGCTGCCGGGTGTCGGCGTCAAGGAAGACATCAAGATCTCCCAGGACAACGGCGCGTCCATCTGCCGTATCGCCACCCACTGCACCGAGGCGGATGTCTCGATCCAGCACTTCGGTCTGGCGCGCGAACTCGGCCTGGAGACCGTCGGATTCCTCATGATGGCCCACTCCACCACGCCGGAGAACCTGGCCAAGCAGGCCCGCATCATGGCCGACGCGGGCTGCCAGTGCGTCTACGTCGTCGATTCCGCGGGCGCCCTCGTCCTCGAGCAGGTGTCGGACCGCGTCTCGGCACTGGTCGCCGAACTCGGCGACGACGCCCAGGTCGGCTTCCACGGCCACGAGAACCTCGGCCTCGCCGTGGCGAACTCGGTCTACGCCGTGCGCGCGGGCGCCACCCAGATCGACGGCTCGGCCCGCCGCTTCGGCGCGGGCGCGGGCAACCTGCCGGTCGAAGCCTTCATCGGCGTCTGCGACAAGCTCGGCATCAAGACCGGCGTCGACTTCTTCGCCGTCACCGACGCCGCCGAGGACGTCGTCCGCCCGGCCATGCCGTCGGAATGCCTCCTCGACCGCCAAGCCCTGATGATGGGCTACGCGGGCGTCTACTCCAGCTTCCTGCGCCACGCCGAACGCCAAGCCGAACGCTACGGCGTCTCCGCCGCCGAAATGCTCGTCCGCGCAGGCAAGCGCAAACTCGTCGGCGGCCAGGAAGACCAGCTCATCGACATCGCCCTGGAACTCCAGCGCGAAGCCACGGTCACCACCTCGGCCTGACCACTCACCCCTGACGGCGTGACCCGAACCTCGGGTCACGCCGTTCGGCGTCTCGGGACAACCTGATTCGCTTGCGCCCGAACAGTCTGGATGCGCTTCGAAGCAGGCGGAACGGTCCCCAGCCTGCCCGTACTCGAGCGCCTGGCCCGAGCCCTCGACGCCGACCTCGTAGTCCAGGTGCGCCCCCGCGTCGCCTGACGCCGCCCGCGATCAACCTTCTCGGTCCGCGCTGGGTGCTGCGCGTCATCTGGGAGCTCCTGTGTAAGGCTTCCGTCACCGCGTGAGAGCACCTGCGGCGACGTAGTCGTCGCCGCCGACATAGAACGTCTGACCGATGGCGGCGGCTTCCGTGCCCGCCCGCACGATCACTCGCGCGAAATCCTCGACGGTGGGCAGCGGGCCTGCTGCACGGCGTGACTCGACACTGATCGGGTCACGCCGTTCCAGTAGACGGACGATGATCGTCCCGTCGATCATGTCGCCGGACACCACCGTGAAACCGATTCCGCGCTCCTGGAATTCGGGAATCAGCGCTCGCAGCGCGTCCTCGCCCGCCCGCTTGCTCCTCGCGATCGGCGCGTAACCCTGGGGCACATCGTCTTTCTCGTGGATGAAGTGCGCCTGATGGCTGGTGACGAACACGATCCGTCCACCCGCGGGCATCAACGGCAGCATTGCCGTCGCCAGATTCACCTGCGCATCCCGGTTGAGCCGTAGCGCGTACCCGGGATCGGCATCTCGTTCGAGCCCACCGGATGCATTGAGCACCAAGGTATCCAGCCGCCCGAACGTCCGTCCGATCTCCACGACCATCTCCGCGACATCGTCCGGATCCGACACATCCGCACCGAGCGTCGACGCACTACCTCCGGCGGCGACGATCCCGTCCACCACGGTCTGCGCACGCTTGCGCTTCTCCCGGAAGTTCACGATCACCTGCGCCCCCGCCGCCCCGAACTGCGCGGCCGCCTCCGCCCCGATCCCCCGTGAGGCCCCCGTCACCAGCACCACCCGCTGCACCGTCGAATCCACGATCGTTCTCCTTCCGCCGCCCCCGAGCGGTCCAGATGCTTCTGATTCAGAAGCAACTATCGTGCTTCTGAATGAGAAGCGCAACAGGGGATGGCGACCCCACCGAACCCTCCCGGAAGATCCTTGCCGCGATCGACCTCCTCGGTCAGCGCTGGATGCTGCGCGTCATCTGGGAACTGGAACCCGGCCCCCTCGGCTTCCTCGATCTCCGCCGCCGCATGGGCAACTGCTCGTCGAGCATGCTCTCCGACCGCCTACAACAACTCCAGTCCGCCGGCCTCACCCGCAAAAACGGCCCCCGCGGCGCCTACGAACTGACCACCGAAGGCGCCCTCCTCGCCGAATCCCTCCAACCTCTCTGGGACTGGTCCGAACAATGGACCTCCACTGGCGACGGCAACGGCCGAATCCCCTGGCGCGCCGCCCGCTAGGGAATTCGCCATCGCGCGCTCGTCTGGACGATTGATCACCAGGCCTTCGCGTCACTATCGCCCGAGAGCGAAAATCCCTCATTGCCTAGTGATCATGTGTCCAACCTCCCGCCTCGAAAAGGATGTGCTGCGAGGGTGGTTCGGGCGTAGGTTGGCGGCGTGGCTGACCTGTGCTGATGTGAGTTCGCGCAGCGCGTCGTCGGAACCGCCGACGGCGAGCCGGGGACCGAACCGGTGGAGATCGAACGTGGTGATGTGATCGCGGAGGGAATCGACCAGCAACTCGGCGCGACTCCCGTCGACCACCTGGCATTCATCGTCGGCACCATCCGCGACTATCTGTGGGCGGGCAAATGTGATCACGAGGGTGCGCTGTTCTATTGCCCGCGTTGCGGAGTCCGGATCCTGGATCCGCGCTGACCAGGCATGTCGGTGGGGTGGAGGACCATCTCGCGCATGGGGTATTCGATGAACCGTTTATCGGGTCGTGGGCGTTGGCGGCGGGAGCGGTCACACGGCATGAGTTGCGGCATGACTTCGACAGGGTTGCGCCGGATGTCTATGCGCGCAAAGGCATACAGCTCGATGTGACAGGCCGGGCCAAAGCGGCGGTCCACTGGACCAAGGGCGAGGGGGTGCTCGTCGGCCGGTCTGCCGCGGCGCTGCTGGGTAGCGCCTATGTCGATGCCGATCAGCCGGTTGAGATCGCCTTGCCGCGGCATCGCCGTCCGCCGCCGGGCATCACCGTGATACAGGCCGAGCTCACCCGGGGCGAGCGGTGCGAGGTCCACGGATACCCGGTCACGACACCGCCCCGCACAGCCTTCGACCTCGCCCGCCGCCTTCCCCGTGACCAGGCGATCCCCGCGCTCGACGCCCTGTGCCGCGCCACCGGTCTAGACCCGTCGACCGTGCTGTCCTTCGCCGATGGTCACCAGGGAGTGCGGGGCTGCGCGAGGGCGCGCGCTGTGCTCGGGTTGGTCGATCCCGGTGCCGAGTCCCCGCAAGAATCACTGACCCGGTTGCTGCTGATCGACCACGGACTGCCCGCGCCGACCACCCAGATCGTGGTCCGGGATCACGGTGGAGAGTTTCTGGCACGCCTGGACATGGGCTGGGAACGGTGGCAGGTGGCAGTCGAATACGACGGCGCCCAGCACTGGACCGACACCGCGCAGCGCACGAAGGACATCGACAGGCTCGCGATCCTCGCCGAGCACGGCTGGCTGATCGTCCGCGTCGGCGCCGACCTGCTGCGCAACCGCCCTTACATCGTCATCGACCGGGTACTGGCAGCACTGAATGCCCATGGCGTCCACCTTGATCCCGCCAGAGCGTCGTGATCTTGGTCGAGGTTCATGCTGGGCGGGCGAGCCAGGCGGGCAGTGGTTCGCAGCGGGTGGTCCATTCCTGGGGCGGTGGGGTTCGGGTGGCGAGGATTCCGCCGATGATGGCGCAGAGGGTGTCCGTGTCGCCGCCGGTGGCTGCGGCTGTGCGGAGAGCGGCGGCGAAGTCCGTGGGGTGCTGGGCTGCTGCCCAGAGGCAGAAGGGGACGGTGTCGGCTGCCGAGGTCTGTGCGCCGTTGCCGAGTTCGGATGCCGCGAGGTGTGGGTCGGCGGTGGTCAGGAGGTGCACGGCGTGCCGGATTCCTCGGCGGACGGTGCCGTCTGGGGTGCTGTCGATGACGTGGGTCAGCCATTCTTCGCCGGACGAGGCCGTCGTTGCGGCGCCTGCCGCGGCGACCGCGACGGCGATCGCTCCCGCGATGCCCTCAGGGTGGGTGTGGGTCACCTCGGCGGAAGCGGCCGCCTCGGCGATCACACGGTCGAGGTCGTCGGCGAAGAACGCGCCGAGTGGGGCGACTCGCATGGCCGCTCCGTTGCCCCATGACCCCTGCCCATTGCGGGCCTGCGGCGCGAGGTCTCGCCAGGTGCCGCGGCCGGCGCGGATGAGGCGGAGAATCCGGTTGGTTCCTGGCCCGTATCGCCGGTAGATGTCGTAATGGGTGACGAAGGACGTGGCCAGGGCATCTTGATCGATGCGCCCGAACCTCGCGAGGATGTCGACGATCGAACTGGCCATCTCGGTGTCGTCGGTCCACAACCAGGGGCCGGGCGGCAGTGGGTCGGTGGTCGCGACAACGGGATCGGCTGCCGCGCAGGCGCCGAATGCGTCCCCGACGGCCAAGCCGCGCAAGGAGATCTCCGCCCGCGCCAGTCGTGCCGGGGTCATCGGTGGTGGATGGTCGAGCTGATGATCGCCGCCGTAGTCGTTGGGAAGTTCCGTAGTGCAGCCTATTCGGACCGGATGCGCGGGACCGGGGAACGGGGGCGCGATCGCGAAACTCGCTGGACAGGGGCCTTATAACTGGTTGATGAGCGAAAACGTGGGGACGTTGTTCTGCGGGGTTGGGTTGGCGCGTCGGATCGAGGGGGTGGAGACCGGGGCTATTGCCGGTGCGGTGGAGGTGGGGATGCGGCGGGGGACGGGTGGGTTCGTGCGGGCGTTTGGGGATGGGGCGGCGTGTTTTGCGGGGGTGGGGTCGCCGTTGACCAAGGTGGTGGGGGTTGGGTTCGGTGGGGCGCCTTCAGTGGGGGAGTGGGAGGAGGTCGAAAGGGCTTATGCGGAGGTGGGGGCGCCGGTGCAGGTGGAGTTGGCGCAGTTGGGTGATTCGCGGATCGCGGCGGAATTGACGGGGCGGGGGTATCGGTTGATGTCTTTCGAGAATGTGCTCGGGATCGAGCTGGATGGGCGGACCTGGGTGGGGCCGGAGCAGGTCCAAGTGCGGCGCGACGAGGGGGATGAGGTGGATGTCTGGCTCGATGTCGTTGTCGACGGATTCGCTCATCCGGATGAGGATGGGGGCTCGTCGCATGAGGAGTTTCCTCGTGCGGCCATTGCCGAGGTGATGCGAGACATGGCTTCCGCCAATGACACCCGTCGCTACCTCGCCTATCGCGATGGGGCACCGGCCGGCGGTGCGAGCATGCGCACCGATGGTGGTATCGCGGCTCTCGTGGGTGCCGCGACGCTGCCCGCCCTCCGCAGGCATGGCGTCCAGACCGCGCTCCTGTCTGCTCGCCTGACCGAGGCGGCGGCAGCGGGTTGCGACCTCGCGGTGATCACCACTCAGCCCGGATCGAAGTCGCAACAGAATGCTCAGGGCCGAGGGTTCTCCCTGCTCTACACCCGCGCGTTACTCGTCAAAGAGGTCTGACGCGGCGTCGTGGGGCGATTCGGAGCAGCCCATCGCGTACCTGTGCTCGTGTGCGAGTGGGTCCCGATCCTGTCCGCGGACTGGTCCGAGGCGAGTGTCCGCAGATTTCGGCCGGCTGGTGGTCGGCTACGCGGCCGACCAGCCCGGTGGTGGACCCCGCACGATGCGAGTAGCACGAATTCGATGTCACAAGGCGCCGACAACCTGCGCAACCCGGGTCGCCCGTTCGGCCGGGGAGGTGGCCTTGAGGATGGGCAGGAACAGCCGGTACTGGTCGGAGCGACCGAGGGCTGCGTAGGCGGCGCGGGCTTCAGGCGCGGCGGCAAGCGCGGAGACCAGGTCGGCGGGAGTCTCGGCGGTGCTTTGACGCTCGTAGGCGCCCGCCCAGCGCCCGTCAGCCACGGCCTCTTCGATCACCGCATACCCCGCGGGCTGCATCCGCCCGGCCACGATGAGGGCCTCGGCTTTGGCCACATTGACCTGCGACCACGGGCTGCGGGCCCGGCGCGGCGAGTAACGCTGCAGGTAGTGATGGGCATCGAGCCCACGCCGATGGCTGTCGATCCAGCCGTAGCAGAGCGCGCCGTCGAGGGTCTCGGTGATCGTCACCGACGGTTCGGGGGCGCCCTTCTTGGCGATCCGCACCCAGACCTCACCCGCGGTGTAGTGATGGGTGGCCAGCCACGATTCCCAGTCGCTCGCCTCGGCGCAGGTGATGTAGTCGATGTTCATACGAACCATGATCCGCCGCAAAGTGCTCACCGAATGAGCACTTAAAAACGAAGGAAACGGGTGCGGCCGCGCATTGTGTGGGCGGCCGCACCCGCGGGACTCACAGCCAGGTGTCGAGGCTGGTGGTCGTGAGGAAATGGTCCAGATCCGCGCGCCAGGGCGCGGGGGTGGTCTTGTCCGGCTCGATGCCGGTGTACTGACCGCGGTAGAACAGCAGCGGCCGACCGCCGGTGGTGGCCGATTCCGCGAGCGCCTGGACCCGGCCGATGACGATGTAGTGGTCCCCGCCGTCGACGACGGAGTCGACGGTGCATTCGATGGTCGCCAGCGAATCGTCGAGCACCGGCACACCCAATTCCGAGGTGTGCCAGGAGACTCCGGCGAACTTGTCGGTCTCGCGCGAGCCGAAGCGCGCGCACGTCGGCTGCTGTTCCTCGGCGAGCACGTTCACGCAGAACTTGCCCGCCGCCTCGATCGCCGCCCAGGAGCGCGACCCCTTGGTGGGGCAGAACAGCACCAGGGGCGGGTCGAGGGAGAGGGCGGCGAAGGACTGGCAGGCGAAGCCGATCGGCTCACCCGCCGGATCGAGCGCGGTGATCACGGTGATGCCGGTGCAGAACTGCCCCAGCACATTACGAAATTGCCGGCCGTCGATCGCCGGTATCTGTTCGGTCATGTCCCTCGCCGCCATTCCTATTGCTGCTTGAATCCGACGGTGAAGTCGTGACCCCACAGGCTGACCGCGGTCGATTCGCGGGCGATCCAGTCGTCGTCGTCGACTTCCAGTCCCTCACAGCCGAATTCGATATCGAATCCGCCGGGAGTCTTCATGTAGAAGGACAGCATCTTGTCGTTGATGTGCCGGCCGAGGGTGGCCGACATCTTCACCTTCTTGCGGTAGGCGCGGTCCAGACAGAGGCCGACGTCGTCGGAGTTCTCCACCTCGACCATGAGGTGCACGATGCCGGTCGGATTCGGCAGCGGCAGGAACGCCAGCGCGTGGTGGCGCGGGTTGCAGCCGTAGAAGCGCAGCCAGGCCGGGTCGCCGTCGGCGGGACGGCCGACCATCTGCGGCGGCAGCCGCATGGAGTCCCGGAGCCGGAAGCCCAGGACGTCCTGGTAGAACGCCTGCGCCGCGGCATCGTCGGTGCAGGTCAGCACCACGTGGCCCAGACCCTGCTCGGCGGTGACGAACTTGTGGCCGTAGGGGCTGACGAAGCGGCGGCCCAGGTACTGCGCGCCGTAGAACGCCTCGAGGGTGTTCCCGGACGGATCCTGGAACCGGATCATGCCCTCGACGCGGCGCTCACCCAGCTCTTCCTTGGTGCCCTCGGTGAAGGTGACCCCGGCCTTGGCCAGGGTCTCCCGCAGCTGCTGCAGGCCGCGGGCGTCGGTGACCTCCCAGCCCGAGACCAGCAGCCGGTCCTGCTCGCCGGGGACGATCACCAGTCGCGCGGCGAAATCGTCCATGCGCAGGTAGAGCGCGTCGGGGTTGAGCCCGGTGCCCTCCATCATGCCGAGCACCTTGAGGCCGTACTCGCGCCAGGCCGCCATGTCGGTGGCCTCGATGCGCATGTAGCCCAGAGCGCGGATACTCATTGCTTCTCCTCGAGGAAATCGACCGTGAGCCGGTTGAATTCGTCGAACTTCTCCAGCTGTGCCCAGTGTCCGCAGCCGCCGAACACGTGCAGCTGCACGCGCGGGATGACCTTGGTGGCGACGAGCGCGCCGTCGAGCGGGTTGACCCGATCCTCGCGGCCCCAGATGAGCAGCACCGGCTGACGCAGCTTGTACGCGTCACGCCACAGCATGCCCTTCTCGAAGTCGGCGCCCGCGAAGGACTTACCCATCGCGCGCACGGCGGCCAGCGACTCGGGCGTGCTAGCCAGGGCGAACCGCTCGTCGATCAGTTCCTCGGTGATCAGCGACTGGTCGAAGACCATGATCCGCAGGAACTTCTCCAGGTTCTCCCTGGTCGGCGCGTAGCTGAACGCCGAGAGCAGCTTGACGCCCTCGGTCGGGTCGGGCGCGAACAGGTTGGTGCTCAGCCCGCCCGGGCCCATCAGCACGAGCTTGCCCGCGCGCTTGGGGTTGTCCAGGGCGAAGCGCACCGAGGTGCCGCCGCCGAGTGAGTTGCCCAGCAGGTGCACCCGCTCGGTGATCTGCAGGTGGTCCAGCAGCGCGAGCAGCGCGGTGGACGCGTGCACGAAGTACTGCGGATGGTCGACCGGCTTGTCGGACTTGCCGAAACCGGGCTGGTCGAGCGCGATCACGTGGAAGTTCTCGGCCAGCACCGGGATGTTGCGGGCGAAGTTCGACCACGCCGAGGCGCCGGGCCCGCCGCCGTGCAGCAGCACGATCGTGGGGCCGTTGCCGACGCCCGCCTCGTGGTAGTGCAGCTTCAGCTCGGGGGTGACCTGCGCGTAGCGGGAGGTCGATTCGTAGGTGAGTTCAGCGGTCTGAGTCATCGGCTACACCATGGCGTCGGTGACGGGCAGACCGAACTCGTGCGTGCCGTACATGACGTAGGCGCGCTCGGGATCGTTGGCCGCGTGCACCCGGCCCGCGTGCGCGTCACGCCAGAAGCGCTGCAGCGGGGTGCCGTTGGCGAGCGCGGTCGCGCCCGAGGACTCGAAGAGCTTGTCGATCGAGGCGATCACCCGGCCGGTCGCGCGGACCTGGTCGCGACGGGCGCGCACGCGCAGATCGAACGGCACCTCCTCGCCCGCCACCAGCAGCGCGTACTCCTCGGCGACATTGCCCGAGAGCTGACGCCACGCGGCGTCGATGTCGCTGGCGGCCTCGGCCACGCGCACCTTGGCGAACGGATCGTCCTTGGCGTTCTCGCCGGCGAAGGCCGCGCGCACGCGCTTGCCCTGGTGCTCGACGTGCGCCTCGTAGGCGCCGTAGCCCATGCCGACGATCGGCGTGGAGATGGTGGTGGGGTGGATGGTGCCCCACGGCATCTTGAACACGGCGTCGGTGTTCTGCTCGAGGCCGGGCGCGCGGCCCTCGCTCATCGCGCGGAAGCTCAGGAAGCGGTGCGCCGGGACGAAGACGTCCTCGACGACCACGGTGTTGGAGCCGGTGCCACGCAGGCCGACCACGTTCCAGACGTCATCGATGCGGTAGTCCGAGCGCGGGATCAGGAAGGAGCCGAAGTCGACCGGCTTGCCGTTCTTGATCACCGGACCGCCCAGGACCGCCCAGGTGGCGTGATCGGAACCCGAGGACCAGGCCCACGAGCCGCGCACGATGTAGCCGCCGTCGACCGCCTGGCCCGCGCCCATCGGGGCGTAGGAGGAGGAGATCCGCACGTCGGTGTCCTCGCCCCAGACGTCTTCCTGGGCCTGCTGGTCGAACAGCGCGAGGTGCCAGTTGTGCACGCCGATGATGCCCGCCACCCAGCCGGTGGACCCGCAGGCGCTGGCGATCTTGCGCACGGTGTCGTAGAAGACGACCGGGTCGGCGGCGTGGCCGCCCCACTGCTTGGGCTGGAGCAGCCGGAAGAAGCCGGTCTCCTGCAGCGCCTTCATGGATTCGTCGGGAATGCGGCGCAGGTCCTCGGCCTCCTGCGCACGTTCACGCAGTGTCGGCAGCAGTGCCTCGACCCGTTCGGTCACTTCTTGCGTCATTTCGGAGCCCGCTCCTGCCTTGTCGGATCGACAACCGGTTCTTGTTCGACTCTGAGATTAGAACAGGTTCTCATTTCTGTCGAGAAGATCGCCCTACCTCGGATATAACAGGGGCGTGGAGCGAAGTTCGCTGGACAGCTGGCGTGAAGCGGCCTCGTTTTGTAACGTGTTCTAGTGAACAAGGAGGGTTCGGGATGGCAGTCAACCCCAAGGTGAGGGAACTCGATGTCGGCACCACGCCGACGAGGTTTGCGCGCGGCTGGCACTGTGTCGGCCTGGCCTCGTCGTTCCGCGACGGTAAGCCGCACGCGATCGAGATCTTCGGAACCAAGCTCGTGGTGTGGACCGACACCAACGACGAGATCCGCGTGCTCGATGCCTACTGCAGGCATATGGGCGGCGATCTGAGCATGGGCACGGTCAAGGGCGACGACATCGCCTGCCCGTTCCACGACTGGCGCTGGGGCGCCAGCGGCAAGTGCACGTCGATTCCCTACGCGCGCCGCGTTCCGCCGCTGGCCCGCACCAGGAAGTGGACGACGCTCGAGCGCAACGGTCAGCTGTTCATCTGGCACGACCACGAGGGCAACGAGCCGCCCGCCGAGGTCACGATTCCGCACATCGAGGGCCCCTACACCGACACGGAGGGCAACCCCAGCGAGGATCATGACAGCGGCTGGACGCCGTGGACGTGGAACACGATGCGCATCGAGGGCTCCAATTGCCGCGAGATCATCGACAACGTCGTGGACATGGCGCACTTCTTCTACATCCACTATGCCTTCCCGACGTACTTCAAGAACGTCTTCGAGGGTCATGTGGCGACGCAGTTCCTGGAGACCAAGGGCCGTCCCGACATCGGCATGGCGGCCAAGTACGGCGGTGAGACGCTGCTGAAGTCGGAGGCGTCGTACTTCGGCCCGTCCTACATGATCAATCCGCTGGTCAACATCTATGGCGGATACGAGATCAAGGTCGTGCTGATCAACTGCCACTACCCGGTCAGCCAGGACGAGTTCGTGCTGCAGTACGGCCTGACCGTCGAGAAGCCCAAGGGCATCGACGACGCGACCGCCGAGAAGCTGGCGGCCTCGATGACCGAGTTCTTCGGCGACGGCTTCCTCCAGGACGTGGAGATCTGGAAGCACAAGTCCAAGGTCGAGAACCCGCTGCTGTGCGAGGAGGACGGCCCGGTCTACCAGCTGCGCCGCTGGTACGAGCAGTTCTACGTCGATGCCGCCGATGTCACCGAGAAGATGACCCAGCGCTTCGAGTTCGAGGTCGACACCACCAAGGCCAACCAGGCCTGGGAGGCCGAGGTGGCGGAGAACCTGCGCCGCAAGGCCGAGGCAGAAGCCGAAGCGGGCGTGTAACCATGTCCCCGACCTGGGCCAAGGCACCCGACTTCGCCGATCAGCCCGTGCGGCAGGCCGCGGTGCGGGCCCAGACCACGGTCGACAAACAGCGCTACCTGGACGAGGGCCTGACACCGGTGCGGTGTCAGGCCTGCCAGGCCGAGGTCCTGGTGCGCAAGTACAGCGCGCACCAGACCTCGGTGCAGTGGACCGAACGACCGGACACGCACTGCCCGGTCTTCGCCCAGCTCAGCGCGCACGGCGCGCGGCCGGGCAGGCCCGAATCGTGTCCGTCGCTGGAGAAGTCCATCAAATGGGCGGTCGACGAGGGTCTGCTCGAGGTGCCCGAGTAGTCAGCTGAACGGGGTGTGCGGGCGGTCCTGGAGTACGCCGTCGAGGTAGATGTCGACCTTCTCGTTGTAGAAGCACGCCAGGCCGGCGACCTTCTGGCTCTCCGGCAGCGGTGCGCGATAGATCCACACGATGTCGCGGTGCTCGGTGCCGTCGACCTGGACGTGCCAGTAGTCGGCGGTGCCCTTGTACGGGCAGCTGGTGTGGGTGTCGGAGCCGACGAGCAGATCCATCCGGACATCGGGCAGCGGCAGGTAATACCTCGCGGGTAAGCCGGTTTCGAACAGGATGCGCGGCGAGGACGAGTCGGCGACGGTGACGCCGTCGATCTCTACCCGCACATTGCGCGAACTGCCCAGGATGTCGACCCGGGAATACGGGTCACGGGGGTGCACGAAGATCGGCTCGTCCTCCTCGAACCAGTCGAAGGTGGCGAAGTCCAGGCGCACAGCGTCTTTCAGGTCGGGCAGCGGCGAGTCGAGGTAGCGCAGTGCCGCTCCGTCGGCGCGTACGCCGTCGGCCACCACGTCGTATCCGGTGCCCTCGCCACGGCTGGGGGAGTGCTCGTCGACCCCGTTCGGTTCCAGGTCCGCTCTGACATCGGTCAGCGGGAGGTAGTAGGTCGGGTAGTAGGGGACCTCCCAGACCAGCAGTGGCCGCACCGTGTCGGCCACCAGTCGTCCGTCGAGATAGGCCCGGACGCGCTTGTGCGCCGACTCGACCCTGACCCGCCCGCGCTTGTCGTCGCTCATGGTCTCGACGCTACGCCGGGCCACCGACTTCTTCCCGGCACGAAACCGCCCCCGCTGCTCGTGGCAGCGGGGGCGGCTCGATGTCACCGGGCGGGTCAGTCGCCGACGGTGATGGCTTGTGCTTCCTCGATGCTGTGCGGGGCCGGGTCGTGCTCGTCGATATGGGCGAGCGCGCTGCGGCCGAGGAACAGGACGGCGACCGCGGCGGCGGTGAAGGCGGCGCCGAGCCAGAACGGCAGCGAGACGCTGTGCTCGCCGAGCTTGCCCGCCACCCACGGCGCCGCGGCGCCACCGGCGAACCGGACGAAGCTGTAGGCCGCCGACGCGGTGGAACGCTCGACCGGCGCGGAGATCATCACGGCCTCGGTGATCAGCGTGTTGTTCACGCCGAGGAACAGGCCGGCGATGACCACGCCGACGATCAGCACGATCTTGTGCTCGGCGAACATGCCCATCACCGCCAGATCCGCGGCGAACAGGCCGAGCGAGAGCGCCATCATCGGCAGGGTGCCGAAGCGCGCTTGCAGTTTCGGCGCGAGGAACACCGAGGCCAGCGCGAGCATGATGCCCCAGCCGCAGAAGATGAAGCCGATCGCGTAGGTGCCCATGTCCAGTGGGAACGGGGTGTAGGCGAGCAGGGTGAAGAAGCCGAAGTTGTAGAGCAGCGCGGTGATGCTCACGGTCAGCAGGCCCCTGTGCCGCAGCGCCTTGAACGGGGCGGTGATCGAGGTCGGCTTGGCCGGCTTGGGCATCTCGGGCAGCAGCACGACGATCGCGATGAAGGCGATGGCCATCAGCACCGACACACCGAAGAACGGTCCGCGCCAGCTGATACCGCCGAGCAGGCCACCCAGCAGCGGGCCGGTCGCGATGCCGATGCCGAGGGCGGCCTCGTAGAGGATGATCGCCTTGGCGACGCCGCCGGTGGCCGCGCCGACGATGGTGGCCAGCGCCGTCGCGATGAACAGCGCGTTGCCCAGACCCCAGCCCGCGCGGAAGCCGACGATCTCGCCGATCGTGCTCGACATGCCGGCCAGCGCGGCGAACACCACGATGATCGCCAGGCCGGACAGCAGCGTCTTCTTCGCGCCGAAGCGGCTGGAGATGACGCCGGTGATCAGCATGGCGACGCCGGTGACGGCCATGTAGCTGGTGAACAGCAGCGAGACCTGCGAGGGGCTCGCGTTCAGCTGTTCGCCGATCGGCTTGAGGATGGGGTCGACGAGACCGATGCCCATGAACGCGATGACACTCGCGAAGGCGACGGCCCAGACGGCCTTGGGTTGTCCGGACGAGGTGGTGGCTGCGGCGGCGGTGTCGTCGGCGCGAGTCAACGGGGGAAGGCTCACTGGCGCTCCTGGTTGCATCACTGGTGACCGCGGGCAACCGCACGCAGGGCTGTCAGCAGGTCGTTCAGGTCGGTGTCGAGCCGGATCAGGCGATCGAGATCGAAGTCGGCGAGTCCGGGAGCCATGGCGGCCGCGAAGGCGCGCCTGGCCTCGACGAGGCGGTTCCGGCCCGCCGGGGTCAGTTCGATGAGAACCGCCCTGGAGTCCTGCGGGTCCCTGGTGCGGGAGGCGAATCCGTCGGCGACGAGCCGGCCGATCAGCGCCGTTGCCGCCGGTTGCGAACATCGATCGATCCGGGCGAAGTCGCTGACCCGCAGGCCGCCGTGTTCGTCGAGCACGGCGAGGGCGCGCAGGATCGCTCGGGGCAGATCGTCGTTGCTGATCGCCCCGGCGAGCCGGGTGAGCCGACCGGCAGTGACCAACAGGTCGACCACGATGTCGTCCGGGGAGGGCTGCTCTGTCTGCTGCACGAACAGTATTATTGCATAAGCTAACTATCTAAACCCAGGGATCGGGTGTCTCGAACCCGGTGACATCACGCACAACACGCCGAAAGCCCCGGTCGCGGGGTCGCGACCAGGGCTTTCGATGGGTGCGGCTAGGCGGCCGCGACCGGACGGCGGCCGGTGCCGAAGAGCTCGGCGGTGGCGTGCGCCCGCTTGAAGTACAGGTGGGCGTCGTGTTCCCAGGTGATGGCGATGCCGCCGTGCAGCTGGATCGTCTCGGCGGCCACGTGGGAGAAGGTCTCGGTGCAGTGCTTGCGGGCGACGTAGACGTCCTCGGCGGCCGAGTCGCTGTTCTCGGCCACGGCCTGGGCGGCGGCCAGTGCCGTCGACTCGGCCGACTCCACCAGCACGTACATATCGGCCATCCGGTGCTTGAGTGCCTGGAAGCTGCCGATCGGCCTGCCGAACTGCACGCGCGAAGCGGTGTATTCCACCGTCATCTCTAGGCAGTGCCGGGCGGCGCCGACCTGCTCGGCGGCCAGCGCGGCCCACGCGATCTCGCGCAGGCGGGTGCGCAGTGCGGCCGGGTCACCGGTGCCGATCCTGGTCGCCGGGGCGTCGGTGAAGGCGATGGCGGCCAGCTTGCGGGTGGGGTCGAGGCCCGGTGTCGGGGTGACGACCACGCCAGGTGCGTCGGCCGTGGTCTCGAACAGGCCGTCGTCGGTGAGCACGAGCAGCAGGTCGGCCTGGGCACCGTGCAGCACGTAATGCGCGGCGCCGTTGAGCTTTCCGTCGCTCGCGCGCACGCCCGCCGAGTCCCAGCCGGTGGCGTCGGCCCAGCACAGCGCCGCCGTGCGCGAGCCCTCGGCCAGGTCCGGCAGCAGCCGGGCGCAGGCCTGCTCGTCGCCCGAGAGCAGGATCGCCTGGACCCCGAGCACGGCGGACCCGAGCATCGGCACCCCCGCCAGCGTGCGGCCCAATTCGCCCACCACCATCAGCGATTCGACCAGCCCGGCACCCGCACCGCCCCATTCCTCCGGCACCGCGAGCGCGGCCACACCGACCTGCTCGCACAGCATGGTCCACAACTTCGGGTCGTACCCGAGGTCGGTGTCCATCGCGGCGCGCACCGCGGCGGGCGTGGCGTGCTTGGCCAGCAGGGCGCGGACGGAGGTGCGGAATTCGAGCAGTTCATTCGATGACATGGGGTTCCTCGGCAGAGTCGGTGATGGTCACCGCGGCGGCGGGTACGGGGAGCGGCATCCGCTTGCCTCAGACCGCCGCGGCAGCGGGTTCGGCCGCGCGCAGTGCGTCGGCGATGCGTCCGCGATGGAAATCGGCGGTGCCCCAGGCGGTGCGCAGGGCCGCCACCTTGGTGATCCACAGTGACAGGTCGCATTCGGCGGTGTAGCCGATGGCGCCGTGCACCTGCAGACCGGCACGCGAGGCGCGGTGGGCGGCATCGCCGCAGGCCACGATGGCTGCCGACACATCGCGAGCGCGATCGCCGGAGTCCAGAGTGAGCGCGGCCCGGTAGAGCAGCGGCTCGGCCAGGTCCAGGGCGATCAGCACGTCGGCGAGTTGCTGTTTCACGGCCTGGAATTCGCCGATCGCGCGGCCGAACTGCTTGCGCTGCTTGGCGTAGGTGGTGGTCTGGTCGAGCAGGGCGCGGCCCGCGCCGAGCAGCTGGGCGGCACAGGCGAGGACGCCGATATCGAAGGCGTAGTCGATGGCGTCCTGAACACCGTCGGCCACGGTCTCGTCGGCCTCGACCTGGAACAGCTTGCGCGCCGGATCGATCGAGGCGATCGGCCCGCCCTGCGATCGGCTTGCATCGGCCGGCTGCTCGTCGCCCGACGGGGTGCGGCGCCCGACGGCCAGCTGTCCGCCGTCCGCGACAAGCACCAGATCGGCGACGTCGGCATCGAGGGCGATGCCGCGCTGCGGACTGCCGAAGCTGACAGTGCCGAGCAGCGCACCGCCCGCGAGCGCGGGCAGCCAGCGCTGCGCGGGCTCGGCATTCGGAAGACGCTGCAGCAGTGCCGGAAGCACCGCGGTCGATTCGATCACCGGGCCCGGCGCCGCGGCGCGGCCCAGCTCGACGAGTGCGACGACGAGGTCGACCGGCGTGGCTTCGGCGCCGTCGTACTGCTCGTCGACGATCAGGCCGAACACACCCATCTCGGCCACCTGCCGCAGCAGCGTGCGCCCCTTGGCGGTGTCGCCCTCGGCCCACGCGCGCACGGCGGCGGGCGTCTGCCCGGCGTCGAGAATCTTGCGCAGCTCGGTGGCGAAATCGAGTTGTTCGGTGCTGAGGGCGAATCTCATCGCTTGCTCTCCCTTGGCAGGCCGAGGATGCGCTCGGCGATGATGTTGCGCTGGATCTCGTTGGTGCCCGCGTAGATCGGGCCCGACAGCGAGAACAGGTAGCCGTCGGTCCACTTACTGGTCAGCTCGGCGGCGGGGCCGAGCAGGTCGAGCCCCGTCTGGTGCATGGCGATGTCGAGCTCGGACCAGAACACCTTGGTGATCGAGGACTCCGCGCCGAGCTGCCCGCCGTCGGTCAGCCGGGTGACGGTGCCGAAGGTGTGCAGCCGGTAGGCCTCGCTGCCGATCCAGGCGTCCACCACCGCATTGCGCGCGGCGGTGTCGGTGGGTTCGGCGGTCTCGGTCCACAGGTCGATCAGCCGCTGCGCGGTCGCGCTGAACCGGCCGGGGCTGCGCAGCGACAGGCCGCGCTCGTTGCTCGAGGTCGCCATCGCGACCCGCCAGCCCTCGTTCGGCGCACCGATCACGTCGCGGTCGGGGACGAAGACGTCGTCGAGGAAGATCTCGGCGAAGCCCGGCTCGCCGTCGAGCTGCGGGATCGGGCGCACGCTCACGCCGTCGGCGGAGAGCGGGAACATCACGTAGGTCAGGCCGTGATGACGCTGCGCCTCGGGGTCGCTGCGGAACAGGCCGAAGGCCCAGTCCGCGTAGGTGGCACGCGAGCTCCAGGTCTTCTGGCCGTTGAGGATCCAGCCGCCCTCGGTGCGCCGCGCGGTCGAGCGCAGGCTCGCCAGGTCGCTGCCCGATTCGGGCTCCGACCAGGCCTGCGCCCAGATGTCGTCACCGCGCGCCATCCGCGGCAGGATCCGGGCCAGCTGCTCTTCGGTGCCGTGCTCGAACAGGGTCGGCGCGAGCAGGAAGATGCCGTTCTGGGCGACTCGCCCCGGCGCACCCGCCGCGTAGTACTCCTGCTCGAACAGGACCCACTCGAGGATGGAGGCATCACGGCCGCCGTACTCGGTGGGCCACGACACCGCCGACAGGCGGGCCTCGGCCAGCTTGGCCTCCCAGGCGCGATGGGCTTCGAATCCCTCCGCCGTATCCATCGAGGGCAGCGGCTCGCTCGGCACATTGGCGGCGAGGAACTCACGCACCTCCAGCTGGAATTCCCGGACTGCCGGGTCGATCTCGAGATCCACTTACTTCGTCCCGTTCTGTTCGGTCGCGGCGCCCTTCATCGAACGGGCATTCATCCCGCCCAGTGAATCGGCGCCGACTTCGGCATTGTGCGCGTGCGCGAAATGGTGCAGCCCGAAGACCGAGTCCATCCCGGTGCGCATTCCCATCAGGTCTTCGGCCTGGTTGACGGCCTTCTTGGTGAGCGCGAGCCCGAATTGCGGCATGGCGGAGATCTTCTCGGCCAGCGCCATCACCTCGGACTCGAGTTCCTCGCGTGGCACGACCCGGTTGACCATGCCCCACTCCTTGGCCTGGGCAGCGCCGAACCGGTCACCGGTGAAGAGGAACTCCTTGGCCGCGCGCGGACCCATCACCCACGGATGCGCGAAGTACTCCACACCCGGAATGCCCATCCGGACAACGGGATCGGAGAAGAAGGCGTCATCGGAGCAGACGATCAGGTCGCACACCCAGGCCAGCATCAGCCCGCCCGCGATACAGGCGCCCTGCACCATCGCGACGGTCGGCTTGGGGATCTCCCGCCAGCGGCGGCACATGCCCAGGTACACCTCGGACTCGCGGGCGAAGCGCTGATCGCCGCCCGCGCGGTCGACGTGGTCCCACCACAGCGCGGCCTTGTTCTCGTAGTGCACATCATGGTCGCGACCCGGCGTGCCGATGTCGTGGCCCGCGCTGAAGTGTTTCCCGTTGCCCGCCAGCACGATCACCTTGACGTCGGGGTCCTCGACGGCCCGCACGAAGGCGGCGTCGAGGGCATAGGTCATCTTCGAGTTCTGCGCGTTACGGAACTCGGGCCGGTTCATGGTGACGACGGCGACCGGTCCGCGCACCTCGTAGGTGACGACCTCGGTTTCGGTTTCGGGACTCACGACTTCTCCTCACGTAGCTCACGCTTGAGCACCTTGCCCGCCGCGCTGTAGGGCAGCTGGTCGCGGAACTCCACGAGCCGGGGCACTTTGAAATTGGCCAATGTGGACGCGGCGAAGGCGATCACCTCGTCCGCGGACAGCGTCGATCCGGCCTTGCGGACGACAACGGCCTTGCCGACCTCGCCCATCCGCTCGTCCGGCACGCCGATGACGGCCGATTCGGCGACGCCGTCGAGCCGGGCCAGGGTCTGCTCGATCTCGGCGGGGTACACGTTGAACCCGCCGGTGATGTACATGTCCTTGAGCCGGTCGGTGATCTTCAGATAGCCGCGCTCGTCGACGATGCCGATGTCGCCGGTGTGCAGCCAGCCGTCGGCATCGATCGCCTCGGCGGTGGCCTCGGGATCGTCGAGGTAGCCCAGCATCACGTTGGGGCCGCGCAGCAATACCTCACCGGCCTCGGACAGGCGCAGTTCGAAGTCGGCGATCGGGCCGCCGCAGGTGTTGGCGATGGTGGCCGCGTCGTCTTCGGGTCGGCACATGGTGCCGAACCCGGCCGACTCGGACAGGCCGTAGGCCGTGATGACCACCTCGAAGTCGAGATCGTCGCGCATCCGCTCGATCAGCACCACCGGCACGGTCGCCGCGCCGGTCACCGCCACCCGCAGCGAGGACAGATCGCGCTCGCCGCGCTGGGGATGCTCGAGGATGGTCTGGTAGATCGTCGGCGGGCCGGTCAGCACGGTGATCTGCTCGGACTCGATCAGCGCCAGCGCGGCGGGCACGTCGAAGGTGGCCTGCGGCACTATCGTGGCCCCGGTGACCAGGCACGCGAGAATGCCCGCCTTGTAGCCGAAGTTGTGGAAGAACGGCGGGATCATCAGGTAGCGATCGCCCGCGCGCAGGGTCGAGCACTCGACCCAGCCGCGCACCACGCCCAGTGCCTGCCGGTGCGCGACGAGCGTGCCCTTGCTGCGGCCGGTGGTGCCAGAGGTGAACAGGATGTCGGAGATGTCGTCGGGGGAGACGGCGTTCGCCCGCTCCTCACCCGCCTCGGCGGTGACGGTCCCGGCCAGCGCGAGCAGCGCCGACCAGCTCAGCGACCCGTCGCCGACGGCGGATTCGCCCTCGACCGGGATCACCACGACGGTGCCGATCTCCAGCTCCGGCGCGGTCTCGCGCAGCTCGGCGGCGCGATCGCGACCGAGGAACGGCCCGGCGACGAACAGCGCCTTCGCGTCCACCCGGACCAGCACATCGGCCGCTTCGGCGGCGACATAACGGGTGTTGAGCGGCACCAGCGCGGCGCCGACCGAGTGCGCGGCCAGCGCCGCGATCACCCAGTGATGGGTATTGGGCGCCCACATCGCGACCCGGTCGCCGCGGTCGATATCGCGGGCGATCAGGGCGCGCGCCGCGATCCGGACCTGGTCGAGCAGGTCGGACCAGGTCAGGCGGGTCGCGCCGTCGATCAGGGCCGGCTCGTGCGGATGCGCCGCGGCGACGTCTCGCAGTGCCTGCGGGGTGGTCTGTGCAGGGGTTGTCACGGGGTCCTCACCAATCGGCTAACAAAGCAAGTGCTTGGTAGGTTATCCTACCGACGTGGGCGTGATCCAGACCTCAGATTCCGATACCGCGACCTCCGACGCGGAGTTTTGCGCGGAAATACGCGACTGGCTGGCCGAAAACCTGGCCGGGGAGTTCCGTGACCTGCGTGGCACCGGCGGGCCGGGGCGTGAGCACGAGTTCTTCGAAGAGCGGCTGGCCTGGGACCGGCACCTCGCCGCGGCGGGCTGGACCTGCCTCGGCTGGCCGGTCGAATGGGGCGGCCGCGGTGCCAGCGTGCGCCAGCAAGTCATCTTCCACGAGGAGTACGCGAAGGCCGACGCGCCCGCGCGGGTCTCGCACGTGGGTGAGGAACTGCTCGGCCCGACGCTGCTGGCCTTCGGTACCGAAGAACAGAAGAAGCGATTCCTGCCGGGCGTGCGCTCGGTGAGCGAGCTGTGGTGCCAGGGCTACTCCGAGCCCGGCGCGGGTTCGGACCTGGCCGCGGTGAGCACCACCGCGCGCCTGGACGGCGACCGCTGGGTGATCAACGGCCAGAAGATCTGGACCTCGCTCGCGCACGTCGCCGACTGGTGCTTCGTCATCGCGCGCACCGAGAAGGGGTCGAGCAGGCACAAGGGCCTGTCCTACCTGCTGGTGCCGATGAATCAGCCGGGCATCGAGGTGCGCCCGATCGAACAGCTCACCGGCACCTCCGAATTCAACGAGGTGTTCTTCGACGATGCCGTCACCGAGGCCGGCCTGGTCGTCGGCGAGCCGGGCGACGGCTGGCGCATCGCCATGGGCACCTTGACCTTCGAGCGTGGCATCTCCACGCTCGGCCAGCAGATCCGCTTCGCCCGCGAACTCGCCGACATCGAGGCGCTGGCCCGGCGGACCGGCGCGGCGGACGACCCGCTGATCGCCGAGCGCATCGACAACGCCTGGGTCGGCCTGCGGGTCCTGCGCGCGCACGCGCTGCGCACCATGAGCGAGGACGTCGACGACGCCGGTGGCGCGTCGGTCTCGAAGTTGTTGTGGGGTAACTGGCATCGCGGGCTCGGCGAACTCGCCATGGCGGTGCAGGGCGCCGCCGGGCTGGTCCTCGGTCCTGACGACATGACCGCATGGCAGCGGCTGTACCTGTTCAGCCGCGCCGACACGATCTATGGAGGTTCGAACGAAGTGCAGCGCAACATCATCGCCGAGCGTGTGCTCGGCCTGCCGCGAGAGGCCCGCCCGTGACCGGCCCACTCTCCGTCCCGCCCCCGTCGATCCCCGGCCACGGCCTGCTGACCGGCCGCAAGGCCGTCATCACCGCCGCCGCGGGTACCGGTATCGGCTCGGCCACCGCGCGCAGGCTGCTGGAAGAGGGCGCTGACGTCGTCGTCTCCGACTGGCACGAGCGCAGGCTCACCGAGACCGCCGAGCTGCTCGCCAAGGAGTTCCCCGAGCGCAAGATCGGCGCCGTGGTCTGTGATGTCCGCGACACCGCGCAGGTGAACCAGCTGCTCACCGACGCCGCCGCCGAACTCGGCCGGATCGACATCATGGTCAACAACGCGGGCCTGGGCGGCGAGACACCGGTGGTCGACATGACCGACGAGCAGTGGGATCAGGTCCTCGACATCACGCTGACCGGCACCTTCCGCTGCACCCGTGCCGCGCTCGGGTACTTCCGGTCGGCAGGCCACGGTGGCGTGATCGTCAACAACGCCAGCGTGCTCGGCTGGCGCGCGCAGCACGGCCAGGCGCACTATGCTGCCGCCAAGGCCGGCGTGATGGCGCTGACCAGGTGCAGTGCGGTGGAGGCCGCCGAGTTCGGGGTGCGGATCAACGCCGTCGCGCCGAGCATCGCGCGGCATCCGTTCCTGGACAAGGTCAGCTCGAGCGAACTGCTCGACGCCCTGAGCGAGCGGGAGGCCTTCGGCCGCGCCGCCGAGCCGTGGGAGATCGCCGCGACGATCGCCATGCTGGCCAGCGACTACACCTCGTACCTGACCGGCGAGGTGGTCTCGGTGAGTAGTCAGCGCGCATGACGAGCGGCCCCCGAGTGCGGAGTTTCCAGAAACCAAGCAAGTGCTTGGTTGTAGGATGACGTCGTGACCGCATCCGACACCGTGAAACGTACTCGCCGCGACGAACTCCTCGACCTCGCCGCGAAGCTGTTCGCCGAACGTGGACTGCGTGCCACCACCGTGCGTGACATCGCCGACTCGGCGGGAATCCTCTCCGGCAGCCTCTACCACCACTTCGACTCCAAGGAGTCGATGGTCGACGAGATCCTGCGCGGCTTCCTCGACGACCTGTTCGGCCGCTACCGCGAGATCGCGGCCGCCGGGCTCAGCTCGCGAGAGACCTTGGAAGCCTTGGTGATCGCCTCCTACCAGGCCTTCGACCGGCACCACGCCGCGGTCGCCATCTACCAGGCCGAGGCCAAGAACCTGCGCGACATCGAGCGTTTCGGCTACATCCGCGACTTCAACACCGAGTTCCGCGACCTGTGGCACAAGGTGCTCACCGCCGGCGTCGCCGACGGCAGCTTCCGGCCCGAACTCGACGTGGAACTGGCCTTCCGCTTCCTGCGCGACACCGTGTGGGTGGCGGTCCGCTGGTACACCCCCGGTGGCGCGATCACCGTGCAAAGCCTTGCCCAGCAATATCTGACCATCGTGCTCGACGGGCTCACCGTGCCCGGGAGCACCGCGAAGTAGGAGTTCCCATGACCGCATCCGCCGAGCGTCGCCCGTACGCCCCGTTGCGTGACGCCTATGTAGTCGATGCGGTGCGTACCGCGGTCGGCAAGCGCGGTGGCGCGCTGGCCGGTGTCCACCCGGCCGATCTCGGCGCCGCCGCCCTGCGCGGGCTGATCGACCGCACCGGCATCGACCCCGCCGTCGTCGACGACGTGATCGTCGGCTGTGTCGACAACATCGGCCCGCAGGCGGGCAATATCGGCCGCACCATGTGGCTGGCCGCCGGCTACCCCGAGGCCGTCCCCGGTGTCACCGTCGACCGGCAGTGTGGTTCCAGCCAGCAGGCGATCAACTTCGGCGCCCAGGCCATCATGAGCGGCACGGCCGAGGTCATCGTCGCAGGCGGCGTGCAGAACATGAGCGCCATCCCGATCTCGGCCGCCATGCTCGCGGGCAAGGAGTACGGCTTCGATTCGCCGTTCCTCGGCGCCACCGGCTGGGACCAGCGGTACGGCACCGAGGAGGTCTCGCAGTTCCGTGGCGCGCAGCTGATCGCGGAGAAGTGGGGCATCACCCGCGAGGACATGGAGCGCTGGGCGCTGCGCAGCCACGAGCGCGCGCGGGCCGCGATCGCCGACGGCCGCTTCGAGGCCGAGATCGTGCCGGTCGGCGACTTCCGCGTGGACCAGGGTCCGCGCGAGACCAGCATGGAGAAGATGGCGAGCCTGCAACCGCTGGCCGAGGGCAGCCCGCTCACCGCGGCTGTCGCCAGCCAGATCTCCGACGGCGCGAGCGCGACCCTGCTCGCCTCGGAATGGGCCGTCAAGGAGTACGGGCTCACCCCGCGCGCCCGCATCCACCACGTCAGCGCGCGCGGAGCCGACCCGATCTTCATGCTCAGCGCGCCGATCCCGGCCACCCAGTGGGCGCTGGAGAAGACCGGCCTGACCATCGACGACATCGACGTCATCGAGATCAACGAGGCCTTCGCGCCGGTGGTGCTGGCCTGGATCAAGGAGATCGGCGCCGATCCGGCGAAGGTGAACGTCAACGGCGGCGCCATCGCACTGGGCCACCCGCTCGGCGCGACCGGCGCCAAGCTGTTCGCCACCCTGCTGCACGAGCTGGAGCGGGTGAACGGTCGCTACGGCCTGCTCACCATCTGTGAGGGTGGCGGCACCGCGAACGTGACGATCATCGAGCGGCTGGACGCGGACAAGTAGTCCGGACGAAGGTCTAGTGGTCCTCGGCGGATTCCGCCGGGGACCACACTTCGTTCACTGGTCGAAGCGCGCGGGTCGTCCGGGCCTACGATGGACCGGGTGAAGGTGCTCGGTGCGTGCCCGCTCGATTGCCCCGACGCGTGCTCATGGGTGGTGACCGTCGAGGACGGGGCGGCCACCGGGCTGCGGGGGAACAAGGAGCACCCGGTGACCCGTGGCGCGTTGTGCGTCAAGGTCAATCGCTATCTCGAGCAGGTCGGCTCGCCCGACCGGCTGCGCTATCCGCTGCGCCGGGTCGGGCCCAAGGGCTCGGGCCGCTTCGAGCGGATCAGCTGGGACGACGCGCTCGACGAGATCGCCACCCGGCTCACCGGCATCGTCGACGAATTCGGCGGCGAGGCGATCTGGCCGTTCCACGGCACCGGCAGCCTCGGCTACCTACAGGGTCTCGAGGGCTATCCCGGCCGGCGGATGTTCAACGTCCTCGGCGCCTCGCACCACGCCGCGACGATCTGCTCGGTCGCGGGCGGCACCGGCCTGCGCTACACGCTCGGTACCTCCGGCGGCATGGATCCCGAGGACTTCGCCAAGTCGGAGCTGATCCTGCTGTGGGGCACCAACCCGCTCACCTCCGGCCACCACCTGTGGAAGTTCGTGCAGGACAGCGGGGCCTACCTGGTGTCGATCGACCCGGTGCGCACCAAGACCTCCGAACGCTGTGACGAGCACATCGCGCCGCTGCCCGGCACCGATGCCGCGCTCGCGCTCGGGCTGCTGCACGTCATCGTCTCGCTCGGCGCGCAGGACGAGCGCTTCATCGCCGAGCACACCGAGGGCTGGCCCGAATTCCGCTACCGGGTCATGGAATTCACCCCGGAGCGCACCGCGGCGATCACCGGCGTGCCGCGGGAGCGGATCGTCGCGCTCGGTGAGCGGATCGCCCGCACCAGGCCGACCGCCATCCGCGCTTCCCAAGGCATGCAGCGGCACGCGGGCGGCGGTATGGCATTGCGGGTGCTGGCTTGTCTGCCCGGCGTCACCGGCGACTGGGCGATTCCCGGTGGGGGACTGCACTATTCGACCAGCGGCCACTTCCGGCTCGACGACGCGGCGCTGGTCCGCGACGACCTCTTGCCGCACCCGGTCCGCACCCTGTCGATGACCCGGCTCGGCGAAGCCCTGCTCGAGACCGAGGATCCGCCGGTCAAAGCACTGTTCGTGATCGGCGCGAATCCGGTCGGCTCCAACCCCGACCAGCGCCGGGTGATCGACGGACTCTCCCGCGACGACCTGTTCACCGTCGTGCTCGAGCACTTCGGCACCGACACCGTCGACTACGCCGACATCGTCCTGCCCGCCACCATGCAGCCCGAACACCTCGACGTGATCGCGGGCTACGGCCACCTCTACCTGGTCTGGAACGAACCCGCCGTCGAACCGCCGGGCGAATGCCTGTCCACCACCGAGACCTTCCGCAGGCTCTCGCGCCGCCTCGGTCTCACCGAACCGGCGCTCTACGACTCCGACGAGGAACTGGCCAGGCAACTGCTGAAGGGCCACGACCTGGACCGGCTCCGGGCCGACGGCTTCCTGAAGATCCAGCCCGGCTCCGTTCCGGCAGGCAAACTGCAATTCGTCTCGGCGCGTGCCGAACTGGCCGGACACGATCCGCTCCCGGACTACACGCCACCGGCCGACCGGGGTGACGGACTGGTGCTGATCTCCGCCGCCTCGCACTACTTCCTGAACACCTCCTTCGGCGGCAACCCCGAATTGCGGCGCCGGGCGGGCGAATCCACCATCACGTTGCATCCCGACGACGCGGGCGCCCGCGGTATCGCCGACGGTGCGCCGGTGCTGGTGTCCAACGCGCGCGGGTCGTTCGAGGCCGTGGCCGAGGTGTCGGACCGGGTCCGGCCGGGTGTCGCGGGGACGACGAAGGGCCGCTGGGCCAAGTTCACCAACGGCGCCACCGTCAACGCGACCATCGCCGAACGGGATTCGGACTACGGCGGCGGCGCGGTGTTCCACGACAACCGCGTCGAGGTGCGTCCCCGCTGACGTGACTCCGCCGGTGCATCTGCCCGGCACCGCGCCGACGCGCTCCGAGCCGAAAAGAGCACCGGACCCGATGCGCACCTCGTGAGTGCGGCACCGGGTCCGGTGTTCGATCGCCCCATGGGACCGACGGTTGGCTCTGGGCCGTCGATCGGGGCGAGCTTGTGGAGGGAGCCGGGTACGGCTCCGGGTCAGTGGGACTCGGCGGCGGGCTCGACGGTCAGCGCCGAGATCGCCTCGATCCGGGCGACGGCGTCGGTGACGATCCCGTCGATGAGCTCGGCCACGGTCGGCAGGCTGTCGATGATGCCGGTGACCTGGCCCGCGGGCAGCACGCCCGCATCCGTGCGGCCCTCGACGAGACCGGCCTTGGTCAGCATCGCCGAGTTCGCCGCCATCACGACCTGGGACCAGCTGAGGTCCTTGGTCTTGCGCATCGCCAGGCCGTCGCGCATCAGCGTCGACCACTTCATGCCGGTCATGGACTTGAACTTGGCCGCATTGCCGACCGCCGCGGACAGGCCGCGCCAGCCGCCGGAGTGCTCCAGCTTCTCGACCAGTTCGGTGTTCAGCATCCGGTGCGGCATGCCGTCGACCTTCACCGACACCACCGTGTCCTGCAGACCGCGCGCCAGGTACTCCTGCTTCACTGCCTCGGGGACGGTGCTCTCCTGGGTCAGCAGGAAGCGGGTGCCCATGGCGACACCGGCCGCGCCGTAGGACAGCGCGGCGGCCAGGCCGCGACCGTCGAAGAAGCCGCCCGCCGCGATCACCGGGATGTCGACCGCGTCGAGCACCGACGGCAGCAGCAGCGTGGTGGCGACCGGGCCGGTGTGCCCACCGCCCTCGCCGCCCTGCACGATGACCGCGTCGGCGCCCCAGGAGGCCACCTTCACCGCGTGCTTGGCGGCGCCGATCGAGGGCACCACCACGACACCGGCGTCCTTGAGCTTGGCGATGAGGTCCTGCTTCGGCGCGAGCGCGAAGGAGGCGACCTTGACCTGCTCGCGGATGAGCAGGTCGATGCGCTCGGTGGCGTCGGTCGCGTCGGCGCGGATGTTCACGCCGAACGGCTTGGCGGTGAGCGACTTGGTCTTGGCGATCGCCGCCTCGAGCTCCTCGAAGGTCATCGTGGCCGAGGCCAGGATGCCGAGGCCGCCCGCGTTGGCGGTGGCCGCGACCAGGCGCGGACCGGCGACCCAGCCCATGCCGGTCTGCACGACCGGATGCTCGATACCGACCAGCTCCGTCAGGGGAGTCCGCAGCCGCGCGCTCACGCCGCCACTTCCTTCTCACGGAAACCCTTGGGGTCGAGCACAGTACGGATGATCCGCAGCTCGTCCTCGGTGGGCAGCCTGGTCTCGCCCGCGGTGCCCAGCTCGGCCACCTCGAAGGAGGTGTTCTCGGCGACCTCGTCGGCGCTCACGCCCGGGTGCAGCGACAGCGCGCGCAGGGTGTGGTCGGGACCGTTGAAATCGAACACGCCCAGGTTGGTCACCACCCGGTGCAGGTGGTGGAAGCGGTAGGCCGGGTTCTCGGGATCGATGCGGTCGTAGCCGACGCCGGAGATGATGTCGACCTTGTCGACGAACACTCGCCTGTTGTGCCGGGGCACGAAGTAGCTGGTGGCGTGGTTGATGGTGTTGCCCGGCGCGCCGCGCACACCGAACATCTGCCGGGTCGGCTGCTGCAGCGGACCGAAGGCCGACAGGTTCTGGTTGCCGAACCGGTCGATCTGGTTGGCGCCCATCACCACGTGCCGACGGCCGGAGGCGACCACATCGAACACCTTGGAGAACGGAATCCAGCCCTCCACAGGGGCTTTCGCGCCGATCGCCGGAACCTCGGCGAAGAACAGCGCCTCGCCGTCGGACAGCAGCAGGTCGGGTTCGAAGGTGAGCCGGGCCAGCCGGGCACCGATGGTGGTGACCGTCGACATCGGGCTCGCCATGATCTCACCGGCCCCGCGGAAGATCTCCGCGGCGGCGACGACGCAGACCTCAGCACGAGTAATGCGCCCGCCCGTCTCCCGGCCGCCACCCCTCACGGAATCGCCTAGCGATGCTGTACTCATTTCTGCTCCTCGGCGAAAGCGTGGACGGCGGACTGGTATTCGTCCTCGGAGACATCCAGGTAGCGGGCCTTGAACTCGGCCCACGACTCGGGCGTCTGCGCGGCGGCCACATAGTGCTTCTGGAACTTCTCGTCGCGGCCGTAGCTGCCGGAGAAGGTGAAGTGCGCACCGCCGGGCGATTCGACGACCCCGTCGACGAGCATCCGGTTGAGGATGATCGCCTGCTGCGGAACGGCTTTCACCAGCTCGTCGGTCTCGACGAGGCGATCCACCGAGACGTAGCGCCGCTCGGCGGCCAGGCAGTACAGGTCGTCGAAGTACGGGTCGACGCCGGTGTAGGCGGCATTGCCGTGCTTGTCGGCCAGGTCCAGGTGCACGAAGGCGGCGTCGAGGGTGAGCGCGGGCATCGCCACGAGCGTCTCGGTCCTGCCGTCGGCGGCCGGGTAGGGCGACTGGATCGTCTTCAGCTCGCCGTCCCAGAAGTCGATCACCGACGAACCGAGACCCGCCCGGATCGGCAGGAACGGCAGCCGGGCCGCGGCGGCCTGCAGGCCGCACTTCACCATGCCCTCGTCCATCTCGCGCACGGTGATCGCGCCCTCGGTGCGCGCCTTGGCGAACCACGGATCGTAGAAGGGCGCCGAATCCAGCGAGACGAAGCCGTAGTACGCCTTGCGCACCTTGCCCGCCGAGCACAGCAGACCCAGGTCGGGACCGCCGTAGGTGACCACGGTCAGATCGGTGACATCCGAGCGCAGCAGCGCGCGCACCAGCGCCATCGGCTTGCGCCGGGAACCCCAGCCGCCGATGCCGATGGTCATGCCGCTGCGCAGCTCGCCGACGACCTCGTCGAGCGTCATTCTCTTGTCGCGCATGGCGCCTACTTCTCCTTCTTCTGCGCGGCGAGATCGTCGTCGAAACGCGCCCTGATCTCGTCGGCGACCCCGGCGAGGTTGAGCTCCATGGTGAAGCCCTGCTCGTAGCGGTAGGAGCGGTGCACGTCCTGCACGTCGATGCCGTTGAGCGCGCGCTTGGCGGCACGGATCACGCGGCCGTCCTTGTTCGCGATGTTCTTGGCGACCTCCATGGCCGCGGCGTCGAGTTCGGCACGCGGCACCACCTGGTACACCGAGCCGTAGTGGTGCAGCTGCTGGGCGGTGAGCTTGCCCGCGGTGTAGAACATGGTCCGCATCAGGTGCTGGGGGACCAGGCGCGCCAGGTGGGTGGCCGCGCCGAGCGCGCCACGGTCCACTTCGGGCAGGCCGAAGGTGGCGTCGTCGGAGGCGATGATGACATCGGAGTTGCCGACCAGCCCGATGCCGCCGCCCAGGCAGAAGCCGTTGACGGCGGTGACCACGGGGACCTGGCAGTCGTAGACGGCCGCGAAGGCCTCGAAGCAGCCGTGGTTGGCGCGGATCAGCGCGGTATGGCCGGTGTCGGCGTTCATCTCCTTGATGTCGACGCCGGCGTTGAAGCCACGGCCCTCGGCCCGCAGCACGACCACCCGGGTCTCCGGATTACGGCCTGCCTCCCGGATCGCATCGGCCAGGGCGAACCAACCGTCGGACGGCAGTGCGTTGACCGGCGGGTAGTCGACTGTGACGACTTCGACGCCCTCGGTTTCGGTGTGACGGTTTATCCCCATCGCAAGTCCTGGTGCTCGTTCATTCCGTTATCCCCATCGTGCGCGCCTCGGGCGAACCCGAGACAAAGCAAGCAATTGCTTGGTAGGTTAGCACGGTGGCTGTAGAAATCGACCTTTCCGAGCAGATCGTTCTGGTGACGGGTGGCGTGCGCGGTGTCGGCGCCGGCATCAGCCGGGCCTTCCTCGCCGCGGGCGCGACCGTGCTGACCTGCGCCCGCAGGCCCGCCGACGAACCGATCACGGTGGGGGAGCGCAGCACGGAACACCTCACCTGCGATGTGCGTGATGTCGACACGGTGTCGGCGATGTTCGCCGAGATCCTGGCCAGGCACGGCCGGATCGACCATGTGGTGAACAACGCGGGCGGCGCGCCCTTCGCGATGGCCGATGCCGCGAGCCCCAAGTTCCACGCCAAGATCGTGGAGCTGAATCTGCTCGCGCCCCTGCTGATCTCCCAGCAGGCCAATGCGGTGATGCAGAAGCAGGACGCGGGTGGCTCGATCGTGATGATCACCAGTGTCAGCGGGCATCGGCCCTCGCCGGGCACCGCCGCCTACGGCGCGGCCAAGGCGGGCCTGGACAACCTGGCGTCCTCGCTGGCCGTCGAATGGGCGCCCAAGGTCCGGGTGAACTCCGTGGTCGTCGGGCCGGTCGAGACCGAACTCAGTCACCTGCACTACGGCGATGCCGACGGCGTGGCCGCGGTCGCCAAGACCGTGCCGATGGGCAGACTGGCCAGCCCGGCCGACGTCGGCGGCGCCGCGCTCTTCCTCGCCTCACCCCTGGCCGCCCACGTCAGCGGCGCCACCCTGCTCGTGCACGGCGGCGGCGAACGCCCGGCCTTCCTGGACGCCGCCACCGCCAACCACTAGACCGAACCGATAGACACAGGAGCTTTCATATGGACGACCAGCAGTTGATCTGCGCGGGCCGCACCGTCATCGTCACCGGCGCGGGCCGGGGGATCGGCCGCGCGCACGCGCTCGCCTTCGCCGCCGCGGGCGCGCGCGTGGTGGTCAACGACGTCGGCACCGCGCTCGACGGCGCCGAGACCACCGAGACCCCGGCCCAGCAGGTCGTCGACGAGATCGTCGCCGCCGGTGGCGAGGCCGTCGCCAACTACGACGATGTCGCCGATTGGGAGGGCGCCCGTCGCCTGATCCGCCAGGCCGTCGACACCTTCGGTGGCCTCGACGTGCTGGTGAACAATGCCGGCTTCGTGCGCGACCGCATGCTGGTCAACCTGGGCGAGGACGAGTGGGACGCGGTGGTCCGCGTGCACCTCAAGGGCCACTTCGCCACCATGCGGCACGCGGCCGAGTACTGGCGCGGAGAGGCGAAGGCGGGTCGTCCGGTCGATGCCCGCGTGATCAACACCAGCTCCGGCGCCGGTCTGCAGGGCAGCGTCGGCCAGGGCAACTATGGCGCGGCCAAGGCCGGTATCGCCGGTCTCACCCTCACCGCGTCGGCCGAGTTCGGCCGCTACGGCGTCACGGTGAACGCGATCGCGCCCGCCGCCCGCACCCGGATGACCGAGACGGTCTTCGCCGACACCATGGCTGCCCCCGATTCCGGCTTCGACGCCATGGCGCCGGAGAACATCTCCCCGCTCGTCGTGTGGCTCGGCAGCACCGAGTCGGCCGGGGTGACCGGCCGGATGTTCGAGGTAGAGGGCGGAAAGGTGGCGCTCGCGCAGGGCTGGCGCCACGGTGCTCCGGTCGACCGCGGTGCCCGCTGGAACCCGGCGGAGCTGGGACCGGTGGTGGCCGAACTGATCGAGAAGAGCGTCGAGCCGGAACCGGTGTACGGCGCATAGCAAACTCATGGAGCGCAGGCCGGGAAACCTCCCCGGCCTGCGCTTATGGCATGTCACACCCGTTAATGAGGCTGGACGGCTCTTGCTCTCTCCTGCGTGGAAGCGACAGTGGGTTTACTATGGGCTACTGTTCGTCGAGCCCGGAATGTGTCGCGACCGGGGGTAATGCTGCGCTGACCGGATGAGGGGATGACAAGCGCATGGCCGTTGGTCGCATCTTGCGCGTACTTGCCGCTGCGAGCGTGCTGACCGGCTCTGCTCTGCTCGGGCCTGCCCTCGCCGTCGCCGCACCGGAAAAGCCGCCGACTCCCGCCGCCCAAGCACCGGGAAGTGGCAGTAATGGACAGGGCAACGGTGGCCAGGGCAATACCGGCCACGGCAATGGCAATGGCAAGCCCGCCGAGCTGAGGCTGCCCAGCGGCTCCGGTGACGGCGGCCATGGCAACAACGGCCAAGGCAACAACGGCCAGGCCCCCGTCGATCCCCAGCACCCCGCTGGTGCGCCCGTCGCCGGTGAAGGCGAGTGGCAGCCGCTGAATATCCCCGGCCAGTCGACCCATGACATTCCGAAGAAGGACGTCGCCGGCTCCGGTTCCGCCTCGGGCTCCGCTGCCGCCGGTTCGGCCGCGGGCGCGGGTTCGGCCGCTGCGGCCGCTGTCCTCGGCACCGGCTCCGCGGGTCTCGGCCTGCTGCTCGGCAGCGGCTCGGCCGGTGTCGGCGCCATCCTCGGTACCGGTTCGGCCGGGGTCGCGGCGGTCCTCGGCACGGGTTCGGCAGGCGCCGCCGCCGTCCTCGCAACCGGATCGGCAGGTGCGGCCGCAGTGCTCGGTACCGGTTCGGCCGCGGTCGGTTCAGCCGCGGCGGGCACCGGTTCCGCCGCGCTCGGCGTGGGTTCGGCCGTCCTCGGAACCGGTTCTGCCGCAGTGGGTTCGGCCGGTGTCGGCTCGGCCGCGGTCGGCTCCGCCGGTACCGGTTCGGCCGCGGTCGGCTCGGCCGCCGTCGGTTCCGCCGCGGTGGGCTCGGCCTCGCCGCTGCTCCTGCTGCTGATCCCGATCCCCTCTGCCCCGGCCGCGCCCGCGTTGCCGCCGATCGCGATTCCACCCTCACCCGCCGCGCCGTCGGCACCGAATGTGGCTGTGGCAGAGCCGGTTCCGGCCGCCGCACCGCCCGCCGTCGAGGCGCCCGCAGCGCCGCCCGCGGCGGCCGCGCCTGCCCCGGCGGCCACGCCGAATCACGCGTTCAAGCCCACCAGCGACAACAGCGGGCTGCCCGAACCGAAACTGCTGTCGGTGATCGGCGGCCTGATCGCATTGGCGCTGGCCGGAACCGGCTCGGGCGCAGTGAGTTTCCAAGGTGCCGCGGCAGCCCAGGCACGGGTGAACGCGGCGCGTGCCGAGTTCTTCGGACCGAGGTCGTGAGGGGATCTTCGATGAGCAAGAGCAAGACCCAGAGCACCTCCAGGTCCTATCGCCGCGTCGCCGCCGCCGTGGACGCGGTGTGCGCGGTCGCCGCCGACTACGACGCGACCACCCTCGATGAGGTCGTCGCGGCGATCTCGCTCGAGCGCAAGCGCGAAATCGAGATCACCAGTGCGCCATTGGGTCCCGGCGTCTGTGGTCAGCGCCGGTTCTACCCGGAACGCGACATCATCGTCCTCGCCGACGCCCTCCCCAGTCGCGACCACACCCTCGCGCACGAACTGGGCCACATCGTCTTCGACCACGAGGGCGCGCCCGCGGTGGAGACGACGCTCGAGGTCAGCGACGACCTGATCGCCTACATGCTCAGCCAGCGGGCGCACGCGCAGATCGTCGACGACGGCGCCGACGATCTCGCCGAGTGGGAGGCCGAGACCTTCGCGGCCATGCTCATGACCCGGCTGCGCGTGTTCAACAACCGGGGCGCGGGCGTCTCGGTCCTTCGATTCGATGAGGCACTCGGATGACACTCTGGTTGACAGCCCTGCTGGTCTGGGTTGCCGCGGGTGCGCGAGTGGGTCGCGTACTGGTCAAGCCCGCGACGACCGCCCGCGTGGCCATCGTCGTCGCGGTTGCCGCCGTCGCGCTCGCGGCGACCGTCGCGATTCCCGATATCGCGGTGGCCGTCGACAATCTGCTCCCCGGCGGCCTGCGCAGCGGCTGGTTGTCCACCGGCCTCGTCGATTCGGCGTGGATTCTGTTCACCACGGCCACCTCGGTGGTCGCCTCGGCCGCGTGGCCGGTGGTGTCGCGCCGCAATCTGCGCCAGATCGCGATGGTGGTCTACAGCATCGGCGCGCTCGCGATCGCGATCACCCTGGCCTGGTCGTTCACCTTCGGCTGGATCGTGGTCGCGCTCGGCGCGGTCTTCATCGTGACCACCGGACTGCGCAACCTCGACTGGACGACATTGGGTCGCGGCATCGCGATCTACACCGCCGGAACGGCTTTGGTCGCGGTGCTCGCGGTCGCCAACGCGGGCCGCGGTTTCCGGAACGCCGAGCCGACGCCGCCCGGCGAGCCGGCCTGGGGCTGGCAGGCCTGGGAGATCGCCTGCCTGCTGATCGCGTTCGGCGCGGTGTCGATCGTGGTCGAGTTGTGGTGGCGGGCCAGGATCCTGCTGCGCCGGATCCGGCCGCTGCACACACTGATGGTCGGGCGCTTCCCCGATGTGGTCGCCCCCGAGCAGAACGCCACGTCGACGCAGTTGAAGGCGTCCGACCACGTGGCGCAGGTAATGGACGCGCTCTACCTGCTCTCCGGCAGTGGCATCGTCATCCCGGCGGCGGGTGAGCCGCCTGCCTCGGTGCCGGCGCGGGCCGCGGTCGTCGCCGAGTGGACGCGAGATCCGTTGGGGGACTTGTTCGTCGACGCGCGCTGGATCGCGCCGCCACCGGGTGTGAGCCCGCGCGGCTGGGTACTGGCGATCGCGGCCGAGTACGACACCGCCGTCGCCGCGGCGGGCTGAGCTACAGCACTACAGCGAACGGGCCTGAGCTGGTGGATTTCACCGTCTCAGGCCCGTTCGCTGTACACGTATCCGGTGTTTCTCGGCCGTACCCAGGACACCAGCAGGTGCGTCAGGCCGACCGCTGAGTGGATCCTATTCTGTTCCGTCCGGAGGAATTTCGGGCAAGCCTTCGCTGGCCCTCAACTTCTCCGCCATGGAGGTGAGCAAATTCTGTGATTCTTCCGAGAGGTCGAATGCCCTGCTGGACAGTCGACGCAGCCCGTAGCCCTGCAGCTGCGCGAGCAGCTCCAGGTCGTGATCGATCTTGGCCGCGTAGATGTCGTTGAAGAAGTAGTCAGGCTTGACCTTGAAGAACTTCGCCAGGGCGGCCACCGTCTCGTCGGACGGGTTGGTTCGTTGTCCCGACCGCAGCTGCGAGAGATACGGCTTCGAGATCGGATGCCCGGAGGCAGTCAGCGCAGCCGCAACCTCTGCGTTGGTGTGCGGCTTGCGCCCCGGAGGATGCACGGTTTCGAACAGCTTGTTCAGCCGCGCCGCGAAATCAGCCATTGTGAGCCGCCCAATTCCCTTCACTGTACTAACAGTCGTTATCTCGGATACGTATCATTGATATTAGCGGCTCAGTAACTGAAAACCTACGCCTGATTCAGGATTTCTCTACGGTTTCCGACGTTCACCTGCGTGCAGGGGCGGCGGCGGTCGCGTTTGCGGGTCACGCCAACGACTCTTGTGGAGCCGGAGGGTGTCCGGGTTCGTGCCCGTCGCGGGGTTCTTCGACCACGGGCCGATGGTAACCCCAAGTTAGCTGATGTCTCATGTTCCCCCTGGCCCCCTGGATTGTGTGGCGTACGACACGTTCCGGGCGCCCTGGGATGAATGTTCAACCTGGGCGCCCGGTTTCGGTGCTGCTCAGTCTACAGGCGTTCGATGATCGTTCCGGTGGCGAGCGCGCCGCCTGCGCACATCAGCACCATGGCCGTACCCTTGCCGGTTCGTTCGAGCTCGTGCAAAGCGGTGGTGATGAGCCGGGAACCGGTGGAGCCGACCGGATGCCCGATTGCGATCGCACCGCCGTTGACATTTACCCGGTCCATGTCCGGCTGATGTACAGAAGCCCATGAAAGTGCGACCGACGCGAATGCTTCATTGATCTCGAAAAGGTCGATATCTGCAATCGTCATTCCGGAGCGCTCGAGCAGCCGGGTGCACGCCTGCACCGGACCGTCGAGGTGGAACTCCGGCTCCGCGCCGACGAGCACCTGGGTGTGGATGCGCGCCCGCGGTCGCAAACCCTTGCTGCGCGCGACGGTTTCGTCCATCAGCAGGACCGCGGCGGCGCCGTCGGAGATCTGCGACGAGGTGCCCGCGGTGTGGATACCGTCGGCCACCACCGGCTTCAGTGCCGCGAGACCCTCGAGCGTGGTGGCGCGCAGACCTTGGTCGCGGGTCACCTCCAGCTTCTCGCCGGTGACGTTGCCCTCGCTGTCGAGCACCGGCGCCGCCACCGGGAGCACCTCGCGATCGAAGCGACCCTCGGCCCAGGCCTGGGCGGCCAATTGCTGTGAGCGCAGGCCGAATTCGTCGATGTCGGAGCGGGTGATGCCCCGCCTGCGGGCAATACGTTCGGCCGCGCCGAACTGATCGGGCAGATCGATCGACCACGACGCGGGCCGACGCGAACCCGCTTCGGTGCCGACGTTCGCGCCGAGCGGCACGCGGCTCATGGCCTCGACGCCGCAGGCGATGCCGGTGTCGATCGCGCCGGTGGCGATGAGGCCCGCGACGAGGTGGTTGGCCTGCTGTGCCGAGCCGCACTGGGCGTCGATGGTGGTGGCGCCGGTCTGCCAGGGCAGGCCCGCGTGCAGCCACGCGACCCGGGTGACGTTGTTGGACTGCTCGCCCGCCTGGGTGACGCAGCCGCCGATCACCTGCTCGACCTCGGCCGGATCGATGCCGGCCCGATCGAGCAGGCCGCGCTGGGCCAGGCCGAGCAGTTCGGCCGCGTGCAGTCCCGAAAGCTGTCCGCGGCGCTTGCCGATCGGGGTACGCACGGCCTCGACGATCACGGGTGTGCCCATGTGATTCTCCCTCGTAACTGCAACAAGTTCTGTTCCTACGCCCAGGGTAAAACCGCGTGGTTCTTCCGTCACGGCAACCCCTGTGCTTGAATGATTGTAGAACGTGTTTCAGTTTGTCGAAGGAGACATCTGGTGGTAGATCCGCGCACCGAACACGCCGGCCCCGGTCAAGCAACGGGTACCCGGCCGAACCTGCCGGACGGGTTCGACGTCACCGACCCCGATATCTACGCCGAGCGTGTCCCGGTGGAGGAGTTCGCCGAACTGCGCCGGGCCGCGCCCATCTGGTGGAACGCGCAGTCGCCCGAGGTCGGCGGTTTTCACGACGACGGCTTCTGGGTGGTGAGCAAGCACGCCGACGTGAAGGAAGTGTCGCGTCGCAGCGATGTGTTCTCGACCTACGAGAACACCGCGATCCCGCGCTTCAACGACGACATCCAGCGCGAGCAGATCGAACTGCAGCGCTTCGTCATCCTCAACAAGGACGCGCCGGAGCACACCAAGCTCCGCAAGCTGATCGCCAAGGGCTTCACTCCGCGCGCGGTCAACGGGCTGCGCGCCGAGCTGTCGGACCGGGCGGAGAAGATCGTGAAGGCCGCGGCCGAGGCGGGTTCGGGCGACTTCGTCACCCAGGTCGCCTGTGAGTTGCCGCTGCAGGCGATCGCCGAACTGATCGGCGTGCCGCAGGAGGACCGGATGAAGGTCTTCGAGTGGTCCAACGACATGACCGGCTACGACGATCCCGACAACGTGGATATCGATCCGGTCGCCGCGTCGATGGAGCTGCTGGGCTACTCGTACCAGATGGCCGAGGCGAGGAAGGCCAACCCGACCGACGACCTGGTCACCACGCTGATCGAGGCCGACGTCGACGGCGAGGCGCTCACGCCGGAGGAGTTCGGCTTCTTCGTCATCCTGCTCGCGGTCGCAGGCAACGAGACCACGCGCAATGCCATCAGCCACGGCATGATCGCCTTCATGGAGAACCCCGACCAGTGGGAGCTCTTCAAGAAGGAGCGCCCGGCCACCGCGGTGGACGAGATCATCCGCTGGGCGACCCCGGTCACCTCCTTCCAGCGCACCGCGCTCGAGGACACCGAACTCGGTGGCGTGCAGATCAAGAAGGGACAGCGTCTGGTGATGCTGTACCGCTCGGCCAACTTCGACGAGGACGTCTTCGAGAACCCGGAGAAGTTCGACATCATGCGGGCCGACAACCAGCACCTGGCCTTCGGCGGCACCGGCGCGCACTTCTGCGTCGGCGCGAACCTGGCCCGGCTCGAGGTCGACCTGATCTTCAACGCGATCGCCGACCACCTGCCCGACATCACCAAGGTCGACGCGCCCAAGCGCCTGCGCTCGGGCTGGCTCAACGGCATCAAGGAACTGCCGGTCGACTACAAGACCTCCGGGTGCCCGGTAGCGCACTGATATCCCGGAAACGAAACAGCCCCGGACCGAAAGGTCCGGGGCTGTTTTCGTCGGTGCGGTTCAGGAAACCTTGCGGGTGGTGGCCATGGCGCGGTCCACCTCCCAGAAGGCGCGCAGGGCGGCGATCTTGCCCTCGGCGTCGACCTTGTAGGTGAACACGCCCTCGGCATCGATGACATGGCCCGCCATGGTGGTGCGGATCATCCCGGTGAAGGCGATCTCGTTGCCGCAGGCGAAGGAGTCCTCGAAGAGGAATTCGATCGACTCGGTCAGCGCGATCGCCTTGTCCCAGAACGCGCCGATCGCCTCGTGGCCCCGATGGCCGACGCCCTCGGGGTCGAAACCCGAAGGGCCGACCGGATCTTCGACGATCCCGTCGGCGGCGAACAGGGCGACCCAGGCCGCCCGGTCCTTGGCGCGCACCGCGGCCTGGGAGGCCAGGCCCGCCGCGCGCGCCGAGCGGTCGACCACTGTCTCGCTCATGACACGTCCTTCCCGATGATGGGGTCGGCGATGTACTTCGCGGCGAACTTGCGCAGCGAGTCCTGCTTGGCGGCCAGCTCGCCGTCGAAGCCGATGCCGTCGGACAGCCACGGCACCACGATGGTGTCGGTGACGCCGGCGTCGGCCAGATCTTGATAGCCGCTGCGACCGAACTTGTCGATGCACACGGCCTGGATCTCGAAGGGCACCTCGGACCTGCCGTATTCGGTGCGCAGCTCGCGCAGGGTCGCGATGGTGGTGACCAGATCGTCGAACTTCATCATCGCCGAGGTCCAGCCGTCACCGATGCGGGCGGCCCGGCGCAGGGCCGGACCGGTGTGCCCGCCGATGTAGAACGGCACCCGCTCGCTCGGCGCCGGGCTGATCTGCAACTCGTCGAAGTCGAAGAATTCGCCGTGGTACTCGACCATGCCGCCGTCGAGGACCAGCCGGATGATCTTGATCATCTCGTCGACCCGGGCTCCGCGGCGGGCGTAGGGGACCCCGCACCACTCGAATTCCTCCGGGGCCCAGCCGATCCCGATGCCGAAGCCGAAGCGGTTGCCCGACATGTTGGCGATCGAGCCGACCTGGCGGGCCAGCAACAGCGGATTGCGCGAGCCGAGCTTGAGGACGTTGGTGTAGAACCGCAGCGTCGTGGTCACCGCGGCCATCGAGGCCGCGGCGATCAGCGGGTCGACCCACGGTGTCTCCGGACCCCAGAACCGGCTGCCGTCGGGGGTATACGGGTAGTCGGCGGCCTGCGACTTCATGTAGAACAGCGAGTCGGGCAGGCCGATCGAGGTGAACCCGCATTCTTCGGCCGTCTTGGCCAGCTCGGTGAGCTGGTCGAGCGGGCTCAGCGCGATTCCGAGGGTGAACTTCATTCCGGGCGCTCGCTTCCCACGACCCACATCGAGAAGTACTGGGAGCCACCGCCGTACGCGTGACCCATCGCCTTGCGGGCATTCTCGACCTGGTACGCGCCCGCCCGGCCCATGACCTGCTTGGCCGCTTCGGCGAAGCGGATCAGGCCGGAGGCGCCGATCGGGTTGGAGGAGAGCACCCCGCCCGACGGGTTCACCGGGATGCGGCCACCGATCTCGGTCTCACCCTTGTCGGTGAGTTTCCAGCCCTCGCCTTCGGCGGCGAAGCCGAGGTTCTCCAGCCACATCGGCTCGAACCAGGAGAACGGCACGTAGATCTCGGCGACGTCGATCTCCTCGAGCGGGTCGGTGATCCCGGCCGAGGCCCACAGCGCGGCGGCCGCGTCGCGACCGGCCTGCGGGTTGACCTGGTCACGACCGGAGAAGGTGGTCGGCTCGGTCCGCATCGCGGTCCCGTGCACCCACGCGACCTTCTTGCCCTGGGCCTCCACCGCCGCCGCGGCCTCGGCATTGCCGATCACCAGGGCGCAGGCGCCGTCGGAGGACGGGCAGGTCTCGTCGAACCGGATGGGATCCCACAGCATCTGGGACGCGAGCACCGATTCCATGGTGATGTCGGGCTGGTGCAGATGCGCGAGCGGATTCTTCGCGCCGTTGCGCCGGTCCTTCACCGCCACCATGGCGCCGATGTGCATCGGGGCATTGGAACGACGGATGTAGGAGCGCACGTGCGGGGCGAAGTAGCCGCCCGCGCCCGCGCCGACGGGCATGGTGAACGGCACCGGAATCGACAACGCCCACATGGCATTCGACTCCGACTGCTTCTCCCACGCGATCGCGAGGACCTTGCCGTGCACGCCCGCCTGCACCAGGTTGGCGGCGACGACGCCGGTCGATCCGCCGACCGAGCCGGCGGTGTGCACGCGCAGCAGCGGCTTGCCGATCGCTCCGAGGGCTTCGGCGAGATACAGCTCGGGCATCATGACGCCCTCGAAGAAGTCGGGGGCCTTGCCGACGACGACGGCGTCGATGTCGTCGATGGTCAGGCCCGCGTCATCGAGCGCCCGATCGATCGCTTCACGGCACATGCCCGCCATGGACACGTCCGCGCGCTTCGTCACGTGATGAGTTTGGCCGGTGCCGAGCACCGCCGCGGGGAAGCTCATCGTGCCTCCGATTCCAGAACGGCGACCAGGTTCTGCTGCAGCGCGGGGCCGCTGGTCGCATGAGCGAGGGTCCGGTCGGCGGTGCCGGAGATGATGGCCGTGGCGGCGTTGCCGATCCGTTCCAGGCCCGCCGCGAACATCGGGTTTGCCGCGAGCGCACCGCCGGACGGGTTGACCGGGGTCTCGGGGGGCAGGCCGATCGCCTCGGCCAGGATCAGCTGCTGATGACTGAACGGCGCGTGCAGTTCGGCCAGGTCGAAAGTGGTGTTACCGCCGGTCGCGGCCGCGGCCGCCCTGGTGGTGGATGGCGAGCGGGTCAGGTCGCGGCCACCGAGCGCCTGGGCGTCGATATTGTGCGCGATCCCGGTGATCCACGCCGGACGCTCGCACAGCTCCCTGGCTCGATCGCCGACCGCCAGCACGATCGCGGCGGCGCCGTCGGTGATCGGGGCGATATCGTGCGCGCGCAGCGGATCGGCGACATACGGTGCGGCGAGCAGGGAGTCGATGTCACCACCGGTGACGGCGGCCATTTCCCGCTCGGTCCAGCGGCCCGCGTCCAGCCCGGCGCGTGCCTGCAGGCCCGCGACCGAGACGGCGTCGGGCCACAGCGGGCCGACCAGATACGGGTCGAGCTGCCTGCTCAGCACCTGCCGCAGGGTGCCCGCCGACGACTTGCCGAAGCCGTACACGAGCGCGGTCTGCGCCTGGCCGGAGAGCAGCTTCACCCAGGCCTCGTAGAGGGCCCACGCGGCGTCCATCTCCACGTGCGACTCGTTGATCGGCGGCACCGCGCCGATCGCGTCGACCGCGGAGATGAACGAGAACGCCCGCCCCGCCAGGTAATCCGAGGACCCGGAGCACCAGAAGTCGATATCGGTCTTGGTGATGCCCAGGTCGGCGTAGAGCTGCTGGAAGCACGGCACGAGCATCTCGACGCCGTTGGTGGTGCCGAAGGTCTCCGGCACGTGCGGTGCGTGGGCGAACCCGACCACCGCGATTTCTGGTGTACTCAACGTCGCCTCTCAGAGGTGGTGCTGGTAGGACTCGTACGGGGCATCGGGCTCACCGCTCGGCCGGAAGTGGTCGATATTGGCCAGCGCGTGGCCCCATTCCTCGCGCGGTTTCCACACGGCTTCGACCCGCATGCCCATCCGCACCTCGGACGCCTCGCAGCCGAGAACCAGGTGCAGGAACGGGATGTCGGCGCCGTCGAGGAGCACGTAGGCGGCCACGTACGGCGGCTTGATCCGCTGGCCGAGGAACGGCACGTTGACGATGCAGAAGGTGGTCACCGTGCCCTTGTCCGGCAGCTCGACCAGGTCGTCGGTCGGGGTGCCGTCGGTCGGGTTCGCGCCGCGCGGCGGGAAGTAGACCCGCCCGCCCGCCTCGGAGCGGCCGCCGATCAGCTTGCCCTCGGCGAGGCCGCGCAGGTAGACGCTCTCCTGCGGCGACGCTGTGTGCTTGTAGTTCATGTCGACCGGTGTGGTCAGCATGGTCACCGGCTCGGCGGTGTCCTCGGACGGTGTCACGGCCGCGGCCTGTTCGCCCGGCTCGAAGCAGGCGATGTCGTGAATCGTGCCGGTCCGTTCCTCGGCCCAGCGCACGCGCACGCGCAGACCCGTGCTCACCTGGCTCGGGTCGGTCACATCCAGCGCGTGCAACATCGCCGTGTCGGCTCCGTCCAGCTGGACGAGGGCCCACGCGAACGGCCGGTCGAACGGCTGCCCGGGCAGCGGCTCGGCTACCCACGTCCACGACTGCACCGTGCCGGTCGGTTCGACCTGGACCAGCTCGGCCAGTGGGGCCGAGGTGATCGGGTCGTATTCCTGCGCGGGCACCAATACCCGGCCGTCACTGCCGCGCACGCCGAGTATCCGGCGGTCGCGCAGTCCGGTCAGAAAGGCGCCGATGATAGGTCCGACGGACCTGGTGTAGTCGAACTGCACCCGTAGGGGTGCACTCAATACTTCCACTGCGGTATTCCCCTGGGTCACGATATCGAGTAGAACAGGTTCTTATTCTGCTTGCAAGGATTCGCCGGAAAGGGCGTCGGTCATGAAATTCGGACTGCAACTCGGTTACTGGGGTGCGCAGCCGCCCGCCAACGCCGGCGCGCTGGTCGTCGCGGCCGAGGAAACGGGGTTCGACGCGGTGTTCGCGGCCGAATCGTGGGGCTCGGACGCGTTCACTCCGCTGGCCTGGTGGGGGTCGTCGACCGAGCGGGTGCGCCTGGGCACCTCGGTCGCGCAGATGTCGGCCCGCACGCCCGCGGCGGCCGCGATGCACGCGCTCACCCTCGATCACCTCAGCGGCGGCCGGGCCATCCTCGGCCTCGGCGTCTCCGGTCCGCAGGTGGTGGAGGGCTGGTACGGGCAGCCGTTCGCCCAGCCGCTGCGCCGCACCCGCGAGTACGTCGACATCGTGCGGAAGGTGCTGGCCCGCGAGGCCCCGGTGACCTCCGACGGCAAGCACTACGGCCTGCCCTACACCGGTCCCGGCGCGACCGGCTTGGGCAAGCCGCTCAAGCCGATCGTGCATCCGCTGCGCGCTGAGCTGCCGATCTGGCTGGGTGCGGAGGGTCCGAAGAACGTCGCCCAGACCGCCGAGATCGCCGACGGCTGGCTGGCGATCTACTACGCGCCGCGCCTGGCCGGCATGTACAACGAGTGGCTCGACGAGGGCTTCGCGCGGCCGGGCGCCCGGCGCAGCAGGGCCGATTTCGAGATCGCCGCGAGCGCCCAGGTGGTCGTCACCGACGATCCGGCGGGCGAGATCGAGCGGATGCGCTGGGTGACCTCGCTCTACATCGGCGGCATGGGCGCGCCCGAACTGAACTTCCACGCCCAGGTGTACAAGCGGATGGGCTACAGCGCCGAGGTCGACGAGATCTCCGCGCTGTTCCAGGCGGGCCGCAAGGCCGAGGCCGCCGCGGCGGTGCCGGACGAGCTGATCACCGACACGGCGATCTTCGGCGACGAGGCCCACGTGCGCTCGCGGCTGAAGGAATGGGAGGACGCGGGGGTGACGATGATGCTGATCTCGGTTTCGGACGCGGATCAGATGCGTCGGCTCCAAACCCTTGTTTCCACCTAGAACACGTTCTAAATTCGATGGGGTGAGCAGCCAGCAGACAACGGAAGTCCTCGGACTGTGGAATATCGCCGCGGCCGATCCCGAGCGGATCGCCGTCGTCGACCCGGACGGCAGGGAGATCACCTATCGAGAATTGGCCACCCTCGCCAACCGCTACGCCAACGGACTACGCGGCATCGGATTGCGCACCGGCGACGTGGTCGTCAGCATGCTGCACAACGGTGTGGAGGCGATCGCCGCGTACTTCGCCGCCTATCAGGCGGGCCTGTACATCGTCGCGGTGAACTGGCACCTCACCGCGCCCGAGATCGCCTACATCCTCGGCGACAGCGAGGCCTCGGCCTTCCTGGCCAGTGAGCGGTTCGCCGCCACCGCCGCCGAGGCCGCCGATCTCGCCGAACTGCCCGCCGCCGCCCGCTTCTCGGCGGGCAACATCGACGGCTTCCGGCCGGTCTCCTGGCTCGGCGCCGCCGACACCGGCCGCCCGGACGAGCGTTCGGTCGGCGCGCCGATGCTCTACACCTCGGGAACCACGGGGCGCCCCAAGGGCGTTCGCCGTCCGCTGACCGGCGCCGATCCCGATCAGGTTCCGGCGCCGAACAAGGCCTTCTTCGCCCTGTTCGAGCTCGCGCCCTACGACGACCACGTGCATATCTGCGGCTCGCCGCTCTATCACACGGCCGTGCTGAACTTCTCCACCATCTCGATCCAGATGGGCCACAAGCTGGTCCTGATGGATCGGTGGGACGCCGAGGACATGCTCGCGCTGATCGAGCGCCACAAGGTGACGCACAGCCACATGGTGCCCACCCAGTTCCACCGCCTGCTCGCCCTGCCCGAGGACGTGCGCGCCCGCTACGACGTGTCCTCGCTGCGCAGCATGGTGCACGGCGCCGCGCCGTGCCCGCAGGCGACCAAGCGGCAGATGCTCGAGTGGTGGGGTCCGGTCGTCACCGAGTACTACGCCGCCACCGAGGGCGGCGGCACGGTGATCAACGGGACCGAGTGGCTGGCCAAGCCCGGTTCGGTCGGCAAGGCGTGGCCGTGGTCGGTCATCAAGATCCTCGACGAGGCCGACGGCTCCGAACTGCCCGCGGGCAAAGAGGGCATGGTCTACATGAAGATGGGCGCCTCCAGCTTCGAGTACCACCACGCCAAGGAGAAGACCGAGGAGTCGCGCGTCGGTGACCTGTTCACCGTCGGCGACATCGGCTACCTCGACGAGGACGGCTATCTGTTCCTCTGCGACCGCCGCTCCGACCTGATCCTGTCCGGTGGCGTGAACATCTATCCGGCCGAGATCGAGGGCGTGCTGATGAGCCACCCGAAGGTGGCCGACGTGGCGGTTCTCGGTGTGCCCGACCCGGATTGGGGCCAGCAGGTCAAGGCGTTCGTGCAGCCGGTCGACGGCGCCGCGGGCGACGACGCGCTCACCGCCGAGATCCTCGAGTTCGCGGCCGGTCAGCTCGCCAAGTACAAGCTGCCCCGCACGGTGGAATACCGTGCGGAGCTGCCCCGTGACCCCAACGGCAAGCTGTACAAGCGCCGCCTGCTCTGAAAGATGTTCCCGCTCAGACGGCTTCGCGCCACTCCGGCGCGAGCCCGAAGAGCGGGAACAACTTCTCGGTGTCGAGGAAGAAGTTCAAGCCCGAGATGGTGTCGCCCTCGAGTTCGAGCACGGTGATCGACCACGGCACCCAGACGTCGGGCTCCGCGCTCGGCTTGTAGTGACCGAAGGCGGGCAGCCCGTTGGCGCCTTCCAGCGGCACCATGCGCGAATTGCGGCACGCACTGCCGGTGCTGAGCATGAACGCGGCCACATTCTCCGGCCCGGAGATCCAGAGATCGAAGGGCGGCATCGACAGCGCCACATCGGCTTTCAGCAGCGTGGTGAGCGCGTCCATGTCGTAGGCCTCGAAGGCCTTCACGAAATCGTCGACCAGCTTGCGCTGCTCGGGATCGCCCTCGTCGAAACCGTCGGTGACGGTCGGCTGCACCTTGGACATGGTGGCCCTGGCGCGTTGCAGCGCGCTGTTCACCGACGCCGGCGACATCATCAGCGCCTCGGCGGTCTCGCCTGCGGAGAATCGCAGCACCTCGCGCATGATCAGGATCGCGCGCTGGGTGGCGGGCAGATGCTGGCAGGCGGCGACGAAGGCAAGGCGCAGCGTGTCTTTGGCCGAGGCGTGCTCGGCCGGGTCGGCGCCGAAGGCGAGCGCGTTCGGGATCGGCTCGATCCACACGTAATCAGGCTGCGGCGCCGGCAACGGCGAATCCGGGCGGCCGGGGCCGTTGAGGTCCATCGGCCTGGCCCGGCTCTGCGGCCGGTCGAGCATGTCCAGACAGATATTGGTGGCGATCTTGTACAGCCACGAGCGCAGGCTCGCGCGGCCCTCGAACGAATCGTAGGAGCGCCAGGCGCGGGTGAAGGTCTCCTGCACCGCGTCTTCGGCCTCGAACGAGGAGCCGAGCATGCGATAGGCGTACGCGCACAATTCGCGCCGGTGGGTTTCGAATTCGGCCAGTACAGCGGGGTCCGGGCCGGTGGTCGCGGTTGTGGCGTCGCTCATAGTTTCCCACGATGCCACAGGGGTCCGACACTCGACAGAGGAGAAAACGGACCATCGAAATTTCGCGAACTTCACCGTCCGTCGATGAATCGGCGGGCCGCGCGGCGTCTACATGAACGAGACCGCAACGACGTTCCCGAAAGGCTGACACCCATGAGCAGCAAGATGATCTTCATCAACCTCCCCGTCGCCGACCTCGACCGCTCGAAGAGCTTCTACGAGGCGCTCGGCTGGAAGGTCAACGAGGATTTCACCGATCAGAACGCGTCGTGCATCGTCATCGACGACAACATCTGCCTGATGCTGCTGACCAAGCCCTTCTTCTCGACCTTCAGCACGCGCCCGATCGCCGACACGATCAACACCGCCGCCGCGGGCTACGCGCTCTCGCTGGCCAGCGCCGAGGAGGTCGACGCGCTGACCGACGCGGCCGTCGCCGCGGGCGCGACCGAGCAGACCAACGAGGACAAGCGCGCCCAGGAGGCCCAGGTGGGCATGCACGGCCGCACGTTCCTCGACCCCGACGGTCACCAGTGGGAGCCGTTCTACATGAACTACCCGGGCGCGTAGGCACCCGGCCGAACAGGGCGCGAGGCGGATGGCTCGCGCCCTGTCCGCGGTGACTACTGCCCGGTGAAGTTCGGCTTGCGCTTCTCCGCGAAGGCGCGCGGCCCTTCCTTGGCATCGGCTGACCTGAACACCTCCATGCCGATCTTCGCCTCGATAGGGAACGCCTCGTTCTCCGGCATCGCCTCGGTTTCGCGCAGCGTGCGCAGCATCGCCTGGACGGCGAGAGGGCCGTTGTCGGCGATCTGGCCGGCCAGCGCCATGGCCTTGTCGAGGGCGGTTCCGTCGGGGACCACGTGGCCGATCAGGCCGATCTCCTTGGCCTCGGCGGCAGTGATGTGCCGACCGGTCAGCAGCAGGTCAGCGGCCACCGTGTACGGGATCTGCCGGGCCAGCCGCACCGCGGAACCGCCGAGCGGGAACAGGCCCCAGCGGGCCTCGGAGACGCCGAACTTGGCGCTTTCCCCGGCCACGCGCAGGTCGGTGCCCTGCAGGATCTCGGTGCCACCGGCGATGGCCGGGCCCTCGACTGCCGCGATCAGCGGCTTGGCCAGTCGCCGCCCCTTCAGCAGCGCGGGGAGGTAGGCCGGGTCCCAGCTGCCTGCGGAGGCGGTGTCCCCCGGATGCTGCGAGCTCATCGCCTTCAGGTCCATCCCCGCGCAGAACGCGCCGCCCGCGCCGGTGAGGATCGCGACGCGGATATCGGGATCGCTGTCCACCTGGTCCCAGGCGTCGCGCATGATCGCCATCATCTCGCCCGAGAGAGCGTTGCGCGCCTCCGGCCGGTTCATGGTGACGATGAGGACGTGGTCTCGCTTCTCGACCAGACAGTGGGCCATTCGATATCTCCTGACGTTCGAGCCTTGTCAGAAACAGTAACACGTTCTATTTTTGTTCCTGTGAGCTACAACATAGCCGATCTCGTCGAACACGCCGTCGACCTGATGCCCGACCGGATCGTGCTGGTCGGCGAACATCGCGAGTCGACCTACGCCGAACTGGAGGAGCGGGCCAACAAGCTGGCCCACTACCTGCTGGAACAGGGTGTGCAGCCCGGCGACAAAGTCGGAATCTACTCCCGCAACACCGTCGAAGCCGTCGAAGCGATGGTGGCGATCTTCAAGGCGCGGGCGGTGATGATCAACGTCAACTACCGCTACGTCGAGAACGAGTTACTGCACATCTTCGACAACTCCGACATGGTCGCGCTGATCCACGAGCGCCGCTACACCGACAAGGTCGAAGCGGTCCGCGCGAAGGTGCCCGGCCTGAAGACCGTGCTCGTCGTCGAGGACGGCACCGAGGGGCCGACCGCGCCCGGCACGGTGGAGTACGAGGCGGCGCTGGCCGCCTCCTCCGGTGAGCGCGACTTCGGCGAGCGCTCGCCCGACGACATCTACATGCTGTACACCGGCGGCACCACCGGCCTGCCCAAGGGCGTGATGTGGCGGCACGAGGACGTCTGGCGGGTGCTCGGCGCCGGCATCAACTTCATCACCGGCGAGTACACCAAGGACGAGTGGGAGCTGGCCAAGATCGGCGCGGCCAACCCGCAGATGGTGCGCTTCCCGATTCCGCCGATGATCCACGGCGGCGCGCAGTGGGCGACGTTCCACAGCCTGTTCGGCGGCGGCAAGGCCGTGATGATCCCCGAGTTCAGCGGCCACGGCGTCTGGCAGGCCGTCGACAAGCACAAGATCAACCTGATCTTCATCACCGGCGACGCGATGGCGCGCCCGATGCTCGACGCGCTGGAGGAGGGGAACCCGGAAACCGGTGAGCCCTACGACCTCTCGTCGCTGTACGTGCTCGCCAGCAGCGCGGCGCTGTTCTCGCCGCCGCTCAAGGACAAGTTCCTCGAGCTGCTGCCCAACCGCCTGCTCACCGACTCCATCGGTTCCTCGGAAACCGGCTTCGGTGGCCTGGCGACGATCGCCAAGGGCCAGACCCACACCGGCGGCCCGCGGGTGAAGATCGACGCGGCCACCCAGGTGCTCGACGAGGAAGGCAATCCGGTCGAGCCGGGTTCCGGCGTCGTCGGTCTGCTGGCGCGCAGCGGCCACATCCCGCTCGGGTACTACAAGGACGAGGTCAAGTCGGCCGCGACGTTCAAGGAGTTCAACGGGATTCGCTACGCGATCCCCGGCGACTACGCGCGCGTCGAGGAGGACGGCACCGTCACCATGCTCGGCCGTGGTTCGGTGAGCATCAACAGTGGTGGCGAGAAGATCTACCCCGAAGAGGTCGAAGGCGCGCTCAAGGCGCATCCGGACATCTTCGACGCGCTGGTCGTCGGCGTCGAGGACGCGCGCTGGGGTCAGCGGGTGGTCGCGGTGGTGCAGTGTCGCGGCGGTAAGCGCCCGACCCTGGCCGATCTGAAGCCGGTGCTCACCCAGGAGATCGCGTCGTACAAGCAGCCGCGCAGCCTGTGGTTCGTCGACGAGATCAAGCGCTCGCCCGCGGGCAAGCCGGACTACCGGTGGGCCAAGTCGCAGACCGACGAGCGGCCTGCCGACGAGCACGCCGACGCGGGCTCCGCGTAGCGGGTTCGTACAGCAATGGGCCCTTCCGGCAATGTCGCCGGAAGGGCCCATAGCTTTTCAGCGGTTGCCGAGTTCGGCGAGCTGGTAGGCCAGTTTGCCGCGGACCGCGGGGATGCCGGTGAGCAGGCGCATCGCGGTATTGCGCAGGGTGCGGGCCGGGGCCGACTGGAGGGTGGCCATGCGGGTCATCCGGTCGGTGAAGGCGACGACGTCGAGAGCGACCGGCCTGCGTACGGTCTCGTACTCGTCCAACAGCGAATCCGGCGCGCCGGCAGCCACTTTCGCCAGCAGCCCGGCGAGCATCGCGGCGTCCTGGATGCCGGTGTTCATGCCCTGCCCACCCGCCGGGCTGTGGACGTGCGCGGCGTCGCCCGCGAGCAGGATGCGGCCCGCGCGGTAGTGGTCGGCGACGCGGTGGTGTACGCGGAAGCGTGAGCTCCACAGCACCTCGTCGACGTGGACCTCGCCCGCCGGCCCGCGGGCGTCGAGGAGGGTCTGGATGTCGTCACGGGTGGGGTGCTCCGGTGCCTCGTCCACGGTGGCAACGACGCGGTACCGCTCCTGCTCCGGATCGGGCAGCGGCGCGACGACGGTGACGCCCTCCGGTGAAAGATGCAGCGAGACTTCGGTTCGCGGCGTCGGCCAGCTCATCCGCACATCGGCCAGGATGAACGACGCGGGGTAGGTGTCGCCGGTGAAGCCGATGCCCGCCTGTTCGCGCACCACGCTGTGCATGCCGTCGGCGCCGATCACGTAGTCGGCGGTGATGGTGCCCGCCGTGTTGTCGGCGGTGGTGTATTCGACGGTGACACGGCCGTTCTCGTCGCTGACCCGCTCGACGGTGAGCGGCCGGTGGACAGTGCCGCCCAGCTCGTGCAGCCGGTCGAGCAGGACCTGCTCGGTGACGTCCTGGGGGATCATCAGCGTGTAGGGGTGGGCGGTCGGCAGGTCACCGAATTCGACGGTGGCCAACGTTTTCGGGCCGTCGTGCACCTTGAAGGTGGGAACCTGGATACCGCGCGCGAGGAGTTCCTTCGCGATGCCGAGTTCGTCGAGGACCTCCAGCGTCCTGGCGTGCACGACCGCGGCGCGGGAAGTGTTGGCGCCCTCGCTCAGTCGATCGATGAGGATGTGGTCGACGCCCGCTTCGGCGAGCACGATCGCGGCGGTGAGACCGGCGGGGCCCGCGCCGACGATGACGACGGAGGTGGCTTCGGGCAGTGGGGTGGCGGACATTGCGACTCCTGGTCAACGCTTGTTTGCCAACGCTTGTAGGCATAACGGTAGACCTGCCCGTCGCGGAAAGTCAACAGTTGTTGGCCTACACTCGTTGGCATGACTTCCGCCGACCAGGAGACCCCGGCCCGCCGCTCGGACGCCACCCGCGCCGCCATCCTCGCCGCCGCGCGCGCCCGCTTCGCCGCCGACGGCTACGCGAAGGCGACCATCCGCGCCATCGCCGCCGACGCCGCGATCGACCCGTCGATGGTCATGCGCTACTTCGGCTCCAAGGACGGCCTCTTCGCCGCCGCGGCCCAGATCGACCTCGACCTCCCCGACCTCGGCGCCGCGGACCCGGACACCATGGGGGAGTTGCTGATCCGCCGATTCCTCACCATCTGGGAGGAGAACGACAACACCGTCCTGCTGATCCTGCTCCGCTCCTCGATCACCGACGACGCGGTGGCCGCCCGCTTCCGCGAGATCTTCGCCGACCAGGTCCTCCCCGCCGTCCTCCGCTTCGGCACCCCCGCCGACGCCCCCCGCCGCGCCGCCCTCATCGTCACCCAACTCCTCGGCCTGGCCCTGTGCCGCTACGTCCTGCGCATCCCCCCGGTGGTCGAGCTGACACCGTCGCAAATAGTCACCGACATCGCGCCGACCCTCCAGCGCTACCTGACCTCCGGGCCTTCGGGTGCTATCGGCAATGTCGGGGAATCTGGCGACCTTGTCGATTCAAGTTCGGCCTGACGAACGATGGCGCAAGCGTAAACCTGTAGAACCGGCTGGTACCACGCGGTACCATCGGGCCATGGCTGGTCTCAACGTGCGATTCACCGATGAGGAACTGGATGCGCTCAGGCAGCGCGCCGAAGCTGAAGGGCGGAGTATGCAGCAGTTTGCGCACGATGCGGTTGTCGCGGCGATCAACGAGCGGGCGCGACTGTTCAACGAGGCGGCAGATCATGTGCTCCGGGTCAGTGAAGAGCTGAACCGGCGGCTTGCCTGATGCAGTATCTGACGTTGTCGGAGCTGCTGAGCTTGGCACAGCGGCTCGGTACTCCGGACGTCCGTGACTACGGGCTGCTCGATTCCGCATTGGCGCGGCCCCAGTCGAGCGTTTTCGGGCAGGACGCGTATCCCGACGTGTGGCAGAAGGCCGCCGCGCTGATGGAATCACTCGCCCGCAATCATGGCCTGGTCGACGGGAACAAGCGGCTCGCTTGGTACGCGACCTGGGTGTTCTTGCACCTCAACGGAGCCCCGCTCGACGAGACATTCGACGTGGATCGCGCTGAGGAGTTCGTGCTCGCTGTGTGTCAGGGGCACCTCGACGTGCCGGCCACCGCGAAGGAACTCGTCCGCTTCGCGCGATAACGCCCCACGGCACTCGCACTTGAAGCAGCACAACGAGGTCGGGGCCCGTGCGGATCGCGAGTCGATCTGCACGGGCCCCGACTTCGTTGTGTGTGCGGTCAGCTCGCCAGTTCCGCGCCCAGGGCGAGGAGGTGGGGAGTGGCGCCGCCGAGGGCGAATTCGTGGTGTTTGGCGGCGGTGAAGTAGTTGTGGACGATGTGGTCGCGGTCGATGCCGAGGCCGCCGTGGACGTGGACGACGGTGTGGGCGACCTTGTGGCCCGCGTCGGCTGCCCAGAACTTGGCGATGTGGATGGACTCGGCGGCGGGGAGGTCCTCGGACAGGCGCCAGGCGGCCTGGGTGACTGTCAGGCGCAGGCCGCCGATGTCGATGTAGGCGTCGGCGAGACGCTGGGCGACGGACTGGAACGAGCCGATCGGCTTGCCGAACTGCTCGCGGGTGCGGGTGTGCTCGGCGGTCAGCTCGAGCGCGCGCTCCAGGGTGCCGAGCTGCAGGGCCGAGAGGCCGAGCCAGGCGTGTTCGCGCAGCCAGGTGAGGATGTCGGCGCCGGACTCGACGGTGCCGAGCAGCGCGGCCGGGGTCGCGGCGAGCTCGACGACGAACTCCGGGCTCAGGTCGACGACCTGCTGGGCGGTGCGGGTGACCGACGCGTGGTCCGGGTCGACCACGAAGACGCCGACACCATTGGACGTGATGGCGGGCACCAGGATTCGCTCGGCGCGGTCGGCGTACGCGACGGTGGTCGCGGTACCGGTCAGCGTCCAGCCCGCACCCGCGGACTCGGCGACGATGCCCGGCGCGGCGGTGGTCGCGCGCAGTTCCTCGGCGAGCGCTGCGGTCAGCACGACCTCGCCCGCGCCCGCCCGCGCGGCCAGCTGCCGCTGCTCTGCATCGCCGAACTTCGCCAGCGCGCCCGCGCCGACGACGATCGACCACAGGTAGGGCACCGCGGCGACGACGCGGCCGAGTTCACGCAGGATCGCGGTCTGTTCGAGCATGCCGAAATCGCTGCCGCCCAAGTCTTCCGGCAGGGCAGCGGCCAGCACGCCGGTCTCGGCGAGCGACTTCCAGAGCTGTTCGTCGTAGCGGCCCGCGGTGTCGAGTTCACGCAGGCGGTCGGCGGTGACGAGCTTGGCGCAGATCTCGCCGGTCAGCCGGGCGAGATCGGTCTGGGCTTCGGTGGGGGTGAAATCCATGAGGGGATACCGGCTTTCGGGATCAGCGGGCGGACGCGGGCTGGCGCAGGGCGGTCATGGCGATGATGTCGCGCTGCACCTCGTTGGTGCCGCCGCCGAAGGTGAGGATCAGCGCGGCCCGGTGCATCCGCTCGAGCCTGCTGAGCATCACCGCGCCGGGGGAGTCCTGGCGCAGGTAACCGTGCGACCCGACGACTTCCATCAGCAGGCGGTAGGCCTCGGTGGCCAGCTCGGTGCCGTAGACCTTGCACGCGGAGGCGTCCCACGGCTTCGGCGCGGCCTCGCCGCCCTGGTCGGCGCGGCTGGCGATCTCCCAGTTCAGCAGCTTGAGGTATTCGACCTTGGCGTAGACGCGAGCCAGGTTGAGGCGCACCCACTCCTGGTCGATCACCCGCTTGCCGTCGGAACCGGTGGTCTCGCGCGCCCACTGCACCGTCTGGTTGACCGCGAGCGAGAGTGGCCCGGCCGAGGTCAGCGCGACGCGCTCGTGGTTGAGCTGGTTGGTGATCAGCGACCAGCCGCCGTTCTCCGGCCCGACCATCGACGAGGCGGGGACCCGCACGTCCTGGTAGTAGGTGGCGCTGGTGTCGGGTCCGGCCATCGTGTGCACCGGCGTCCAGGAGAACCCTTCGACATCGGTCGGCACGATGAACATCGTGATGCCCTTGTGCTTCTTGGCCGTCGGATCGGTGCGCACCGCCAGCCAGATGTAGTCGGCGTAGGCGATGAGGCTGGTCCACATCTTCTGGCCGTTGATGACGAAGTCGTCGCCGTCGCGGACCGCGGCGGTGCGCAGCGAGGCCAGGTCGGTGCCCGCGCCCGGCTCGGAGTAGCCGATGGCGAAGTGCAGCTCGCCGGAGGCGATCTTGGGCAGGAAGAACTTCTTCTGCTCCTCGGTGCCGTACTGCATGATCGTCGGCGCGACCGAGTTCAGGGTGAGGAACGGGACGGGCGCGCCGGCGATGGCGGCTTCCTCGACGAAGATCAGCTGATCCATCGTCGTGCGGTCCTGGCCGCCGTACTCCTTCGGCCAGCTCAGCGTCAGCCAGCCGTCGCGGCCCATCTGGCGCACGACCTCGCGGTAGACATTGCCCTCGCCGTACTCGCCGGTCTGCAGGCTCAGCGCGGCGCGTCGTTCCGGGGTCATCAGCCGGGCGAAATATTCGCGCAGCTCGGCGCGCAATTCTTCCTGCTGCGGCGTATACGCGACGCGCATGGGTCCCTACCTCGGTCTCTGCTGCGAAAACGGACGCGGCGGGGCGCAGGGGATGGGCCCCGCCGAAACCGATCATTGCATACCGACTGGAACATGTTCCAGTATTGACAGTGAATGGACAGCTGTTCCGCCGCGCGGGCCGTGCTGTCTGGGTTAGTGTCGCGGAGACCGCTTGGAAGGAAGTTCTCATGAAGATCATCGTCGATTTCGACCGGTGTGAAGCGAACGGCGTGTGTGTAGGAATCGCCCCTGACATGTTTGAACTCGATGACGACGATCAGCTGCACGTGCTCGAGGGTGATGTGGCCGCCGATCGCGTCGCCGACGCCGAGGAAGCGGTGGCGCAGTGTCCCAAGGCCGCGCTGAGGTTGGCGTGATCGGCTCTTGTCGGATAGTGAAACACGTTCTAAAGTCGGCCCGATGAGTGTGATGCAGACTTCACTGGACGGCCGGGTCGCGATCGTCACCGGTGCCGGCGCCGGGCTCGGCCGGGCCGAAGCCCTCGCGCTGGCGGCCGCGGGCGCGGCGGTCGTCGTCAACGACCTCACCGAGGATGCCGCGGCCGAGACCATCTCCGCGATTCGCGAGCTCGGCGGCAAGGCGGAGTTCGTCGGCGGCAGTATCGCCGAGCGCTCGACGGCCGACGCGCTCATCGCGACCGCGCAGGAATCCCTCGGCGGCCTCGACATCGTCGTCAACAACGCGGGCATCACCCGCGACCGCATGCTGTTCAACATGTCCGACGAGGACTTCGACGCGGTGATCGCCGTGCACCTGCGCGGTCACTTCCTGCTCTCGCGCAATGCCGGCGCCTACTGGCGCGCGGCGTCCAAGGCCGCGGGTGCGCCGGTCTACGGCCGGCTGGTCAACACCTCCTCGGAGGCCGGGCTGCTCGGGCCGGAAGGCCAGGCCAACTACGGCGCCGCGAAGGCGGGTATCACCGCGCTGACGCTGTCGGCCGCGCGTGGCCTGTCCCGCTTCGGCGTGCGGTCCAACGCGATCTGCCCCCGGGCCAGGACCGCGATGACCGAGGCCGTGTTCTCCGAGGCGCCCGAGGGTTCGGTCGACCCGCTCGCACCCGAGCACGTGGCCAAGCTCGTCGCCTACCTCGCCTCGCCCGCCGCCGACGCGGTGAACGGTCAGGTCTTCGTCGTCTACGGCCCGATGGTCGCCCTGATGGCGGCTCCCGAGGTGGAGGCCCGCTTCGACGCCGCCGGCGCCGAATGGTCCGAGGAAGACCTCGCCTCGACGCTGCACGGCTACTTTGCCGAGCGGCCCGCCGACCACACGTTCTCGGCCCGCGCGCTCCGCGATCTCGGCTGATTTTCCGGCAGCGCGGTTTGCCGGATGTTGGCCCGCCGTGAGCCGGGGCGTTCATGTCTGCCGTGTTGTGTTGAACGTCGGTCCAGCTATTGGTAGACATGAGCGTCGAGGTGTGTGACGCCTCACAGGAGGTAGCGGATGTTCGGTAAGGTTTCGTTTCAGTTTTGACGGCATATTTCTCGAAAATGCACTGGTAAAAGTCTCGCCAAACGCCAGACGTCAACAGGAACATGTTCTAGTCTTTGGGCAGTCTTCAGAACGGGGTGGCGGTGAAGTACGGGTACGCGGATCGAATGGTCCGCCCGTCTGAGAAGGAGGTGGTCGCGTGAACGACCTCCTTGCTGTCCCGTTGCGGGCGGTCGGCGGATTCTTCGAACTCGGCGCGGACGTGGCCAAGGCCACCGTCACTCGGCGGTTCCAGTGGCGTGAGTTCGTCGACCAGTCGTGGTTCGTCGCTCGTGTCTCGATCGTGCCGACGCTGTTGGTGGCGATTCCGTTCACGGTGCTGGTGGTCTTCACCCTCAACATCCTGTTGCGCGAGATCGGTGCCGCCGATCTGAGCGGGGCGGCCGCCGCGTTCGGCGCCGTCACGCAGGTCGGACCCATCGTCACGGTGCTGATCGTGGCCGGCGCCGGCGCCACCGCGATCTGCGCCGACCTCGGCGCCCGCACCATCCGCGAAGAGATCGACGCGATGAAGGTGCTCGGCATCGACCCGATCAGCCGGCTGGTCGTGCCACGCGTTTTCGCCTCGATGTTCGTCGCCCTGATGCTCAACAGCCTCGTGTGCACGGTCGGCATCGTCGGCGGCTTCGCTTTCTCGGTATTCCTGCAGGGCGTGAACCCGGGCGCGTTCGTCAACGGCATTCCGCTGCTGACGAGTCTGCCCGAGTTGATCCTCTCCGAGGTCAAGGCAGGCCTGTTCGGTTTGATCGCCGGAATGGTCGCCTGCTATCTCGGGCTGCAGGTGAAAGGCGGACCGAAGAGTGTCGGTGACGCGGTGAACCAAACGGTCGTATTCGCCTTCATGGCACTGTTCGTGGTGAATGTCGTCGCCACCGCGATCGGCCTGAACCTCACGGTGCGGTGACCGAAATGGCATTTATTGTTCGCAGTAAGTTCCCGCGTACGGTCCGCCGTTTCGAGCGCGCGTCGAAATCCGTGGATTCTCTCGGTGAGAAGGCGATCTTCTTCGTCAAGGCGCTCGGCTCGGTGCCCCGCGCGCTGATGCACTACCGCACCGAGACCATTCGGCTCATCGCCGAGATCAGCATGGGCAGTGGCGCACTGGCGGTGATCGGCGGCACCGTGGTGATCGTCGGCTTCCTGACGCTGATGGCGGGTGGCACCATCGCGGTGCAGGGCTACAGCTCGCTCGGCAATATCGGTGTCGAGGCGCTCACCGGCTTCTTCGCGGCCTTCATCAATGTGCGCATCGCCGCGCCGGTGATCTCCGGCATCGGCCTGGCCGCCACCATCGGCGCAGGCGCGACCGCCCAGCTGGGCGCGATGCGGGTGGCCGAGGAGATCGACGCGCTGGAATCGATGGCGATCCGGCCGATCCCGTTCCTCGTCGGCACCAGGGTGCTGGCGGGCTTGATCGCGATCATCCCGCTCTACGCGCTCGCGGTGGTCGCCTCGTTCCTCGCCAGCCGTTTCGCGACGGTGGTGATCTACGGTCAGTCCGCCGGTGTCTACGACCACTACTTCTCGACCTTCCTGATCCCGAGCGACATCCTGTGGTCGTTCGCGCAGGCGATCGTCATGGCGCTGGCCATCATGCTGATCCACACCTACTTCGGCTTCACCGCCGCCGGTGGTCCGGTGGGCGTCGGTGTCGCGGTCGGTAACGCGGTGCGGGCCTCGCTGGTCGCGGTCGTCACAGTGACGCTGCTGCTCTCGCTGGCCATCTACGGCACCTCCGGCAACTTCCACCTCTCGGGATAGCGCGATGGATACCAATCGGTTCGTTGCCGCACTGCAGGGCGGGCTCGGGCGCAAGCTCGCCGCGCTCGCACTGGTCGGCTTGCTCGTCGCGGGCGCCTCGCTCGCGTTCGCACTGTTCCAGGGCGCGTTCACCAATACCGCTGTGGTGCTGGTCGACGCGCCACGTACGGGTCTGGTGCTCGACGCCGATGCCAAGGTGAAGGTGCGCGGTGTCGAGATCGGCCGGGTCACCGAGATCGACTTGCACGACGACGGTGCTCAGCTGCGGCTGGAAGTAGACCCCGACCAGCTGAAGCTGGTGCCCGCCAACTCCGGCGTCGACATCCGCTCGACCACGGTGTTCGGCGCCAAGTACGTGAATTTCGTCATCCCCGAGCAGCCGTCCGCCACGGCGCTGGCGCCGGGTAGCACGGTGGCGGTGAGCTCGGTGACCGTCGAATTCAACACGCTGTTCCAGCACCTGTCCGATGTGCTGGCCCAGGTGGAGCCGGAGAAGCTGAACGCCACGCTCACCGCGCTCGGCACCGCACTGCAGGGCCGCGGCGACAAGCTGGGTGAACTGCTGGTGAGCTCGGACCGCTACCTGCGCGAGCTCAACCCGTATCTGCCCACCCTGCAGCAGGATCTGGACAAGACGGCCCAGGTGTCCGATATCTACGCCGATGCCTCCGGCGCGCTGCTGCGCACCGTGGACAATGCCACGGTCACCTCGAACACGTTGTCGGAGTTGCAAGGTCAGCTCGACGATGTGCTGGTGAACGTGATCGGACTGTCGGACACCACCGGTGCGGTGTTGCGGGAGAACGAATCCAACCTCGTCACCGCGCTCGACCTGCTGCGGCCGACGACCAGTCTGCTGTTCGACTACGCGCCCGCGCTGCGCTGCATCATCGATGGACTCGGCCCGCTCATGCCGCTGGCCGACGAGGTATTCGGCGGCGTGGTGCCCGGTGTCGGCATGCACGCCTCGTTCATGCCCGGCCAGAAGCCCTACACCTACCCCCAGGATCTGCCCAAGGTGAACGCCACCGGTGGACCGCACTGCGAGGGCGTGGTGGACCGGGTGCCGGAGAGCCACTCGAACTTCGTGGTGACCGACACCAGCCAGGGCGCGCCGTACACACCGCGTACCGCGGGGCCCGAATTGAACGCACCAAAGGTTATCCAGCTCTTGCTGGAAGGACTGCCGGGAGTGACACGGTGAGAAACACGGCGACGACGGTCAAGCTCGCGATCTTCACCGTGGTGATGACCCTGGTATTCGCCGGCCTGGCGATCGTGCTGAGTCAGGCGCGATTCTCCAGCGAGAACAGCTACAAGGCGGTGTTCACCAGTTCCTCCGGCATGCTGCCGGGGGCGAAGGTGCGGATCGCGGGTGTGCCGGTCGGCTCGGTGACCTCGGTGAAGGTCGGCGACGACGATCTCGCCCATGTCGAGTTCGACGTGGACACCAAGTACGCGCTGCTCGCCAGCACTCGGCTGGCGATCAAGTACGAGAACCTGGTCGGTGACCGGTACGTGGAGCTGCTGGAAGGCCCCGGCTCGCCCCGTCGGCTGCCCGACGGCGCCACCATCGGCAAGGAGCAGACCACGCCCGCGCTGGACCTGGACCTGCTGCTCGGTGCGTTCAAGCCGCTGCTCCGTGGTCTGGATCCGGGCCAGGTCAACGACCTGACCTCGGCGCTGCTGCAGATCTTCCAGGGCCAGGGCGGCACGCTGGTCTCGCTGCTCAACAGCGGTGGCAACTTCTCCAAGACCCTCGCCGACCGCGATGCCCTGATCGGCAGCGTGATCGACAATCTGAACACGGTGCTGGCCACCATCGACGATCGCGACGAACAGTTCACCACCACGATCGACGAATTGCAGCGTCTGGTCAGCGGATTGGCCGCCGAACGCGATCCGATCGGCGCCGCCCTGCCTCGTATCGCCGGTGCGACGAAGGAACTCAACGACCTGCTGACCACCGCCCGCCCCGACCTGCGCAACACCATCGAGCAGACCGGCAGGCTGGCCACCAACCTCGACAACGGCTCCGACGATCTCCAATGGGTGCTCGAGCGACTGCCGGAGACCTATAAGCAACTGGTTCGCATCGGCTCTTACGGCGCGTTCCTGCAGCTGTACATTTGCGGCACCGTTCTCCTGGTCGACGGCCCGAATGGTCAGACGATGGAAGTGAGAATCCCGGGTTCGCAGGCTACCGGAAGGTGTACGCCGAATGAGTGAGAAGAAATCATCGGCCGTCACCATCGGCGTCGTCGGCATCGTGCTGGCGGTGACGATCTCGCTCGCCACCCTGCAATACACCAAGTTGCCGTTCCTCCGTTCCGGTGCGACGTTCACCGCGTTCTTCGTCGATGCGGGCGGGCTGGTACCGGGCGACCCGGTGCATGTGGCCGGCGTGCGTTCCGGCGAAGTCGACAAGGTGTCGCTCGATGGTTCGAAGGTGCTGGTGAAGTTCACTCTCGACGAGTCGATCGTGCTCGGCGAGAAGACATCCGCCGCGATCAAGACCAACACGGTGCTCGGGCGCAAGTCCCTGGACGTGGTGCCGACGGGACCGGGTGCGCTGGGTACCTCGGACACCATCCCGCTCGAGCGGACCACCTCGCCGTACTCGCTCAACGAGGCGCTCAGCGATCTCGGCGGCACCGTCCGCGATCTCGACATGGATCAGATCGACCAGACCCTGGACGCCCTCTCGGCGGCCTTCGCCGACACCCCCGGCCCGCTGCGCAACGCACTCGACGGTGTCACCGCGCTCTCGCGCAGCATCAATACGCGGGACCAGGCGCTGACCGATCTGCTCGGCAGGGCGCAGAACGTCACCAGGATCCTGGCCGACCGTAGTTCGCAGCTCAACGCGCTGCTGCTCGACGGCAACAACCTGCTCGGCGAACTCGACAACCGTCGCGCCGCCATCAACCAGCTCATCGTCTACGTCGACTCGGTCGCCAAGCAGCTCTCCGGGCTGGTCGCCGACAACGAGGCGCAGATGAAACCGACACTGGACCGGCTCAATTCGGTGCTCGGCCTGTTGCAGCGCAACAAGGAGAACCTGACCCAAGCGCTCGAGAACATCGGCCCCTACGCCTCGGCGCTGGGCGAGCAGGTCGGCAGCGGCCCGTGGTTCAACGCCTACGTGGTGAACGCGACGAGTACCACGCTGCGCCCGCTGGTCGACGCGCTCGTCTGGCCTGAGCATGTGCCGCAGGACCTGCTCGACTACCTCACCCATCCGGCGCCGCCGAGCATCTTGCCTTCCGAGGAGGACCCGCCGCGATGAACATCGCATCGAAAGTTCGTGGCGTGCCACGTTGGACGCTGGCGGTCGCCGTTGTGGTGATCGTCGGACTGGTCGCGGTCGGGGTCTACTTCAGCCTCGGCATCGGGAAGACCAAGATCACCGCCGCGTTCACCTCGACCACCGGCCTGTACGCGGGCGACGAGGTGCGGATGCTGGGTGTGAAGATCGGCTCGATCGACGCGATCGAGCCCGGTGAGGGCCGGGTGCAGGTGCGGATGTCCGTCGACCGCGGCATCGACCTGCCCGCCGACGCGCGCGCCGTGCTCATCGCGCCCTCGCTGGTGTCGGCCAGGTTCATCCAGTTGGCGCCCGCCTACGAGGGTGGCCCGAAGCTGGCCGACGGTGCGCAGATTCCGATCGAGCGCACCGCGGTTCCGGTGGAGTGGGACGACATCAAGGCCGAGCTGTCCAATCTCGCGACAGCGCTCGGACCCGTCGGGGACGACGAGCAGGGTTCCTTCGGGCGCTTCGTCGACACCGCCGCGAACAACCTCGACGGCAACGGCCAGAAGTTCCGCGACACCCTGCGTGAACTGTCGGCGACGCTGACGACGTTGTCCGACGGGCGCACCGACCTCTTCGGCACCATCCGCAACCTGCAGAAGTTCGTCGAGGTGCTCTCGGCGAGCAACGAGCAGATCGTGCAGTTCGGCGGCCGCCTGGCCTCGGTGGCCTCGGTGCTCGCCGGTGCGTCGGAGGAACTCGGTGCCGGCCTGGACAGTCTGGATGTGGCGCTCGCGGACGTGAAGCGCTTCCTCGACGGCAGCGGCGCCGAACTCACCGAGGGTGTCGCGCGACTCGCCGATGTCACCCAGACGCTGGTCGACAAGCGGCCGGAGATCGAACGGCTGCTGCATTCCGCGCCGACCGCGCTGGTGAACTTCTATCAGATCTACCAGCCGGCCCAGGGTGCGCTGAGCGGCTCTGTGGCACTGAACAATACGGCCGATCCGTTGAGTTTCCTCTGCGGTTCCATCCGCGCGCTCGAGATGAACGACTCGAATCGGTCGGCGGATCTGTGCGCGGAATTCCTGGCCCCGGTGATCAGCTCGCTGGCGATGAACTACGCGCCGATCATGCTCAACCCGGTCAGCGGCACGACAGCCCTGCCCGGCCAGTTGACGTACAGCCCGCCGAGTCTGGAAGCGCAGGTGGATCCCTCGCGCGTGCCCCCGACGGCACCGGTCGGCGTGCCGAACGGTCTCGCCGGACTCGCGGTTCCAGGAGGACAACGATGAGGCCCCAACGAATGCTCGCCGGGCTGGCGGTGGGCGTCGCCGTGACGCTCGGCGCGACCGGCTGTCAGTGGGACGGCCTGAACTCGCTACCCATGCCGGGTTCGGAGGGCACCGGCCCCGGTTCGTACACCGTGCGGATCCAGATGCCCAATGTCACCACGCTGACCCGGAATTCGCCGGTGCGGGTAGACGATGTCGAGGTCGGCAATGTCACCGGGATCGAGGTCGAGGGTTGGCACGCGCTGGTCACGGTATCGCTGAATCCCGAGGTGAAACTACCCGCCAACGCGATCGCCAAGATCGGTCAGACCAGTCTCCTCGGCAGCAATCACGTCGAGCTGTCCGCGCCTACCACTACGCCCCCCGAAGGTCAGCTGCGTGACAACGACGTGATCCCGCTGGAGCGGGCCGGGGCGTACCCGACCACCGAGCAGGTGCTCTCCTCGCTGTCGGTGGTGCTCAACGGCGGCGGCATCGCTCAGCTCGAGACCATCACCAAGGAGCTGAATGCGGCGCTCAACGGTCGCGAGACCGAGATTGCGGACCTGCTGCCGCAACTCAACACGCTCACCACCGGCTTGGAGAAGCAGACCGGCAACATCATCGCCGCGATGGCAGGCCTGGACCGGCTCGCGGGGAACCTCGCCGACCAGAAGGACGTGCTGGCCCGCGCGATCGACGAGATCCACCCCGCGCTGACCGCGCTCGCCGACCGCACTGCCAACATCACCAGGGCGATCACCGCGCTGGGTGAACTCGGCGATGTCACCGAGCGGATCATCCAGACCAGTGGCGACGACCTGAAGGCCAACCTGGCCAGCCTCGGCCCGGTGCTGGAAACGTTGGCGAACACCGGCACCAACCTCATCGCGTCGATGCGCATTCTGCCGACCTTCCCCTTCCCCATGCGGAATATCGGCAACGCGATCAAGGGTGACTACCTCAACCTCTTCATCACCTTCGACCTGACCGGTAGGCGACTGGACACCAACTGGCTCACCGGCACTCCGCTCGGGGGTCGCTTCGGCGGTGTCGAGGGCGTGCTCGGTTCTTTCGCGCCCACTACCGCGACCGACGCCGGCGACCCGACCCAGCTCCCGCCGACGCCCGCACCCAGTGCGGCACCGACGCCGACACTGCCCGGACTACCGGCGATCCCCGGCCTGCCCTCCATTCCCGGAATCACCGTGCCGCTGCCCGGCCAGGAAGGTGCGGGTCGATGAAACTCACCAGGTTCGTCCGCATTCAGCTCGCGATCTTCTCGGTCCTCACCGTGGTCGGTCTCGTCGTGATGGGCGGGACGTACATCCAGATACCCGCGATGTTCGGCATCGGCCGCTACGGTGTGACCGTTCAGCTCGCCGCCACCGGCGGGCTGTATCCGACCGCGAACGTCTCCTACCGCGGCACCAATGTCGGCAAGGTGGAGGCGGTCCGGCTCACCCAGGCCGGGGTAGAGGCCGATCTGTCGATCGACAGCGATTACAAGGTGCCCGCGGACTCGATCGCCTGGATCCGCAGTGTGTCGGCGATCGGTGAGCAGTACGTCGATCTGGTGCCCGAGGCCGATGCGGGCCCCGGCGACCTGTACGACGGCTCGGTGATCCCGGTGGAGCGCACCAGGCTGCCCCAGGATGTCGGGTCGCTGCTCGATCAGACCGACAGGCTGCTCTCGACCGTCGCCGATACCCGGCTGCGTCAGGTGATCGACGAGGCGTTCAAGGCGTTCAACGGTGCGGGCCCCGACCTGCAGCGGTTCATCGACTCGGCGTCGCTGCTGGTGCAGCAGGCCGAGACCGATGTGGAACCGACCAAGAAGCTGCTCGATCAGATCGGCCCGCTGCTGGACACCCAGATCGAGTCGGACGCCAATATCCGTTCCTGGACAGCGGATCTCGCCACCGTCACCGATCAGCTCCGCCAGCACGATCCGTCGTTGCGAAACCTGTTGAACGACAGCCCTTCCGCGATGCAGAAGGTGAACGAGCAGTTCCAGGATCTGCGTCCGACGCTGCCGATTCTGGCGAGCAATCTGGTGAGTCTCGGCCAGGTCGGAGTGACGTATCACGCCGGTGTCGAACAACTCCTGGTCGTTTTCCCGCCGCTGATCGCGGCATTCCGGACCATCTTGCGCGGACCGACCAAGTACGGCGCGATGGTCAACTTCATGACCGTGCTCAACGACCCGCCCGCCTGCACCACCGGCTTCTTGCCACCCGACGAGCGGCGTGACCCGAGCGACTTCAGCCCGATCGACACCCCGCCCGGGCTGTACTGCAAGGTGGCACAGGATTCCCCGATCGAGGTGCGCGGCATCCGCAACACCCCGTGTATGGAATATCCAGGCGTTCGGGCGCCCACTCCCGAACTGTGCCGGACCGGGTACGTGCCCCTGGGCACCAACCCGCCGTTCGGCGCGCCGCAGCCGGTCGCACCGGCCTCGGCTCCGACCGGCGCGTCCACGGGCGGTGTGACCCCCGCCTCAGCGCGCCCCTATGATCCGTCCACAGGCACCTATCTGGGCACCGACGGGCGAACGTACCGGCAAGGTGACATCGCGGCCGACGGCTCGGGCACGGTCCCGGCCAGCTGGCAGGCGATGTTGGAGGAGCAGCAACGATGAGTGACAACGACAACCGCCGCCCGCGCAGGCGGGCCGCACGGTCGGCCGGTCCGCCGGTGGACGAATCGACGCAGGCCACGGTGCGCATCCGCAAAGCCGACGCCGAGGTCACCGAGGTCGTGTCCGTCGCGGCGGCTCCGGCCGAGACCGCGCCGGCCGCCGACAAGGCCGCGTCGGCGGTTGTCGTTCCGGCGGTCGCGGAGAAGACCGTGGTCGTGCCTGTCGCCGACGAGACCGTCGTCCTGGACAAGTCCGTCGTCGCGGCGGAGCCCGACGCCGACCCCGAGGACGACAGCGCCGACACGGTGACCTCGACCGGCCGTGGCCGGATCTTCGCCCTCGCCGCCGCGGTGGTCCTGGTGCTCGCGCTCGTCGTCGGCGCCGGTTTCGCCGCCTTCGCGGTCCGCTCGGTCGACGCCGACGAGGACCTGCGCGCGGAGTACACCCAGACCGCCCGTCAGGCGATCGTCAACCTGACCACCATCCGCGCCGACTCCGCCAAGGAGGACATCGATCGCATCCTGTCGGTGGCCTCGGGCGAGTTCAAGACCGAGTTCGACGGTCGTCTCGACCCGTTCATGGACGTGGTCAAGCAGGCCAAGGTGGTTTCCCACGGCGAGGTCGTGGAGTCGGGGATCGTCTCCGCCGACGACAAGACCGCCACGGTGCTCGTCGCCGCGAAGCAGACGGTGAGCAACAGCGGCGCGGCCGAGCCGCAGCAGCGTCAGTACCGGTTCCGGGTGACCGTCACCAAGGGCGACACCGGCATGACCGTCTCGAAGGTGGAGTTCGTCGGATGAGTGGGAACCGCGCAAAGATCGTTTTCGGCAGCCTCGGTGTCCTCGGCCTGATCGCCGCGGTGATCCTCGGCCTGAGCGGTTACCAGCTCTACGAGCACAGTCGCACCGAGCAGGCCCGCACCGACGCGCTGACCACGGCCGGCCGCACGGTGACCGCCATGTTCAGCTACGAGCCGGGCACGGTCGACACCGAACTGCCCAAGGCCGCGGACAACCTCACCGAGGACTTCCGCGCCGACTACCTGAAGCTGATCGAGCAGGCCATCGCGCCGGGTGCCAAGGAGAAGCAGCTCACCGTCAAGGCCACCGCCCAGGCCGAGGGTGTCGTCTCCGCCGATCCCGAGCACGCCGTGGTGCTGCTGTACCTGAATCAGCTGACCACCAGCAAGGATTCGCCGCAGGGCACCACCTCGGGCAGCCGGGTGCGGGTGTCGCTGGACAAGGCCGACAACCGCTGGCTGGTCTCCCAGGTCACGCCGGTCTGATCAGCTGGCCCGGCGCGGTTGCAGGGTCGGGACAACTGAACCGACGGCCGTCACGCGTGGTCGGCCCGCACCTCGCGCGGTAGGTGTACGACGAAGGTCGCGCCGCCGCCCGGCGTCTGCTCCACCCGGACGGTGCCGCCGTGCGCGGCGACCAGCGCGGCCACGATGGACAGCCCCAGCCCGGTGCCGCCGCTGCTGCGGGTACGTGAGGCGTCGGCGCGGTAGAAGCGTTCGAAGATCCGCGCCGATTCCTCCGTGGACAACCCGGGGCCGGTATCGGCGACCTCGAGCAGCACCTCGTCGTCGGCCGGGGTCAGCCGCACCGTGATCGAAGTACCGTCCGGTGTGTGCGTCCGGGCGTTGTTGAGCAGGTTGGCCAGGATCTGGCGCAGCCGGTGATCGTCGCCCAGGATCTCCAATGTGCCGGTGCCCTCGGCGATCTCGAGGGTGATCGGCCGGTGCTCGCCCGCCGCCTCCTCGACCGCGCGTGCGCTGTGCACGGCGTCGCCCGCGATGGCGAGCAGGTCGACCGGTCGCAGGTCGACGGGTCGTTGCGCGTCGAGCCTGGCCAGCATCAGCAGGTCCTCCACGAGCAGGCCCATTCGCTGCGCCTCGTGCTCGATGCGGTTCATGAACGTCGCCGGATCGCCGGTCGCGCCCTGCCGGTACAGCTCGGCGAAGCCGCGGATGGTGGTGAGCGGGGTGCGCAGTTCGTGACTGGCGTCGGCGACGAAACGCCGCATCCGCGCCTCGGATTCGCGCGCGGCCGCCTCGGAGGCCTCGGTGGCGGCGAAGGCCTGCTGGATCTGGGTGAGCATGCTGTTGAGCGAGCGGGACAGCCGGTCGACCTCGGTGTCGGTGCCGCGCACCGGGACTCGGTGGTGTAGCTCGCCCTCCGCGATGGCCGCGGCGGTCGCCTCGACCCGGCCCAACGGCCGCAGGCTGCCGCGGACAACGAAGTAGGCGGCGATCGCCAATGCCGTCAGGATGATCGCGCCGACCACCAGTTCCAGCACGACGAGATTGCGTACGGTCTCGATGTTCTCGGTGAGCGGCCAGGCGACCGTCGCCGACGCGTGCTTGCCGTGCACCGTCAGCACCCGCCACTGATCGGTCGCGTCACCTTCCGAGCCGACCGTGACCGGTTGCAGCGCAGGTGGATCGGGCAGCGCCGGGGTGGCATCGGTGCCGAAGACGTTGTCCAGGGTGATGTCCCGGGTTCCGTCGGAACTCTCGGCGTGCAAGTAGTACCGGCCAGGCGGCTGGCGGTCCGGTGCCGGAGCGGGCAGCACGGGGGCGGGGAGGCCGACCCGGCGCTCCCATTCGATCGCCGCATCCGTCAATTGCTGATCGGTGCGGTTCTGCAGCGAGTTCTCCATCGCCTTGGTCACCACGAAACCCGAAGCGACCAAGCCGAATCCGGCCATCGCCACCAGGATCAGCACCAGCGTCACGCGCAGTGGGATCGCCGAGAACCTGGGGACGCGCAGCCTCATCGCGCGGCCGGCTCCCGCATCACGTATCCGACGCCGCGCAGGGTATGGATCAACCGCTGCTCGCCGGTGTCGACCTTCTTGCGCAGATACGACACATACGTCTCCACTACCCCGACCTCACCGCCGAAGTCGTAGCGCCACACGTGATCCAGGATGCGAGGTTTGCTGAGCACGCTGCCCGCGTTCACCATGAAATAGCGCAGCAGCGTGAATTCGGTGGGGGACAGGGCAACCGGCTCGCCCGCCTTCCACACCTCGTGGGTGTCGTCGTCGAGTTCGATGTCGGCGAACCGCAGCCGGGTACTCGCCCGTTCCGGCGCGGTCTGGCCCGCGCGGCGCAGGATCACCCGCAGCCGGGCCACCACTTCCTCGAGGCTGAACGGCTTGGTGACATAGTCGTCGGCGCCCAGAGTGAGGCCGGTGATCTTGTCCTCGACCTCGTCGCGGGCGGTGAGGAACAGCACCGGGGCGTCGATGCCGTCGGCGCGCAACCTGCGCAGCAGGCCGAAGCCGTCCATCCCGGGCATCATCACGTCGACGATCAACGCCTGCGGGCGGAACACGCGCGCCCTGTCCAGGGCCTCGGCGCCGTCGGCGGCCGTCGCCACCTCGAAACCCTGGTAGCGCAGGCTCACCGCCAGCAGTTCGACGATCATCGGTTCGTCGTCGACGACGAGCACCCTTGCCTCGGGCGCATCAGGCACACCGCTCATGGGTCTCATCGTCGCGCACCCGGCTGGGAAGTGGCTGGACCCATGCTGTGAGGTCGCTGTGTGCCGCTCAGCGCGACGTTTCGCCGAACACGTCCTCGTCTTCGCTGAGCAGGGCCGAGCCGGCGACATTGCTGTGGGAGAGCGCGTCGAGGAAGGCGCGGGCCCAGCGCTCGACGTCGTGGGTGAGCACCTGGCGGCGCAGCGACCGCATCCGGCGGCGCTTGGTGTCGCGGTCGTCGTCGAGCGCGCCGGCGATGGCGTCCTTGACGCTGTCCAGGTCGTGCGGGTTGCACAGGTAGGACTGGCGCAGCTCGGCGGCCGCGCCGGTGAACTCGCTGAGCACCAGGGCGCCGTTGAGGTCGCTGTGGCAGGCCACGTACTCCTTGGCGACCAGGTTCATGCCGTCGCGCAGCGGGGTCACCAGCATGGCGTCGGCGGCGACGAAGAAGGCGATCAGCTCGTCGCGGGGGATCGGGCGGTGCAGATAGTGCACGACCGGGTAGCCGACGCGGGCGAACTCGCCGTTGATCCGGCCGACCTGGCGTTCGATGTCGCCGCGCATCTTGATGTAGCTCTGCACGCGTTCTCGGCTCGGGGTGGCCAGCTGCACCATCACCGTCTCGGACGGGTCGATCCGGCCCTCTTCCAGCAGTTCCTGCAGCGCGTTGAGCCGGATGTCGATGCCCTTGGTGTAGTCGAGGCGGTCGACGCCGAGCAAGATGTTCTTCGGATTGCCCAGCTCGGCGCGGATCTTGGCGGCCCGCTCGCGCACCGAACGGCGCCGCGAGTGCTCGTCGAGCTCGGCGGAGTCGATGGAGATCGGGAACGCGCCCACCCGCACCGTGCGGAAGCCGACCTGCACCACACCCAGCTTGGACCGCACGCCGATGGTGCCGCGCGAGGTGGGCTGACCGGCCAGCCTGCGGGCCAGGTAGAGGAAGTTCTGCGCGCCGCCGGGTAGGTGGAAGCCGATCAGGTCGGCGCCGAGCAGGCCCTCGACGATCTCGGTGCGCCACGGCATCTGCATGAACAGCTCGACCGGGGGGAACGGGATGTGCAGGAAGAAACCGATGGTGAGGTCGGGCCGCAGCATCCGCAGCATCTTCGGCACCAGCTGCAGCTGGTAGTCCTGCACCCAGACCGTCGCGCCTTCGGCGGCCACCTTCGCCGTCTCCTCCGCGAACCGGCGGTTGACCTCGACGTAGGCGGCCCACCAGGCTCGGTCGTACACGGGACGCACGATCACGTCGTGATACAGCGGCCACAGCGTGCCGTTGGAGAACCCCTCGTAGTAGTCCTCGACCTCCTGCGCCGTCAGCGGCACCGGATGCAGTTCCAGACCGTCCTCGATGATCGGCTCGACCTCGACGTCGGGCACGCCCGCCCAGCCGACCCAGGCCCCCTTGTTGCTGCGCAGGACCGGTTCCAGCGCGGTCACCAGACCACCGGGGCTGCGCTTCCATCGGGTCGTGCCGTCGGGCAGGCGCTCGAGGTCTACCGGTAGTCGATTGGCGACGACCACGAACCCCGAGCCTGCACCGCTCGCGACGGGTTCGCTGTCATCGGACGGACGGTCGTTGGACTGTTTATCGATCATTGGTCCACTCACGCATCCTTTGCGCGTCGCAGGGTCCCGCTTTGAGGTTGTGGTTGTGGGAGGGTCAGCTGGGGCCTATGCCGAGCATCGACAGCAGCATCCGGCACTCGTCGGCGTCTTCGGCATATGCCGCGACGACGCGCTGTGCCTGGCGAGCGGTCTCGTCGGCCAGCGGCTCGAGCTCGTCGTCGGCGATGTCGTTGGCGCTGCTCTTCGCGGCCATAGTGGTTCGTCCTCCCGGTTTCCAAACGCTCTGCGTGCGAGTAGTCAATAGTAACGGTCGCCTGTGCACGGCCGATGAACTCCCGACCCGATCTCCCCACCCTGGTGCAGCGTCGTGGCGGTCCCGTTACCGTGGTCCGCCGGACAGCTCCACTCCGCAGAGAGGTTTCCTTCATGCCACTGGCCACGGTGAACGGCATCGCACTGAACTATCAGGTCAAGGGCGACCGTACCAAGGGCACCGACGTCAAGGGCGGTGGTCCGCTGGTGGTGTTGATCATGGGCACCGGGTCGCCGGGCCGGGTATGGGAACTCCACCAGGTTCCCGCGCTGGTCGCGGCCGGGTACCGCGTCTGCATCTTCGACAACCGGGGCATCGCACCGTCGTTCGAGGCGGCGGGCGGTATGCGGATCGAGGAGCTGGTGGCCGACACCGCGGCGCTGATCGAGTTCCTCGACGAGGGGCCCGCTCTGATCGCGGGTACCTCGATGGGCGCCCGGGTCGCTCAGGAGCTGGCCCTGGCGCGTCCCGACCTGGTCCGCAAGGCCGTTTTCATGGCGGGCCACGGCAGACTGGACCAGTTCCAGAAGACGCTGTCGGCCGGTGAGCAGGACCTCGACGCGGCGGGCATGCAGCTGCCCGCGAAATTCGAGGCGGCGATGACCGCGGTGATGAATCTGTCGCCCGCGACCATGGCCGACACCAACGCCGCCCGCGACTGGCTGGATCTCTTCGAGTTCACCGTCGGGCCCGCCACCCCCGGAATCCGCGCGCAGCGGGCGATGGATCACGAGTTCGACCGGGTGGCCGCCTATCGCGGAATCACCGTGCCCTGCCTGGCAATTGGCTTCGCCGATGATAGGATGATTCCGCCTTATCTGTCGCGGGAGGTTGCCGAGGCCATCCCCGGCGCCAGGTATCAGGAGATTCCGGACACCGGCCACTACGGCTACCTGGAAAGCCCCGAGGCGGTCAACAAGATCCTCCTCGATTTCTTCGCGGCGTGACCGCCGAGGCTGAGGTAACCACCTACACGTAACGTCTGCCTTGCTAGGGTCGACACAACGCCCGGGGGTGCGCACCCCTGAGCGATCCCGTACACAGCGCCAGTATCCAGTGAGGTGAAATGAGCACCAACCCCTTCGACGACGAGGACGGCCGCTTCTTCGTTCTGGTCAACGACGAAGAGCAGCACTCCCTGTGGCCCGCGTTTGCGGAGGTCCCGGCGGGTTGGCGTGTCGTGTTCGGTGAGGAAAGCCGGGCCGCGTGCGTCGAATACGTCGAGAAGAACTGGACCGATATGCGTCCCAAGAGCCTGCGTGACGCGATGGCCGCCGACGATGCGGCCCGCGCCCAGTCCTGAGCAGTAACACAGATACTGCGCCGGGACCTCGCTGAGCGTGTCGGCCGTGTGGCACTCCTACCGATGCCACGCGGCCGCCGCGTGCCGCTATGATGGTCGCTGCCCTCCGGGGCTCATGAAATACCCGCCTCCTTAGCTCAGTGGTAGAGCACCGCTCTTGTAAAGCGAAGGTCGTCAGTTCAATCCTGACAGGGGGCTCTCTGCGAACGGCTCTGACCCTGGTCAGAGCCGTTTTCACGCTGTAGTCACCGCCCGAGAACCGGCGTTTGGCCTCACTGTGGACGCACTCTGTTCCAGCCGCTCGGCTACGGCGTCCAGGTCGTCATCGAACAAGTCTGCGTAGACGTCCAGGGTCATCGCCGCCGACTAGTGGCCCAGCATCTTCTGGATCGCCTTCACGTTCGCCCCGGCCGAGACGGCCAGTGAGGCGGCGGTGTGCCGGAGATCGTGCGCGGTGACCCTGGGGAACGTCTCGTCGGCCTTCATGCACCGGGCATCCATGAATCCTTGGACGCGGGCGGGCCGACGTGTTCACCCTTGCACGGGCCATCAATGGCGCGCGAGCCCCATCGATCTCGGCCGGCTTGCGGCGCACCGTACGTGTTGGTGAACGACGAGGACCAGCACTCGTTGTGGCCGACCTTTGCGGAGTTTCCGCCGGCTGGAAGATCGTCTTCGGTGAAGGCAGCGGCGCCGCGCGCGTCGAGTACGTCGAGAAGAACTGGACGGACATTCTTTGCCGTGACCCCAAGACTTTTGGGGCGACCTCGCGTCCATGCGCTGCGGTATCTTCCATGCGATCGCCGCACCCTGGTCGGCGCGCAGAGGAAGCACACACCACATGCTCAACAAGTCCTTTGCGGCCGCCGCGCTCTCGGTGAGCGCCGCTGCCGTCCTCGCGGCACCGCCCGCCGCCGCCGACCCGGTCAACTGGGGCGCCGTTTCCCTCAGCGTGTGGGGCAATGTCTACGCGTTTTCGGTCAACCACCCGACGGAAGCCGACGCCATTCGAGCCGCCGACCGAGCGTGCAAGGGTCAAGGCATCATCGACTGCCGGATGATGGTGACGTTCGCGAACGGCTGCGGTGCAGTCGTGACGAGTCCGCTCGCGATCGTCGCAGGGTTCCCGATCGTGGGCTTCGGTAAAGGGGCGACCCCAGGGGAGGCATACGCAGACGCCACCCGCAACCTCCCCACCGGCACCGGAAGCGCCGGCTCGTTCAATCGCGACCACGCCTGCACCCGGCCGTGATCTAGTTCCCGCACGTAGAGCACTCGCCTTGTAGCGAATGGCCGTCAGCTCAATCCTGACATGGCTCCGAGATCAGGCCTCCGACCTGCGTTGAGCGCGGTCGGAGGCTTTTCGCGTCAACCGCGCTCCTGCGCGAACTGTTGGGCATAAGGTGAGTTCACCGGTGAACTCACCTGGAGATCCGATGAACCTCTCTCGTCCGACGTGCCGGACAGTCGGCGTGCTGGCCGTCACCGCGACGGCCGCGCTCCTGCCCGCGAACCCGGCTGCCGCCGCACCGGAATCGTGTCCGCAGTGGACGCAGCGGACGGTCGCGTCCGGCTATGGGTTCCTGGAGAACCTCGGCTTCGACGGCCGCGGGAACCTGCTGCTGTCGGAGCAATCCGCCACCGGAGTCGGCGGCTCGCTGCAGCGTCTGGCAGCCGACGGCACGAAATCCGTCGCGGTGGGCGATATCGATGGCCCCGGCGGCGTCATCGTCGTCGGCGACACGGCCTATTTCACCACCGGTAACAGCGCCACGGCCGCGCTGACGGGCCGCACGGACGGGACCATTCGCGCGCTGGACCTCGACACCGGCGCGGTGACCACGGTCGCCACCGGTTTGACGATGCCGAACGGCCTGGCGCAACTGCCGAACGGTGATTTCGTCGTCAGCAAGGACGTCGGCGCAGGGTCCATGACGCGAGTCGGGGCGGATGGCAATGCGTCGCCGTACGCGCCGTCACTCACCTCCACCAACGGTCTCGCGTTCGACCGCGCACGCGATCGGCTCGTCGTTTCGACGACATTCGACCCGACGACGGTGGTTACCTTCGTCGACTACGCCGATCCATCCCGGCAGGCCCCGCAGACCGTGATTCCCGGATACGGCCCGCTGAACGCGGCGGACGATCTGACCGTCGGGCCGGACGGCACGGCATATGTGGCGCTCAATGTCGCGGGCCGGATCCAACAGGTCGACCTGGACACCCGACAAACCTGCTCGATCGCCGACGGACTTCCCCTGTCGTCATCGGTGCGTTTCGGCTCCGGACCGGGCTGGAACTCGCATGCCCTGTATGTGACGAGCTTCCTGGGCACCGTCACAGAGCTGACGCCACCCAAGCCCTGACGATCCTGCAACCCGCCGACCGCCTCGGTCGCCGAGCGTACGATGACACCGTGTCCAGGTCCATCGGCGGTCGTCCGGAACTTCCCGAGTCCATGACCTGGGAAGAACTGGAGCAACTCCCTGAAGAGATCGCCGCGCAGATCGAGTTGTGGGAGGGGCGGGTGGTATGGCTACGCCGCGGCCCCGGCGAACACCAGATGGCGACGTTTCGGCTGACCCAAGAGTTGGAGCGTGCGGCACGCGCCGACAGCGCCGCCACCACTGAACGCTGTTGGCGGGCCATTTTCGAAACCAATGTCTTTCTGGGTACAACCGGAAAGTCCGATTTCGTGACCCCGGATTTCCTGGTCCACCGCTGCCTACCGGCGGGCGCGGATGTGCGGTCCGCGGATACGGTGCTGGTCGGTGAAGTGCTGTCGCCGTCGAATACGCCGGGCGAGATCGAGGCGAAGAAGGCTCGCTATGCGGGGGCAGGCATCCCGACCTATTGGGAAGTGGAGCTTCGCCGCGATCTCACCGCGATCCACGCTATCCGCGTCTACGCCCTCAATGTCGGCCCTACCGAACTGCCGCCGGGCGTGCGCCCGCTGCGCCGGGCGAACTACCTGCTCGCGGGGGAGTGGTCACCCGAGAACACCATCGGCCTCTCATTTCCCTACCCGTTCGAGATCGACATGCCGTGGTCCGCACTCACATTCTGAGGCGCGTGGCCATTCTGCATCGCCGGGCCGATCGGGGCACCAGTAGGTTGCGACTCTGTGAGCTTCCGGCGCAAGGACACTTCGACTTCCAGAACCGCCATCGAGCAGATTGATGGCCGATGGCCGGAACCGGGCGACGACGCGACCTACGTGGTTCGGACAGTGCACCGCTTGCGTCGGGTTCCGATCCGGGATCTCACTACCGAGGGTCTACGAATGCTTGTCGGGCAATGCGTTTCGCTGCCTCTTATCGCGCCGCGCGTGCTCGAGGTGCTGGACCGGGATCCCCTGATCGCGGGGGATTTCTATCCTGGGGACCTCTTGGTGGCGACGCTGCGTAATGCGGATCAGCTTGGGACTGAGCATCGGGACGAGCTCCGGGCCGTGGTCGAACGGATTCGCGATGGTGCATGCGGACCTGTGCCCGCCGAGGTGTGGGAGCTCGCGAACGACCTCGGCGGTGGGAGTCAGTCGGGGACGTTGGCGCCGTAGCCGAGTTCGCGGAGGGCGGCCTTGATCTTGTCGCGGGCCTCGTCGAGGGATTCGGGCTTGGGGGCGGTGTCTGCGCCGGAGATGTCGAAGTCGCCCATGGTGTAGGCGGGGAAGACGTGGGTGTGCAGGTGGGGGACTTCCAGGCCCGCGATGAGCAGGCCGGCACGGGGGGCGTCGAAGGCGATGCGGACGGCCTGGCCGATCTTCTGGGCGACGCCGGTGAGGCGGGCCATGACGGCGGGGTCGACGTCCTGCCACTGGTCGATCTCGGCGCGCGGGACGACGAGGGTGTGGCCCTGGGTGACGGGGGCGATGGTGAGGAAGGCGACGAACTCGTCGTCCTCCCAGACGAAGCGGCCGGGAAGCTGTCCGGCGATGATCGCGCTGAAGACGGATGCCATGCGGCGAGCCTAACTAGATCGCGACGAAATGCGACAGGATGCCCTGCACCTCGTAGATGTCGACCTGACGGTTGAACCGCTGCTTGACCGGCTCGTTCCCGCTGCCGATCCAGATGTACAGCTCGGCGTCGAGGTCGAAGGTGCCCGCGGTCTCGACGGCGAAACGGGTGATCGAGCGGTAGGGGATGGAGTGGTAGCTGACCTTGCGGCCGGTGACGCCCTGCTTGTCGACCAGGATCAGCCTGCGATTGGTGAACAGCATCGCGTCGCGCACCAGGATGAAGGCCGAGTAGACCTGCTCACCCTGGCCGAACAGCTTCGCGTACTCCTGCTGGGCGGCGGCCGGGTCGATACGCCCGGCATTGCCCATCATTCCGTCGAGCAGACCCATGATGTGCTCCCCTCGCCCGTTCTCCGGCATGCGGCGGACCCGTTGTCCCGCCAGCATCATTGTCCCCCAAACGAACCCGATGTGGGTGGCGTGCGCGGGTGAATTCCCGGTACCCGGGCGGGGAACAGGATCGGTGACCGCCGCCGGGCAACCGCTACCGGATATCGCTTCTCGGTGTCGATATGGGGCGTGCGAAGTGCCTGCGTAGCGCGCGACTAATCTGTGACCGTGCGCGTACTCGTCATCGGTTCCGGAGCCCGTGAACATGCCCTCGTCCTGGCGCTGCGCCGAGATCCCTCGGTGACGGCGGTGATCGCCGCACCCGGCAATCCGGGCATCGGCCAGCAGGCCGAGCTACGTCAGGTCGATCCCTGCTCCGCCGAGGCCGTCGTGGCGCTGGCCACCGATGTCGCCGCCGACCTCGTGGTGATCGGGCCCGAGGTGCCGCTGGTCCTCGGCATCGCCGACGCCGTACGTGCTGCCGGGTTCCCCGTGTTCGGCCCGTCCGGTGACGCGGCGCGGATCGAAGGCTCGAAGGCGTTCGCCAAGGACGTGATGGCGGCGGCCGGTGTGCGGACCGCGCACAGCGAGATCGTCGACAACCCGGCCGACCTGGACGCGGCGCTGGACCGCTTCGGCCCGACCTGGGTCGTCAAGGACGACGGCCTGGCCGCGGGCAAGGGCGTCGTGGTGACCGCCGACCGCCGCGCGGCCCGCGACCACGGCGCCGAGCTGCTCGAACAGGGCCATCCGGTGCTGCTCGAGTCCTTCCTCGACGGGCCGGAGGTGTCGCTGTTCTGCCTGGTCGACGGCGAGACCGTGGTCCCGCTGCTGCCCGCCCAGGACCACAAGCGCGTCGGTGACGGCGACTCCGGCCCCAACACCGGCGGCATGGGCGCCTACACCCCGCTGCCGTGGCTGCCCGCCGAGACGCTGAACGAGATCGTCGAAGACGTGGTGAAGCCCGTCGCGGCCGAGCTCGTCGCGCGCGGCAGCGCCTTCTCCGGACTGCTGTACGCGGGCCTGGCGATCGGCACGAACGGTCCCGCCGTCGTCGAATTCAACTGCCGCTTCGGCGATCCCGAGACCCAGGCCGTGCTGGCCCTGCTGGACAGCCCGTTCGCCGAACTGCTGCACGCCACCGCCACCGGCCGCCTGGCCGAGATCGAGCCGCCGCGCTGGAAGGACGGCTCGGCCATCACGGTCGTGCTGGCCGCCGAGAACTACCCGGCCCGCCCCCGCACCGGTGACGTGATCACCGGCGCCGACGACGTCGCGCTGGACGGTGACACCTTGGTGCTGCACGCCGGCACCGGGCAGCGCGAGGACAAGGCGCTGGTCTCAGCCGGTGGGCGCGTGCTCAATGTCGTCGGTGTCGGCGAGGACCTGGCCCAGGCCAGGGAGCGGGCCTATGCCCGCCTGGCCCAGATCAAGCTCCCCGGTAGCCATTTCCGGACGGATATCGGCGCCACTGATGTCGTCGTCCCGGAGCGGGCGAAGTAGCCAGCACCTCTGCGCTGCGCCCCGACCGTCATCGTTGGTGGAGGCTGCTTTGTCCGGTAGCATCGGCCGACGTGAGTATTCCTGGGGGGAGTGACGGTCAGCCGTTGTCGGTAGTCCCCGTCGAGGTCAGTGAAGTCGGCAAGTACGTCTACGGCCTCGCCGAAACGCTTCGCACAGCGTTGGATTCGGCAAGCGGGGATGTCGAAGCCTTGCTCAGTGGCGGTTGGCTCGGTGATTTGGCCGACGAATTCAGTACCGGTTGGACCGAAACCAGTAGTGGCGGAAGTCGGATCTGCGCCGCCTTGACCGAGATGGCCGAGAAGCTGGGTGTCACAGCCGACACGTTCCAGAGTCAAGATACCTCGAATCAGTTTGCTCTCAACATGATTGGCCTCGATCTACCGGAGTTGTGATGGGTTCGGAGTTTTCTGTCGATATGGATCAGCTCGATCAGATCGTGGCTCGCCTGGCCGGATTGGCTGGGTTCGTAGCCGATCATCTCGATGACATCGATGATCAGGTCGCAAAGCTGAAGGGCACCAGCTGGGAAGGGCTCGCGGCGGATGCCTACCAGGTCGCGCACCTGCAGTGGGTCACGGGGGCACGCGAATTCGCCGAGGGCATACGCGACATGAGTGATGCGGCGAAAGCCGCTCACGGCCGCTACACCACTGCGGCTGATGCCAACAAGCGGATGCTGCAAAGTGGTTAACCGATGACTTGGATCATCGACTCCGGCATGTACTACGATGCCGCGAAAAAGTGCCACCTGCTCGCCGACGATATCAGCCTTGCGCTGGGGCCACTGAACTCCACGCTGCAACATGAGTGCGGTGGAATGGCTGGGGATCACGAGAAATGCGGGGAGTGGACCACGACCTACGACCGGCACGCTGCCGATATCGTCACTCTCACCGCCACCTTGGCGAATGCCTTGCGCCGGTTCGGAGACGTGCTTGAAGCGTCCGGCTATAACTGGTGGCATTCCAACCGAACCAAGGCCAGCGGCACCGAACCCGCCCGACCAACAGAGTCCGAACCACTGTACGACTCCGGGATGGCGCTACCCGTCACTGCGAAGGGTGACAATGGCGCGGGCCTGGATGAAGGTGCTGTCGTCGGGCTGCTGGAGAAAGTCGGCAAGATTCCCAACGGTGACGCCGCCAAACTCGTCAAGGCCCGAGACGCCTGGAAGGCGTTCGCTGAGAGTGGCTACATCACCGGCGCGGCAGACCGGGTCAGGGGCGTCAACGCCAAGTTTTCCGGTAGTACCGATCCGAACATTCTCGATCTCGAGGAAAAGCTCAACATTCTCGAGAACGCCGCGAAGCTCGTAGCCGAGGCGGCCAAAGGCATGGTAACCCCGGTCACCGAGCATGAATCTGCGCTCACCGATATGCGCTCGGAGATTCAAGCCGCTGTCGCGCAGGCAGGTATCGAAGTCGCTGCCGCGATCGGCATCACCATCGCCGTTGTCGCGGTCGCCGCGGTCTTCACCGCCGGGCTCGCCTCGGGCGGTGCGGCGGCAGGTGGAGCCGTTGTCACCATCGAGATCGTCGAGGCCACGGCCTTGATCATCAAGAACACTGTGACCGCCAGCCGTCTCCTGGTGATCTTCGGCGCGGTCGTCGCGGTGGGGACAGCGACAGGCGGATTCACCGGAATCCCCGACCTCACCAACGCTGGCGTCAAAGCTGCCGTGACCGCCATCGCTGGTATGGCGGTCTACATCGCCGGTCAAACGGTCGCCACGAAATATGAGGACCTTCCCGAAGCGCCCGATAATCCTGCGCCCGGTCTCACAGATGCTGCTGAAGAATATGTACTTGGAAAGCACGTCAAGGATGCTCCGTATTACAATCCGTCAAAGGGTACTTGGCCCGACGCGGATGTCGACCTCGATGAACTTGCCGAAGCCGCCGAAAACGTCGTAGCGCGGGGTCCTAATGACGATGGAAATTATGAACGTGACGTCGATGCGGGGCGAGTGATCGGTAGCGTGGCAGAGCAAATCGGAGGCGCAGCTACCACTCGATACAAGGTGGTTACCGACCGATTCGGTGGTGTCATAACCATGTATCCAATACCTTAAGGAGTGGAAATGGGAATAGATGTCATTATTCAGAATCAAGTGCACAAGCAAATAGAAGTTCTCACTGGCGGCGCATTGGAATCGATGAGCGGTGTAGTGTCGAATGCGCCGAGTGGATCACTGCTTTGGGGTATTCATAAACATGCGGACACGATGTTCAACGCCAAGCAGCTGGACGCGCTGATCGAGGAGATTGCAGCGCTGTCTCCGCGAAATGATATCGAACGAGAACTGTTTGCAATGTTGAGCAATGCGGCAGAGTTTGCAATCCGTCAGCGGGGCTACATCTGGTTCAGTGGCGATTGAGCGGCCCATAGCGGACAGAGCTGACGGATGAATTGTCCGACGGTGCGGAGGACAACGCAGTCGACGTCGCGCGTGGTAATTCGTCGCCGCGAGTGAGTCGGATCGTCAGGTCAGCCGCAGGCCGTGCAGAGCCAGCCACGCCTGTGGGTCGACGTGCTGCCCGTTCTGCACGATCTCGAAGTGCAGGTGGGGGCCCGTGGAGTCGCCGCGGTTGCCGATGCGGGCGATCTGCATGCCCGCGGGGACGCGTTCGCCCTGGGAGACGAAGAAGTCGTACATGTGGCCGTAGATGCTGATGGTGCCGTCGTCGTGGCGGATGCGGACCCACAGGCCGAAGCCCTGCGCGGGTCCGGCTTCCACGACGGTGCCGTCGGCGACGGCGTAGATGGGGCTGCCGATGGGGGCGGCGATGTCGATGCCGCGGTGCATGGTGCCCCAGCGTGAGCCGAAACCGGAGGTGAACGCGCCCTTGGCCGGCAGGCTGAAGCCGCCGCCGGACGGAGTCGACCCCGGCACCATGACCCCGGGAACCACCGGGGCCCGCTGACCCATCCAGTCCTGCCACTCGCCCGACGCCGCGGCCGCCGCTTCCGCCTTCGCCCGCTCCAGGGTGGCGCGCGCGGCGGCGGCGACCACCGCTGCCTCGCGACGCTTCTCACCTCTGGCGATGGCGGCGAGCAGGCGGCTCGACGACTGCGGATTCGACGCGAGCTGCGGGGGATAGGCGATCGCCACCCGCTGCGCTTCGCCCGGCGCAAGCGGACTATCGCTAGCGATGTCCCTGATCTGCGAGTCGGCGGCGGCGAACACCGCGACGATGGCGACTCCGGCGATCAGCACCCGTCGCTCGAGCAGTACCTGACGCACTCGATCCCGGCTCGGCCGCTGCGCCCACAGTGCTTCGGCGCGCGCCTTGGGCCGCAGCCAGAACACTGTGCGCACGTCGCCTGCGCGCAGTTCACCGGCGATCTCGCCGACTGCCGGATGGTTGTCCACCCAGGTCGTCACGTGCTCACGAACGCTGGTCTTCGACGGCAGCTGTGCGCGCCAATTTGCTTGCAGGACATGACCGTTGCCGCTGACGACGCGCCGGTCCGCGCGATCGGCGGCGGATTGCGCCGACACGTTGTCGTCCGCCGGCCCGCTGTGGCTGGCCGAAATGTCATCCGCTGCAACACCATCGGCCGTGGCCTGCTCGCCGGCGTCCGTGTCTTCCGGGCACACGCCGTCAGCTGCCCCCTGCTCGCGAGCGCCGGCCTCCGCATTTGCCGGGCCAACACCGTCAGCTACCGCCTGCTCGTGACTGCCCGCCCCTGTGTCTGCCGGGCGCACACCGTCATCCGTCGTCGACGGGTGGTCCGCTACCTCGGCCGAGCTCTCGACATCCGGCGGCGTGTCAGCGCGATCGGCCGTTCGCGTCTCCGCCCGCCGCACTCGCCCCGCCGTCCTCATCCACTCCATGATGCCCCCGCGCCCCGGCCCCGACGCAGCTGCGCCGGCTGTGTCGGTGGCTGCGTCTTCGCTGTCGGAGCCATTGTGCCGACCATATCTGTGAACGCGCGCAACCGGGTGCTCTACCGTCTCTCGGGTGTCCAGAGAATCGCGCCGGTCGACAATTCCCCCCTTCTACGTGATGGATGTGTGGAAGGCGGCAGCCGAACGGGCCAGGTCGCACGGGGATGTGCTGGTCCTCGCGGCGGGGCAGCCGTCGACGCAGGCGCCCGCGCCGGTGTTGCGGGCCACCAGGGCCGCGATCGACCATGAACTGCTCGGCTATACCGAGACGTTCGGCATCCTGCCGTTGCGCGAAGCCATCGCGGGGCATCACAGCGAGACCTACGGCTACGAGGTGCACCCGGACGAGGTGGTGGTGACCACGGGGTCGTCGGGCGCGTTCACGCTGATCTTCCTGGCCGCCTTCGACGCGGGCGACACCGTGGTGGTGGCCAGGCCCGGCTACCCCGCCTACCGGAACACGCTGACCGCCCTGGGCTGCACCGTGGTCGAACTGGACTGCGGCCCGCAGACCCGCTTCCAGCCGACCGTGGCCATGCTCGAGGCACTGCCGGAGCCGCCCGCGGGCCTGGTGGTGGCCAGCCCGGCCAACCCGACCGGCACCATGATCGACCCGGCCGAGCTGGCCGCGCTGGCCCGCTGGTGCGAGGCGCACGGCACCTTGCTGATCTCCGACGAGATCTACCACGGCATCACCTACGAAGGGGCGAGCACGCCGACCTCATCGGCGTGGGAGTTCTCCCGGTCCGCGGTGGTCATCGGTTCGGTGTCGAAGTACTTCTCGATGACCGGCTGGCGGCTCGGCTGGATGCTCGCCCCCGAGGACCTGCGTCCCGCGTTGCAGCGGCTGGCCTCCAACATGACCGTGTGCCCGCCCGCCATCTCCCAATACGCGGCGGTGCACGCGTTCGGGCCGGAAGCCAAGGATGAACTGGACGGTCACGTGCGCCGGTACGCGCGCAACCGGGCACTGTTGCTGGAGGGTCTGCCGAGCATCGGGATCACCGACCTCGCGCCCGCCGACGGCGCGTTCTACGCCTATGCCGATATTGGTCATTTGACCAACGATTCCCGCGCCTGGTGCGCCGAGATACTCGAGCACACCGGCGTCGCGCTGGCACCCGGTCTGGACTTCGACACGGTGCACGGTCTTCGCACGGTTCGCTTCTCCTTCGCGGGCGCCACCGACGACATCGCCGCAGCACTGGACCGGTTGGGAAGGTTCCTGAAGGACTGACCAGTCTTGCTGTCAACAGTGATGTGCGACAACAACTTTGCCTAGTACGAACACTTCCGTGCCGGGATGCGGTAAAACTCAGTTATCCCTATTTCCCGCGTTTCCCCGATGACGATTGCGCACGGTTGAACTGATGATGACTGGCACGATGGCACGGTGACCACCGCGACGACCCCGAAAGGCGAACGACGTCGCCAGGCCCTGGTGGCGGCGGCGGCTGAACTGTTGCTCGAAGGCGGCTTCGACGCGGTGCGACATCGCTCGGTGGCGTCGCGGGCCGATCTTCCGCTCGCCTCGACGACCTACTATTTCGAGTCGCTGGAAGATCTGATCGCCCGGGCCGTCGAGTTCAGCGGCGCGATCGAGCTCGACGCGATGCGTCGCCGGGTCGGTGAGGTCAGCCATCGCAGGCGCGGTCCCGAGGCGACCGTCGACCTCGTCCTCGACCTACTCGTCGGGCCCGACGACGGCGACCTCGACGCCCGCGGTCAGTTGATCGCCCGCTACGAGCGCTCCGTCGCCTCCGCCCGGCACCCCGAGTTACGCGAGGTCCAGCTCCGACTACGCACCCAGCTCGAAGATCTGCTCGCCGACGTGCTGCGCCGCTCCGACCGAGTGGTGCGCCCCGAGCAGTTGCGCAGGCTGGTCGCCGTCGTCGACGGCGCCGTGGTGGCCGCGCTGATCGAGGGCCACCCGGAACCGCGGCGCCCCGCACGGGCCGGTCTGCTGGAAATGATCGACATCGTCGCCCCGCCCGTAGTCCCCAACATGATGCCCCAGCAGCTGGAACGGGCACGCCAACTAGACTGAACGTTCGTGAGCCTCGTCCCGAATGTCCTCGCCACCCGATACGCCAGCCCGGAGCTCGTCGCGCTCTGGTCGCCCGAGAACAAGATCGTGCTCGAGCGCCGGCTGTGGCTCGAGGTGCTGCGGGCTCAGTCGGAGCTCGGCATCGACGTCCCCGCGGGTGTGATCGACGACTACGCGCGCGTGATCGACCACGTGGATCTGGCCTCGATCGCCGAGCGTGAGCGGGTCACCCGCCACGACGTGAAGGCGCGCATCGAGGAGTTCAACGCGCTGGCCGGGCACGAGCACGTGCACAAGGGCATGACCAGCCGCGACCTCACCGAGAACGTGGAGCAGCTGCAGATCCGGCTCTCGCTCGAGCACGTCTACAACCACGGTGTCGCCGTCGCGGCCAGGCTGGCCGAGCGGGCCGCCGAGTACCAGACGCTGGTGATGGCCGGCCGCTCGCACAATGTCGCCGCGCAGGCCACCACGCTGGGCAAGCGCTTCGCCTCCGCCGCCGACGAGGTGCTGGTCGGGCTCGCCCGGCTGCGCGATCTGATCGACCGCTACCCGCTGCGCGGGATCAAGGGCCCGATGGGCACCGCCCAGGACATGCTCGACCTGCTCGACGGTGACGCGGGCAAGCTGGCCGCGCTCGAGCAGCAGGTGGCCACCCACCTCGGCTTCGCGACCGTGTTCACCAGCGTCGGCCAGGTGTATCCGCGCTCGCTGGACCACGACGTGCTCTCAGCGCTGGTGCAGCTGGGTGCCGGCCCGTCGTCGTTCGCGCACACTATCCGGCTGATGGCGGGCCACGAGCTGGTCACCGAGGGCTTCCAGCCCGGCCAGGTCGGGTCGTCGGCGATGCCGCACAAGATGAACACCCGCTCCTGCGAGCGCGTCAACGGGCTGCAGGTCGTGCTGCGCGGCTACGGCTCGATGGCGGCCGAGCTCGCGGGTGCGCAGTGGAACGAGGGCGATGTGTTCTGCTCGGTGGTGCGCCGTGTCGCGCTGCCGGACGCGTTCTTCGCCATCGACGGCCAGACCGAGACCTTCCTGACCGTGCTCGCCGAGTTCGGCGCGTACCCGGCGGTGGTCGCCCGTGAGCTCGACCGGTACCTGCCGTTCCTGGCCACCACCCGCATCCTGATGGCGGCGGTGCGCGCGGGCGTCGGTCGCGAGACCGCGCACGAGGTCATCAAGGAGCACGCGGTCGCGGTGGCGCTGGCCATGCGCGAGCAGGGCCGCGAACCCGACCTGCTCGACCGTCTGGCCGCCGACGACCGGATGCCGCTGGACCGCGCCGCGCTCGATGCCGCGTTGGCCGACAAGTCGGCGTTCATCGGCGCCGCGTCCGATCAGGTGTCCGAGGTGATCGCGCAGGTGCAGAAGCTGGTCGAGGCGAATCCCGAGGCCGCGCGCTACACGCCGTCGCCGATCCTCTAGTGCCGATGCCGCTGCCGCGTCCGGGAATTCGTACCAGGGCGCGGCGGCTCGCGGGCATTTTAGGATGGGGTGTGAACCCCTACACGATCTTCACCGACATCGTCGCAGGCCGGGCACCCGCGTCCAGGGTCTACGAGGACGACGATGTGCTGGCCTTCATGGATATTCGTCCCGTGACGCCCGGTCACGTGCTCGTGGTGCCGAAGGTGGCCGCGCCGAGCCTGGCCGATCTCGATCCGGTCCTGGGCGGCAAGCTGTTCCAGGTGGGGCAGCGGATCGCGGCCGCGTTGCGGTCCAGTGAGGTGGCCGCCGACGGGGTGAACTTCTTTCTCGCCGACGGTGTCACGGCCGGGCAGGAAGTCTTCCACGTGCATCTGCACGTGATCCCGCGGACGCCGGGCGACGGCTTCGGACTGCGTGCGCGACCGACCTCGCCCGCTCGCGCCGACCTCGACTATCTGGCCGGTTCCATCCGCGGCGCGCTCACTCGCTGACGCTCACTTCGGGCGAACCGGGCATTGCAAACCGGTGAGTTTGCTGAAGAAACGCCCGAAACGCCGAATCCTTCCGGTTCATTCACCCCTGGGTTACCTTGGACTGTCATTGGCATGCGGTAATGGAGGGTGGGACGTGCGTCGTACAGGTGTTGCTGCTTCAGTGCTGGCTTTCGCTCTCGCGTTGCTCGGACCCGCGGTGGTGAATCCCGCCCCTGCGGCGGCCGCGCAGATCATCGGGGTGAACAACCTCAGCCCCACCCGCACGGCGATCACGGTCGCCTCGCCTGCGATGGGCCGCAATATCGACCTGCAGGTGCTGCACCCGGCGGGCGGCGGCTCGCGGTCGACGTACTACCTGCTCGACGGCCTCGATCCCGGTGTCGGCCAGAGCACCTGGACCAACGCGACCGACGCGGAGGCCTTCTTCCGCGGCAAGAACGTCAACGTGGTGATGCCCATCGGCGGGCAGGCCAGCTACTACGCCGACTGGATCACCGACGACCCGCGCTTCGGCCGGTACAAGTGGGAAACGTTCCTCACCCAGGAACTGCCCGGCCTGATCGACGCGGAGTTCAACGGCAACGGCGTCAACGGCATCGGCGGCCTGTCGATGGGCGGCAACGCGGCCTATGTCCTGGCCGCCCGCCACCCCGAGCTGTATCGAGCCGTCGCCGGCTACAGCGCGTGCCCCGACAGCGCGATGGCGGCGGGCGCGATCATGTTCTCCATCGCCAATCGCGGTGGCAACCCGGTCAATATGTGGGGCGCGCCCGGCAGCCCGGAATGGGCTGCGCACGATCCGGCGCTGATGATCGACCGGCTGCGCGGCAAGGCCCTGTACCTGTCGACCGGTACCGGCATCCCCGGCCCGCACGAGGCCGAGCTCAAGCCGCAGCTGGCGGAGAACATCTTCCTCGGCGGGCCGATCGAACTCGGCGTCAACACGTGCATGGTGGGCTTCGACCAGCGCCTGCGCGCGGCGGGCATCGGCGCCAAGATCGATTACCACCCGGTCGGGACGCACTCGTGGTCCTACTGGCAGGACGCGCTGCACGCGTCGTGGCACACCATCGGCCCGGCGCTGGGGGCCTGAGAATCCTGCTCGACGCGGCCCGGCTCGACGGCTTCGCAGCCCGAGAGCCGGGCCGCGGTGCGTTCCAGGGTGCTATCGAGCCGATCGGCGGCGCAGTACCGCGCCCGCGATCACGCCGATGACGGAGAGCCCGGCGATGATCAGCACGTAACCCGCTGGGAAGCCCAGGATCTCGACGTACTCCCTGCTCACCACCCGGTCGCGCACGGTGTCGTCCTTCGATGCCGCGGCGAGGGTGAAATCGCTGGTGATGGTCGACGGCTGAGGGATGCTCACCGAGAGCTCGGTCAGGTAGTTCTTGCCCGCGGCAAGCGCTTTCAGATCGGGGTCGGTGAGTTCACTGATAGGGGAAGCGAATTCGGTGATGGTCGATTGGGTCGCGGTGTCGGCGTCGATGCGCGCCACTCGGTGGTCGCTGAAGACGTAGAGATGAACCGACTGGGGCCGGGTGGCCGCGGCGGACATCCGCATCGGGTAGACGAGGCGGTCGGAGTCGAAGGTGAGGCGCACCGGATCGAGCTCGCCGGAAAGGGGTTTCGCGCTGGTGAGGCGCATGGCGACGAAGGACCAGCCCTCACGCAGATAAGGGTCGAGGGTGGCGCTCACCTCCGGCCGGAGCTGATAGCCGTTGGCGTCCAGCCACTCGCGTACGCCGGTGAGGTCGCCGCCACGCAAGGTGGTCGCCTCCAGCGGGCCGAGCTGTACCTGCCCGAGCACGTCGGGGCCGGAGCCGGGCCCGGCACCCGAGGTCGCACCGTCGTAGTCGCTACCGAACCAGTGGTATTCCTTGACGACCTCGGGCGCGGTGAGCCGCGACAGCTCGCTGAAGGAGGTCGAACTCCCGGCCGACACGGTCGCCGGCGTCGGAGTCGGAACGATCAAGGCCGCATCGGCGCCGTCGAACTGCATCCCCAGCCGCATCAGAACCGTCTCGCGCGTGCCGTCCCACCCGAGCACCGCCGTCTCGCTGTCGACCCGCGCCGAGTTCCCGCCACTGACCACCCCACCGCACGCACACGCGGTCGCCGGTGTCACCGCCGCCGAACCGGCCGCCAGCACCACCCCGACAGTCACGACGAACGATCGAACCGCGTACCGCATCCCCATGGGAGCAGGCTACGCACTCCCCGCCCCGCTGCCATCCGCAGAAATACCTAGCACGGACGCCCAGGGGCGTAGCGGCCGAGTTGGCGGGCCCGGCTGGAGCGCTGCGGCTACGGTGGACCCATGGCTGGCGAGAATGAGACGGTGTCGGCGCCGATCGCGAAGAAGGTGCCCTTCGAGCGGGTGCATCACGGTGACACGTTCGTCGACGAGTACGAGTGGCTACGGGACAAGGACGATCCCGAGGTCATCGCGTACCTGGAGGCCGAGAACTCCTTCACCGAGGCACAGACCGACCAGCTCCAGCCGCTCCGGGACAAGATCTTCGACGAGATCAAGGCCCGCACCCAGGAGACCGATCTGTCGGTCCCGACCCGGCTGGGGGAGTACTGGTACTACTCGCGCAGTTTCGAGGGCAAGCAGTACGGGGTGCACTGCCGCTGTCCCATCGACGCGAACGCCGACGGCATCGACGCGTGGACGCCGCCGCAGCTCGAGGCCGAGACGGTGATCGAGGGCGAGCAGGTGCTGCTCGACAGCAATGTCCTGGCCGAGGGGCTGGACTTCTTCGCGCTCGGCGCGTTCTCGCTGAGCCACGACGGCAACCTGCTCGCGTACTCGGTCGACAGCACCGGTGACGAGCGCTACACGCTGCGGATCAAGGACCTGCGCACCGGTGAGCTGCTGCCGGACGAGGTCGTTGGCGCCGCGCCCGGCGCGACCTGGTCGCTGGACGGCACGCACATCTTCTATCAGACCGTCGACGAGTCGTGGCGTCCCGACACCGTGTGGCGGCACCGCGTCGGCGCCGCCGCCGACACCGACGTGACGGTGTTCCACGAGCCCGACGAGCGCTACTGGGTGAGTGTCGGCGCGAGCCGCTCCGAGAAGTACCTGATGATCTGGCTCGGTTCCAAGATCACCACCGAGGGCTGGGTGCTCGAGTCGGACAACCCCGAGGGCGAGTTCCGGGTGCTGCTGCCGCGCCGCGAGGGCGTCGAGTACTCGGCCGAGCACGCGGTGATCACCGGCGAGGACCGCTTCCTGATCCTGCACAACGACGTGGTCGACGGGGTGAAGGCGGAGAACTTCGTGCTCGCCGAGGCGCCCGCCACCGACCCGTCGGACATGACCATCCTGATCGGGCACCGCGAGGACGTGCGGCTCGAGGACATCGACGCCTTCGCCAACCACCTGGTGCTCGGCTACCGCCGCGACGCGCTGCCGCGCCTGTCGGTGTGGCCGCTGACCACCGAGGGTTACGGCGAGCTGACCGAACTGGACTTCGGGCTCGAATTGTTCTCCGCCGGTGCGGGTTCCAGCCCGGAATGGGAACAGCCGACGCTGCGGGTCGGGGTCACCTCGTTCATCACCCCGATGCAGGTGTTCGACTACGTGCCCGCCACCGGTGAGCTGCTGCTGCGCAAGGAGCAGCCGGTGCTCGGCGGCTACGACCCGAACGACTATGAGCAGCATCGTGATTGGGCGGTGGCCCAGGACGGCACCCGGATCCCGATCTCGCTCATCAAGCGCCGCGATCTGCCCGCCGACGGCCCGAAGCCGATGCTGCTCTACGGGTACGGCTCCTACGAGGCCAGCATCGACCCGTCGTTCTCGGTCTCGCGGCTGTCGCTGCTCGATCGCGGCATGGTGTTCGCAGTGGCGCATGTGCGCGGCGGCGGCGAGATGGGCAGGCTCTGGTACGAGCACGGCAAGACGCTGCAGAAGAAGAACACCTTCACCGACTTCGTTTCCTGCGCAAGCCATCTCATCGGCTCCGGCGCCACGGCGGCGGACCGGCTGATCGCCGACGGCGGCAGCGCGGGCGGCCTGCTGGTCGGCGCGGTCGCCAACCTGGCGCCGGAGCTGTTCACCGGCATCCTCGCCAATGTGCCGTTCGTCGACCCGCTCACCTCGATCCTGGACCCGTCGCTGCCGCTGACGGTCATCGAATGGGACGAGTGGGGAAACCCGTTGGCGGACAAGGACGTCTACGAGTACATGAAGTCCTACTCGCCGTACGAGAACGTCGAGGCCAAGGACTACCCGGCAATCCTGGCGATCACCAGCCTCAACGACACCCGGGTGCTCTACGTCGAGCCGGCCAAGTGGGTCGCCAAGCTGCGCGACACCAAGACCGGCGACAGCGAACTGCTGCTGAAGACGGAGATGAGCGCCGGTCACGGCGGCGTGAGCGGGCGCTACGAGAAGTGGAAGGAAGTCGGCTTCGAGTACGCCTGGGTGCTGGACAAGGTCGGCCTGGCCGACGCGTGATCACCTCGCACCGGCAGCGGTGGTGAGGCGTGCGCCGATGTTCGTCGGGGCGTCATCGGCGCAGCACGCGGGTGTCACCTGGGGCTGACACCGTAGGTCCATGAACGCTGAGCTGATCGTTTCCGTATCGGGGATCCGGGACACGACCCGCGACGCCGCGATCGAGTTCGCGGCGGAGATGGACCAGCGCGGTGTTCGGCTGTCGCTGCTTGTCGCGCCCCGGTTGAAGGGCAAATACCGGCTGGCCGACGATCCGGCGACGCAGTCGTGGCTGCGCGGCAGGCGGCTCGAGGGCGACGCGATCGTGCTGCACGGGTACGACCAGGCGGCCACCAAGTCCCGGCGGGCCGAGTTCGCGAACCTGCCCAGGCACGAGGCCACGCTGCGGCTGAAGGCGGCCGACCGGGTGATGGAACAGGTGCAGTTGCGCACCCGGTTGTTCGCCGCGCCGCGCTGGGACGCCTCGGCGGGCGCGCTGGCCGCGCTGCCCGAGGTCGGCTTCCGCATGGCATTCGGCCTGACCACCATGCTGGATCTGGAACGCGACGTGGCACAGCGGGCCCGGGTGTACGGCATCGGTGAGGGTTTCCGCGCCGAACCGTGGTGGTGCCGGGCGCTGGTGATGGGCGCCGCCCGCACCGCGCGGCGCGGCGGCGTGCTGCGGCTGGCGATCTCGGCCGCTCAGTTGCAGCGGTCGGGTCCGCGCCAGGCGATGCTCGACGCGGTCGATCTGGCGCTGTATCACGGCGCGCGCAGCGACGTCTACCGCTGGGAACCGTTCACCGCGGCCAGAGCTGCCTGACCGGCCACCGCCGCGCGCGTCGGCGATCAAGCGCGCGGCGGTGGCCCCATGTCACGGCACTTCCGGGGCGGCGTCGTGGGTGAAGCCGCCCGCCTGCGCGCGGGTCAGCGGCGTGCGCCACGGATTGGCCGAGAGCTGATGCAGGCTGCGCCCGATGTCGGCGAGCAGGAGTTCGGCCATGTCGATGGTGAAGCCGTGCCGGAACACCGCGCGCATGATCGACTCGTCCTGCCGGTCGGCGGGCAGCGGATAGGCGGCGATGAGCCACCCGCGGGCGCGCAGCCGGTCGGACAGGTCGTAGAGGTTGTAGCCGGCGCCCTCGGTCAGCCGCCACGCCACCGCGGTGATGCCGCGCTCCGGTTCGCCCGCGTGGATCAGCTCGAACGGTCCGACCGCGCCCAGCCCCTTCGCGAAATGCTGCGCGACGAAGTAGATCGCCGACTGCACCCGGGTATAACCCGCCCGGCCGAGCCGGATGAAGTCGTAGTACTGGGTGATGATCTGCCCGCCCGGCCTGGAGAAATTGAGATTGAACGTCGGCATGTTGCCGCCGAGGTAGTCGACGTCGAAGATCAGTTCCCGCGGCAGATCGGCGGCTTCGCGCCACACCGCCCAGCCGACGCCGAGCGGGGCGAGACCGGTCTTGTGACCGGAGGCGTTGATCGACTTCACCCGCGGTAACCGGAAGTCCCACACCAGCTCCGGTGCGGTGAACGGACCGAGGAAGCCGCCACTGGCCGCGTCGACGTGGATCGGGATGTCGGGCCCGCCCGCGGCGTGCAGGCGGTCGAGGGCGGCGCTGATCGCGGCGACGTCCTCGAACAGGCCGGTGAAGGTCTGGCCGAAGGTCGGCACCACGGCGATGGTGTTGTCGTCGCAGTACTTCGGCAGGTCGTCGGGGTGCAGGTCGTACCGGTCGCCGCGCAACGGGACCTGCCGCAGCTCCACGTCGAAGTAGCGCGCGAACTTCTCCCAGCACACCTGCACCGGCCCGCTCACCAGGTTCGGCATCCCGGTGCCGCCACGCGCCCGCCAGCGGAACTTCGCGGCGAGACCGCCGAGGATCGCCGCCTCGCTGGAGCCGGTGGTCGAGGTGCCGAGCGTGGACGCGGGATCGGGGGCGTGCCACAGGTCGGCCAGCATGCGCACGCAGCGCTTCTCCAGCTCGGCGGTCTGTGGGTATTCGTCCTTGTCGACGATGTTCTTGTCGACCGATTCGGCCATCAGGCTGCGGGCCTTGTCGTCGATCCACGTCGTGCAGAAGGTGGCCAGGTTCATCCGGGCGACACCGTCGAGGATCAATTCGTCGTGCACGATCTCGTAGGCGACGTCGGGAAAGAGTTCGTGGGCGGGAAAACCGCCGTGCGGGGCGGGCCGGGCGAAGCCGGGAAGACTGAAAAGGTCGTTGGGGAAGAGATTCTCGGCCACTGTTCCTCCAGTCAGAGGGTGCACTGCCAGGTGTTTGCTCTACCGGGATTCTGCAACGATTCCGCTCTCTTTGTGCTCGATTCGAGCCTACCGGGAGGATGCTCGACAGTTACTATGCAGGAGCAAGTGATCGAGGTTTCCGCTAGTTGTGCAGATACAGCAGGAGGCAACGCTGATGACGGGCACCGCGACGAAAGCCGCGACGACGACGAAGTATTTGTCCTGGGTGACATTGGCGCTGATGACCACGAGTTCGGTGGCCAGCCTCCGTTCGGCGCCCACGATGGCGGTCTACGGACTCGCCTGTGTTTTCCTCTACATCATTCCCGCGATTCTGTTCCTGCTCCCGACCTCGCTGGTCGCCGCGGAACTCGCCTCGGGCTGGCAGGGCGGTATCTACAAATGGGTCGGGGACGGGCTGAACAAGCCGCTCGGCTTTCTCGCCGTCTGGTGCCAGTTCGCCATGACGATCTTCTATTACCCGAGCTTGCTCGCTTATGTGGCAAGCACTTTCGCGTACATCATCGATCCGTCACTGGCGTCCAACGGCCTCTACGTGGCGATCGTGATCATCACCATCTATTGGGCCGGTGTGTACGTGTCCTCGCAGGGCACCAAGACGGTCGCCGGGCTGTCGAGCATGGGCCTGGTGATCGGCACACTGATCCCCGGCACCATCCTGGTCCTGCTGGGTATGGTGTTCCTCGCGCAGGGCAATCCGTCTGCGGCGCCGATGGATTCGAGTCATCTGCTGCCGGCCTGGACCGGTTTGGCGAGTCTCGTGCTGATCGTGAACAACTTCCTGTCCTACGCGGGCATGGAGATGAACGCGGTGCACGTGTCGTCGCTGAAGAATCCGGCCAAGGAATTCCCGAAGGCGATGTTCCTGGCGATGGGCCTGGTGCTGGTCATCTTCATCCTGCCCGCGCTGGCGATCAGCTGGGTGGTCCCGTCGGCCAGCCTGAGCCTGACCGCGGGCGTGATGCAGGCCTTCGACGGGTTCTTCAGCCACTTCGGCGTCGGCTTCCTCACCCCGATCGTCGGCATCGCGCTGGTGGCGGCCGCGGTCGGCGGCATGCTCACCTGGCTGGCCGGACCGTCCAAGGGGCTGTTGCTGATCGGGCGCAGCGAGGGTTATCTGCCGCCGTGGCTGACCACGATGAACAAGCACGGCGTGCAGCAGAACATGCTGGTGGCGCAGGGCGTGTTCACGACGTTCATCGCGCTGCTCTACGCCTTCATCCCGAATGTCTCCAGCGCGTACTGGATTCTGTCGGTGATCACCACGCAGGTGTATCTGATCATGTACGTGCTGATGTTCGCGGCGGCCGCCAAACTGCGCCGCGACGATCCCGACCATCCGCGCGGCTATCGGGCACCCGCCCTGTTCGCGCTCTGCGGTCTCGGCGCCGCGTCCTCGATCGCGGCGTTCGCAATCGGCTTCGTACCGCCCTCGCAATTCGGCTCGGGGAGCCCGTGGGTGTATCTGCTCATCGTCGGCGGCGGCATGGGCATCGTCGGTCTGCTGATCCCGTACCTGTTCTACCGAAACCGCAGGGACAGCTGGAAACTCGACGTTCCGGAAGGGGAGAAGGCATGACGACCGGAGACGCCCCCGAACACAAGCGCCGCTGGATCTACCTCACCGCGGGTGTGCTGCTCGTGGTGTTCGCCCTGATCGGCCTGCTCACCTTCGGCGAGATCCGCGAGAACACCGAGGCGACCGCCAAAGCCGAACAGCTGCACAGCAATCTGCTCGCGGCGGGCCTGCCCGCACCCGAGCCCGAGGTGATCGCCGATGCGCTCGGCGACGACGGCGGCTCGGTGTGCCAGGACCCGAGTTCGCCGCTGATCAAGGCGAATTACCAGGCCTCGATCACCAACGGCGCGGCTGGACCGGGGCAGCGCCCGGTGATCGGCCCGCGCGCCACCACCCAGGCGGTGGCGCTCACCATCGCCGTCTATTGCCCGGATCGCCTGCCGGACTATCTTTCTCACCTCGACACCCTGAAGCTGGACGACACCACTAAGTGAGGCGTGATCGATGACGGATACCCCCGAAGTGGCTGCGCTGCGCACCACGATCGCCGGTCTGATGGGCCAGGCGAAAAAGGATCTCACCCAGCTGGTTTCGCTCAAATCGGTCGCCGACCCGCGCCAGTTCCCGCCGGAAGGCTGTGCGCAGACCGCGCAGTGGGTGGCCGACGCGTTCGCCGCGGCCGGGCTGACCGAGGTGGGCCTGCACGAGACGCCCGACGGCAGCAAGGCCGTCATCGGGCACAAGCCGGGCCCGCCGGGCACGCCGACGGTGCTGCTCTACTGCCACTACGACGTGCAGCCGCCGCTGGACGACGCCGCCTGGAACACCCCGGTGTGGACCCTGACCGACAAGGACGGCCGCTGGTACGGCCGCGGCGCCGCCGACTGCAAGGGCAATATCGTCACCCACCTGACGGCCCTGCGTGCGATCGGGCCCGACTTCCCGATCGGCATCAAGGTGGTCTCGGAGGGCTCCGAGGAGCAGGGCACCGGCGGGCTGGAGAAGTTCGTCGTCGCCAATCCCGACCTGCTCGCCGCCGACGTGATCCTGGTGGCCGACTGCGGCAACTTCGCGGTCGGCGTACCCACCTTCACCCAGACCCTGCGCGGGAACGTGAATGTCGTCGTCACGGTGAAGACGCTGGCCGGGCCGATGCACTCGGGCATGTTCGGCGGCCCGGCACCGGACGCGCTGGCCGCGATGATCCGGCTGCTGTCGTCGCTGCGGGACGAGCACGGCAACACCACCATCGACGGGCTCACCGGCGACCAGCAGTGGACCGGCGTGCAGTACCCGGTCGAGGACTTCCGCGCCGACGCGGGCGTGCTCGACGGCGTCGACCTGCTCGGCGGCGGCACCGTCTCGGACATGGTGTGGGCGCGGCCCGCGCTGACCGTGCTCGGGATGGACGTGCCCGCCGTCGTCGGATCGTCGGCGGCGATCCAGCCGAGCACCCGGGCCAGGCTCAACCTGCGCATTCCGCCGGGCACCGAGCCCAAGCAGGCCTATGACCTGCTGGAGAAGCACCTGCGCGCGCACCTGCCGTGGAACGCCCAGCTCGACATCGAACTCGAGGCGCTCGGCGAACCGTTCGTCGCCTCCGAGCAGGGGCCGGCCCGGTCGGCGCTGGAGCAGGCGATGGCGACCTCCTACGGCCGCCACGTGACCACCGAGGGCCAGGGCGGGTCCATCCCGCTGTGCAATGTCTTCGCCGACACCTACCCGCAGGCCGAGATCATGCTGATCGGCGTGGAAGAGCCGAAATGCCTGATCCACGCGCCCAACGAGAGCGTCGACCCGAGCGAGATCGAACACATGGCCTTGGCCGAGGCGCTGTTCCTGAGCAGCTACCGCTGATTCAGAACTGCGCCTGATCCTCCGGCTGGATCGCCCTGAATTCGGTGCCCGCCGGAGCCATCTCGTTCAGCCTGCCGAAGTAGATGCCCTGCGCCGCCGGCTCGATGATCCCGAAATGGATCGGGACGGCGGTGCGGGGATTCACGGCGCGCAGGTAGTCGACGGTGTCCCAGATCCGCATCCACGGGGCGACGGCCGGGATGGCGAGCACGCCGACCGGGACCGGCGGAACCCAGAGCGAGTCGCCGGGGTGGACCAGCTGGGCCGGGTCGGCCTCGGTGCCGAGCTGGAAGACCGTGTTGTCGATCACCGGGATCTCCGGGTGGATCACGGCGTGGCGCCCGCCGCCGCCGGTGATCTGCAGCTCACCGATATCGAGCACCTGACCGGCCGAGACCGGCTCCCAGCCCTCGCTGCGCTGCTGGGCGGTCTGCGGGTCCGACAGCAGGCGGGCGGTCGGGTTGGCCTCGATCAGCGCCTCGATCCGCTTCGGGTCGATGTGGTCGGGATGCTGGTGGGTCACCGCGATCGCGTCCAGTCCGGTGATGCCCTCGAAGCCGTGCGCGAAGGTGCCTGGATCGAACAGCACCTTCACGCCGTGCAGTTCCACAAGGATGCAGGAATGACCGAAGTGGGCGATACGCATACCCGATGCTAAGCCGCCACGACCCCGGAACGCGGGCACGACGGCCGGGTCAACTAGGATTTCTCGGGTAACCCCCCACACCACATGAGGAGCAACGCGTGGCACGAGTCGTGGTCGAGGTCATGCCGAAGGCCGAGATCCTGGACCCCCAGGGACAGGCCGTGGTCGGCGCGCTCCCGCGTCTGGGATTCGCCGGAATCTCGGATGTGCGGCAGGGCAAGCGATTCGAGCTCGAGGTGGACGAGAGTGTCTCCGACGCCGAGCTCGAGCAGATCGCCGAGGCGCTGCTCGCCAACACCGTGATCGAGGACTGGAAGGTCGTTCGGGTCTCGTGAGCGCGCGTATCGGCGTAATTACTTTTCCGGGCACGCTCGACGACGTCGACGCTGCCCGCGCGGTGCGGTTGGCCGGCGCCGAGGCCGTGAGCCTGTGGCACGCCGACGCCGACATCAAGGGTGTCGACGCGGTCATCGTGCCCGGTGGCTTCTCCTACGGCGACTACCTGCGCTGCGGCGCCATCGCCCGGTTCGCGCCGGTGATGGGCGAGGTCGTGCGCGCGGCCGGTCAGGGCCTGCCGGTGCTCGGCATCTGCAACGGCTTCCAGGTGCTGTGCGAGGCCGGGCTGCTGCCCGGCGCGCTGACCCGCAACGAGGGCCTGCACTTCATCTGCCGCGACGAGTGGCTGCAGGTCGAGGCGACGAACACCGCGTGGACCTCCCGCTACGAGCAGGGCGCGCAGATCCTCGTCCCGCTGAAGTCGGGCGAGGGCCGCTACCAGGCCTCGGCGAAGGTGCTCGACGAGCTCGAGGGCGAAGGCCGCGTGGTGTTCCGCTACGCGGGCGACAACCCGAACGGCTCGCAGCGCGGGATCGCGGGCATCTCCTCGGCCAACGGCCGGGTCGTCGGCCTGATGCCGCACCCCGAGCACGCCACCGAGGCGCTGACCGGTCCGAGCGACGATGGCCTGGGCATGTTCTTCTCGGTCATCGACAGCCTGATCAGCGCCTGAGTTCCCGGCGCACCACGAACCACTGACAACGCCCCGGCCTCACCTCGAGGTCGGGGCGTCGTCGGTTGCTAGGGGAGTCGGTCCAGGATGTCGAAGTCGACGCCGTCTGCTCGGGCAAGGTGGGCGGGGCCGACGGCTTGGTTGCCGATGAAGCCGTTGCGGGTGGACTGGCCGTCCAGGACGAGGCCGGTGGCGAGGCGGCCCGCGATGGTGGGTACGTCCAGGGTGCCGACGGTGTCGGCCAGCGTGCGCAGCAGATGGACCGCCTCGTAGGTGGAGTTGCTGAACGTGGTCAGCGCGGGGGCGAAGTCGCCCTGGTGTTTGCGGTAGCGGGCGCGGCGGGCGCGGCCGTCGGCGGTGTGCTCGTCGACGAAGAAGCTCGACGCCACATACAGGTTGGTGTTGGCGGCGGGGCCCGCGCTCAGGAGCACGTTCTCGTCGACGGCGGGGCTCAGGCGCGGCATGATCGCGGGCAGGCCGGTCGCGGTGAATTGGCGGTTGAAGCGGGCGGTGTCGGCGCCGACCATCAGGATCAGCACCGCGTCGGCGCGCAGCAGGGCCGGACTGTCCAGGAACGCGTGGAAATCGGTGGTGCCGAGCGGGACGTACTGCTCGAGCACGATATCGGCCGGTGACGGCAGCGAGCGGCGCAGCGCGTTGACCGTCTGACGCGGCCAGATGTAGTCGTTGCCGATCACCGCCCACTTGCGAACACCCAGTTCGCGCGCCATCCACGCGACGGCGGGCACGGTCTGGTGATCGGGATGCTCACCCACCAGCAGGACGCCGGGACGTTCGTCGGGCAGGCCCTCGTGATCGGTCGCGTACAGGTAGGGGACGCGGCCGTCGACGGCGTCGGCGACCGCGCGGCGCACGGCCGAGGTGTGCCAGCCGGTGATCGCGCCGACCATGCCGGTCGCCAGAAACGCCTCGATCTCGGTGGCCACTTCGTGCGGTGAGCGGCCGCCGTCGATCGTAGTCAGCCGAATTTCGCGGCCGAGAATTCCTGTGCCGCTATTGATTTCATCGACAGCGAGGGAAATGGCCGCGGTACACGATGGAGCGATGATCCCACCGGGGCCCTGAGCAGGCACGATCGAGAGAATCTCGATCGTCTCGTCCCGACTCTCGTCGAACGTGGGCATTCTGTACTCTATCGCTCGAGTGCGAACAGGTTCGTTCGAATGAATGTGTCGGCAGGTGGGAATGCAATCGGTGTCCATCATAAGTGGGTTTTCCACGCTGCACGGCGCGCTGCGCTCGGCGGAGCGTAACTGGGTCCGTCAGCTCGAATCGGCGCTGTCGGCCGACAATCTCACGGCGGATCACTGGGCGATTCTGTCGCAGTTGTCCACCGACGACGGCATGACCATGTCGGAACTGGCGGCCGCCGCGCGCCTGGCGCCGTCCTCGGCCACCCGGCACGCCGACCATCTCGCCGAACGCGGCCTCATCTTCCGGGTCGCCGCGACGGATGACCGCAGGCGGATCCTGATCGGCCTGAGCAGTCTGGGCGCCAAGCTGGTCGGGCGGATCCGGGCCGAGGAACAGCAGGCGGAGGACGACCTGCGTGCCCGGCTCGGTACGCGCCGCTACGGCGAATTGGTTGCCGCACTGTCAGTCATCGCCGAGCTGTGATTTTGGAGCGCTGGCGCGCTCGAGGTCGCGGCCCCTCCTGTCCCGCCGGTCAGGCACCGTTGCTTGCTCCTTCGTCGCCTACGCAACGGCACCTGACC
>NZ_JBHVHX010000012.1:60019-173987 GCF_042799895.1 Nocardia sp. NPDC057663 | reverse complement strand
CTACGCCACGGCGCCTGACCGGCGGGACGGCCGCCGACGGCCGACTGCGTCGGCCTGCCCCTCCTCGGGTCGGGGCGTGCCGGCTGAGTTCGGCTCTCCGGTATTACGGCTTGTGCACCAGCACGCCGAAGATGGTGACCGAGATGTGGACGTCACCGCGATCGGCGCCGGCCTGCAGGTCGGCGACCAGTCGATCCCGCTCGGCGGCGGTGATCGTCCCGCGCAGCACGGCCAGCCCGGCGATCCGGCTGACCAGCGCGCCCGCGCCCACACTGCGGTCCTGCACCAGCGCGTGCGAGCCGATCTCGTCGACGACGAGTCCGGCATCGCTGAGCAGACCGGCCAGCCTGCGCCCGGACAGCGGGTTCGTGGTCGAGGAGATCAGGGTGTCGATCACGGCGCCGACCACCCGGGGATCGCCCGGGTGCACGATCGCTGTCTTCCAGTCGCTGTCGACCACCACCGCGCGGCCACCCGGCCGCAGCACCCTGGCGATCTCGGCCGCGGCGCGCGCGGGCGCGGTCAGATGCTGGAAAACCCGTTCACAGAGCACCGCGTCGAAGGTGTCGCTGCCGAACGGCAGGCCGTAGGCGTCACCGGTCGCGAAGGTCGCCGCCGAGCCGCGCTCCTCGGCCCGGCGCTTGGCCGAGGCGATCAGGTTCGGATCGGGTTCGACGCCGACAGCGGTGCCGGTGGGCCCGACGGCGTCGGCGAAGACGAACACCTCCGAGCCGGTACCGGATCCGATATCGAGGGCGCTCTCACCCGGCCGCAAGCCGAGCGCATCATGGCTCCAGGCCCGTAGCCTGCGCATCCCGGGCTGGGTGACCTCCAGGTCATGGGCGTCGATCAGTTGGTCCTGGCCCGCTTGATCGAAGCGGGCAGGGCGAGGGGTGTAGTCGGTCATACTTACCGCCATCGTGGGAGCCTCGGTCCTGGTCAGCATGGACTCAAAGGCTACTGGTGAACTGTGTCACGATGAATGTATGACTCGTACGCTGTGTCTGGCGCAGGACCCCGAGGCCGACGAACTTCTGAGCAGCGATGATTTCGCGTTGCTGCTGGGAATGCTGCTCGATCAGCAGTATCCGATGGAGCACGCGTTCCGGGGGCCGCGCAAACTCGCCGAGCGCATGGACGGATTCGATCTGCGCCGGATCGCCGAAGCCGATCCGGCGGAATTCGAGGAGCTCGCCGCGACGCCGCCTGCCATCCACCGCTACGGGCGGTCGATGGCGCGCCGCGCGCAGGCGCTGGCCCAGTACGTGATCGAGCACTACGACGGTGTACCGGCCAACATCTGGACCGAGGGCGATCCCGACGGCAAGGAGGTGCTGCGCCGGTTGCAGGACCTGCCCGGATTCGGCGCGCAGAAGGCGAAGATCTTCCTCGCGCTGCTCGGCAAGCAGCGTGACGTGCGTCCCGACGGCTGGCAGAAAGCGGCCGGATCCTATGGCGACGAAGGGTCGCGCCGCTCGGTCGCCGATGTCGTCGATGCCGAAACACTCGCCGAAGTAAGGGAATTCAAGAAACAGGCGAAAGCGGCCGCGAAGTCCGCCGGTACGAATTCCTGATTACGATCTGCCTGCGTTTTTCCCTCGTCACCAGCGTGGATTTGCTCGAAGCTTGCTTCTCGAACAGCTCCACGACAGATGAGGGATTGGCAGTTTTATGAAGATGAGGAAGCTCGCCGTGGTTGCGGCGCTCCTGACCATGGCAACCGGTGTTGCCACGGGCACCTCGGTCGCGGCGCCCGCCCCGCAGGCCGATGCTCCCGTCGGCTTCACCGCCCAGGAGGTCGACGGCAAGTCCGTCATCACCACCGACGCGGGTTCGCTGGTGGTCGAGGAAGGCGCGTTCAAGGTGAAGGCTGCCGACGGCACGACCGTCGCGGCCACTCCGCTGTCGTTCCGGCTCGACGAATTCGAGCTGCCGATCGCGGCCGAGATCGCGGGCAACACCGCGACGCTGACCCCGCAGCTCGACCCGGCCAAGGCGGTCTACAAGCCCGTCGCGCTGCCCTTCGAGGACAAGGCGCCGTTCAAGTCCGAGTACGACCGTGAGGTCGCGGCCTGGTCGCGGCTGACCTCCACCATCTCCACCGGTGCGGCGGTCGGCACTCTCGTCGGCGGTCTCGCCGGCGGTGCGGTGGGTTGCGTCCTGGGCGGTATCGTCGGCGCGACCGTGGCCTCGGCCACGATCATCGGCCTGTTCGGCCCGTTCCTGCCCGCTGCCGCCGTCGGTTGCATCGGTGGCATCTTGGCCATCGGCGCGCTCGGCACCCTGGCCGGTCAGATCTTCATCACCGCCCCCGTGGCGATCGGCGCCGCGATCCAGTACTTCACCACCATCAACGCACCCTTCACCGCCCCGGCCAAGTAGCCGGGCAACGCGCGAGCGCCCCATCCGGTCCGCCGGGTGGGGCGCTTTTTGCGCTCCGGTGCCAGGGGCGTTGACCTGGGGAAATGGTGTGCCGCGCGGCACAATCCGCCGGTTTGGCTTGGATGGGTCCGGGTTAGGTGTTAACTTGATTGTTATGTCCGGCAACCACCTCACCGCCAAGCGGGTCACCTATGTGACCGCCGCGCTGGGTCTGCGGTTGCCGTTGACGCGTGAACTTTGTCGTTCCTGATGCTGCAGCTGGGCCGTTTCCGGCTCACGAGCTGCCACGCCACACGTGTCGGCAATTCCGTTGGGACAACGGGATTTCAGCAAGGAACTTCATATGTCTACTCCCATCATCGATCGCCCCGTCGCTCGGGCGGGCGCCGGTCGTCCTCGGGTTTCCCGCCCCGTCGTCGCCCCTGAGCTGCGCCGCAGCGACAACCCCGCCGCTGCCGTGCTGCGGACCGCCGCCTCCGGCCCGGTCTCCCGCGACAATGCCGCGCGGGCAACAGGTCTGAGCATCGCGACCGTGAATCGGCAAGTGGCGTCGCTGCTTTCGGCGGGTCTGCTGCGTGAGCGTCCCGATCTGACCGCCGCAGGCGCGGTCGGGCGGCCCCGGGTGCCGTTCGAGATCGACCACGAGGCCTACCTGACGCTGGGTATCCACGTCGGTGCCGCCGCGACCAAGATCGTCGCGGCCGACCTGCGCGGACGCATTCTCGGCGGCCTCGCCATCGCGACACCGCAGACCGGGCAGGAATTCGCGGTCACCACCGTCGCGCGCAGCGCCAAGGCGTTCCTGCAGCGCTGGCATCGGCGGACACCGCTGTGGGCGGGCGTGGCCATCGGCGGGCGCGTCGATCCGCACGCCGGCGTGGTCGACCATCCCAAGCTGGAATGGAAGGGCGCGCCGATCGGGCAGGTCCTCGGCGATGTGCTGGAACTGCCGGTCTCGGTTGCGCCGCACGTCGAAGCGATGGCCGCCTCGGAACTGCTGCTGCCGACCTTCGACGCGCGCAGGCCCGAACCCGACACCGAACTGCCCGCCACCCAGCACGGCAGCAGCCTCTACTTCTACGTCCGCGAGACCGCGGGCATCGCCGTCACCCTCGACGGCCGGGTACACACCCCGAACAACGGCCCCGGCTCCATCGCACACCTGCCCACCGGCTCCGACGTGCAGTGCACCTGCGGTCGACGTGGCTGCTTGGAAGTGACCGTCGGCGACCGGGCCCTGCAGGCCCGCGCGGTCGGCCGCGGAATCATCCCGGCGCACAACGGAACCGCGGGCACCACCATCGCCGACCTCTACCGCGCCGCGGAATCCGGGTCCGAGGGCGCGCGCGAGCTGCTCGCGGAGCGGGCGACGATGCTCGGCCAGACCGTCGCCCTGGTCCGCGACATGCTCAACCCCGACCGGGTCGTGCTCGGCGGCCAGGCGTTCACCGGCTACCGCCCCGCGCTGCCGCACGTGGCGAGGGCGTTCACGCAGAGCACCCAGCTGCCACCCACCGACATCCGGATCAGCGGATTCGGCGGCAAGGTACAGGAGTTCGCCGCGGTGGTCACCTCACTGAGCGCGCTCTACGCCGACCCGCTCGCGGCCATCCGCCGGATCTGAGGACCTGGTACTGCGGATCGGGCCCGGCACCGGTCGTGGCCGAGCCCGAGCGGGACCCGGATGTGGGTCGGGTGCGCGATCGCACCGTCGACCGGGGTAAGAAACCGTCGCCGGGTGACACTAAAGGTGCATGATCGCTCATCCGATGCCACGGACCGGACCCGCGCGTGGGCTCGGGCTGCCGGACGATGTCCGGGATTGGCGCAAACGGTGGCTCGTGGTGTCGGGCTTCCCGGCGCGGTTGGCCGAGGCTGTCGTCGCCGATCCCGGGTTCGATTTGCATGCGTTGTTGCAGCTCGTCGACCAGGGCTGCGCACCGGAGCTGGCGGTGCGCATTCTCGCGCCGATGCCGGAGCGGGAGGCGCTACGGTGAGTACTGTGAACCCCGCGACCTCCGGCGTGGTGCATCCACAGACCGATGAGCAGTGGTTGGCCGATCTGGCCGACCGAGGTGCTGCCGGTCAGCACGCGGTGGAGCGGTTGCGCGAGGTTGCGCTGCGGGCCACCCGGCATCAGGTATGGCGGCTGCGTGGACTCCTGCCCGGCGTGGGCGCGGGCGATCTGGAGGACTTGGCGCAGCAATGTGCCAACGACGCTGTCGTCGCCGTACTCCGCCGGCTCCCGACGTTCCAGGGGCGAAGCCGCTTCACCACGTGGGTCTACAAGTTCGGGGTGCATCATGCGGGCGTGGCGGTGCGCAGGCAAGCGTGGCGGCACCGCGAGATCCTGCTACCGGACGCATGGGCCTCGTTCGCCGACCGGTCACCGACCCCGGACGCCGTGGTGGCCGGGTCCGAGCTCGCCCGCGCGATCGAAGGTGCGATCGCACGGGACCTGACCCCGCATCAGCGGCACATCCTGCTGGCGCTGGTGGTGGAGCAGGTGCCGATCGACGTGCTGGCCGATCGTTTGGGCAGCACCCGCAACGCCCTCTACAAGACACTGCACGATGCCCGCCGGAAGCTGCGCGCCTCCCTGATCGACAGCGGGCAGCTCGACGCGGGCCCCGAGCGGAGCATCTCATGACCGATCCGAATCTGGCCCTGACCGCCGAGATGATCGCCGGTCTGCTGGCTGACACCAGCCCGTATCTGTCCTGCGACGACTGCTTCGCGCGGATCGACGAGTATGTCGAGCGCTGCGGTGCGGACCCGCGCTACGAGGACCCGGCCATGCGGACTCACCTGGCCGGGTGCGGTGCGTGCGCCGAAGAGGCGCAAGCCCTCCGTGAACTGATCGACCAGCAGTCGCAGCAAGAAAAGTAGGCCCGCAGGTAAGACCTGCGCCGCGGCGGTCACTAACAGTGTGACCCGGTTCGGGTCGGCAATCAGTTCCCGCATCGGCCTTCGAGGAGCAACAGATGACTGTGCACACCGATCGAAACCAGCACGCGCCCTCCACCACCGACCCCGGCTACCAAGCGTTCTGGGCTTTGCGGCTCGGTTTCGGCGTCCTGCCCATCCTGTTCGGGCTCGACAAGTTCGCCAACATCCTCACCGAGGATTGGACCCGCTACCTCGCCCCGGTCGTCAACGACCTCGTGCCGGGTGATGCGCAGACCGCGATGAACATGGTCGGCGTCATCGAAATCATCGCAGGCATCGCGGTGCTCGTGTTCCCGCGCCTGGGTGCGCCGCTCGTGGCCGCTTGGCTCGGCGGCATCATCATCAACCTGTTGCTCGTCGGCGGCTACGGCGACATCGCCCTGCGCGACTTCGGCCTGATGGCCGCAGCGCTGGTCCTGACCCGCCTGGCCTGGGCCTACCCGAACGGCCTGCCTACCCGGAAACCCTGAAATCTCCGCTTGGTGCGGCGCCCCCGGAGCTTGCTACCGGGGGTTGAACGCGCCTTCCAGGGCGGTGATGAAGAAGGGGAACTGGCCGGCGAAGCGGTGCAGGTTGCGGTCGCGGTCGTAACCGGCGAACCAGTACAGGCCGGGCTGGGAGTCGGCCGACGGGTCCATGTCGCGGAAGGCGCGGATCCAGTTGTCGGCCCGGCCGCTGATCACCGTGTACGGCAGGGCGCGGGAGAAGACGGTCTCCTGGTCGATCGGCGGGATCTGCTCGCGGGCAACGGTGTCCAGGCCGCGTTGCATGGCCCGGACCCGCCCGGCAACGGTGTCGCCGAGGGTGGTCCTGGTCGGCAGGTAGTTGGGCAGCAGCACCGCCGCGACACCGGCCAGGGCGATGGCGACGCCCACCAGCGCGTGCCCGGAGGTCAGCGCGAGGGCGACCGTGGCGATCACACCGAGCGCGATCAGGGCGATGCCGATCCAGCGGGGGAGCGCGCGCTGCTTCGGGTCGGCGAAGGCGCCGGTGGCGACCGCGTCGGCGCGCATGGCCGCGCGGACCGGGTCGAGCTGCATACGGCCGGGTGCGCGGAGTTCGCGGACGGCGACGGTGTCGGTGCCCTCGGGCAGCAGCATGTCGTAGACGACGCGCTCGTAGTCGCGCAGCTGGTCGTCGGGTGCGTTGACCCGGCTGATCCGCCAGTCGTCCTCGCCGCGCGCGTTCACCGGCGTGATCCACAGGTAGCGCCGGACGGCGAGATCGACGACGGTCGCGGCGATGTCGACCGGGTCGACGTGCTCGTCGAGCAACAGTCCCGCCTCGCCGGGCAGCACGCCGTCGGGCGAGGTGAAGTCCACCCGGCCGCCCTGCTGGACAAGGGGATCGAACGCATCGCTGCCCGCGAGCGCCGCGGCGGCCCGCTTCCTGGCCAGCAGCACATAGGCGATCATGCCTGCCAGTGCCAGCAGCAGCGCGCCGAAGGCGGCGAACACGGGCGCGGTGAAGGCGAAGAACCCGTTCGAATCGCCGCCGCGCACATCGGCATTGGCGGGCACGGTGCCGGGCGGCAGCTGCAGAGTGAGATCGATCGCGTCACCTTTGCGCAGATCGCGCTGGCTCAGGTACAGCACGCCGTCGGGTTCGGTGTGCACATCGGCGCACGGTTTGGCATTGCCGGCGGGGCCGAGTTTGCAGTCGACGATGCCCATTTGATAGCTGGGGCTGATCACCGAGACGTCGAGCGCGGCGATATCGGCATTGAGCACGCCGAGCCAGTGGAACACCTGGGTGCCCGGTGCGTCGGAGACGGTGTTGTGCAGCGAGTAGGTGAACTTGGATTCACCCGGCTTCGCTTCGACGACGAACTGATCGTCGACCGTGGTCGCGGTGCCCGCGCCGCTCGCGGTGACGTCGGTGACCTTGAAAACTCGTTCGACGTCGTCACCGACCTTGAGGCGCAACGGAAGTGCCATCGTGAAATTGCCGTCGGCGGGCACCCCGACCGTCTCGGTGACTTCGAGCACACCGGCTTCGGTCAGCGTGAGGTCGGCGGTGATGGTGACGCCGATCGGCGCGGGCTCCGTGTGGGCTACCGGCGCGGCCGCGAGCAGACCCGCCGAAGCGAGCAGCAGCGCGCCTGCGGCGCCCCCCCGAAAAGTCAGCATGGCTGCTTACTCTAGACAGCTTGCTATCCTGCGTCAGCGGCTGTCGGCGACGAACTAGACGAGGGGGTACGGGGGACGTGACCCAACCACCATACGGTTATGGCCCGGTCGGCCCAGGTGGACGACCTGTTCCGCCACCCCCTGGCTATGGCCAGCCACCGGGATATCGGCCGCAGCCCGGATACGGCCCGCCCGGTTATCAACAGCCCCAGGGTTATCCACAGGGTTACGCACCACGGCAGGGCTACGGCCCGCCGTCGGGCTACCGTCCGCCGCCGATGCCCTACGGCCCGCCCGGCCGCCCGACCCCGCCGCCGCGTAAACGCCGCGGCGGCCTGACCTCGCTGCTGCTGGTGATCGTCTTCCTGGTGGTCGGCGGCCTGGTGAAGTTCGCCGTCAACACCGGAATCGACGTCGGGATCGGCGCCATCGGCCCGAAGCCGAGCACCACCTACGAGCCGCAGCCCGGCACCGCACCGGCAGCGACCAGCGACAATCCGCTGCTCACCGACGCGGACGGCACCCTGGTTCCGGCTTCCTGCGACTACGCGCCGTGGAGCACCCAGGTCGACAAGGCGCGCGCGTTCTTCGAATCCGCCGCGCGCTGCCTGGAATCGGCGTGGAAACCGCTGCTGGCCGAGAACAATCTGCCGTTCGAGTCGCCGACGCTGAGCGTCACCGCGACCACCGCGGGCATCACCACCCCGTGCACCGGTTCGACGAGCAACTTCGCCGCCTTCTACTGCGCCGCGAACAAGACCATCTACATGCCGATCAGCCAGCTGCAGACCGACCAGTTCCGTGACAACTGGGTCGTGTACCTGTCGGTCTTCGCGCACGAGTACGGCCACCACGTGCAGGCCCAGTCGGGCATCCTGCGCAAGGCCAACAGCGAACGCGTCGACGCGGGCGCCCGCTCGCCCAAGGGCCTGGAGCTCTCGCGCCGAGTCGAGTTGCAGGCCAACTGCTTCGACGGCATGTTCATCGCCTCGTCGAAGGGCGGCGGTTCACTGTCCGCCGCGCAGGTCACCGTCGCCACCAAGGATTCCTATGGCCGCGGTGACGGGCCCGGTGACATGCGCGATCACGGCACCTCCGAGCACGGTGGACAGTGGTTCGAGACCGGTCTCGACCGCAACCTCACCGCCCAGTGCAATACCTTTACGGCAGCCGCCGGCGAAGTGAGCTAGAACCGGATTACTGATCACGCGAGCACATGGGTAACTCACCGGGCACCAGCCAACTCACCCCGCATCACACCGCGTGCCGCCAACGCTGATCCCACCGCACCTCAGTCCGGCCGAGAACCGCGGAGAGGCGGCTCAGCCGCCGTAGTGGCCTTCGCCGAAGCGGCGAGGTGAACTGCCGTGTACGCCTTCCGCATACGCGGTTTCGGCGTGCAGGGCGAAGTCGATACCTGCGGTTTCGTCTTCTTTGCTGACTCGGAAGCCGATGAGCTTGTCGATGCCCTTGCCGATCGCGAACGACACCGTGAACGCGTAGGCGGCGACCACCAGGACCGCGACGAGCTGCTTGCCGAGCTGGGTGATACCGCCGCCGTAGAGCAGACCGTTCACGCCGCCGGTCATCACCTCGGTGGCGAGCAGGCCGATCAGGATCGTGCCGACGATGCCGCCGACGAAGTGCACGCCGACCACGTCGAGCGAATCGTCATAGCCCGCCTTGTGTTTCCAGCCGACCGCGAACGAACACACGATGCCGGCGGCGAGACCGACGATCACCGCACCGAGCGTGTTGATCACGCCGCAGGACGGGGTGATCGCGACCAGACCGGCTACCGCGCCCGAAGCCGCGCCGAAGGTAGTAGGCCTGCCGTCACGGATCTGCTCGACGATCAGCCAGCCGAGCATGCCGAGGCTGCCCGCGACGAGGGTGTTGAGGAAGACCGCGGCCGCGGTGCCGGTGGCGCCGAGTGCGGAACCGGCGTTGAAGCCGAACCAGCCGAACCACAGCAGACCGGCGCCGAGCAGCACGAACGGCAGGTTGTGTGGGCGCATCGCGTCGATGTTGAAGCCGATGCGCGGGCCGAGCACCAGGGCAAGGGCCAAGGCCGAAGCGCCGGAGGCGATCTCCACCACCAGGCCGCCCGCGTAGTCGAGCGCGCCGAAATCGAGCAGCCAGCCGTCGGGTCCCCACACCCAGTGCGCGATCGGCGCGTACACCGCCAGCGTCCACAGCGGGACGAAGACCATCCAGCCCGCGAACTTGGCGCGGTCGGCGATCGCGCCGGAGACCAGGGCTGCGGTGAGGATCGCGAAGGTCAGCTGGAAGGTGACGAACAGCAGTTCCGGGATCGTGCCGCGCACGGAGTCGGGATTGATCCCGGCCAGGCCCGCGTGCTCGAGGTTGCCGATGAGGCCGCCGCCGGCATCGTCACCGAAGGCCAGGCTGTACCCGGCCACCAGCCACACGACGGTGACCAGCGGGATCGCGATGAAGCTCATCATCAGCATGTTCAGCACGCCGGTGGAGCGCACCATCCCGCCGTAGAAGACGGCCAGCGCCGGCGTCATCAACAGCACCATGGCGGTAGCCGCGAGTAGCCAGGCGGTGGCCGCAGGATCGATCGTTGCGGGCACGGTAACTCCTTCCACGCGTAATTGCGTTGCAAGGAAATTACCGAATGCTCACCGCGTGCGCTGGTGTCGGCCGGGTTCTAGCCGCGGTTTTCCTTCGCCAGCGCCCTGGTGCCGCGCTTGCCGGGAACGGGCAGGTCATCGCCGTCGGCGAGCCATTCGGCGGTGATCAGCCAGCGCCGCTGGGCGTGCGCGTCGGCCACGTCGAAGAAGATCCGCCTGCCGCGGTCGTCGCGCACATCGCGGGCGAGGGCGGCCCAGCCCGGCGGCCTGCCCCGCTCGGTGGTGTGCTCGACGACGTAACCCGCGACCAGCTTGCCGATCATGTTGACCGGTTTCTGCGACACGCGGTTGCCGTACTTGGTGGTGTGCCAGCGGCGGGCCGGGCACAGCGAACCGGGGTTCGCGTTGGAGGCGATCCAGCCCGCGCGCTGCGCCCGCTCGATCAGCCACAGATGCTTGACCGCCGAGGGCGCGATCGCGCCGACCCGCTCGGCGATGAGCTCGGTGACCTCGGCGTCGGCGAGGATGTCGCGCCTGGTGGGGCCGATGCCGTGCGCGGACCAGTGCGCGGCGGCGAGCCTGGCCAGGATGCGGCCGAACTCGTCGATGCTGCGCTGCGCGCGCCTGCCGAGGCGTTCGATCCGCTCGGCCTCACGGCGCATCTCGTTCTGCGCGGTGAGGGTGCGGATCGCCGCCATCGTCGGCACCTGCCCGCGTTCGAGCAGTTGCAGGATGGCCGCGGCGGTCGCCGGGTCCGCCGCGGCGGCGACGGGCAGCGAATCGCGTTTGATGTCGAAGTCCTGGGGGCTGATCGCCCGGCTCAGCAGCCCGACAGCGGCGTGGTCGCCGGCGAAGTCGGTGTGGGCGAGCCAGGCGGTTGCGATGTCATCACACGACAGCACGGTGAAACGTTCCTCCGGTCGGCGGTGGGGGAGCGATACGGTGCGCGAAGGTTGTGCCCCGGCCGGGATGAGGGACCGGCCGGGGTCACCAACCTGATGAAGGTTTGGCCACCGAAGTTGCCGAGACCCACGGTAGCTAGTGGCTTGCGTCACTGTCACGACCATTGATTGTTTCGTTACTTCCAGAAAGTGCCGCTCAATCGGGGATTGAGTACGGATTCCGGCCGCAACCAGGATCGACCGCCGATCCAGGACGGATTCGCCGCGCGGCGGGCAGTCGTTAGCTCGGTCGTTGCGCCTGGCCGACTGGCTTTGCCCGCCTTGTCCCAACCTGTACACGGACTGTGATTCATGTCACAGTTTTGCGGCGGGCTCGGGGAGATGTAGCGACGCGTCGGCCGCTCATCCACCTGTCGGTGGGCGGCGGTAGCCTGTGGGCCGTGGCTCTGTACCGGAAGTATCGACCGGCGACGTTCGCTGAGGTAGTGGGTCAGGAGCATGTCACCGACCCGCTGAGTACGGCGCTGGATACCGGGCGGATCAGCCATGCGTATCTGTTCTCCGGTCCGCGCGGCTGCGGTAAGACCTCCTCCGCGCGTATCCTCGCGCGCTCGCTGAACTGTGTCGACGGCCCGACCTCGACGCCGTGCGGGGTCTGCGCCTCCTGCGTGGCGCTCGGCCCCGGCGGTGCGGGCAATCTCGACGTCATCGAGCTCGACGCGGCCAGTCACGGTGGTGTCGACGACACCCGTGAGCTGCGTGATCGCGCCTTCTACGCACCCGCTGAGTCGCGCTATCGCGTGTTCATCGTCGACGAGGCGCACATGGTCACCACGGCGGGCTTCAACGCGCTGCTCAAGATCGTCGAGGAGCCGCCCGCCCACCTGATCTTCATCTTCGCGACCACCGAGCCGGACAAGGTGCTGCCGACCATCCGTTCGCGCACGCACCACTATCCGTTCCGGCTGCTACCGCCCGCCACCATGCGCGGCCTGCTCGGCAAGATCTGCGAGCAGGAGCACGTGCCGGTGGAGGAGTCGGTGTATCCGCTGGTCATCCGGGCCGGTGGTGGTTCGCCGCGAGACAGTCTGAGCGTGCTCGACCAGCTGCTGGCCGGCGCCGGGCCCGACGGCGTCACCTATCCGCGCGCGGTCTCGCTGCTCGGCGTCACCGATGTGGCATTGATCGACGACGCGATCGACGCACTGGCCGTCGACGACGGCGCCGCGCTGTTCCGCACGATCGACAGCGTCATGGAGGCAGGTCACGACCCGCGCCGCTTCGCCGTCGACCTGCTCGAACGCCTGCGCGACCTGATCCTGCTGCGCGCGGTCCCCGACGCCGCCGAGCGCGGCCTGGTCTCCGGCCCCGGCGACGTCCTGGAGCGCATGCGCGACCAGGCCGAACGCCTCGGCCCAGCCACCCTCACCCGCTACGCCGAACTCCTGCACGAGGGCCTCGGCGAAATGCGCGGCGCCACCGCCCCCCGCCTCCTGCTCGAGGTAATCTGCGCCCGCATGCTGCTGCCCTCGGTCTCCGACACCGAGTCGGCGACGTTGCAGCGACTGGAACGCCTGGAACGTGGATTCGCAGGCGGTGCCGTCCCCGCCGCCCCCGCGCGCCCCGGCCCCGCCGCCGGTGCACCGCCCGCCGAGCGTGCGTCCGCACCGGCTGAGCGTCCGGTCGCACCCGCCGCAGGTGGGGAGACTCGCCGCCGCGGCGCGGAACTTCTCGCTGCTGCCCGCGCCGAAAAGGAAGCGGCCGCAGGCGGACCGGGATCGCCCGCGCCGACCCGTCAACAACCTGCGGCTGTGGCAGGCACCCCGGCTGCCGCAGTCGAGCCTGCTGCGCAGGCTGCGGCGACCCCGCCTGCGCAGCGAGACGTGCCGCCCGCGCATCAGAACGTGCTGGGTTCGCAGCAGGGCGCGCCGTTCGCGCAGTCGAACCAGCCGGGTGCCCAGCAGAACCTGCAGGGTTCGCAGCAGGGCTCGTCTGTCGAGCAGCAGAGCCCGCCTGTCGGGCAGCAGAGCCCGCCTGTCGGGCAGCAGAGCCCGCCTGTCGGGCAGCAGAGCTCGGCTGCCACGCAGCAGAACCCCCGGGGCGCGCAACAGAATCCGCCGACGGCTCAGCCGGTGCGCGGGGCTGCCGCACAGCCTGTCGACGGCGTGGCATCGGAAAACTCTGTCTCTCAGGCATCTTCGGCAGAAGCGGGAGTCGGTCCTGCGGGTGACGCGGTGTCGTCTGCCGGGCGGTCGATCGACTTCCAGGAGCAGCTGGCCGATGCCGCCGCCCCGGCTAGCCCGGACGCCGGGTCGGCGACAGGCGACACGGCCGTGTCCGCGTCGCGAGTTGCCGATCCGGGCACCCAGCCATCTGGCGAAACGTACGCCAGTGGCTCGGAAAACCCAGCTCCGTCTCCATCCACTGGCCGACCGGCGCCCGCCGCCGCGCAGGCACCCTCGGCTCCTCAGGGAGCTGCCGGCTCGCAGGCGGTCGGGGCCACGGCGGCTTCGGAAGCGGCTGCCACTTCGCAGGCAGCTGCCGCGTCGGGGATGGCAGGGGCTTCCCAGTCAGCTTCGGCCTCGCAAGCGGCAGGAGCCCCGCAGACACCCGCCGCCCCGCAGGCACCCGCCGCCCCGCAGGCGGCTGTGACCCCGCAGGTACCCGCCGCTCCGGCGGAGGATCTCGTCGCTCTGGTCGACGGGGCGTGGGCGGAGATCAAGGGGAAGGTGCGGGAGTTCGGGCCGACGTTGCAGGCGTTGTTGTCGGGGGCGGCGGTGTCGCGGGCCGAGGGTGACGTGATCGTGTTCGCGCATCAGAGTGCGCCGTTGGCGCAGCGACTGTCCGATCCGCGCAATATCGAGGCGGTGCGGTCGGCAGTGCGCGCGGTGCTCGGGCGGGAGCTGGATGTGCGCTGGGAGACGGGGGCGCCCGCGCCGCGTCCGGCGGCGAAGGCGGCGGGCGCTCCGGCGCGTGGTGCGGGTCAGGGTGAGGCCAAGCCGGCCGGGCGGCCGAAGTTCTCCCGGCCGAGTCAGGCCAACGGCAATCAGGCTGGTGCGTCGAGTCAGGCCAAGCCGACGTCCGACGACGACATCCCGCCGCCCGACTTCCCCGACCTACCCGACGACCCGGGCCCCGACGAGGGTTACGGGCCGGATTCGGGCCGCTCCGGTGGCGATTCCGGGCGTGGCACCAGGCCGGGTGACGCGGTGCTGGCGCCGCCGACGCCGGAAGAGGAGCAGGAGATGCTGGCCGCCGCCGCGGTGCCGGTGGCGCCCGGCGATCGGCAGGACCCGGACGAGGTCGCTCTGGCGTTGCTGCGCAACGAGCTCGGAGCGAAGAGTCTGGATGGTTGACAGCCACCCGCCGGACCGCGTTAAGTTAACCGGAGTTCGCACACCACGGTAGTATGAACGGGTGGCCGGAAACACCGGATGAGCATAGTTCTATGCTCCGCTGGTGCTTGCCGGGATTTGTACGGCGTCAGGACGGATGGTCGTGGCGTTCGTGCGGCCACCGCACCCCAAGGAAGGAAACACTCCGATATGACCACAGAGGCCTACATCTACGAGGCCATCCGCACTCCGCGCGGCCGCGGCAAGAAGAACGGCTCGCTGCACTCGGTCAAGCCGATCGATCTGACTGTTGGTCTGATCCAGGAGCTGCGTGGCCGCTTCCCCAACCTCGACGAGGACCAGATCTCGGACCTCATCCTCGGTGTCGTCACCCCCGTCGGTGACCAGGGCATGGACATCGCCCGCACCGCGGCCACCATCGCGGGCCTGCCCGACACCGTCGGTGGCTTCCAGCTCAACCGCTTCTGTGCTTCCGGCCTCGAGGCTGTGAACCTGGCTGCGCAGAAGGTTCGCTCCGGCTTCGACGACCTCGTCATCGCCGGTGGCGTCGAGTCGATGTCGCGCGTGCCGATGGGCTCCGACGGCGGCCCCTGGGCGCTGGACCCGGCCACCAACTACGACGGCTACTTCGTGCCGCAGGGCATCTCGGCCGACCTGATCGCCACCATCGAGGGCTTCTCCCGCGATGACGTCGACGCCTACGCCGTGCGCTCGCAGGAGCTGGCCGCCGCGGCGACCACCGGCGGCTACTTCGCCAAGTCGATCGTTCCGGTCAAGGACCAGAACGGCCTCGTCGTGCTCGACAACGACGAGCACATGCGTCCCGGCACCACCGCCGCCGACCTGGGCAAGCTGAACCCCTCCTTCGCCGGCATCGGTGAGATGGGTGGCTTCGACGCCGTCGCGCTGCAGAAGTTCACCTACATCGAGAAGATCAACCACGTCCACCACGGTGGCAACAGCTCGGGCATCGTCGACGGCGCCGCCCTGCTGCTGATCGGCAACGAGGAGGCCGGCAAGGCCTCGGGTCTGACCCCCCGCGCCCGCGTCGTCGCGACCGCCACCTCCGGTGCCGACTCCACCATCATGCTGACCGGCCCGACCCCGGCCGCGAAGAAGGCCCTGGCCAAGGCCGGCCTGACGATCGAGGACATGGACCTCGTCGAGATCAACGAGGCGTTCGCCTCCGTGGTGCTGAAGTTCCAGAAGGACCTGAACGTCCCGGACGAGAAGCTGAACGTCAACGGCGGCGCGATCGCGATGGGTCACCCGCTGGGTGCCACCGGCGCGATGATCACCGGCACGGTGCTCGACGAGCTGGAGCGTCGCAACGCGCGCTACGGCCTGATCACCCTGTGCATCGGCGGCGGCATGGGCGTTGCCACCATCATCGAGCGCGTCTGAGCTCCGGCCGACTTTCACTTCTCATAGGAGAGAACGAAAAACTATGACTGACAACATCATCGGCTGGGAGAAGGACGCCGACGGCGTGGTCGTCCTCACCATCGACGACCCCAGCCAGGGCGCCAACACCATGAACGACGCGTACCTCGCGTCGATGAACGCCACCGTGGACCGCCTGGAGGCGGAGAAGGACGACATCACCGGTGTCATCCTCACCTCGGGCAAGAAGACCTTCTTCGCCGGCGGCGATCTGAAGAACATGATGAAGGTCGGCCCGGACAACGCGGCCGAGGTCGTCAAGATGGTCACCGACGTCAAGGCCCCGCTGCGTCGCCTCGAGCAGCTCGGCAAGCCGGTCGTCGCCGCCATCAACGGCGCTGCCCTCGGTGGCGGCCTGGAGATCGCGCTGGCGACCCACTACCGCGTCGCGGCCGACGTCAAGGGCTCGGCCATCGGCCTGCCCGAGGTCTCCCTGGGCCTGCTGCCCGGTGGCGGCGGCGTGACCCGCACCGTGCGCATGCTCGGCCTGCAGAACGCGCTGATGCAGGTGCTGCTGCAGGGTCAGCGTCACCGCGTCACCAAGGCCAAGGAAATCGGCCTGATCGACGAGGTTGTCGCCACCGTCGAGGAGCTCGTCCCCGCCGCCAAGGCGTGGATCGCGGCCAACCCCGAGGCTGCGCAGCCGTGGGACAAGAAGGGCTACCGGATCCCCGGCGGCACCCCGTCCACCCCGGCCTTCGCGGCGAACCTGCCCGCGTTCCCGGCCAACCTGCGCAAGCAGATCAAGGGCACCAACATGCCCGCCCCGCGCGCCATCATGGCCGCGGCGGTCGAGGGCGCGCAGGTCGACATCGACAACGCGCTGACCATCGAGGGCCGTTACTTCACGAGCCTGCTGACCGGCCCGGTCGCGAAGAACATGATCCAGGCGTTCTTCTTCGACCTGAACCACATCAACGGTGGCGGCTCGCGTCCGTCCGTCGCGGATGTGCCGAAGCGTGAGATCAAGAAGATCGGTGTCATCGGCGCCGGCATGATGGGCGCGGGCATCGCCTACGTCTCGGCCAAGGCCGGCTACGAGGTCGTCCTCAAGGACGTCAAGATCGAGGCTGCCGTCAAGGGCAAGGGCTACGCGGAGGCCATCGAGGCCAAGGCGCTCTCGCGTGGCAAGACCACCCAGGAGAAGTCCGACGCGCTGCTGGCTCGCATCACCCCGACCGCGGACGCCGCCGACTTCAAGGGCGTCGACTTCGTGATCGAGGCCGTGTTCGAGAACCCCGAGCTCAAGAACAAGGTCTTCCAGGAGATCGAGGACATCGTCGACGTCGATGCCCTGCTCGGCTCGAACACCTCGACCCTGCCGATCACCCTGCTCTCGGAGGGCGTCAAGCGCTCCGAGGACTTCATCGGTATCCACTTCTTCTCCCCCGTGGACAAGATGCCGCTGGTGGAGATCATCAAGGGCAAGAACACCTCCGACGAGGCGCTGGCCCGGGTGTACGACTACACCCTCGCCATCAAGAAGACCCCGATCGTCGTCAACGACAGCCGTGGCTTCTTCACCTCGCGCGTGATCGGTACCTTCATCAACGAGGCCATCTCCATGGTCGCCGAGGGTGTCGACCCGGCCACCATCGAGCAGGCGGGCCTGCAGGCCGGCTACCCGGCCGCGCCGCTGAAGCTGTCGGACGAGCTGAACTTCACCACCATGCAGAAGATCTACAAGGAGACCTCCGAGGCCATCCTTGCTGCCGGTGGCGAGCTCAACGCCGCGTCCGCGAAGACCGCCGAGGTCATCAACAAGATGGTCGACGAGCAGGGTCGCACCGGCAAGCTGGGCGGCGCGGGCTTCTACGACTACGTCGACGGCAAGGCCACGGGCCTGTGGGACGAGCTGCGCTCGATCTACAACTCGCAGCGTGAGCTCCCGGAGGGTGTCACCTTCCAGGACCTCAAGGACCGCATGATGTTCGCCGAGGCCATCGAGACCCAGAAGTGCTTCGACGAAGGCGTGCTCACCAGCACCGCCGACGCGAACATCGGCTCGATCTTCGGCATCGGCTTCCCGGCTTGGTCGGGTGGCTCGCACCAGTTCATCGTCGGCTACCCCGGTGGCCAGGAGGCCTTCGTGGCCCGCGCCGACGAGCTGGCGAAGAAGTTCGGCTCGCGCTTCGAGGTCCCGGCCTCCCTGCGCAAGTAAGTCGGTAGTTCCCGGTTTCGGCCGGTAAGGAAGCCCGTCACCGGATTCGGTGGCGGGCTTCCGCCGTTCGCGCTCAGTTGGTGCCGTCGCCGAGCGAGAAGTACTCGGCCTGGCGGGGGCGCGCGGCCATGGCGAGGACGGCGGCCACCTCGTCGACGGCGTCGGTCAGCGGTGCGATGGTGACGCGCACCGCCTCGGGGTGTCCGCGATCGGCGGCGAAGAACGGTCCGCCCGGTGCGACCCGAATGCCGTTGGCCGCCAGGTGGACCAGGGCGCTGCGCTCGTCGGCGACGGGTAGCCACGCGTTGAGGCCCTGGCCGTCCGCGACCCGCACACCGTGGGCGCCGAGCGCGGTGACCAGGGCCCGGCGCCGGGCCTGGTACTGGTCGCGAGCGAATTCGACAGTGCGGGTGACGGTCTCGTCGCGCAGCATCTCGTGCAGGAGTCGCTGCAGGATGCGCGGTGTCCAGCCGGGGCCGAGTACCCGGGTGGCGACGATCCGGTCGATGACCTCCTCCGGGCCCGACAGCGCCGCGATCCGCAGATCCGGCCCGTGCGATTTGGAGTAGCTGCGCACGTGCAGCACCTGGTCGGGCAGCCAGCGCCCGAGACTGACATCGGGAGCAGGCACCACCGGACCGGAGTGGTCGTCCTCGATGACCATGCACCGGTGTTCGCCGCGACGCAGGATGTCGGCCAGTTCCGCGGCGCGGTCGGCGCTCATCGACGCGCCGGTCGGGTTCTGCGCACGCGGTTGCAGGACTGCCGCGGTGGCCCCGGTAGCCAGTGCGCGGGCGAATTCGGTGGGTAGCAGCCCCTGTTCGTCCATGCCGACCGGGACGGTCTCGGCGCCGATCGAGTCGAGGTAGTCGAGGATGTACGGGAAGGTGGGGTCCTCCACGATCACCCGGTCGCCGAAGCGGACGACCGCCTGCAGACTGCGGGCGACGGCGTCCATGGCCCCGTCGACCACGGTGAGCGCTCCGGACTTGGTCGGCCAGTCGGCCTGCAGTAGCCGACCGAGCTCGGGTACCACCGGCGCCTGGTGGTAGTCGGTGGTCTCGGCACCGGTGGCCAGCCTGGACAGGATCGTGCCGATCTCGGGGAGCAGCAGCGGGTCGGGGGTGCCCAGCGAGAGGTCGAGCCGCGCCGAGGTGGCGCCCTTGGTCATACCGTCGGTGCGGGAGGTGGGCCGTGGGCGGTGTCCGCCCTCGGCGACGAAGGTGCCGCTGCGCCCCCGGGCAACGACGAGCCCAGCCTGGGCCAGTGCCCGCCAGCCGTGGCTGACGGTCGCCGGACTCACGCCCAGACGGCTTGACAGCTCCCGCACCGTCGGCAGCCGATCACCCGGACGCAGCACTCCGCTGGTGATCAGGCGGGCGATGGCTCCGGCGATCCCGGCAGGCGTCGGGTCATCGATCTGAATCCGGTCGTTCATTTCCACTTCTCGATCTCGATGCGAGATTTACACTTCCGGCACTGACTGAAATATTCAGGAAATGTTTACCGTCGAAGATAACATAACCAACTTCGGTAGGAGATCGACAGGTGACGACAATCAAGGCAGCCATCACCCAGGCCACGTGGACCGGCGACAAGAAGTCGATGCTCACCAAGCACGAGGGCTTCGTCGAGGAGGCCGGGGCCGCTGGAGTGCAGGTCATCTGCTTCCAGGAACTGTTCTACGGGCCGTATTTCGGCAATGTGCAGGACAAGAAGTACTACGAATACGCCGAATCGGTGCCGGGCCCGACGACGGAGCGTTTCGCCGAACTGGCGCGGGCGCATCAGATGGTGATCGTGCTCCCGGTGTACGAGGAAGATCAGCCAGGGGTGCTGTACAACACCGCGGCGGTGATCGACGCCGACGGCAGCTACCTGGGCAAATACCGCAAGCACCACATTCCGCACCTGCCGGGTTTCTGGGAGAAGTTCTACTTCCGCCCCGGCAATCTCGGCTATCCGGTGTTCGACACCGCGGTCGGCAAGATCGGCGTCTACATCTGCTACGACCGTCATTTCCCGGAGGGCTGGCGCGCCTACGGACTCGGCGGCGCCGAACTGGTGTTCAACCCCTCGGCCACCAAACCCGGTCTGTCCAACCGGCTCTGGGAACTCGAACAGCCGGCCGCCGCCGCGGCGAACCAGTACTTCGTCGCCGCGAACAACCGGATCGGCACCGAGACAGCCGAATTCGGCGACGACGCGGTGACCTTCTACGGCAGTTCGTATTTCGTCGATCCGCGCGGCAACTTCGTCGGCGATATCGCCTCCACCGGCACCGACGAGCTGGTAATCCGCGACATCGACCTGGATGTGGTGCGCGAAGTGCGCGGAGACTGGCAGTTCTACCGCGACCGCCGCCCCGATTCCTACGACGCCATCGTGGCGCCCTGAGTACGGGAGGGTAAGCATGGCAACGACTTTGATCACCGGCGGAACCGTCGTCTCCGCCACCGGGCGTGGCGCGGCCGACGTGCTGGTCGACGGTGAACGCATCGTCGCGCTGCTCGAACCCGGCAGCACCGTGCTCGGCGCGAACCTCGCCGAGACCGTCGACACGGTCGTCGACGCGAGCGGCAAGTACGTCATCCCCGGCGGTATCGACGCGCACACGCACATGTCGATGCCGTTCGGCGGCACCACAGCCGCAGACGACTTCGAGACCGGCACCAGGGCCGCCGCCTGGGGCGGCACCACCATGATCATCGACTTCGCGGTGCAGAAGTTCGGTGAGCGGGTGCCGGAGAGCCTGCAGACCTGGCACGAGATGGCCGCCGGGCAGTGCGCCGTCGACTACTCGTTCCACCAGATCATCGGCGAGGTGAACAAGGAGTCGCTGGCGGAGCTGCGGCGTCTGCCCGACGAGGGCATCACCAGCTACAAGCTGTTCATGGCCTACCCCGGCGTGTTCTACAGCGACGACGCGCAGATCCTGCGGGCCATGCAGACCGGCGCCGACACCGGGCTGCTCACCATGATGCACGCCGAGAACGGTCCGGCCATCGACGTGCTCGTCGAACAGCTGCTCGCCCAGGGCAAGACCGATCCGTACTACCACGGAGTGGCCAGGGCCTGGCAGCTGGAGGAGGAGGCCACGCACCGCGCGATCATGCTCGCCGACCTCACCGGCGCGCCGCTGTACGTGGTGCACGTCTCGGCGAAACAGGCGGTGGCGCAGCTGGCCGCGGCCCGCGATCGTGGCCGCAACGTCTTCGGCGAGACCTGTCCGCAGTATCTGTATCTCTCGCTGGAGGACAACCTCGGCGCGCCGGGCTTCGAAGGCGCGAAATGGGTGTGCTCGACGCCGCTGCGCTCGCGGGAGGAGGACCACCAGAACCAGGTGTGGCAGGCGTTGCGCACCAACGACCTGCAGATGGTGTCCACCGATCACTGCCCGTTCTGCATGAAGGGGCAGAAGGACATGGGGATCGGTGATTTCTCCAAGATTCCCAACGGGATCGGCTCGGTGGAGCACAGGATGGACCTGATGTATCAGGGCGTGGTGGACGGCCGGATCACCCTGGAGCGCTGGGTCGAGATCACCTCGACCACCCCGGCCCGGATGTTCGGCCTCTACGGCCGCAAGGGCGTTCTCGCCCCTGGCGCCGATGCCGACATCGTGGTCTACGACCCGAACGGCCACACCTCTATCGGGATGGGCAAGACCCACCACATGAACATGGACCACTCGGCCTGGGAGGGCTACGAGATCGACGGTCACGTCGACGTGGTGCTCTCACGCGGCAAGGTCCTGGTGGCCGACGGCGAATATCGGGGCCGAAAGGGCGACGGGAAGTTCGTGCGCCGTGACCCGTGTCAGTACCTGATCTGAGGAGACGCCATGGAATTCGGAGCGGTACTTCAGTGCAATCCACCGGCCGCGCGCACCCTGCAGCTGGCGAAACTGGCCGAGGCGCACGGCTTCAGCCACCTGTGGACCTTCGATTCGCATCTGCTGTGGCAGGAGCCGTATGTGCTCTACAGCCAGATCCTGCACGAGACGAAGCGGATCACGGTGGGACCCATGGTGACCAATCCGGCGACTCGGGACTGGACCGTCACCGCCTCGCTGTACGCGACGCTGAACCAGATGTACGGCAACCGCACGATCTGCGGGATCGGACGCGGCGATTCGGCGGTGCGCGTGGGTGGCGGGAAGCCGACCACGCTGGCCGTCCTGCGTGAATCGGTCCACGTGATCCGCGAACTGGCGAACTCGCGCCCGGTCGAATACAACGGCAGCACACTACAATTCCCCTGGAGCACCGGCTCGGCCCTCGAGGTCTGGGTCGCCGCGTACGGGCCGAAGGCGCTGGCGCTGGCCGGCGAGGTCGCCGACGGCTACATCCTGCAACTGGCCGATCTCGATATCGCCGAGTGGATGATCGGGACCGTCAGATCCGCGGCGAAAGCCGCTGGACGAGACCCGGATTCGATCAAGATCTGCGTCGCCGCGCCGATGTACATCGGCACCGATCGCGCCCACATGCGTGAGCAGTGCCGCTGGTTCGGCGGCATGGTCGGCAATCACGTCGCCGACATCGTCACCAGGTACGGGACCGGCGGCGGCATTCCGACGGCGCTGACCGACTACATCGCCGATCGGCACGGCTACGACTACAACGAGCACGGCCGAGCCGGAAACACCCACGCCGACTTCGTCTCCGACGAGATCGTGGAGCGCTTCTGCGTGCTCGGCACCCCCGAGGAGCACATCGCGAAACTGCGGGCCCTCGCCGATCTCGGCGTCGACCAGTTCGCGGGCTATCTGCAACACGACAACAAGGAGGAGACCTTGCGTGTCTACGGCGAGACGGTGATCCCGCGGCTGCGCCAGGCCGTCACCGCGACGACGGTGTCGGCATGACCGGGGCGACGGTCGGCGTCGACCTGGACGCACGCGCCTACGAACTCGATCGCGCCCACGTGTTCCACTCGTGGTCGGCGCAGGCGAGCCTGGATCCGATGGTGCTGGCCGGTGGCCGCGGCTGCCGGGTGTGGGACCACGCGGGCCGCGAGTACCTGGACTTCGCCAGTCAGATGGTGAATGTCAATATCGGACACCAGCATCCGGTGGTCACGGCCGCGATCGCCGAGCAGGCCGCCCGCCTGACCACCATCGGTCCAGCGGTGGCGAATCTGCAGCGCGGCGAGGCGGCGGCGCGGATCACCGAGCGCGCGCCGGACGGCATGAACAAGGTGTTCTTCACCAACGGCGGCGCCGACGCCGTCGAGAACGCGATCCGGATGGCGCGCCTGCACACCGGTCGCGACAAGGTGCTCTCGGCTTACCGGTCCTATCACGGCAATACCGGTGCGGCGGTGGTCGCCACCGGCGACTGGCGCCGTCTGCCGAACGAGTACGCGCGCGGCCACGTCCACTATTTCGGCCCCTACCTGTATCGCAGCGAGTTCTGGGCGCAGACGCCGGAACAGGAGAGCGAACGCGCGCTGCGGCATCTGGAACGGGTGGTACAGGCCGAGGGGCCGCAGACCGTCGCGGCGATCCTGGTGGAGAGCGTGCCCGGCACCGCGGGCATCCTCGTGCCGCCGCCCGGCTATCTGGCCGGGGTGCGCGCCATCGCCGACCGCTACGGCATCGTGCTGATCCTCGACGAGGTGATGTGCGGATTCGGTCGCACCGGAAGGTGGTTCGCGTTCGACGGCTACGGGGTCACTCCCGACCTGATCACCTTCGCCAAGGGCGTGAACTCCGGGTACGTGCCGGTCGGCGGCGTGGTGATCTCCGACGCCATCGCCGCCACCTTCGACGACCGGATCTTCCCCGGCGGCCTGACCTACAGCGGGCATCCGCTGGCGGCAGCCTCGATCGTGGCCGCGCTCGACACCATGGCCGCCGAGGGCATCGTCGACAACGCCGAGCGGATCGGGCGCACGGTGATCGGCCCCGCGCTGGACAAGCTCGCCGCCGAGCATCCGATCGTCGGCGAGGTGCGGGGCGAAGGCGTGTTCTGGGCGATCGAGCTCGTCGCCGACCAGGCGACCCGCGAGCCGGTCGACGCCGCCACCATCGCGCGGATCAAGGCCGGGCTGGCCGCCAGGGGCGTGCTGGTGTTCGGCGCCGACAACCGGATTCATTTCGTCCCGCCCTGCGTGGTCACCGAGGCCGAGGTCGCCGAGGCCGTCGCCGCGCTGAGTGAAGTACTGGCCAAACCTTGGGAGATCCGATGACGCATCCCACCGACACACTCGAGCACTGGGTCGACGGCAAGCCGTGGACCGGTGAATCCACCCGTACCGCACCGGTATTCGACCCGGCCCTCGGCGTGCCGCGCCGTACAGTCCGGATGGCGACGGCCGCCGATGTCGACGCCGCGGTCAAGGCCGCCGCGGCCGCGCTGCCCGGCTGGCGCGATTCCTCGATCGCCACCAGGCACCGTTTCCTGCTGAACTTCCGCGAACTGCTCAATGCCCGCAAGGACGCGCTGGCCGAGATCCTCACCGCCGAACACGGCAAGGTGCTCGCCGACGCGGCAGGGGAGATCGCGCGTGGGCTCGAGGTGGTGGAGTTCGCGCTGTCGATGCCGCACCTGCTCAAGGGCGAGTTCAGCCAGAACGCCTCGACCGGGGTCGATGTGTACTCGGTGCGCGAACCGGTGGGCGTGGTCGGCATCATCAGCCCGTTCAACTTCCCGGCCATGGTTCCGCTGTGGTTCTTCCCGATCGCCATCGCGGCGGGCAACACCGTCGTGCTCAAGCCGAGCGAGAAGGATCCGTCGGCGGCGAACTGGCTGGCCGAGGTCGCCGCCGACGCCGGGCTCCCGGCCGGGGTGCTCAATGTGGTGCACGGCGACAAGGAGGCCGTGGACGCGCTGCTCACCCATCCCGAGGTCGGGGCCATCTCGTTCGTCGGCTCGACGCCGATCGCCGCGTACGTGTACCGGACCGCGAGCGCACACGGCAAGCGCGTGCAGGCCCTCGGCGGGGCGAAGAACCACATGCTGGTGCTGCCCGACGCCGACCTCGATCTGGCCGCCGACGCCGCCGTCAACGCCGGATTCGGGTCGGCGGGCGAGCGGTGCATGGCGGTCAGCGTGGTGCTGGCCACCGAGTCCGTCGCCGACGACCTGGTGGCGCGTATCGCCGAGCGGATGAAGGACCTGCGCACCGGCGACGGCCGCCGCGGCTGCGACATGGGCCCGCTGATCACCCGCGAACACCGCGACAAGGTGGCCGGCTACCTCGACACCGCTGTCGCCGACGCGGCGAAGCTGGTGGTCGACGGGCGCGAGTCGAGCTTCGACGGCGACCCGAACGGCTTCTGGCTCGGTCCCACCCTGATCGACCGGGTGCCGGTGAGCTCGGCGGTGTACCGCGACGAGATCTTCGGCCCTGTCCTGTCGGTGGTGCGGGTCGAGGGGTTCGAGCAGGCCGTCGAGCTGATCAACGCCTCGCCCTACGGCAACGGCACCGCCATCTTCACCAACGACGGCGGTGCCGCGCGGCGCTTCCAGCGGCAGGTGAACGTGGGCATGATCGGCGTCAACGTGCCGATCCCGGTGCCGGTGGCCTACCACAGTTTCGGCGGCTGGAAGGCGTCGCTGTTCGGCGACGCGAAAGCCTACGGCCCCACCGGTTTCGCCTTCTTCACCCAGGAGAAGGCGATCACTTCCCGCTGGCTCGATCCGAGCCACGGCGGCATCGACCTCGGTTTTCCGCGGAACAGTTAGCACGATCGAAGCACGAAGGACATCCGATGACAGAAACTCGGGTACGGCCGTCCGATGACGTGCCGGGCGGTTCCACGCTGGTCAACGACGACTTGGCACCAACTACCAAGGAGACGGCGACCTGGCGTACCTGGGACATCTTCTGCCTCTGGATGACCTCGGCGCACAGCATCGCCAGCTACGGCTTCGCCGTCGGCATGCTCGCCCTCGGCATGACCGGTTGGCAGACGATGCTCGCGCTGTTCGCCGGTGTCCTGCTGCTGTGGCTGGGCAGCAACCTGATCGGCGTCGCGGGGCAGAAGGTCGGGGTGCCGTTCCCGGTCTTCGCCCGTGGCGCGTTCGGGGTGTTCGGCGCCAATGTCCCCGCGTTGCTGCGGGCCCTGGTCGCGGTGTTCTGGTACGGCATCCAGACCTACCTGGCCTCGACCGCGCTGATGATCCTGCTGCTGCGCGTGGCGCCCGGGCTCGAGTCGTTGACCCACAACGACGTGCTCGGCCTGTCCACGCTGGGCTGGATCGCGTTCCTGGTGCTGTGGACCGTCCAGCTGGCGATCATCAACTACGGCATGGAGGTGGTGCGCAAGGCCTCCGACTTCGCCGGACCCGCGGTCTGGATCGGGATGATCGCGTTGGCGATCTGGATTCTCGGCAAGGCCGACTGGAGCATCGATTTCAACGCGCGGGCCGGGGAGCCGCTCAGCGGCGGTGCGACCGTCGCGACGTTCGTCGGCGTGGCGTTCCTGATGGTGGCGTTCATGGCGGGTCCGCTGGTGAACTACGCCGATTTCGCGCGCTTCTCGCCCAGTCGCAAGGCGGTGCTGCGTGGCAACGCCTGGGGCATTCCGTTCAACGAGACCGCGTTCGTGGTGCTGTCCATCGTGATCGCGCTGGCCACCCTGAAGGTGTACGGCAAGGTGCTCGCCGACCCGGTGGCCCTGGTCGCCGATATCGACAGCGACGTGATCGTGGTCGTCGCGGCCGTGCTGTTCGCCACCGCGACCGTCGGCATCAACGTGGTGCTCAACTTCGTCTCGCCCGCCTACGACATCTCCAACGCGGCGCCGAAGTACATCTCGTTCCGTACGGGTGGCGTGATCACCGCCCTGCTGTCGATCGTGGTGCTGCCGTGGAAGCTGTGGGAGAACCAGGACTTCATCATCTACTTCCTCGGCGGCGTCGGCGCCCTGATGGGCCCGGTGTTCGGCATCCTGGTGGTGGACTACTACCTGGTGCGCCGCCAGCGCACCGTCCAGGCCGACCTCTACAGCGACCAGCCCACCGGAAGCTACTGGTACATCCGCGGCTTCAACCCCAAGGCGCTGATCGCCCTCGGCATCGCCGGTCCGGTCGCGGTGGTCGTCGCCCTCGCCCCCGACTCCGGCAACATCACCGCCCTGTCCTGGCCGGTCGGCGCCGCCATCGGTGCCCTGATCATGTACGCCCTCAACGCCCGCCGGTCATCCACCCCGCACTGACCGGCAACACGGCGGGTAACCGATGCCGCCGCAGCATCGAATCTCCACCCGATAGATGCCGGATCGCGCTAGCTTGGATATGTACGGATTGTTCGGGGGTCCGTATGCCGACTGAAACGCCGGTGACGCCGATTCGCTTCGAGGGGTGGTCACATGGAACCGGAGCCGACCCGTATAGAGCGCGGGCCGTCCGAGTCGTCTCCGGTGGCGACGAATACCCAGCGGGCCAAGGTGCCGGGTGAGATCGACGAGGCGGTCGTCGCCGAGCTCGACGCCATGGGTCTCACCGGAGCCAAGGAGATCGGGCGCGGCGGATTCGGCGTGGTGTACCGGTGCTTGCAGCCCGCATTGGACCGGGTCGTCGCGGTGAAGGTGCTGTCCTCGGAGATCGATCAGGAGAGCCGGGAACGGTTCCTGCGCGAGGAACAGGCGATGGGCAGGCTGTCCGGGCATCCGAACATCGTCGACATCCTGCAGGTCGACATGACCGCGACCGGGCTACCGCTGATCGTCATGCCGTACTGCTCGCACGGTTCGCTCGAACGTCTCATCCACGATCGCGGACCGTTGACCTGGGCCGATACCCTGCGCGCCGGGGTGAAGCTGGCGGCGGCGATCGAGTCGGCGCACCGGGCCGGGATCTTGCACCGCGATGTGAAACCGGCGAACGTGCTGATCAGCGGGTACGGCGAGCCGCAGCTCACCGATTTCGGCATCGCCCGCATCCCCGGTGGATTCCAGACCTCGAGCAGCATGATCACCGGTTCGCCCGCGTTCACCGCGCCCGAGGTGCTCAAAGGCCATGAACCGACCGTGCGGTCTGATATCTATGGGCTCGGCGCGACCCTGTTCGCCCTGCTGACCGGCCACGCCGCCTTCGAGCGGCAGGCGGGGGAGAAGGTGGTCGCGCAGTTCCTGCGGATCACCACCCAGCCGGTGCCGGATCTGCGCGCCATGGACATCCCCGCCGACGTGGCCGCGGTGATCGAACAGGCCATGTCGCCCGACCCGGACGACCGCCCCGCCTCGGCCTACGAATTCGGCGAGATGCTGCGCCAGGTGCAGCGCGCGCACGGCCAGATGCCCGACGAGATGGCCCTGCTCGACACCGCCACGGAAGCCACCGAGGCGAACACCCCGGAATCGCTGAAGGCCGTCACCGCCCGCCGCAGCTGGCCGCTGACCTTGCAGCCCGGCGCCTCGGTGCCGTTGCGCAGCGGCAACACCGGCACCTTCCCACCGACCGCGGCGACGAAGTTCCGTCCGCCGACTCCCGCCCGAGAGCCGTTGCCGCGGCAGCGGCTGCTCGACGTACTGCGCGCCGGTGGCCGTCGCAGACTCGCCCTGGTCCACGCGCCCGCCGGATTCGGCAAGAGCACGGTCGCCGCGCAGTGGCGGGCCGACCTGATCGCCCGCGATATCCCGGTGGCCTGGCTCGGCATCGACCAGGACGACGACAGCGAGATCTGGTTCCTCGCCCACCTGCTCGAGGCCATCCACCGGGTCCGCCCCGACGTGGGCGCGGGCCTGGAGCAGGTGCTCGAGGAGCGTCCCGCCGACGCGGCCGCGTTCGTGATCGCGACCCTGATCGATGAGATCCACGCCAGCGACCGCAGCGTGGTGGTGTTCGTCGACGACTGGCATCGGGTCCGCGACCCCGGCGTGCACCGCGCGATGGCGACGCTGCTCGACAACGGCTGTCACCATGTGCGTTTCGTAGTGACCAGCCGGGACCAGTCCGGTCTGCCGATCAGCAGGCTGCGGGTGCGCGACGAGCTGGTGGAGCTGGCCGCAGTGGAGCTGCGGCTCACCGAGGCCGAGACGCGGCAGATTCTGGTGGAGCGCAACGGGTTTGCGCTCACTGACGAGCAGGTCGAGCAGATCCACACGGCCACCGAGGGCTGGCCCGCCGCGATCCAGCTGGTGAGTCTGACCCTGCGCGGCAAGGCCGATCCGGCTCAGCTGCTCGGTCAGCTCGCCGAGGGCGGGCACGGGATGCGGGAGTACCTGGCCGAGAACGTCCTGGACAGCATGGATCCGGAGCTGCTGGAGTTCCTGATGGCGATCTCGGTGGTCGAGCGGGTCAGCGGCTCGCTGGCCTCGCTGCTCGCCGATGTTCCCGACGGCGCGACGATGCTGGAACAAGCCGAGCAGCGCGAGTTGTTCGTGCACCGGATCGAGCACGACCCGGAGTGGTACCGGATGCAGCCGCTGTTCGCCGAGCACCTGCGCACCCGGCTCGAACGCATGCACCCCGGACGCGCGAAGATACTGCACCGCAAGGCGGCTCGCTGGTATGCCGAGCACAACCTGCTGCGCAAGTCGGTCGACCACGCACTGGCCGCGACCGATCTCAAGCTCGCAGGCGACCTGCTCGAGAGCGGCGGCATGGACCTGATCGACCGCTCCCGGCTGGCGACCCTGCTGGGCAGCGTGTCCAAACTGCCGGTGCAACAGGTGACGTCACGATCCAAGCTGCTGATGGCCGTCGCTCGCGCCAATATGAACCTTCAGCAGACCAGCACGGCGCGCGCGGCGCTGGGCAGGCTGTCGAACCTGCTCGCCCGTGGTGGCGGCGAGCCGGAGCTGGCCGAACAACTCGGTGCGGCAACGGTGCTCGACGCCGCCGACCGGGTGGCGCACGATGACACCGCGGAGGTGGCCGACCATCTCGCGGACCTGCTGGCCGACCCGGGTGAGCTGCCCGCGTGGATGGTCTCGACCGCAGCCAACTTGATCTCGTTCGTCCGGATCTGCGAATTCGACTTCGCGGGTGTGACGAAGATGCAGGACTGGGCCGCGGACTATCACGTGCAGTCGAAGGACCCGCTCGGCGCGGTCTTCGGGCTCTGCTGCCGTGGTGCCGCCGCCTATGAGCGACTCGACATCGCCACCGCCACCGAGTGTTTCGAGCTGGCCTACGAGAAGGCACGGGACCGGGCGGGCCCGCGCTCGGACGCCGTGCGCGTCGCCGCCGCGCTGCTGGGCGAAGTGGCCTATCGCCATGGCGATCTGGCGCTGGCGGATCGGCTGCTCGACGAGAGCCACGAACTGGTCACCCGGGTCGGCCCGGTCGACTTCCTGGTTGCGACCTTCGTGATCGGGGCGCGGGTGAAGGCCGCGCTCGGCGACAAGTACACGGCGGCGGCGCGCCTGGACGAAGGCGCGCGAGTGGCCGCGGAGAACGGACTGGCCCGGCTCGACGCGCATGTGCGGGCCGAGCGGTCCCGGCTGGGCCTGCCCACCGGCGACAGCGCCGACCGGTTCGCCGCCGAGCTGTCCGGCAACGGCAAGCGGCGCAAGTCCGGGGCTGCCGTGCTCATCGCGGAGGCCCGCGAGATCGCCGAGATCAGGGTACTGCTGGCCGAACAGCGTCTGCGGGCCGACGATCGGGCCGCCCGGCACGCCAGGGTGCTCTACGCGCGGCTGCTCGACCAGCCCCGGCCGCGTGCGGAATTGGACGCGACGCTGCTGCTGGCGGAGTGCCTGGCGGCGGCGGGCTGGGTCGGCGAGGCCACCGGGCTGGTGCTGCCGGTGCTGTGCACCTGCGCCGACCTCGGCTGGACCCGGCCGCTGCTCGACGCCGGTCCCGGCGTCGTCGGGCTGCTGCACGTGCTGCGCACGCAAGCCCATGACGAGCAGCATCATCCGGTGCTCGACGGGGTGCCGAGCGACTTTCTCGACGAGCTGCTCGCCTGAGCTCGGGTGCGCGCACCCGAGCTCAGGCGCGAACTACGGCTGCCACCAGGGGCGCAGCGGCACATCCCAGGCGCTGTCGGAACCCAGCTTCACGCCGAGCACGTGATGCAGCTGCACCACATTGCGCTGGAAGCCGAGCCTGCACCCGGCCATGTACAGGCCCCACACCTTCGCGGTGCCCTCGCCGACCTCGGCGACGCAGGCGTCCCAGTTGTCGACCAGGTTCTTGCACCATTCGTGCAGGGTCAGTGCGTAGTGCTCGCGCAGGTTCTCCTCGTGCAGCACCTCGAGCCCGATGTTCTGGATCTCGGAGATGATGCGGCCGGAGCCGATCAGCTCGCCGTCCGGGAACACGTAGCGGTCGATGAAATCGCCCGCCTTGGTGGTGCGGGTGTTGTCCGGCCGGGTGATGCAGTGGTTGAGGAACAGGCCGCCGTCACGCAGCTTGTCCTTGATGTAGCCGAAGTAGAACGGGTAGTTGTGCACACCGATGTGCTCGGTGAGCCCGATGGAGGAGACCGCGTCGAATTCGCCCTCGGGGATGTCGCGGTAGTCGCTGTGCCTGACCTCGGCCAGCTCGCTCAGGCCCTCCTCGGCGATCTTCTGCTGCGCCCACGCGGCCTGCTCGGCCGAGAGCGTCGCGCCGATCACCGTGACTCCGCGCCGGGCCGCGTAGCGGACCATGCCGCCCCAGCCGCAGCCGATGTCGAGCAGCCGGTCGCCTTCTTTCAGCCGCAGCTTCTCGAAGATCAGCCGGTACTTGTTCTCCTGCGCCTGCTCGAGGGTCCAGTCCGGATCGCCGTAGACCGCACAGGTGTAGGTCATCGACGGGCCCAGGACGTACTCGTAGAACTTGTTCGAGACGTCGTAGTGGTGGTGGATGGCCTCGGCGTCGCGGGTCTTGGAGTGGCGCAGGCCTTCCAGTGCGATCCGACGCCAGCGGGGCAGCGTCTCCTGTGGCGGCGGCGCGATCGGCTTGAGCCGTTCCCAGCCCAGCGAGCGCGCGATGGTGACCAGCGACAGCGCCGACGGGCGATGGAACTTCATCGCCTGCATGGCCTTCAAGATGTCGTACGGGTCGCCGGGATGCACACCCTCGGCGACCATGTCGCCCGCGATGTAGGCGCGCGCCATGCCGAGGTCGCCGGGCGCCGAGGCCAGGTAGTTGATGCCGCGTGGCGTCTTGATCTCGAGGGTGTAGGGCGCGGTCTCCGGTCCCGTCGCGCTGCCGTCGTACGCCTTCAGGCGGATCGGGATCTCACCGTCGATGAGAGTCTCGAACACTTCGGCAATGCTGAGCCGGGTTCCCAGCTCGGCGAATACCTCGGATCGGTCCTTGAATGTCGTCACTTGCGTTGCACCGCCTTCGAATACAGATTCAGCAGTCGTTGGTCCGGGTCGTAACGGTTCTTCAGTGCGGAATAGGTCTCGCCGCCGTACAGCTCGGCGAATTCGTCCTCGGCGTAGTAGGAATCCGAGTACAGCGACTTGTGCCCGTCGAATTCGGACACGATCTTCTCGATCGCGCGGTTGGCCGCCCCGTCCGGTTGTCCCGGCTTGCTCGGGACGGCGGACCAGAATCCGACATTGACGTAGGTGCGCCGTGGTTCGAGCGGGTACAGCGGCCACGGACGGTCGCCCGCCGGGTCGCCGGCGTTGTCGCGCAACCGCAACGGGCACAACCAGATCGGTTCGATCGGTATTTCCTTCAGGAACCATTCGACGAAGTCGGCGGTGCGGTGCACCGGCACCTCGATGTCCTGGACCACCCGTTCCTGCGGGGGGTTGCCCTTGCGGGCTTCCAGGCGGTCGCCGATGTGGTACTTGCGGTCGAGGGCGACCAGCTTCCAGTAGAAACTGCTGCGGCGGAACGCCTTCGGCCAGAATCGGCGGATCTTCGGGTTCTGGGTGCCGAAGGCGCGCGAGCACCAGAACCAGTCGGTGTCCCAGCGCCACAGGTAGTCGTGGATGGTCAGCCGGTCCGGTTTCACCCCGTTGGGGTGCTGGATGGACCGGTAGTAGATGTCCATGCCGGTGTAGTCGCTGACCGGGCCGGGTTCGTCGGTCTGCCTGCCCAGGGTCAGGTAGCTCTCGGTCGCGGTGAACACGACGCCGTCGAGGTAGTCGACCGGCTCGCCGTCGTAGCTGCGCTCGGTGACGATGCGCTCGAGCTCGGCTTCCAGCTCGCGCAGGTCGTGGAAGCGCACGTGGCGCAACGCGACATAGGGCTTGACGGGTTCGAGCTCGATCTTCAACCGGACCGTGTAACCCAGGGTGCCGTAGGAGTTGGGGAAGCCCTTGAACAGATCGGCACGGTCGCCGTCCGGCTTGACGGTGATGATCTCGCCGGAACCGGTCAGCACGTCCATTTCCAGCACGGATTCGTGCGGCAGACCGTTGCGGAACGAGGTCGACTCGATGCCGAGGCCGGTGACCGCGCCACCCAGGGTGATGGTCTTGAGCTGGGGCACCACCAGCGGCGCCAGACCGTAGGGGAGGGTCGCCGCGACCAGGTCCTCATAGGTGGTCATGCCGGCGACGTCCGCGGTCCTGGACTTCGGGTCGACGGCGATCACCTGCCCGAGACCCGACACGTCGAGACCGGGCGCGGTGGTCGCCGCCCTGGCCCGGAACAAGTTCGACGTCTTCTTCGCCAAACGGACGACGGCGCCGGGTGGAATGGCGCGATAACTCGCCAGCAGTCGCTCCACACCCGCTCGGTGCGCGGCATATCCAGACTCGCGTGCGGCCGGTTCGTGGCCGGCCCTACCCAAAAGACTCACTGCCACGGGTTCGACGCTAGTACGACCGTGTCCTCCGGGCTACCGGATACTCGCACGCCACGACGAAATGTCACGCATATGTATCCGGTTGGGCCAACCTGGTCGGGCGATCCATTGTGGCGCAGTGCAGGATGTAACCAGGTCGAGACATCGCACCCCCGACAAGGAGTCAACAGTGGGACAGGTCAGCGCCAGCAGTTCGGTCGTCGTCGCCGCGGATCCGCAGCGCACCCTCGAAGCGATCGGCGACTACGAGACGATCCGACCGCGCATCCTCTCCTCGCACTACCACGACTACAAGGTCGTCGAGGGCGGCAAGGGCGCGGGCACCGTGGTGGAGTGGACGTTGCAGGCCACCGAGAAGCGCTCGCGCAACGTGCGCGCGAACGTCACCGTGTCGGACTCGATCCTCACCGAGCGCGACGCCAACTCCTCGATGGTCAACACCTGGACCGTGACCCCGGACGGCGCGGGCTCCCAGGTCACCCTCCGCACCACCTGGCAGGGCGCAGGCGGTGTGTCGGGCATCTTCGAGGGCATCTTCGCCCCGCTCGGCCTGAAGAAGATCCAGGCCGAGGTGCTCGCCAACCTGGCGCGCGAGCTCGCCTGAGGTCTACTCCTTGCCGATGTCGAAGAGGTTTCCTTCGGGGTCGGCGAGGGTGACCCACTGCTGGCCGTACTCGTCGAAGTCGCCGACGTGCTTGGCGCCCAAGCTGATCGCGCGCTCGACGTAGTCGCGCCATTGGACGGAGTGGAAGTCCAGGTGCACGACGTTCTTGCCCGGCGTCTTGTCGGGCACCTGGATGAACATCAGCACGGGCGAGGCGCCGGAGGTCTGGCCGACGGTGGCGAAGAAGGCGGAGGCCTCCGGGTCGACGGGGCGGTCGAGCAGCTGGGCGTAGAACTCGGCCAGCGCGTTCGCGTTGCCGCAGTCGAACGTGACATTGCCCAGGGCGAGGGTCATCGGGTTTCTCCTTCGGTGATCGGCCAGCACACTTCGGTGCGGTAGTCGGCCGGGTTATCGGTGATGTCCGGGCCGACGAGATAGCGCTCGCGGACCGGCTCGTCGGGAAGAACGGTGTCGTGCTCGGCGACATGGCTGCCCAGCGCGCCGTAGGTGCGGTCGAAGTCCTCGAACGCGCCCGTGTGCACGGCGACGGCGAAGCGGCGGGCGCCGAACTCGGTGATCGCCAGCCCCTCGGGCGCGGTGAGCTCGGTGCCCGGCGGCAGCGGTACGTACGCGGTGACCGCGCCGGTGTCCTCGGCGAAGAACTCCGTCGAATAGGTCGCGCCCGCAACGCCTCCCGGTGTCACACCCGCACCGAGCAGGGTCACGTACAGCTGCTCGAACGCGGTGCCGCACCACTGGGATATCGCGCCACGCTCGACCCGCTCGGTGCGGGTGAGCGCGGTGAACGCGGGCTCGACCCGGTAGTCGACGCGCAACGGCGGCGCGGGCACGGTGAGCAGCGCGCGCAGCGACGCGACGACATCGCGGGTCCGCTGTAATTCGGCTTCCATCCTGGTCAGATGCGCGCGCAGGGTCGCGTCGCGGCCGGCCGGGTCGGCGGCGGCGAGGACGGTGCGGATCTGCGGGAGCGGCATGTCCAGATCGCGGAGTCTGCGGATCAGGTGCGCCGTCTCCACCTGGGCGGTGGAGTAGCGGCGGTACCCGGTGCCCGCGTCCACCGCGACCGGCTCCAGCAGCTCGATCTCGTGGTAGTAGCGCAGCGTCTTGACGCTCAGATGGGTGAGGCGGGCGAACTCGCCGATCGCCACGGTGGCTGTCATGAGGATCAGCCAACACCCTCCAGCGGGGGGAGGGTCAATATCGGCTCACGCGGGCGCGAGGATGAACGCGGTGATCAGCGGCCACTCGCCCTCGCGCCACCACGAATAGCCGAACCAGACGCCCGGGGTGATCTCGCGGATCTCGTCGTAGATCTGCGGTGTCGGTGACGGGGCGTAGTTCAGGGCCCAGGCGGGACGGCCGTCGAGGATGGACGGCGTCTGGTAGACGTCGGCGGGGAACGCCTCGGTGCCGACCACCCGGTTGGTCAGGGTGCCGCCGTCGGGGCCGGTGCGGAACACCTTGCCGGTCCACAGGGCGGGCGCCACCGCCACCAGCTGCGGCGGGCGGGTCACCCAGCCGTTGGTGACACCCATCGGCACGCTGCCCGCCTGCGCGTCGCGGTAGATCTGATCCTGCTGGGTGACACTGCAGCGATTACGCAGCGAATTGAGGGTCGCCGCGGAATTGCCGGGGTCGACAACGCAGCCGTTCCCGTAGTCGGCGAGCGCCGCGGCAGGCTCGGCCGACGCGGTGACCGGCGCTAGAACGAGCAGGCCAACAGCTGATACCGAGGCGGTGATCAGGGACAGGCGGATGACGCTCATCTGTTCTCCCTAGAATTGCTGAACCTGGATCCGACCCCGATCAATCCTAGGCGCGAGGCCCCTCTCCGGATCTGTCGCGGACAGGCAGCAATCAAGGTGTTACCAGGCAGGTCACGGATAACGGCACGGTCGGTATGCGCCGTCGCGGTGGCGGGTGTGGGAGTATCCCGGCGGCGCGTGAGGACTACGCTTGACGCGGACGAAACTTCTGGAGAGGACGTGCTGTGCAACCCGGTGATGGTCAGTTCGATATGCAGGCCCTGCTCGCGCAAGCCCAGCAGATGCAGCAGGCGGTGATGCAGGCCCAGGCCGAGCTCGCCGAGTCCGAAGTGCAGGGACAGGCCGGTGGTGGTCTGGTCCAGGCAACCATCAAGGTCAGCGGTGAGATCATCGCGCTGACGATCGACCCGAAGATCGTCGACCCGTCCGATGTCGACGGCCTGCAGGACCTGGTGATCGGCGCGATCAACGACGCCATGGCCAATGCGCAGAAGCTCGCGGCCGAGCGGCTCGGCCCGCTCTCGGCCGGTCTCGGTGGCGGTTCGCTGCCCGGTCTGCCCGATTTCTGATGTATGAGGGGCCGGTTCAGGATCTGATCGACGAGCTGGGCAAGCTGCCCGGCGTCGGTCCGAAGAGCGCACAGCGCATCGCGTTTCATCTGCTCCAGGTGGAGCCGCCGGAGATCGACCGGTTGCAGGCCGCGCTGCAGAAGGTGCGCGACGGTGTGCAGTTCTGCGTCTCGTGCGGCACCGTCGCCGATGGTGAGCTGTGCAGGATCTGTGCTGACCCGCGCCGCGACCGCACGATGATCTGTGTGGTCGAGGAACCCAAGGACGTGCAGGCGATCGAGCGCACCCGCGAGTTCCGTGGTCGCTACCACGTGCTCGGTGGTGCGCTCGATCCGCTCAGCGGCGTCGGCCCCGATCAGCTGCGGATCAGGGAACTGCTGACCCGCATCGGCAATCAGGACGACGGCGTCGATGTGAGCGAGGTGATCATCGCGACCGACCCGAACACCGAGGGCGAGGCGACGGCCACCTACCTGGTGCGCATGCTGCGCGATTTCCCCGGTCTCACCGTCACCCGCCTGGCCTCGGGCCTGCCGATGGGCGGTGACCTGGAGTTCGCCGACGAGCTGACGCTGGGCCGCGCGCTGTCGGGCAGGCGCGCGCTCTAGAACTCCACGCGGGTCCAGGTCACCTCGGAACCCGCGTCGGGCTGCTCGGTGGTCCAGTCCCAGATGATGCGGGCGACCTGTGCCGGATCGTCGACGGTGGCGCCGAAGTGCTTGTCGGGCGAGCCGTCGCGGTATTCGACCGTGTAGGGGCCGGTGGGGTCGCGGTAGGTCTGGATGTAGCGCTGCTCGCTGCGTTCGACGATCAGGTACGGGTTCGGGTCGGCCAGACCGGCGACCCAGCGGTGCGCCAATTCCTCGGTGAGATAAGGGAATTCGCCCGCACCACCGTGGGTGACGGCGACCGGGACGTGTCCGGCCGGGTCGATCAGCCAGGTCAGCTGCGGGTCGTAGACGGCGTAGCCGAGCGGGGTGGCGAGGTCGAAGAGCAGGGTGCGGACGAAGCCGATCGCGTCGTACGGCGAGGGGACGTAGAGCGTCGTCCCGTTCGCGCCACCGACGGACTCGACGCTGAGGAACGAGTCGTCCACCGGCAGTTCGTTGTTGCGCGCGTTCAACTCGGCCGCGATCTCGGCGATCGCGTCGGACTCCGGCTGACCTTCCTGGGCGGCCAGGTACGCGTCCACCTCGTCGACGGAGGTGGCGACGCCGGACGGCAAGAGGATGTGGTCGTAGCTCACCCGCTCAGCCTACGGTCTGTGACATCGGCGGCCGGCGCCGCGGGTATCGGCCCTGTGACCTCGATTCTTCCCTCCCTCCGGTCAGTCCGGAATCGAGGGCGAGCCGATATCGTTTCCGGTGTGTTTCGACCCGGTGCCCGTCGGGAAACTCCGGTTTCGTCAGGCCACGGGGCACGGGTGGGGTGTGGTCAACTGGGGGCATGGGCATCAAGGTGTCACTCGAGCACCGGACCGCGTACTCCTTCGATCGTCTCGTCGACGTGCATCCGCACGAGGTGCGCCTACGGCCCGCACCGCATTCGCGGACGCCGATCGAGGCCTATTCGCTGCGGGTGTCGCCGCCCGGCCACTATGTGAACTGGCAGCAGGACGCGTTCGGCAATTTCGTTGCGCGGCTGGTGTTCCCGGAGCCGACTCGGGAGTTGTCGATCACCGTGGGGTTGATCGCCGACCTCGAGGTGGTCAACCCGTTCGACTTCTTCGTCGAGGACTACGCGGAGCACTTCCCGTTCTCCTATCCCGCGGCGCTGGCCGCCGACCTGGAGCCGTATCTGCGCCCGGTGGACGAGGCCGAGCCGGGATCGGGGGAGCTGCTGCGCGACTGGGTGCGGGTGCACCGCGCGCAGGGCCGTATCCGCTCCATCGACTACCTGGTCGAGCTCAATTACGCCCTGCGCAACACCGTCGACTACACGGTGCGGATGGAACCGGGCGTGCAGACCCCCGACGACACGCTGCGCCGCCGGCTGGGCTCCTGCCGTGATTCGGCGTGGCTGCTCGTCGCCATCCTGCGCGAACTCGGCCTGGCCGCGCGCTTCGTCTCCGGCTACCTGGTGCAGCTGACCTCGGATACACCGGCGCTGGACGGGCCGTCCGGGCCGAGCGCCGACTTCACCGACCTGCACGCCTGGACCGAGGTGTACCTGCCGGGCGCGGGCTGGATCGGCATGGACCCCACCTCCGGGCTGTTCGCCGGCGAGGGCCACATCCCGCTCGCCGCGACCCCGCATCCCGGCGCCGCCGCGCCGATCACCGGCGCGACCGGGATCACCGAGGCCACGCTCGAATTCAGCAATGTGGTGCGGCGGGTGCACGAGGACCCGCGAGTCACCCTGCCCTACACCGATTCCCAGTGGGAGCGGATCACCGCCTCCGGCGCGGCCGTCGACAAGCGGATGGCCGCCGCCGATGTGGGCCTGACGATGGGCGGCGAACCGACCTTCGTCTCGATCGACGACCAGATGAGCGCCCAGTGGACCACCGATGCCGACGGTCCGCACAAGCGAGAACGCGCCGTCGACCTGGCCGACCGCCTGCGCTCGATCTACGCGCCGACCGGGCTGGTGCAGTACCGCCAGGGCAAGTGGTATCCCGGAGAACCGTTGCCGCGCTGGGAGATCGCCATCGCCTGGCGGGCGGATGGTGAGCCGGTGTGGACCAGGCAGGACCTGCTCGCCGACCCGTGGTCGCCGGTCGCGGGCGACCTCGCCGGGCCGTCGCCGGTGTTTGCCGCCGCGGTCGCCGGTATTTCGGAAGATGCTGCGGCACAGGACCGCGACGGCGCACCGGTGAACGATGCCGCGTCGCACGATGACGGCGACGGGGCACGTGGCGCTGTACCGGGTGCCGGGTCGCTGGTTGCGGGCGCGAACGGCCCGGGGCGCGACACGGTACCGGGCGGACTCGTCCCGGCCGGGGACCGCGCACAGAGCGCAGCGGCGCAGCAGCCCAACGCGGCTGCGACCCGACCGGCCGAGGGCCACCCCGCCTCCACCGCTGTGCTGCCACGGCGCAATGCGGTGCGCCCCGGTGTCGATGCGGCTCGATCGCTGATCGCCCATGTCGCCGGCTCGCTCGGCTTGCCCGACCGCCAGGTCCGCCCCGCCTTCGAGGACCCACTGGCCCGGTTGGCCGCCACCGTCACCGCACCGGTCGGTGAACCGCCGGAGGCCGATCTCGATCCGGCCGAGGATTCGCCCGCTGCCCGGCGAGCCCTGCTCGGCCGTCTCGACGAGTCCGTCAACGAGCCGACCGCCTACGTGCTGCCGCTACACCGCAGGGACGACGGCGTGGGCTGGGCCAGTGCCGACTGGCAGCTGCGTCGTGGCCGCGACGGGGACGATGGTCCCGGCCGGATCGTCCTGACGGACGGGGATTCGCCTGCGGGACTGCGGCTTCCGCTGGACTCGGTGTCCTGGCACACCCCGCCGCCGCTCCCGGAAGCCGATCCGCTGTTCCAGGGTCCGCTGCGGCTGCCGCGCGAGGAACCGCCCGCCGTGCTCGAACCGGCGGACTTCACCCCGACCACGGCGCTGGTCGCCGAGGTGCGGGCGGGCCGGTTGCATGTGTTCCTGCCGCCGGTCGGCGAGCTCGACGACTTCCTCGATCTGATCGCCAAGGTGGAGGATGCCGCGGTCGCGCTCGGTCAGCCGGTGGTGCTGGAGGGTTACGCCCCGCCGAACGACGCTCGCCTGCACACCTTCTCGGTGACGCCCGATCCCGGCGTGATCGAGGTGAACATCATGCCGACCAGCTCGTTCGCCGAGCAGGCCGTGGTGCTGGGCACCCTCTACGAGCAGGCCAGGCTGGCCAGGTTGAGCACCGAGTCGTTCGATGTGGACGGCACGCACGGTGGTACCGGTGGCGGCAACCACATCACCCTGGGCGGGGTCACGCCCGCGCGCTCGCCGCTGCTGCGCCGCCCCGATCTGCTGGTGTCGATGCTGACCTACTGGCAGCGTCATCCGGCGCTGTCGTACCTGTTCGCCGGCCGATTCGTCGGCCCGACCTCGCAGGCGCCGCGCGTCGACGAGGGGCGCGAGGGCGCGCTGTACGAACTCGAGATCGCCTTCGCCGAGATCGCCCGGCTGACCGCCGCACAGGCAGCAGCCGGTACGCCATCCGAAATCCGGTCCGCTCCTTGGCATATCGACCGCGCCCTCCGGCATCTGCTGACCGATCTCACCGGCAACACCCACCGCGCCGAGTTCTGCATCGACAAGCTCTACAGTCCCGATTCCGCGCGCGGCAGGCTCGGCCTGCTGGAACTGCGCGGCTTCGAGATGCCGCCGCACTTCCAGATGGCGATGGTGCAGTCGCTGCTGGTGCGCGGGCTGGTCGCGATGTTCTGGGACCGGCCCTACCGCGCACCGCTGCTGCGGCACGGCGACAACCTGCACGGCCGCTACCTGCTGCCACACTTCCTGATGAGCGATATCGCCGAGGTCGCCGCCGATCTGCGCGCGCACGGCATCGACTTCGACACCAGCTGGCTGGACCCGTTCACCGAGTTCCGTTTCCCGCGGATCGGCACCGCGATGATCGGCGATGTCGAGCTGGAATTGCGCGGCGCGATCGAACCGTGGCTGACCCTCGGCGAGCAGACCACCGGCCAGGGCACGGCACGCTATGTCGACTCCTCGGTGGAGCGGCTGCAGGTGCGGGTGGTCGGCGCCGATCGCGGCCGCTACGTGGTGACCTGCAACGGCATGCCGGTACCGCTGCTGGCCACCGGCAAGACCGATGTGCAGGTGGCGGGCGTGCGCTATCGCGCCTGGCAGCCGCCGAACTCGCTGCATCCGTCCATCACCGTGGACGCGCCGCTGGTGTTCGACCTGATCGACGCCGCGACCGGGCTCTCGCACGGCGGCTGCACCTATCACGTCGTCCACCCCGGCGGTCGCGCCTTCGACGACGCGCCCGTCAACGCGGTGGCCGCGCAGTCGCGCCGCAACCGTCGCTTCGAGGCGGCGGGGCATACGGTGAATCCGATGGACCCGGCCGAACTCCGTGCGAAGATCGCGGCGCAGTCGACCGATGTCGGCGCACCGGGCATCCTGGATCTACGTCGCGCGCGAACCGTGTGGGACTGGGCCGACGGCCGGTAGGCGACAAAGGAAGCGAGGTCGGCTCGGTGACTCAGCGCGACGAGGCGCTACGGGACGGGAAGGCGCCGGGCGTGCGCGCTCAGGTCGCCGAGCAGTTGGCGCGGTACCGGGCCGAGAGCAAGGCGGGGGCGCGCTATGACGAGTGCGGCCGGCCGACCCGGGGCTACTACGACGAACTGGTCGACGGACGGGGCCGGGTGCGGTCGATGTGGTCGGAGCTCTCGGCCGACTTCGTCGACCAGGGCATCAGCGGACTCGGCCGGATCGATCACCGGGTGCGCAGGCAGATCGAGGACGACGGCGTCACCTACACCGAGGTCGGGCTCGGCGACGACGCGCCGACGCCCATGCCGTGGCGGCTCGATCCGATCCCGCTGCTGGTCTCCGCCGACGACTGGACCCGCCTGGAAACCGGCCTGGTACAGCGCTCGCTCGTGCTCGACGAGGTGCTCACCGATGTCTACGGCCCGCGCAGGCTGATCGCCTCCGGCCTGCTGCCGCCCGAGATCGTGTTCGGCAACACCGGGTATGTGCGGGCCGCGCACGGCATCACCATCCCCGGCACCCACCAGCTGTTTCTGCACGCCTGCGACATCAGCCGCTGGAGCGACGGGCAGTTCCGGGTGCTGGCGGACTGGGCGCAGGCGCCGTCGGGCGCGGGCTACGCGCTGGCCGACCGCCGCGTCGTCGCCTCGGCCATCCCCGAGGCGTTCGAGCACGCGGGCCCGCGGCCGCTCACCCCGTTCGCGCGGGCCATGCGGCTAATGCTCGAGGAAGCCGCGCCCGAGCTGGCCGACGGCGAGGAACCGGTCGTGGTCGTGCTGAGCCCGGGTTCGCACTCCGAAACCGCGTTCGATCAGGCCTATCTCGCGCAGACGCTCGGCTTCCCGCTGGTCGAGAGCGCCGACCTGGTCGTGCGCGACGGCGCGCTGTGGATGCGGTCGCTGGGCAGTCTGGAACGGGTCGACGTGGTGCTGCGCCGCGTCGACGCCGAGTTCTCCGATCCGCTGGACCTGCGTCCCGATTCGCGCCTCGGCGTGGTCGGGCTGGTCGAGGTGCTGCGCCGGGGCGCTGTCACGGTGGTCAACACCCTCGGCAGCGGCCTGCTGGAATCGCCTGCGCTGAGCGCGTTCCTGCCGCGGATCGCCCGCTCGGTCCTCGGCGCCGACCTGCAGCTCGACGGCATGCCCGCCTACTGGGGCGGCGACGACACCGAGCGCGCGCACCTGGTCGCGCACCTCGGTGACCTGGTGATCCGTTCCGCCGTCGACGGGTCGACGATCTTCGGGCCGAGCCTGGCCGCCGCCGAGCGCGCGGAACTCGCCGCGCGGATCGAGACCGAGCGGTGGAAATGGGTGGGTCAGGAACCGGCCGAGTTCTCGGTCGCGCCGGCGGTCGAAGGGGAGGCGGGGATCGCGCCCGCTCCGGTGGGCATGCGGTTGTTCTCGCTGGCCCGGCGCGGTGGCTATACGGCCATGTCGGGTGGGCTCGGCCAGCAGCGGATGCGGCTGGAACCGACGCGCAGCGTGATCAAGGTGGCGGCCAAGGATGTCTGGGTGCGCGCGGCACCCGCGACCGCGCCCGCCGTCGGCGCCGATACGCCGCACGAGGAACGGCTGCGCCGGGCCGTGCCGGTCGTCGAGGCGATCAGTTCGCCGCGTGTGCTCAACGACCTGTTCTGGATGGGCCGCTACAGCGAACGCGCCGAAGCCGTGGTCCGGTTGCTCGCCACGACCCACGACGTCTACCAGGACTACCGCTACCGGCCGTGGCTGGAAGGCGCCGAGGCGTTGCCGATCCTGATGCGGGCGCTGTCGGTGACCACGGGCACGGTCGCGCCGGAATCGGTGCTGCCCGACGGGACCGGACCGGTCGGCGCGCTCGTTCGGGTGGAGCCACAGGCCGGCGACGGGTCGACTTCCGGTGCGCCGGAGAGCCAGGACGCGCGGTCCACTGCTGGAGAGCCGGACACTTCCGCAGCCAGGGCGGCATCCGATGCGACGGGCACCGCCACTCCGGGCCGGAACTCGGACTCGATGGACGGTGGGATCGCCGATGCAGGGGCGGATTCTGCTGCGGTGGAATCGGAGTCCGATGACGAGGAGTCCTCACCTCCGTGGGAGCGGGCGGGAACCAGTGCGCTGGCACGTGCCCTGCGCACCACGGGCAGTGCCGCAGAGCGGGGCGCGGAGCCTGCGGAGGATGACGATCGCGAGGTCGACCGTGGGCGGCAGGAGCAGGTGAAAGCTAGTTCGCGACCCAAGGTTTCGGGTAAGCGGGTCAGTGCGGAACCCCGAGCCGTCGCAGGTGCCTCCGCCGAGGGTTTCCAGTACCTGGCCACGCTCACCGGCGACAAGCATCTGCCCGGCTCGCTGTCCTACGCCGTCGACCACTACGGTTCGGCGGCGCGTGCCGTGCGTGACCAGCTCTCCGGCGACACCTGGATGATCGTCGGCGCCGTCGACCGCGCGCTGGCCGAATTCCGCAGTGCCAGTACCGAACAGGAGAACGCGCTGTCCTCGGTGCACTCGCTGGCGCTGTCCGCGCTGCTGTCGCTGTCGGGGATCGGCGCGGAATCGCTGGTGCGCGACACCGGCTGGTACGTCATGGACATCGGCAAGCGCATCGAACGCGGACTCGCGCTGACCTCGCTGCTCAATGCCGCACTGGCGCAGGCGAGTCCGGCGGAGGTGGAGCGGGTGGTCACCGATTCGGTGCTCGTCGCCACCGAGTCCGCGGTGAGTTACCGCCGCCGCCACCGTGGTTCGGCGCATGTCGCCGCGCTGGCCGGGCTGCTGCTGTTCGACGCGGGCAACCCGCGATCGCTGGTGTATCAGCTCGACCGGCTCGAAGCCGACTTCCAGGCGCTGCCGGGTGGTTCCGGCGCGTCCCGGTCGCAGCGGCTGCTCGCCGACGCCCAGCGCATGCTGCGCCGCATCGACCCGGCCGAGCTGGAACACACCGACGCCGACGGTGTGCGCACCGAGCTGGTGGAACTGCTGGAGGGGGTGCACTTGCGGCTGCGCAAGCTGTCGGAGTCGTTCGAGACGACCAAACTCGCTGTGCCGGTGGCTATCCAGCCACTGTGGGGCAACACCAGGATGGTCGGATGAGCAGGCGGTACCGGGTGGTGCACCGCACCACCTACAGCTACTCCGACGAGGTCACCAGCTCCTACGGCCGTGCGTATCTGACACCGCGCGAATTCGCCGGTCAGCGGTCGCTCGAGCACGACATCTACATCGACCCGGTGCCGTCGGACCGGTCCGTCGGCACCGACGTCTACGGCAACACGACGACGTATTTCCATGTGACATCGGAGCATCGGACGCTCGAGGTCACCGGCGAATCGCTGGTCGACGTCGACGGTGACCACCCGTCGGCGATGCCGGGCGTCGACCTGCCGTGGGAGCAGGCCCGGCCGAGCGTCGCCACCGGCCCGCTGGCCGTGGAGTTCACCCTCGACCTGCTGCCGCCCGAGATCACCCCGGAGGTCGCGGCCTACGCCGCGCAGAGTTTCCCGGCGGGCCGGCCGCTGCTCGACGCGGTCACCGAGCTGAACACCCGCATCCACGAGGATTTCCGGTACCGCTCCGGCTCGACGACCGTGACCACCAGCGTCGCCGACGTCTTCGCCGCCCGCGAGGGTGTCTGCCAGGACTTCGCCCGGATCGGCGCGGCCTGCCTGCGGTCGCGGGGGCTGGCCGCGCGCTACGTCTCGGGCTATCTCGCCACCGATCCGCCGCCGGGCAAGGAGCGCATGGTCGGGGTCGACGCCACCCACGCGTGGGCCGCGGTCTGGCTGCCCGGCACCGACGAGACCGACCGCACCGGCCGCTGGATCGCCTTCGACCCCACCAACGACCAGTTCGCCGACCAGCGCTACGTGACCGTGGCGTGGGGGCGTGACTACCAGGATGTTCCGCCCCTGCGTGGCATCATCTACACCGACGCCAAACAATCCACGATCAAGGTCTCGGTCGATGTAGCCCCGGTGGAGGTGTAGTCCCTTGCGTGATTTCGCCTGCCCGAATTGCGGACAGCAGCTGGCCTTCGAGAACTCGGTGTGCCTGTCGTGTTCCAGCCCGCTCGGTTTCAGCCTGCGGGAACGGGCCCTGGTGGTGATCGGCGACCCGCGGGGCGACACGGCGATCGATCACGCGGGTGGCGTCGTCTGCGGCGACCGGTTCCGGTTGTGCGACAACCTGCATGTGGCGCAATGTAATTGGCTGGTATCGAGGTCGGATTACACCGCGGGGCCGATGCTGTGCGAGTCGTGCGCGCTCACCCGCACCCGGCCCAATGACGCCGACGCCGACGGTCTGTCCGCGTTCGCCGAGGCCGAGGCGGCCAAGCGCCGCTTGATCTTCGAGCTGGTCGAACTCGGCCTGCCGATCGTCGGCCGCGACGCCGATCCCGGTCACGGCCTCGCCTTCGACCTGCTCTCCAGCCGCACCGACGGCGTGCTCACCGGCCATATCGATGGTGTCGTGACCCTCGACCTGGCCGAGGCGAGCGACCCGCATCGCGAGCAGTTGCGGATCGAGATGGACGAACCGTACCGGACCCTGCTCGGCCACTTCCGGCACGAGATCGGCCACTACTACTTCACCGTGCTGGTCGCCGGAGACGAAGCGCTGCAACGGTTCCGCGATCTGTTCGGCGATCCGTACGCCGACTATCAGGACGCGCTGAACCGCCACTACTCGTACGGTGCGCCGCCCGGCTGGGAGGACGACTACGTGTCGTCCTATGCCACCATGCACGCCGCGGAGGACTGGGCCGAGACCTTCGCCCACTACCTGCACATCCGCGACACCCTCGACACCGCCGCCGCCTTCGGCATCGCCCCCGCGGGCGCCACCCTGGATCGGCCCCAGGTCGGGCGCGCGGGCTTCGACAAGATCATCGAACTGTGGTTGCCCCTGGCCTGGTCGCTGAACATGGTGAACCGCTCGATGGGGCACGACGATCTCTATCCGTTCGTCCTGCCCGATCATGTCCTGGAGAAGATGCGCTTCGTGCACGAGTTGTGTGAACGCAGCAACGCGACATCCGAGGCAGCAGTGGTCGCGTAATACCGCAATTCCACTGCGATGTGGGTCACAGCTGTTTACCCTCTCTCATTGAGACGAATGAGTCTCAAACCCGGGGCCGCCCGGGCTGCTCGATGAGGATGGCTATGAACTCACCCCTGGTTTCCGTCGGACTGCCACTGGCCTTGGCCGTGATCATGTTCGGCTTGGGACTCTCGCTCACCGTCGCCGACTTCACCCGGATCGCGAAGAGCCCACGCATCGTCGCCATCGCGCTGCTCTGCCAGGTGATCGCGCTCCCGATCGTCGCCTTCGGGCTCGTCCTGCTGTTCGATCTGCCCGCGATCCTCGCGGTCGGCATGATGCTGCTCGCGTCCTCGCCGGGTGGGACGACGGCGAATCTGTTCAGCCATCTCTTCCGTGGCGACGTGGCGCTCAATGTGTCGCTGACCGCGGTGAACTCGGTCATCGCCGTCATCACCGTGCCGCTGGTGACCAACTTCGCGATCGGCTATTTCGACCCGGCCGGTGGCGGCGAATCCGTCGGCCTGCAGTTCGGCAAGGTGATCCAGGTCTTCGCCATCGTGCTGGTGCCGGTCGTGATCGGCATGCTGGTGCGCCGCGCCTCGGCCGCCTTCGCCGACCGGATGGACCGCCCGGTGCGGATCGGTTCGGCGGTGACCCTGATGCTGGTGATCGCAGGCACCCTTGCCGCCGATGCCGACAACCCGCCCGCTTCGCTCGCCCAGGTCAGCGGGATCACCGTGCTGTTCTGCCTGATCAGCCTGACCATCGGCTACTTCCTCCCGCGCCTGCTCGGCGTCCCGGACCGCCAGGCCATCGCCTGCTCGATGGAGGTCGGCATCCACAACAGCACGATTGCCATCACCATCGCGGTGAGCGTCCTGGACAGCACCGAAATGGCCGTCCCCGCCGCGATCTACGGCATCCTCATGTTCCCCCTCGCCGCCGCGTTCGGCTATCTCATCACCCGCAAACAGCCACGGGTGGCGGTCGCCACGGCCGAGTGAGTCCGCGGGCGTCGTGGACAGGCGTGCAGCACCGGACTAACCTCTTAGCTAAGGAGGCGTCATGGCAGGGAACGCGGCGGAGCAATTCAACATTCACGACGCGAAGACGAACCTGTCACGCATCATCGAGCGGGTGGAGCAGGGGGAGGAAATCGTGATCAGTCGTGCCGGAACTCCAGTCGCCAAAGTGGTGCCGTTGACTCGCCGGGTCAATCGGACCGGCCGTGGCTCGCTACGCGGTCGGCTCGAGTTGTCCCCTGGCTGGGACTCGCCCGAGACCAACGCCGAAATCGCCCGCGACTTCGACGCATGAGCCTGCTCCTGGACACCCATGTCATCCTGTGGTGGCTCACCGACGATCCCACGCTGGACGCGGAGCTTCGCGAACGGCTCGACCACGATCCCGACGTCTACGTCAGCTCGGCCTCGGTCTGGGAGATCGCGATGAAGCAGGCGTCGGGAAAGCTGGCCGGTCCGGCCGACCTGCCTGAACGGGTGGTCGGCAGCGGGTTCCTGCCGCTGCCGATCGATGCCAGGCACACGATCGAGGCGGCCCGGCTTCCGCTGATCCACCGCGATCCGTTCGATCGGATCCTGGTGGCGCAGGCCCGGTGTGAGGAGCTGACGCTCGTCACCCGGGACCCGCTCTGCCTTCGGTACGACGTCGTTTCGCTGGCGTGCTGACGATCAGCTAAGCGCGGAGGCGTTCGCGGCGGAGGCGGTCTACCTCCGGGAGGTCGAGGGGGGTGAGGTCGGCGGGGGAGATGCCGAGGGCTCGGGCGATGAGGAGGTCGGCAAGTTCGGGGTTGCGGGCCAGGGCGGGGCCGTGGAGGTAGGTGCCGATGACCGAGCCTTGGACCACGCCTTCGGTGCCGTCGCCTACGCCGTTGCCTACGCCGCGGGTGACCTTGGCCAGCGGGGTGGCGTCGGGGCCGAGGCGGGTGCCGCCGCGGTGGTTCTCGAAACCGGTCAGTGGCGCGGAGAGGCCGTCGAGAACGGGTGTCGTGGTGACCTCGCCGATGGCGCGGGTGGCCTGGGGGGAGGTGGTGACGTCGAAGAGGCTGACGCCGTCGACCTTCTCGCCCGCCGAGGTCTCGTACCAGTTGCCGAGCACCTGGATGGCGGCGCAGATCGCGAGGACGGGGGCGCCCTTGGCGGCGGCCTGCTGCAGGCCGGGGTACTTCTGCAGGTGCCGGGTGGCCAGGCGCTGGGCGGAGTCCTCGGCGCCGCCGAGGGTGTAGATGTCGAACGAGTCCGGCACCGGGTCGGCGAGGGTGATCTCGACGATCTCGGCGTCGTAGCCGCGCATGCGCAGCCGCTGGCGCAGCACCAGCGCGTTGCCGCCGTCGCCGTAGGTGCCCATCACGTCGGGCAGGACGAGGCCGATGCGGATGGTCGACTCGCTCATGCGCGTGCCTCCAGGTCACGGTTGAGATCGCGGAACGCGGTGTAGTTGGCCAGCACCTCGACATGCCCGGCCGGGCAGGACGCGATGGCGCGCAGCGGGTCGGGCACGAGGGTGTGCTCGACGCCGGCGTAGGTCAGGCGCACCGCGAGGTCGGTGGCGCGCTCGCCGGCGGCCACCACCTGCACGCCCTCGAAGTGCTCGAACCGCACGTCCCACAGCCAGGACAGGTCCTCACCGTCGGGCACCTGCCCGTTCACCGCGATGACCAGACCGGCCGAGGTCGGCTCGATCATCGACAGCGCCTCCTGCCAGCCTGCCGGGTTCTTGGCCAGCAGCAGCCGCGCGTCGTGCTCGCCGACGGTGACGGTGCGGTACCGTCCCGCGATCTCGCGCACGGTGCCGGTGGCATCGGTCGCCTTGGTCGCCTCGGCGCCCATCGCGACCGCGGCGGCGACGGCCTGCGCCGCATTGCCGCGGTTCGCCCGGCCGGGCAGTGCCAGGTGCAGGGGAGCGCGGAAACCGTCGGGGCCGCACAGGTCTTCGCCCTCGAGCCACCAATCCGGTTGCGGGCGATGGAAATCGGCGCCGGTCGAGCGCCAGTTCTCGCCCTCCCAGACGATCGGCTCGCCACTGCGCGGGCAGCTCGTCGCGTCGACGGCCCAGCCGCTGCCCGCCGACACCCATACGACCTTGGGGTGGTCGTAGGCGATGGAGGCCACCAGCACGTCGTCGCAGTTGGCGATGACCACGGTGTCGGGATGACGGGCCAGCCCGGCGCGCAGCTTGCGCTCGATCATGTTGATCTCGCCGACCCGGTCGAGCTGATCGCGGCTCAGGTTCAGCAGCACCACGGCGGCCGGGTCGAGCGCGTCGCTGACGTGCGGCAGATGCAGCTCGTCGACCTCGATCGCGGCCAGCGGCACCCCCTGGTGCACGCTCAGCGCCGCGACGATGCCCGCGTCCATATTGGCGCCGTCCGCCTGGGTGGCGACCTGGCCGAGCGTGCCGAGCGCCGCGGTGGTCATCCTGGTGGTCGTCGACTTGCCGTTGGTGCCGGTGATCAGCACCGTCCGCCTGCCGCGCCCGAGCTGCGTCATGATCGTCGGATCGATCTTCAACGCGATCAGGCCGCCGATCATCGAACCCTTGCCGCGGCCCGCCTTCTGCGAAGCCCACGACGCTGCCGCCGCCGCTCGCAAAGCCAGGCGCCCACGCACCGAGATGTCTGCCACGCCGCGAGTCTATGTGCGCGACGTCGCGGACCGCGTGCGGGAGCGGTGTGAGCTCCGTCAGCCCATCCGGGCAGGCGACGCGAGCCGCGCCACTCGCCCGACGAGCGGGAGCTGTGTCAGCCCATCCTGGCGACGAGGGTGCGCACCACTTCGGCGCTGACCTCGTCGCGCCAGATCTGGAAGCGCGCCGGGTTGTCCAGGCCGCCCACCGTGGAGTCGCCGCTGACCGAGAAGGCGAAGTTGCCCCGGTAACAGGCGACCGTGGATTCGATGATCTTGCCGTAGGTGCATTCGGTGGCGCCCCACTCCGGCGCCACCGGGTCACCGGTGAATCGCTTCATATCGGCGTAGTGGGCGGCGACGGCGGCCTCCTCGCCGACCGAGGAGAACGTCACCGTGATCTTGGTGTTGTCCGAGGAGTCGGGGAGGTCGGGCAGATCGAAGGTGAACAGGCAGCCGCCCTGTGCGATATTGCGCACCGTTTCGCCGACGATCTGCACGGTTTGCGGTGTCCGGGTGAGATTCGTGGCCTGCGGCAGGATCGCGGTGATCTCGGCATCGGTGAGCACCGCGCAGGCGTCGGGCCAATTGGCGTCGGTCGCGGGCAGCGTCGCGGTGATGGCCGTCGCGGCGGGCACCGCCTCGCCGAAGTCGATACCCGGCGGGCCGACCGGACCACAGCCGGACACCGCGGCCGCCGATACGGCGATCGGCCCGAGCGCTCGCCATCCACGCAGACTCACCAGAAATCCCCCCGCTAACACCGTGATTCGGACCGACGGTGGCTATTGTCGGCCGATCCCGGCGCAGAAGCAATGCGTGTTCTGGTCGTGCTGACAGATCACATCTGAACGTCGAAAATATTGGGAATTCCCCTGGCATAGCGGTCGGCGTCGATCACCCGCAGCGGCTCGAGTTCGGGGGTACGGCGCAGCCGGAAAGTGCGGCAGCGCTGGGCCGATGACCCCGCGACATCGAGCAGCGCGTTGACCGCGGCCCGCGCGGATTCGTTCGCGCCCTCCATTGTCGCCAGGTCGATATCGGTGCGCACGTAATCGCCTGCGAGAAAAAGGTTCTCGATCGAACCGTGGGCTTCGGGCCGCGCGTCCCACGAACCGGCGGTGTTGATGAGCAACGGATCGGCATTCGCGTTCCGGCTGCCCTGCCAGGTGATTCCCGGATCGAGAAACCAGGAATGGACGTCGGCGGGACGCAGCAGTTGTTCGCGGTCGTTCAGATGGGCGCTGAGCTGGGCCCAGACCTCCCGGAAGACCTCCTCGTGCGTGCATTCCACGGCGGGCTTGCCGTACAGCATGCCGGGGGAATTCCAGTCGGAGATGTCGACGGACAGGCAATCGGCCACCGTGCCGTCGCCGAACGACGGGAGCTTGCGCGTCCACAGCTGGTTCTGGCTGATCGAGGTGAGCGACCACGGTGAATCGACGAATGCCGCGTGTCCGCGCGAAATACGCAGCGGCGTGCGGAAATAGATCTGGATGCCGTTCATCCAATCGACGAACAGGCGATCGGTCGCCGCCAGTTCCGGCGCCAGCTCGAGCACCTGGGGCGACCAGAGCTTTCTGACCTGCTCGACCGGCATTGCGGCGACGAAATAGTCGGCCTCGACGGTGCGGGCACCCGCGGAATCGGTGATTCGCGCCGCGCCGATGCGCTTGTCGCGCACCACGAGTTCCTCGACGCGAGCGCCGAGTTCGAAGCGAACGCCGAGCCCGCGCAGATGGTCCACCCACGGGTCGATCCAGGCGATATTGGTCGCGTTGTTCAGCACCCGGTCCAGGCCGCCGTCGTTGCCGAGGCCGAGCGGATTGCCGAGGAACTGCTCGCCCATGCTGCCGATGGTGCGGGTGCTGGCCAGGTTCTCCTTGGCCGCGACCATGATGCTGGTGAGCGAGCGCGAGACGATCGCGCGGAACTCGTGCGAGCGCTGGTGCCCGCGCACGAAGTCCTGCCAGGAGGTGTGCTCCCACTGGCCGAAGCGGCGCGCGTCGCAGCTGCTGTTGAACACCAGCAGCCGGTTGGCGAAGAACGCGGCCTCCGACGGCGGCATCTTCGACAGCGTCGAGATGGTGGCGGCCAGCGTCTCCCTGATCGCGTCGGGATTCGTCGTCGGGGCGGCGAAGCCGTCGGGCAGGGTGAGCAGGATGTCGTCGGCGTCGCGGCGGGAGAACCTCGCCTCCGGCACGGTGATCAGGTTGTTCCACACGCCGTCGCGATTGCCCGCGACCGGAATCCGGCGCATGGTGTCGGGCAGGTTCTGATAGAAGCCGGGGAAGAAGCGGAAGCCGTGCTCACCGGGCAGATCGGGCCTGCCGTCGCGGCCGGTGCCGGGCACGGCGATGCTGCGGGCCTTGCCGCCGAAGGCCCTCACCTCGTAGACGGTGACCTCGAAACCGCGTTCGGCCAGCTCGTGCGCGGCGGTCAGCCCGGCGACGCCGCCGCCGAGGACGGCGACGCGGCGGCCGGGGTGTGCGCCGAGCGCAACACCGGCTCCCGCCACGGCCCCCGCCGATACCACCCCCGCTGCGACCGTGCCGCGAAGAAAGGTTCTCCGCGATACGGGCAACCGTTGTTCCGCCATATGCTGTTCAGCTGCCTTGTTCGAGTATTGCCTGCGATTTGCTATCACTGTAGAGCGCGGCGAAGACCTGGCTGTTGTGACCTGTGCGTCGTTCGCCCGAGCTCGAAACCGACCGGTCGCGCGGAAAACGCATCGCGCGATCGGTCACATGCTAGCCATCGCCTCGTCGATCATGCGCTGAATTGGACGTTAGACCTGGACGAGACCGCGGTCGGGAGCGGGCTCCGGCGTCCGCCGGAACTGCCGGGTGGTCGTCGCGGCGAACGCGCCGGCGATGACGATCACCCCGCCGATCAGCGCGGCCACCGACGGCTGCTCGTCGAAAGCCGCCCAGGCCGCCGCGATCCCGACGACCGGCACGAGCAGCGACAACGGCGCCACCGTGCCCGCCGGATAGCGGCTCATCAGATACGTCCACAGGCCGGATCCGCACACCGTCGCGAGGACGGCGATGTAGGCCAGCGCGGCCAGCGCGGGCAGGCCGTCGGTCGAGGAGACCGCGGCGCCGAGCGCGCGGAAGCCGGTGTCAGGCCCCTCGACAGCCATCGACAGCGCCAGCAGCGGCAGCACCGGAACCACCGACATCCACAGCGTCAGGTGCAGCGGGTCGAACCCGGGCGAGTCCGCGCCTGCCTGGCGCGCGCCGATATTGCCGAACGCCCAGCCCAATCCGCCGGCCAAGGTCAGCAGCACCGGGAGCAGCGTGGCATGGGCCAGCCGATCGGCGCCGATGGCGACCATGCCGAGCACGGCGACCGCGAGCCCGGCGAGCTGCACCGGGCGCAGCCGCTCGCGCAGCAGGACCGCGCCGAGCACCACGGTGAACGGGGCCGAGGATTGCAGCACCAGCGAGGCGAGCCCGGTCGGCATACCGGTGCGCATCGCCGTGAACAGGAAGGCGAACTGCAGGATGCCGAATCCGGTGCCGTAGAGCAGCAGCCAGCGGGTGCGCACGGCGGGACGCGGGATGAATACGAGCACCGGAATCGCGATGACAGCGAATCGCAGCGCGGCGAAGAAGAAGGGCGGGAAGTGGTCGAGGCCGATCCTGATGGCCAGGAAGTTCAGGCCCCAGAGCACGACGACGGTCAGTCCGAGCAGGCGGTCACGGGAGGTCACGCCCTCATCGTGCGGTTTGCAAAGCATCAGGACAATCGAATAAAAGTGGATGAATGAAGTAGATTTGCTTCATGTTTTCGATCGACAGGCTGCGGATTCTGCGGGAGCTGGCCGACCGCGGCACGGTCGCCGCCGTCGCCGAGGCGCTGTCGATGACGCCGTCGGCGGTCTCGCAGCAGTTGAAGGTGCTGGCCAGGGAAGCCGGGGTCGCGCTGCTCGAGCCGGACGGGCGGCGGGTGCGGCTCACCGATGCCGGGCAGGCCCTGGTCCTGCGCGCCGACGACGTCCTCGCGGCGATGGAGCGGGCCACCGCCGAGATGGCGCACTATCGCGGCTCGCCGCGCGGGCAGGTCAGGGTGGCGTTGTTCCCGTCGGGCGCCGCGCTGCTGCTGCCGCCCGTGCTGACCGCGCTCGCGGGCAGCGGCGTCGAGATCGTCGCGGGTGACGAGGATCTGCCGCCGTCGGAAGCGGCGAAACTGCTGGCCGACTACGACATCGTGCTCACCCATCGCGACGAACGCGCACCCTCGCCCGCCGGGCCGCGGCTCGCGGCGCGGGTGCTGATGCGGGAACCGATCGACGTCGTCGTCGCGCCGACCCACCCGCTGGCGGGCCGGAGTTCGGTGCGGCCGGAAGAGCTGGCCGAGGAGACCTGGGTGAGCGTGCGCGGCGGTTTCCCCGTCGACGACGTGCTCGAGTCGATCGCGACCATCACGGGCGTGCGCCCGCGGATCGCGCAGCGACTCAACGAGTTCCGGGTGATCGAAACGCTGGTGGCCTCGGGGTACGGCGTCGCGCTGATGCCGCGCTTCGCGGTCGCGCATCCCGCGCTGTCGGTGCTGCGGCTGGCGGGCGTGCGGGCGGCGCGGATGTACGACCTCGTCACCCGGCCGCAGGCGCACCGGCGGCCCGCCGTCGCCGCGGTGCTCGATGCGTTCGAAGCCGCGGCACGCGAGGTCAGCGCGAGCTGACGTACCCGCGCAGCCGCTCGACCAGCGCGTGCAGGACGAAGAAGTTGGGGATGTCGGCGATCGAGGTCGAGTTCAGCCCGAACCACCTGTCCTCGACCGAGATTTCGGCATACCCCGAGACTGTCCGCAGGCCCTGCACCTGGTGCCACGGCACGCTCTTGTTGCGCGCGCCGATCTCGCTCGCCGTCAGCCAGATGTCGCCGAAGCCGAGCCGGTGCCCGGACTGCACCGCGGCGAGTGCCTGCGGCAGCTGGGCTTCGGTGACGGCCTGCTGAATCCACTGACCCCACTGATCGGCGTGCACGAACGAGCTGTCGATCACGAAGTGCTGCCCGGCCGGATCGGTGAGGGTGTAGGTGCAGGCGGTGATGACCGGCCCGCCGTTGGCGCGCTTGCGGACGATCTTCTGCAACACCGTCGTCGAGTCGAAGCGCGCGACGCCGGTGCGCCCGCCGACCACCGCGACCACGCCGTGGTCGTAGATGGCGAGCCGGTTGCCCGCGGTCTCGCGCTCATGCCACCACGCCTGCGCGGCATCGAGCGCGAAACCGAAACTGGCACCGATCGCGATCAGCCCGGTGATCCACGCCAGCCCGGCCTGATCGATGACGAACGCGAGGACCGTGGCCGCGAGCGCGACGCCTGCGATGGCGCCGACCGTGCGAATCCTGTTCCAGGCGATCACGGTCGGTGCGTACGCCGCTCGATGACTACCGAGCCCGGCACCGGCCGCCACACCCGCGACATGGCGCGCGACATCCACCTCGGACATGCCTGTTACCCCCCCGCGGGTGTTCGGTCGGCTATCTCAGAATTGTCCCGGCTGGTATTGCGGCTGCCCCTGATACGGCTGACCCTGCGGCGGGAACTGCTGACCCTGCTGCTGACCGTGGTAGCCGAAGTCGTCGGCGACCATGGCGGCCAGCTCGAGCAGCGCGCGCCGGGTGGGCTTGCTGACCAGCTCGAGGTCGATCTCGGCGCCCTCGGCCAGGTGATCGTCGAACGGGACGATCTGCACGGCCCTGGTGCGGTCGAGGAACAGCTTGCGCAGCTGGTCCAGGTCGACCGTCGAGGCGCCACGGCGCGAGGCGTTCACGACCACGACCGTGCGCTCGACGAGCTTGCTGTAGCCGTGGTGGTCGAGCCAGTCCAGCGTCGCCGAGGCGCTGCGCGCGCCGTCGATCGCGGGGGAGGTGACCAGCACCAGCGAGCTCGCCATGTCGAGGACACCGGACATCGCCGAGTGCATCAGACCGGTGCCGCAGTCGGTGAGGATGATGTTGTAGAACGACTGCAGGATGCCGATCGCCTTGCGGTAATCAGCCTCGCTGAAGGCTTCCGACACGGCCGGATCCTGCTCGGAGGCAAGCACTTCCAGCCGGCTCGGGGCCTGCGAGGTGTGCGCGCGGACATCCGAGTACCGGGTGATGTTCTGGTCCTCGAGCAGGTTGCGCACCGTCGACCGGGTCTGGCGCGGCACCCGGTGGGCGAGGGTGCCGAGGTCGGGATTGGCGTCGATGGCGATGACGCGGTCACCACGCTGCGTGGCGAAGGTGGAGCCGAGACCGACCGTGGTGGTGGTCTTGCCGACGCCGCCCTTGAGCGAGAGGATCGCGATCCGGTAGTCACCGCGGACGGGCTGGTTGACCCGCTCGCCCAGATCACGGTGAACGATGTCGGCCGCCGACTCACCGGGGTTGATCACACCGCCGGAAGCCTTGTGCACGGCTCGCCGCCACCCGCTGCGCGGCGCCTTGCGGGCGCGCTTGAGCAGGTTCAGGTCGTTGACCGAATGGCCGGGCTGACCCGGCGCGGGCACATGCTGCGGCTGGAACGGCTGATGCTGCTGGGGCGGTCCGCCCTGCCACTGCTGACCGGGCGGCTGCGCCAGCGGACCCGGCTGCCCGGGGAATTGACCCGGCTGACCGGACATCTGACCGGGGGCCATCCCGCCCTGCATCGGCGGCTGGTACGCCGGTGGCGGCGGAGGCGCCCAGCTGTAGATGGGCTCGGACTGCGGTCCCTGCGGTGCGACTTGCTCCTGACCGGGGAACTGTGGCTGCTCGGCACCGGGGTACTGCGCCTGCGGTTCCTGCCCGGGGAACTGCGGCTGCTCGGGTGCGCCGGGGTAGAGGCCGGGTACACCCGGATACGGCTGCTCGCCGGTCGCGTGCGGTCCGGGGTAGGGCTGCTCGGGAGCGCCGGGGCCGGGCTGACCCGGCCAGGGCTGCTGCTCGGGAACGCCAGGGCCGGGCTGACCCGGCCAGGGCTGCTCCGGCGCGTGCACCAGGGGATGCGCGCCACCGCTCTGGTACGGATCGGGCGCGCCCGGATACCCGCTCTGGGCGAAGGGGCCCGGCACGAATCCACCGGGATGGAACACCGTCTGCTCGGCAAGCCCGACGTGGGGCTCGGCGCCTGCCTCGGCGGACTGCGGCTCGGCGGCCTCGCCCGCCTGCTCGGCGGCATTCTCGGCGGGTTCGATGTCGTCGTCGGCCACCGTTTGCACGCCGGCGGGACCGGACGCAGCGTCGGCCGTCTCTGCCGACGGACTCTGCAGCCAGGGCGGAGAGGTCGGATTATGGTCGTTGTTGGTCACAGTTCCCCCACTTGCTCGCTGAACGAGCAGGAAGCTCGGCGCTGAATGTGCACCAAAACGCTAGCACGGGGCTAATCTTCGCGCGCCGGGGGCAGCTGAGCCCGGCAACGGTTTCGAACGGCCATGAGCCCAGCTCAACCGGGGGATTCGCAGCGAAGCCGATCCGTTCGGACCGGAGTTGTCCACAGGGCTTGAGTTGTCCACAGCCGACAAAGGCCGGGCCCCCATCCCGTGGAGACCCGGCCTTCGTTGCGGGTAACTAGCGCGCCGCGGCGCGGTTGACGGCCGAGACGACCGCGCGCAGCGAGGCGGTGGTGATCGAGGTGGCGATACCGACGCCCCACACGATCTTGCCGCCGATCGCGACCTCGACGTAGGCCGCGGCCTGGGCATCGTCACCGGCGGACATGGCGTGCTCGCTGTAGTCGAGCACCCGCACGTCGAAGCCGACGGTCGCGATCGCGTCGATGAAGGCGGCCAGCGGGCCGTTGCCGGAACCGCTGATCTCCTGCTCGACGCCGTCGACCTTCACGGTCGCCACGATCGAGTCGACGCCGCCGTCGGTCTCGGCCGCGGTCACCGTCTGCTTGATCCGCTCGAGCGGCAGGATCGGGTTCAGGTACTCGGTGGCGAAGACGTCCCACATCTCCTTGGGCGTCACCTCGCCGCCCTCACCGTCGGTGATCGCCTGGATCGCCTGCGAGAACTCGATCTGCAGCCGGCGCGGCAGCACCAGGCCGTGATCGGTCTTCATGATGTAGGCGACGCCGCCCTTGCCGGACTGTGAGTTCACCCGGATGACGGCCTCGTAGGTACGGCCGACGTCCTTCGGGTCGATCGGCAGGTACGGGACCTCCCAGACGATGTCGGCGACGTCGGCGTCCTGCGCGTCGGCGGCGGCCTTCATCGCGTCCAGGCCCTTGTTGATGGCGTCCTGGTGGCTGCCGGAGAACGCGGTGTAGACCAGGTCACCGCCGTAGGGGTGACGCTCGGCCACGGCCAGCTGGTTGCAGTACTCGACCGTGCGACGGATCTCGTCGATGTCGGAGAAGTTGATCTGCGGGTCGATGCCGCGGGAGAACATGTTCATGCCCAGGGTCACCAGGCAGACGTTGCCGGTGCGCTCGCCGTTGCCGAACAGGCAGCCCTCGATGCGGTCGGCGCCGGCCTGGTAGCCCAGCTCCGCGGCGGCCACGGCGGTGCCGCGGTCGTTGTGCGGGTGCAGCGACAGCACGATGGAGTCGCGGCGGGCCAGGTTGCGGTGCATCCACTCGATCGAGTCGGCGTACACGTTCGGCGTGGCCATCTCGACGGTCGCGGGCAGGTTGATGATCAGCGGCTTGGCGGGGGTCGGCGCGATGATCTCGGAGACCGCGTCGCAGACCTCACGGGCGTAGTCCAGCTCGGTGCCGGTGTAGGACTCCGGGCTGTACTCGTAGCGCCACTCGGTGTCGGGGTAGCGCTTCTCGATCTCCAGGCACAGCGTCGCGGCGTCGGTGGCGATCTTCTTCACCGCGTCGCGCTCGGCGCGGAACACCACGCGACGCTGCAGGATCGAGGTGGAGTTGTAGAAGTGCACGATCGCGTTCGGGGCGCCATTGCACGCCTCGAAGGTGCGCTCGATCAGCTCGGGCCGGCACTGGGTCAGTACCTGGATGGTGACGTCGGCGGGGATGGCGCCGTCTTCGATGATCTCGCGGACGAAGTCGAAATCGGTCTGGCTCGCGGCCGGGAACCCGACCTCGATCTCCTTGTAACCCATCCGCACCAGCAGATCGAACATGCGGCGCTTGCGGGCCGGGCTCATCGGGTCGATGAGGGCCTGGTTGCCGTCGCGCAGGTCGACGGCACACCACGCGGGCGCGCGGTCGATGATCTTGTCGGGCCAGGTACGGTCGGGCACCGAGATGGGCTCGACCTCTTCGGCGAAGGGCCGGTACCGGAACGACGGCATCGACGAGTTCTTCTGATGGTTCCAGGCGGGCTGGTCGGCCGGAGCGGGTTTACCGGGGGCCGTAATGGTGCGCGAAGCGGATACGAATGCGTCAGCCGTGGACATGCAAGTTTCTCCGTGGGGTGTGGTTGATTCCCTGGTGGGAGCGGGTTGACCGGCGCGTTGGAACCCCGCGACGGGAGCCGGTCTGTATCAGAACCCGTCGCGGCGGCCGAGAAGAAGTGCCCGCTGCATGATCCAGCTAGCTTACCGTGTGCCTTACTTCGCTGGTACGCGGCCTGGGGAAGAAACCGGGCGGTAGCTTGCAGCCGGTACCGTTTGCAGCGATTCGCACGCTTGTACGGACCATCGCGTCCGACGAGACGGCACTAAGGAACTCGGATGACCTGGTTGCAGCAAGTGGCCATTTTCGCGGCGGGTATCGCCGCGGGTGGCATCAATACGATCGTCGGCTCCGGCACCCTGATCACCTTCCCCGCGCTGCTGGCGTTCGGCGTGCCGCCGGTCACGGCGAACGTCTCCAACACGATCGGTCTCGTCCCCGGCTCGATCAGCGGCGTCATCGGCTACCGGCGTGAACTGGAAGGACAGCGGTCGCGACTGCTCCAGCTGGGCACCGCCTCGCTGCTCGGCGGCATCACCGGCGCGATCCTGCTGCTCACCATGCCCGCCGAGGCCTTCACGGCGATCGTCCCGGTCCTGATCATCGCCGCGCTGATCCTGGTGGTGGTCCAGCCGCGTCTGGCGGCCTGGGTGAAGGCGCGCAGAGAAGACGGGGAGACCGCGGCGCCCGCGCACGGCGGGCCGATCCTGCTGGTCGCGGTGTTCGGCACCGGGATCTACGGCGGGTACTTCGGCGCGGCGCAGGGCGTGCTGCTGCTCGGGCTGCTCGGTGTGTTCGTGCACGAGGACATCCAGCGGCTCAACGCGGTGAAGAACGTGCTGGCGCTGATCGTCAACGCGGTGTCGGCGGCCATCTTCATCGTCATCGCCGAGGTGAACTGGCAGGCCGCCGCGCTGATCGCGGTCGGCTCGATCATCGGCGGCCAGCTGGGCGCGAAGGTCGGCCGCAAGCTGTCGCCGAACGTGCTGCGCGCGGTGATCGTCATCGTCGGCACCATCGCCGTGGTCCGCCTGGTGACGTCGGGCTGAGCAAAGAAAACTCATGCGGCGGCCGCGGCCGTTGTGACGACCACCAAAGGCCGCTCGCTCAAACACCATTGGTGTTTCACTCGCGGTATCCTGCGCTCGGCCATGCGTGATGAGGGAGGTGGCCTGGTGCACAGACGTGCCTTTTTCAAGGCGGCGGGACTGGCGTCGATTGCCGGTGCCGTGGGGACAACGCTGACGAGCCCGGTGGCCACGGCCGATCCGAGGGAAGCGATGTTCCGGGCCTGGGTGCCGGAGATCTTCGCACCGATCCCGGACGCACCGGCGCATACGCAGGCCATCGTCATCGGCTCCGGTTTCGGCGCGGCCGTCACCGCGCTGCGGCTGGCCGAGGCCGGAATCGTCAACACCGTGCTCGAGCGCGGTTCACGCTGGCCCAACGACCCGTGGCGCGAGATCTTCACCGGCGACGACCTGCCGGACGGCCGCGGCTTCTGGCACCGCACGAGCTTCACCGGCGTCACCAAGGTGCCGATGAGTTTCGGCGCGTTCGGCGGCGTTCTCGACGTCACCGAGTACCCGGGGATCGATGTGTGGCGCGCGGCCGCGGTCGGCGGCGGCTCGGTGATCTTCTCGGGCGCGATGGTGGCGCCCGACCGCAGGCTGTTCGACCATGTCTTCGGCGGCGTCGTCGACTACGGCGAGCTCGAGCACGTCTACTACCCGCGGGTGCGCGAGATGCTGCGCCTCGACCGGATGCCCGCCGACATCTACAACTCCGCGCCGTTCGCGCACTCGCGCGCCTGGGACGACCAGGTGCGCGCGGCCGGCTACCAGCCGGTGCCCAACGAGTCGATCTTCACCTGGGATGTGCTGCGCAGCGAGCTGGCGGGCACCTCCCGCGTCTCGGCCACCGCCGCCCGCTCCAACCTGGGCAACTCCAACGGCGCCAAGTTCGACCTGAACCAGAATTACCTGCGCTACGCCAGGGAGACCGGCAAGTCCCAGGTGTATCCGGGCCACCGGGTCGACAGCATCGCCCAGGAGGCCGGCGGCAGGTTCGTGGTCACCGTGACAAAACTGGCCCCGTCCGGTCAGGTCCTCGGTACCCGCACGCTGACCTGCGACCAGCTGTTCCTCGGCGCCGGTTCCATCGGCACCTCCGAGCTGCTGGTCCGTGCCCAGGCGACCGGCGCGCTGCCCAACCTCAACGAGCACATCGGTGACGGCTGGGGCACCAACGGTGACGTGGTGCTGGCCCGCGGCGCGAGCGGCTTGGCAGGTCATGGCCAGGGCGTGCCGAGCGCCAGCCGGATCTACGACACGTCCGGCGCCCCGCTGACCCTGGAGAACTGGTACATCCCCGGTATCCCGTTCGAGACCGGCGCGCTGGCCTCGCTGGGCATGGTGCTCGATTCGACCAGGACCCGCTTCGGCTACCACGCCGCGTCGGGCGGGGTCGGGCTGAGCTGGTCGGCGGGCGCCCAGGACGCCGTCGTCGGCGCGGCCCGCGCGGTCGACCGCCGGATCGCCGAACGTGCGGGGGCCATCGCCGAATACGGCGCGCTCGGCTACGACGCGAATGCCCACTTCACCGCGCACCCGCTCGGCGGCGCCGTGCTCGGCAAGGCCACCGATGCCTTCGGCCGCGTGCACGGGCACCCCGGCCTCTACGTGATGGACGGCGCGGCGATCCCGGGCAGCACCGCGACGGTCAACCCGTCGCTGACCATCACCGCACTGGCCGAACGCAATATCGCCGCCATCGTCGCCGCCGGTCGCTGAACACTCGCCGGTAGCGCGGCGCGCGATCTGACCGGCGCGCGCCGGTCCGGCCGTTACCCTCGGCAGGGACGATGGCGTTCGAAGGGAGCACACAGGTGGCCTCATCGGGCATCGAGCGGGTCGAGGCACTGCCGGACGTGCGCTCCAAGACTCCGTCGCTGCGCACCGATCTGCTGATGCTGGTCCTGGCGATCATCTCGGTGGCGCTGGTCGTCTGGATCACCTTCTTCCCGGTCTCGGACACGACCTATCGCGCGATCGTGATCACCGACTGGACGATCTGCGGGATCTTCCTGATCGAGTTCCTGTGGCGCTGGCGGCGTGCGGGCTGGCCGTGGTCGTTCCCGTTCGTCTACTGGTACGAAGTGCTCGGCATGATCCCGGTGACCAGCCCGATCTTCCGCAGCTTCCGGTTGCTGCGGATCGTGGTGATCCTGATCCGGCTCGGCCGGGTCGCCGACCGGGCGCTGGGTGAGCGGGTCACCGCGACGATCGTGAACCGGTTCGTCGGCACCATCGTCGACGTCATCAAGCGCCCGATGACCATCGCGATCCTCGACGAGGTCTCCAAGGTCCTGCGCGCGGGCCACTACACCAAGAACATCGCCGCGGCGCTGGAAGAGAACCACGCCGAGGTCGACCAGATGATCGTCGACCTGATCAAGAACGATCCGCAGACCGGCAAGCTGCGCTACCTCCCGTTCCACGACGACATCATCCGGCTGGTCGCCGACACCGTGTACCGGATGCTGCGCCAGCTGCTCGACGACCCGCGCACCGACGAGCTCGTCGCCGACATGCTGCGGGAGAACCTGGACCAGATCAACGACGCGGTCCGCGCCGGCGTTCGGGTGCCACCGTCCGAGCGGGGGGCGACGCCCGCCGAGAACGGCGTGCGCCACCACCTCGATCAGATCAAGCGTGCCTGATCTCGTCGCGCGGCTGGGCGTAGCGCACGGTCTCGAAGATCACCAGCAGGGCGAGTACCGCGCAGAGCACGGTGAGTGAGGCCAGTGCGGGCAGATTCGTCGCCACCGGGATCAGCGCGACGAGTACCACCGCGGTGACCACCCGGGCGATCGACACCGATTTGGTCGCATAGTATTTCGCCGCGACCACGCCGAGCAGGAACAGCGCGGGCCCGACGAAGAGCGCGGCGAGCGGGATACCGTGCAGCGCGTCGGTCAGCGTGTGGGTCGAGGCGTCGCCCACGTAGTACAGCACCTTCTTCAACCCGAGCGAGAGCGCGATGACGCCGGCGATCATCGGGAAATGCCCGTAGGTGTAGCTGCGCTGCGCGATCTTGATCTGGTGCGCGCCCCTGGCATGGGCGAAGGCGTGCTCGATCGAGATCGCCGCCACGTCGAAGTACAGCCACCACAGCAGGCCCGACACCGCGAGCCCGAGCATCGAGCCCAGCGCGATCGGCCACGAGATCGGCAGCCCGGCCACCCCGATGCCGATCGAGACGATGGACTCACCGAGCGCGATGATGACGATCAGGCCGTAGCGCTCGGCGAAATGCGAGGCCGAGTTGATCCGCCAGTCGGTGCCGGCGAACCAGGTCCAGACCATGTCGCCGGCGATCGCGGCGAGCCACAGCACGATCTGCGTGAGGCCGTCGGTCATGGCGGCGACGACGAGCAGCGTGGTGCCGAGAGTGATCGAGCCGATCGCCCAGCGCAGCACCTGCCCGCGCAGCTGGGAGTCCTCGGCGCTGATCACCCAGAAGATCGAGACGTGCACCAACCGGACCACGAGGTAGGCGATGGCGAAGACCAGCGGGCCGAACCACCCGCCGCTCAGGTCCTCGAACGCCTCGGGAATGGTCAGTGCCGCGATGAACGCGCCGCCCATCGCGACGAACATCGCCACCCGGGCGATGCCCTCGTCGGCGCGCACGACATTGCCCAGCCAGGAGTAGGCGATCCACAGCCACCACATCAGCGCGAGGACCAGTGCCGCGCGGACCACGTTGGCCGGAGTGGGATTGTCGGCGGCCAACGCGGTGACCATCGTGAACGCGAAGACGATCACGAGGTCGAAGAACAATTCGAGCTGGGTCACCGAGGCGCCTTCGGACACCTGCTGGAACCGAGCCCGTCGAGTACCGATCATGCGCTCATCGTCGCACCCGGACCCGTTGTCCGCGCGGGACCGACGGTGCGTTCGCCGTCGGCGCAACTCAGCTCACGCGGTAGCCCTCGACCTCGGGATACCGCTCGGCGAAGTCGATGAAGTTCGCGACGACCTCGTTGTTCTCTTTGCGCAGCGTGCGGTTGAACAGCACGCCGGGGACCGGCAGCGGGTACCGCACTTCGACATAGAGGTCGACCTCGGTCCCCTCGGGGCCCTCGGACAGCTCGAACGAGCCACCGCCCTTGGAACCGCGGCTGCTGTCGACGACATCCCAGGACACCCGGTTGTAGTCCCAGGAGTATTCGAGGACCTGCGAATCGGAGTCGCCCATGAAATGGGCTGTGACGAACACCCGGTGCGGCCTGCCGTCGGCGTCGAGCGGGCCGATGCGGACGTCGCTGTAGGACGGCGACCACTCCGCTAGCCGATCGACAGCGAGCAGGGCGTCCATGACCTGACCGAAGGGAGCATCGACGGTGAACCGGATGTGGGTCTTCGAGCGCATCTTTATCTATCCTCCGAACCCCCGCAGTCTTCGCGCCCGATTGTGCACAGTTGTACCAGTGATCGTCAACACGTCTATGGTCTGGACAAATGACCGGGTCAGCCGCGTATTGCCCGCTCGACGGCGGTTTCGATCAGTTCCATGCTCTGTTGCTCGGTGAAGATTCCGGGCAGAGTGAGATGTTCCACGATGAGCCAGTTCAGTGCCAGATACAGCAGGAGTACCGACGCCTCGTCGCCCGGCTGGCCGGACGCCAGGTGGTTGCGGACGTTGAAGTCGATATCGGCGCGGACCCGCTCGGTGAGTACCTCGCGTAGCTCGGGACGCCGGGTGGCTTCCAGCCGTAGTTCGAGCAGCGCGAGGTAGGCGGTGCGGTGCGATTCGAGCCGGCTGACGACCTCCTTCATCAGCCCCTTGATGTTCTCGACCGTCTTCGGGCCCTCGCTGACCAGCGCCATCGTCTCCTCGGTCGGCTGAACCACCTCGTAGAAGCGCGTGCCTGCCTGGGTGAGCAGCTCGTCGCGACTGGTGAAGTAGTTGGACGCGGTGCCGACGGGCACCGCTGCCTGTTTGTCCACCGCGCGGAAGGTGAGGCCGCGGGCGCCCTCGCCTGCCAGCACCTCGATCGCCGCGTCGAGCAGCGCCTGCCGTCGTTCGGGATTAGTTCGCACTTGACACCACTCCGTCTGTAGTACTACGTTCAAACCACTTCATTCAGAGTACAACAACTTAGGCGGTACCCATGCGAAAGCTTGTCTACTACATCGGTGTCTCGCTCGACGGCTACATCGCAGGTCCCGGCGGGGAGGTCGACTTCTATCCGACGCCGCAGAACTACGTGGAATGGATGATGGCCGAGTTCCCCGATGCCATTCCGACCCATCTCCGGGCGCACTTCGGCATGGACCCCGAGCTGCCCGCCAAGAACTGGGACACGGTGCTGATGGGGCGCGGCACCTACATCCTGCCGGGCGAGCACGTCGAGAGCCCGTTCTCACACCTGAAGCAGTACGTCGTCTCGTCCTCGCTCGCGCAGGCCGATCACCCCGGCGTCGAGATCGTCTCCGGTGATCCCGCGGAGCTGGTCCGCGAACTCAAGAAACAGGAAGGCGGCGACATCTGGCTGTGTGGCGGCGGGAAGCTGGCCGGTCAGCTCATCGACGAGATCGACGAGATCGTCATCAAGAGTTACCCGGTCATCGCGGGCGACGGGGTACAGGCGTTCACCGGCGTCTTCAAACCGACATCCTTCACGCCGGTGCAGCGCAAGGAATTCGACAACGGCACGCAGGTCACCTGGTTCGTCCGGTCCTGATTTCCGCGGCTATCCACAGGTGACAAGCCTGTGTCGTTTTCCACAGGCTGGGGAGGTAGCGGCAAAACCGGTGGACCTGGGCCGGTAGTCTAGGGCGCTGATACCAAGCCTGATTGTCGATCGTGAAGGACCTAGCCGTGGCTCTCGTTGTTCAGAAGTACGGAGGATCCTCGGTGGCCACCGCCGAGCGGATCCGGCGCGTCGCTGAACGGATCGTGGAGACCAAGAAGCAGGGCCACGACGTCGTCGTGGTCTGCTCGGCCATGGGCGACACGACCGACGAGTTGCTCGATCTCGCGGAGCAGGTGGCCCCGGCGCCGCCTGCTCGCGAGATGGACATGCTGCTCACCTCGGGTGAGCGCATCTCGAACGCGCTGGTGGCCATGGCGATTCATTCGCTCGGCGCCGAGGCGCGTTCGTTCACCGGTTCGCAGGCCGGCGTGATCACCACCGGCGCGCACGGCAACGCCAAGATCATCGATGTCACCCCGGGCCGCCTGCAGGAGGCGCTGGCCGAGGGGCAGATCGTGCTCGTCGCCGGCTTCCAGGGCGTCAGCCAGGACAGCAAGGACGTCACCACGCTGGGCCGCGGTGGTTCCGACACCACCGCCGTCGCGCTGGCGGCCGCGCTGAAAGCCGATGTCTGCGAGATCTACACCGACGTCGACGGCATCTTCAGCGCCGACCCGCGCATCGTCGGTGACGCGCAGAAGCTCGACAACATCTCCTATGAGGAGATGCTGGAGATGGCGGCCTGCGGCTCGAAGGTGCTGATGCTGCGCTGCGTGGAGTACGCGCGCCGCTACAACGTTCCCGTTCATGTTCGGTCGTCCTACACCGACAAGATCGGCACCACTGTTTTCGGATCGATGGAGGACATTCCCGTGGAGCAGGCAATCCTGACCGGCGTCGCGCACGACCGCAGCGAGGCCAAGGTGACCGTCGTCGCCCTGCCGGACGAGCCGGGCTACGCGGCCAAGGTGTTCCGTGCGGTCGCCGACGCCGAGATCAACATCGACATGGTGCTGCAGAACATCTCCAAGGTCGACACGGGCAAGACCGACATCACCTTCACCCTGCCCAAGACCGACGGCGCGCGCGCGGTCGAGATGCTGACCAAGCGGCAGGACGAGATCGGCTTCGCGCAGGTCCTGTACGACGACCACATCGGCAAGGTGTCCCTGGTCGGTGCGGGCATGAAGTCGCACCCGGGCGTCACCGCCACCTTCTGTGAGGCGCTGGCCCACGCGGGCGTGAACATCGATCTGATCTCCACCTCGGAGATCCGGATCTCGGTACTGGTGCGCGACACCGAACTCGACGAGGCAGTGCAGGTCCTGCACAAGGCCTTCGATCTCGGCGGCGAAGAGGCCGCCGTCGTCCACGGCGGAACGGGGCGTTAAGCGATGGGTGTACGGGTAGGAGTCGTCGGCGCGACCGGTCAGGTCGGCGCCGTCATGCGCAAGCTGCTCGAAGAGCGCAACTTCCCGGCCGACGAGGTGCGGTTCTTCGCGTCCGCGCGCTCGGCCGGTAAGACGCTGCCGTGGCGCGGCGGCGAGATCGTCGTCGAGGACACCGAGACCGCCGATCCGTCGGGCCTCGACATCGCGCTGTTCTCGGCGGGCGCCACCATGTCGCGCGTGCAGGCCCCGCGTTTCGCGGCCGCCGGTGTCACCGTGATCGACAATTCCTCGGCGTGGCGCAAGGATCCCGATGTGCCGCTGGTCGTCTCGGAGGTCAACCCCGAGGCCACCCGCAACCTGCCCAAGGGCATCATCGCGAACCCGAACTGCACCACCATGGCCGCGATGCCGGTGCTCAAGCCGCTGCACGACGTGGCGGGCCTGCAGCGCCTGATCGTGTCGAGCTACCAGGCGGTGTCGGGCTCCGGCCTGGCCGGTGTGGAGGAGCTCGCCTCGCAGATCCGCGCGGTGGCCGCCGACGCGGAGAAGCTGGTGCACGACGGCAGCGCCGTCGAGTTCCCCGCGCCGAACAAGTACGTCGCGCCGATCGCGTTCGACGTGATCCCGCTCGCGGGTTCGCTCGTCGACGACGGCTCCGGCGAGACCGACGAAGACCAGAAGCTGCGCAACGAGAGCCGCAAGATCCTCGGCCTGCCCGACCTGCTGGTCAGCGGCACCTGCGTGCGTGTCCCGGTCTTCACCGGCCACTCGCTGTCGATCAATGCCGAGTTCGCCGAACCGCTTTCGGTGCTGCAGGCCAAGGAACTGCTGGCCAAGGCGCCGGGCGTGCGCCTGGTCGACGTGCCGACCCCGCTGGCCGCCGCGGGCCAGGACGAATCCCTGGTCGGCCGCATCCGCCAGGATCCGGGCGTCCCGAGCGGCCGCGGCCTCGCGCTGTTCATCTCCGGCGACAACCTGCGTAAGGGCGCCGCGCTCAACACCATTCAGATCGCGGAAGTTCTCCTGAACAACCGCTGAGCAGTCCTGTAGAACGGGCTGGTCCACCACAACCGGTGGGCCGGCCCGTTTTTCGTCTCAGGACCCGACCCGGCGCAGTCCGTCCAGGATGACCGCGAAGGTGAGGTTGCGCTGCCGTTCGTCGGCCTCGCGGGTGGCGCCGAAACCGGCCTTCAGGATGAGCATCAGATCGTCGACGTCGATATCGGATCTGATCGCGCCGTCCCGCTGGGCGCGCCGCAGCAGCGTGCCGATGGCGCCGGTCAGGTCGGCCGACGCGCCGAGGGCGGCCAGCTGATCCGAGCCGACCGCGTCGGCGAGATCGCGCTTCACGCCGTTCTCCCGGCCGAGGAAGGCCAGGAATTCGAAGAACGCCGCCCCGGCGTCAGCGGCCTCGGCCAGTTCGCGCGCATAGGCCGCGGCGCGTTCGACCCGGTCGATGATCGCGGCCGTGAAGAGCGCTTCCTTGGTGGGGAAGTGCCGATACACAGTGCCCGCGCCGACTCCGGCGCGGCGCGCGATCTCGTCGATCGGCACCGAAAGTCCTTCGGCAGCAAAGGCTTCCTGCGCCGCGGTCAGTACCAGCTCGCGATTACGGCGGGCGTCGGCGCGCAGCGGGCGTGGTTCGTCGGGCACGGTGGCGAGTCTAGCGAGGACCGTTGACAACCGGGGCGCTGGTTCCGGATGATAAGCGGGTCCATCGTTCCGGTTATGAAGGATGCTCCGATGACCGAAAGCCCGGTACACCTCGTCGAGCGGTTGATGGCCGTTCTCCCCGCCCGTGACGCGGCGGCCTTCACCGCCGACTTCGCCGACGACGCCGTCTTCGAGATGCCGTTCGCGCCGCCCGGCGTCCCCGGCCGCATCGTCGGCCGCACGGCGATCCGCGACGCTCTCCGGCAGGGCTGGGCGGCCACCCCGGCGGTCCAGGTGCACGCCGTACATCCGCAGATCTACGGCACCGACGACCCCGAGGTCGTCGTGGTGGAAACCGAGGTGGAGGTGACCCGCCCGGGCGAGGAACGTGTCCGGGTCCGCTCCGCGATCAACGTGATCCGGGTGCGCGCGGGGGAGGTGGTGCTGTACCGGGACTACCTGGACTCGGCCCGATTCCGGCACCCCGGCACCGGCCGCGCCGACGAGGCGTCCGTCACCGGCGGCTAACGACGGATCCCCGGGGTGCGCGGATCGTCGCCGAGGCAGACCAGGATCGCGCATCCTGGCGGAATGCTGGCGAACGGGGGCGCCAGCGGCAGGTTCAGGCAGCTGAAGACGGTGCAGCCGGGGTAGGCGCCCGGGCCGATCCCGAACACCGCCAGCAGGATGTCGCGGTCGACGAGGGTGCTCGGATCGAACCTGACCGGTGGCTCCACATACGGCTGCGCGACGGGCGCCTGTGTATCGGTGAACGCGGCGAACAACCGGCGGAAGAACTCGTGCGGCAGTTCCTCGGTATGCGCGATCACCCCGGCGGGCCCGTATCTGGTCTCGTTGCCGAAGGGGCCGGTCCACATCACCATCAAGTCCAGGCTCGGCATGAAGAAGACGTTCTGCAGGCCGAGACCCGACATGAAGTAGGTGTCGTCGGGCATGAAGTCGGGTGACTCCACGCAGCCGGCGCCCACCCAGAACAGGTAGCCGTAGCAGCTGTTCTGCGGTGACGGTGTGCGCGCTTTGCGCAGGTACCCGGCCGAGAGCAGCCGGGAATCGCCCCAGCGGCCCTCGTTGGCGACGAGCAGGCCGATCTTGGCGAGATTGTCGGGCGGCAGCAGCAGATGCGCGTAGCCGTAGGTGTGGCCGGAACGGTCACGCGCCCAGTAGTAGTCGGTGCGTTCGATGCCGAGCGGGTCGAACAGCTCGCGCTGCGCGAACTGCTGCAGCGGTTCGCCGACAGCCAGTTCGATCACATACGACAGCAGGTCGACATTGCGCTGGCTGTAGCTGAATGTGGTGCCGGGCGGGTTGGTCAGCTCGACGGCCAGCGCCTGCACGGCACTGTTCGGGTCGATCGGGATCACCGCGGTGACGCCCTCGGTGAGTACCCCGGTCTTCATCCCGGAGGTCTCGGTGAGCAGGTTCTCCACCGTGATCGAGCGGTGCGCCGCGTCGCCGAGGCCCGCGGGCAGGTAGTGGTCGATCGGCGCATCGATCGCGAGTTTGCCCTGGTCGGAGGCGATTCCGGCGAGGATCGACACCACCGACTTGGTGACGCTCCAGATGTTCCACGCGACATTGCCGGTCTCGTCGTTGCGTAGCCCTTCCCCGACGAGGCAGTTGTGCCGGAACACCTGCACATTCAACCGGTTGCGGCTTGCCGCGAACTGCAGTGCCGCTTCGACTTTCGCCGGGTCGAGGCCGACCTGTTCGGGGCGGGCGCGTTCGAGCTCACGTTCCGAGGTCACCGCACAGGTCGTCGACGTGCCAGGGGCCGCGGTCGCAGGCCCGGCGAACAGGCTCGCCGAACCCAAGGTGGCTACCATCGTTCCCGCGAAAAATCCCCTGATCAGCCCCATGTGGCCGAGACTAGCCCGAGCCGAGTTCCGTAACCCGTAAAGCGGGGCCGCCCGATCCCCTATTCACGGGTATGTTCATCTACCCGTAAAGCCCCGAACCGCATACACTGCCGCGCCGAAAGTCAGCACACCGAGTCCGGCCAGTACCGAGCCGATGGGCAGCGAGAACCCGACGACAACGCATCCGAGCGCCCCGAGCACGGGAACCCAGCGCGGCGGCCTGCGTTCGGCTGCGGTGAGGGTGGCCGCCGACAGGTTGGCGATCAGATAGTAGCCGAGTACCGCGAACGAGGAGAACCCGATGGCCGCGCGCAGGTCCACCGTCGCCGCCAGCACCGCGACGACGATGCCCACCGCGAGCTCGGCGCGATGCGGCACCGCGAACCGGGGATGCACCGCGGCGAGCGCGCGCGGCAGATGCCCGTCGCGCGCCATGGCCAGCGTCGTCCGCGACACACCGAGGATCAGCGCCATCAGCGAGCCGGCGGCGGCGAGCACCGCGCCCGCCCGCACCACCGGCGCGAGCCATCCCGCGCCCGCGGCCTCGACAACGCGCGCCAGCGGATCATGTGCCGCCGCGAGTCCGCCGGATCCCAGCGTGAGCAGCGCGGCCACCGCGACCAGCGTGTACACCGCCAGCGCCCCCGCCAGTGCGAGCATGATCGCCCGCGGAATCGTGCGCTCGGGATCGCGCACCTCCTCACCGAGCGTGGCGATCCGCGCGTACCCGGCGAACGCGAAGAACAGCAGACCTGCCGCCTGCAACACCCCGTACGGTCCGATCTCCGCACCGAGAACCGTTGCCGCCGAATGATTCCCGCCGATTCCCGCGACGACGACGGCGGCCAGCACCGCGAGCACCAGCCCCACGATCACCCGCGTCGCCAGTGCCGACTTCTGTACCCCCACATAGTTGATCCCGGTCACCACGACCACCGCCCCCACCGCCACCGCATGCGCCTGCTCCGGCCACGCGTAACTTCCCACCGTCAATGCCATCGCCGCACACGACGCCGTCTTCCCGACGACGAACCCCCACCCCGCCAGATAGCCCCAGAACGCCCCCAGCCGCTCCCGCCCGTACACATACGTCCCACCCGAGACCGGATACAGCGCGGCCAACCGCGCCGAGGACATCGCATTGCAGTAGGCGAGCACCGCCGCCACCCCCAGCGCCACCAGCAGCCACGACCCCGCCACCCCCGCCGCAGGCCCCAGCGCCGCGAACACCCCGGCCCCCACCATCGCCCCGAGCCCGATCACCACCGAGTCCCGCAACCCGAGCCCACGCCGCAACCGCGCTTCCGCTGCCATACCCCCATCCTCGGGTGTCGGGAGGTGGCGCGCGAGTCTTGCCGTGCGTAGGACACGGTTAACCGGAACAGGGGGCACGCGGGCATTGCCGGGATGCGATACTGGCAGAAGGCATTTCACGTCGACCGTCTGGTCAGGGGGATCAGTATGCCACCGTCGAATCTCGACGACGCTTTTCAGGGAAACGCGTCGGATTTTCAGGCTCACGAGGTGTTCTCCGACCGCGACACCGAGTGGGCTGCGGTGGTGGAGAGCGTTCGCAACGTCTGGGAAGCCGTGTCGGGGCCGGCGTTCGACGTCCAGGATCTGGAGAGCCCGCGGCGCAATGTCCTGGTGTTCTACGGGGTCGGTGGCATCGGGAAGACCACGCTCTCGCAGCAGATCGCGCGCCGTCTCGGTGGCGACGACGTGGCGATGTCGCACTGGGCGATGCCGGAGCCCGCTCTACCGGAGACGGTGCCGGTCTACCTGGATCTCGCCAAGAGCACGGCCTTCGAATTGGAATCCGTCGTTCTCGCCATTCGGCAGGCGATCTCGTCACGCGGCCACCGCGCGCCCGCGTTCGACCTCGCGTTGAGCCGGTACTGGGAGGCGAACCATCCCGGCGAGTCGCTCGACGACTATCTCCGCGCGCGGGCCGGTCTGGGCCGGGTCTCGTCGCGGCTGCCGGAGCAGGTTGACGAGATCCTCGGCGAGGTTGCGGACAACTTCGGGCTGCCCGGCCTGGTCGGGGGTCTGGTCGGCCAGAGCGTGGTCGCGCTGGTCAAGGCGCTGCGCGACCGCAACGACCACGCGCGCGCCCTGCGCTGTCGGCGGCTGCCGACGCTGCTGGAAGCCGAGCCCGATCTCGATGCGCTGAGCTACTACCCGCACCTGCTGGCCTGGGACATCGCACAGCTGCCACCCAAGCAGGCACTGCTGCCCGTCGTACTGCTCGACACCTTCGAAGACATCGCCGAGCGGGGAAATCGGAAGAACGAGCGGTTGATCAACCGGCTGATCTGGCTCATGCCGAACGTGCTGTTCGTCGTGACCGGCCGGAATCGGCTGCAGTGGGACGACGGCCGGTTGCGCGAGAAGCTCTGGCGGACGGGAGCCGTTCGCTGGCCGTTGCTGCGCTCCGACGTCGGTGAGCCTCGCCAGCACCTGGTCGGCTACTTGTCTCCGCACGACCGCGAATCGTTCCTCGCGCAGCGGTTGATCAGCGACGGCAGGCCGATGATCCCGCGCGAGCACCGGCGCCTGATCGCGGCGCGATCGGAAGGCCTGCCGCTCTACCTGGACATGGCCGCCTCGCTGTTCATGGAATTGCGGCAGAGCGAGGGTGGGATACCGCCGGTCCAGGCATTCGACCGGGACTTCGCCGCTCTGGTGACGGCGACCTTCCGTGATCTCACCCCGGACGAGCAATCCGTTGTCCGGGCGGTCAGCCTACTCGAGTCCTTCTCCATCGAACTGGCGACAGCGGCAGCCGGTCTGCCCCGTGACGGTGCGGCGGTGTGCCTGGTCGAGCGTCCGTTCGTGGAGTTCGACGACGCAGCCCTGTGGCCCTATCGGTTGCACAAACTGGTGCGTTCGGCGATCCGCAATGCCGATTTCGACGTCGACTCCCGTGATCCGTGGAGTGACGCCGATTGGCGCCGCGCAGCCCAGCGTGCGTTCGACGCTTTCGGCGCCCAGTGGTATCGCGCCGACGGCGATCGCCGGGTGCTCGTGGCTTGTCTGCGCGCGGGCTTGCGCCTAGCGCGCGACTTTGCGCTGCAGCTCGGCTGGCTCGAGGATGCCGCCGTCGCCTTTGCCAGGGATTCGGCCGTGGAATCCATCGACATCGACGACCCCGAGGATTCGATGTCGTCCGACGCCGCGGCAGCACACGCGCTCGGCATGACGCTCTCGGTGATCGCGCGCCGCAACAACGACCATCGGCAGCGGATCGTCGAGGAGCTGCGGGCTGTGCTGGTGGCCGGCGACCTCCCCGAACGAATGCGCGAGATTCCCGAGTACTACATAGCCATGTGCGAGCGGGACCTGGGAAACTTCGATGCGTCCATGGAGGGCATGCGCCTGATAGCACAACGAGGCGGCCGCCTCGCGCCCGATGCCAAGCGGGGTCTCCATCACCTCCTGCGCAGGCTGGGAAGGTTCCGCAACGCGCTCGAGATCGCCGAGCAGCTCGGTGCATCCGGCAAGCAACAGCGAACGCTCGGGGAACTCTGGTGGTCCCAAGGAAATATCGCACTGGCTTGCACCTCGCTGGCCGTCGCCAGGGACCAATCGTCGGCGGCAGGATTGTCCGGTGAGGCCGCGCTGTGTCAGTCGTATCTGGCCTTCGCCGCCGCGTTCCAGGATCGCGCCCGCGCGACAGTGCAGGTGGCGCTGGCCCACGAGCTGATCGAAGGCGCCAGGGTCGGCTGGGCCGAGATGTTGTTGCAGGTCGCCCAGCTGGTCGTCGATGCAGGCCACGACACCGAGCTGCCGCACCGCGCCGATCATGTCGCGGCCTCCGCCGCGGCGACCGGCCTGACTTCGCTGGCCGGCTACGCGCGACTGGCGGCGTGTTTCCATGCGGCCGTTCTCGACTCGGCACAGCTGAGCGACCAGATGCGGCTGCGGCTGCGTGACTGCGTCCGCGGGGCCGAGTTCGCCTACCTCGTCGAGATCGCCTATATGTTCACTGGCAGGTCTTCACCGTCGCCCCTGCAAGCTGACTGGATCGAGGGGGCGGAGACGGCGAAGCAGCGGTGGAGTGGGTTGGTCACGGATCGGCGGGCTGAGCTCGCCGCTACTGGGAGGAACTGACGTGGCTGACTACACGACGGCGAACGACCTCGACCTGGACGCGATCTGCGCTCGCTACGGCATCAGCGACCCGATGCCACTCGAGCCGGTACCCGGTGGCGCCGCCAATTCGAGGACCCGCTGCTCGACCTCGGCATGGCAGTCCTCGGCCTCGGAGTGGTCGACGGCCGGCTGCGCCCGGACCGGATGAACGCGATTGTCGACGGCTACTCGAAGATCCTCCAGTTGACGCCGACAGAACGTACAGGCGTTCTCCGCGACATGGTCGAGCTGTCGGCCCTGATTATCGCCTTCCACCGGTACTACCGTCACAACGTTCGGTTCCCCGGATCGCCTGCCGCCGACAAGTACCGAGAAATGATCGGTGTCGTAGAAAGCCTGCCCGAACGCTCTCCCACGCTCCGGACATGACAAACGCCGCCAGGTCGATGAGGGAGACCTGGCGGCGTTCGAGTCGAAGGGCCGTCTCGGGGACGGCCCGTCAGGGTGTCGACGCCCCACAAGCGCCTCTCGGCGAGTGGTCGCTCGTAGCGACAAAGGGGTGAGGCCCGGGGCTGTTCGGACGCCGACAGTGGTGTTCAACCGAGTCGCCCGGCGAGCTATTCCGCCTGCCCGATGTGATCCGCGCAACGTTGACTTGATTGCCTCCATTTCTTGACTAATTCCAGAAAAGGAGGAGAGTGGGTGTCGTGCACACCGAGGAGATCGACGCTTGCCGACTGTTGCGCGATGCGGGTATGCGGGTCACCGCGCCCCGGATCGCGGTATTGAATGCTGTTGCCGCGCAGCCGCATTCGGATGCGGAGGCGATCGCCGCCGTGGCCAGGGCAACGCTCGGCACGGTGTCTACGCAGGCGGTGTACGACGTACTCAACGCCTGCGTGCGGGTGGGAATCCTGCGCCGGATCGAACCGGCCGGCTCACCTGCCCGGTTCGAGACGCGGACCGGGGATAATCACCATCACCTGGTGTGCCGAAGTTGTGGGGCGGTGGTCGACACCGAATGTGTCGTCGGCGCCGCGCCCTGTCTGCAGCCCGCGGACGATCATGGCTTCGCGATCGACGAGGCCGAGGTCGTCTTCTGGGGGTTGTGCCCCGACTGTCGTAACCAGGAGGCGAAATGACCAAGCCGACCACCACGAACACCGGTAGTGCCGTCGAGAGCGACGACGAATCGCTGTCCGCCGGAACCCAGGGACCGGTGCTGCTACACGACCACTACCTGATCGAGAAGCTGGCCCAGTTCAACCGGGAGCGGGTGCCGGAGCGGATCGTGCACGCGAAGGGCTCGGGCGCCTACGGCGAACTGGTGGTGACCGGCGATGTCAGCCGCTACACCAAGGCCACGCTGTTCCAGCCGGGCGCGCGCACCGAATCGCTGGTCCGGTTCTCGACCGTGGCCGGTGAGCAGGGCAGTCCCGACACCTGGCGTGACCCGCGCGGTTTCGCGGTGAAGTTCTACACCGAGGACGGCAACTACGACCTCGTCGGCAACAACACCCCGGTCTTCTTCATCAAGGACGCGATGAAGTTCCCCGACTTCATCCGCTCGCAGAAGCGACTGCCCGGCAGCGGCCTGCGCGACCACAACATGCAGTGGGATTTCTGGACGCTGCGCCCGGAGTCGGCGCACCAGGTGACCTGGCTGATGGGCGACCGCGGTCTGCCCAAGACCTACCGGCACATGGACGGTTTCGGCTCGCACACCTACCAGTGGATCAACGCCGAGGGCGAGCGGTTCTGGGTGAAGTACCACTTCAAGACCGACCAGGGCATCGAGTTCCTGACCCAGGCCGAGGCCGACACCCTCGCGGGTTCGGACCCCGACTACCACCGCAAGGACCTGTGGGACGCGATCGAGCGCGGCGACTTCCCGAGCTGGACGCTGAATGTCCAGATCATGCCGGTCGCCGAGGCCGAGGCCTACCGCTTCAACCCGTTCGATCTGACCAAAGTGTGGTCGCAGCGGGACTATCCGCTGATCGAGGTCGGCACGTGGACGCTGAACCGCAATCCGGGCAACTTCTTCGTCGACATCGAGCAGGCCGCGTTCGAGCCGTCCAATATCGTCCCCGGCATCGGCTTCTCGCCGGACAAGATGCTGCTCGGCCGGGTCTTCGCCTACGCCGACGCGCACCGCTACCGGATCGGCACCAACTACGCGCAGCTGCCGCCGAACCAGGCCAGGGCCGCCGAGGTGAACTCCTACTCGAAGGAGGGCGCCATGCGGTACCAGTACAACCCCGCGGACGTGCCGGTCTACGCGCCGAATTCCTTCGGTGGTCCGCACGCCGATCCAGCGAAGGCGGGCGACGGCGGCCTGTGGGAGTTCGATCCGTCGATGGTGCGGGCCGGCTACATCCAGCACGCCGAGGACGGCGACTTCACCCAGGCGGGCACGCTGGTGCGTGAGGTACTCGACGACGCCGCCCGCGCGCGCCTGGTCGACAATATCGTCGGCCACGTGCTCGCCGGCGTCAGCGAGCCGGTGCTGAGCCGGGTATTCGAGTACTGGCGCAATGTCGACAACGAGCTCGGCAAGCGGGTCGAGGAAGGGGTTCGGGCCGGCCGGGAAGGCTGATCCGCGAGTAGTAGACACCGAGGCAGGTACGCCGCAAGGCATACCTGCCTCGTGTCGTGTCTACAGGAAATAGATTGGCGCGGAGGCCGTTCGGCGTCCGCGCCGTCGATGTCGTATCGGTCAGAAGTTGCTGAACCAGTACAACAGGCTTGCCAGCAACCAGACGATCAAGGTCTCCATCGTCGTTCTCCATCTTGTCGGTACTTCCATCATCGCCGAAGAAACGGCCGGTGCTGACAAGTTGTTCTTAAGAACCTCTCGAGACGGACATCGCATCCTTACTGCAGACACCGGAACAACCGGGTCCGACCGGTCTCGAGGGGTGATCAGTCGGACCCGGCGGTGCAGACCAGAAGGTGGCTCTTCCAGACGCTGAAGACGCACTGCCGACGGTAACCACACCGAAGGACTGGGCCGGAGCTGTTCCGATTCGTGTCGCGGGGTACACCGACCGGGCCGGTCCGACGAGGGGTGACCGGCCCGGTCGTTTGCGTTCGACGGTATCGGCCGTCAGGGTTGGGGGGTGGTCGAAATAGCCGAGCACCAAGACGCGCTGGATCGTGCCGAGGTACGGCTGCGCGAAGAGTTCGCGACGATGTTCGAGCCGGAGACGATCCATCGTTTCCTGCACACCTCCTACGACGACTTCGCAGCCAGGGCGACGGTGACCTTGTATCTCCCGTTGCTGGCGGAACGTTTCGGCAGGCAGCGGCTCCAGGCGCTGGCCAAGGTCGAAGGCAAGGTCGCCAAGCCGCGCCCGACGGTGCTGTTCCTGTGCACCCACAACGCGGGCAGGTCACAGATGGCGCACGGTTTCTTCGAGGACCTGGCGCTGGGCCGCGCGGTCGCCTGGTCGGGCGGTTCGGTGCCCGGCGCGCAGCTCAATCCGGCCGCGGTGGCGGCGATGGCGGAGGCGGGCGTCGATATCTCGCGCGAGTATCCGAAGCCGTGGACCGACGAGATCATCCGCGCCGCCGACGTGATCGTCACGATGGGCTGCGGCGACACCTGTCCGCTGGTACCCGGTGTGCGCTACGAGGAATGGATCATCGAGGACCCGGCCGGTCTGGAACTCGCGCAGGTGCGGCCCATCCGCGACGACATCGGCCGCCGCGTGGCGGGCCTGCTCACCGAGCTGGGCATTCCCGTCAGCGATCCCGCAGATACGCCGTCCAGCCCCCGTAGCCGGTGATGTCGGTGGCGGCGACGGCGGCGTCGTAGCTGCAGGCGAAACCGACCACCGAGCGTCCGTCGGACAGCTCGATGCTGGTCAGCGCCATCGGTGGCGGCAGTTCGGCGAGGAAGCGGCCGAGTCCGCCGGGGGAGACCAGGAACAGCTCGCCGCGGATCGGTGCGCCGCGGCCCTCGCCATGGCGCACCAGGCCCGGCTTCGGTGGTGTGGTGTCGAGCGCGGTGAGGCGGTAGGCGTCGCTGGTGGTGATCTCGCCCGCGAACCGGGCGCCGAGCTGTTCGAGCTGCCAGTGCAGCGGCTGGCCGCGCAGGTGCGCACCGAAAACCGCCAGTGGCACACCGGTTTCCACCAGTAGCGGGGATGGCGTGCCCGTGAGGCGGGCGGCCAGGTCGACGGCGAGCTGGTCGGCGAAGGCGGGGACGACCACCATCACGCCGAACGGCAGGCCGTCGGCGGTGGGTGCGCCGGGGACGGCGACGGCGGCGAGGTCGAGCAGGTTGCAGAAGTTGGTGTAAGTGCCGAGACGGCGGTTGATCGCCAGCGGATCGGCGGTGACCTCGGCGATCGACGGATGCTCGGTGGTGGTCGGCAACAGGAGTCCGTCGTAGCCCGCCGGCAGTGCGGTGGCGCGGGTCTTCGCCAGCGTGTCCAGGTCGGCGACGAAGGCGTGGGCGTCGAGTTCTTTTGCCGCGCTGATGATCCCGGCGACGGTCGGGTCCAGTCCCGCGGCGCCCTTGTCGACGAACTCGCCGACGGCCGCGTACCGCTCGGCGACGATCGCGCCGTCGTAGAGCAGGCGAGCGGCGTCGAGCAGTGGCGAGATATCGATCTCGTGCACCGCTACGCCCTGATCACGCAGGGTCGCAACAGTTTCGGCGAAGGCTGCTCGGTAGGCGGCGCTCAGCGGGGCGAGGTCCGCCGGGCGCGGGATCGCCACCTTCGGCTCCGACGATGTGGCCAGGCGCACGTCGGCGGGCCAGGCGCGGCTGCGCGGATCGCGGGAGTCGGAGCCCGCCATGGTCTTCGCGGCGGTGACGGCCAGGTCCAGGTCGGCGGCGAACACGGTGACCGCGTCGTAGTCGGCGCACGCGGGGACGACACCGTGCGCGGGGATCACGCCGAGGCTCGCCTTGATGCCGACGATGCCGTGCAGGGCTGCGGGCACCCGGCCCGAGCCCGCGGTGTCGGTGCCGATCGCGAGGTCGGCGATGCCGAGAGCGACGGCGGCAGCCGAACCGGAACTCGAACCGCCGGAGATCAATTCGGGGTAGAGCGCATTGCGCACCGCGCCGTAGGGGCTGCGGGTGCCGACCAGGCCGGTGGCGAACTGGTCGAGGTTGGTCTTGCCGAGCACCAGCGCGCCTGCCGCGACCAGCCGTGCCACCGCAGTGGCCGTTTCGGTTGCCGGATAGGCGAATTCGGGGCAGGCGGCGGTGGTCGGCAGGCCGGCTACGTCGACGTTGTCCTTCACGGCGAGGAGCAGGCCCGCCAGTGGCAGGTCCTCGCCCTCGCCGATGCGCCGCTCCAGTTCTGTTGCCTCGGAAGCGAGTTCCTGCTGTGGGCGCAGCGTGATCCAGACCTCGGGACGGTCGACCTCGGCGATCCGCGCGTAGGCCGCCGCGGCCCGGGCTGTCGGCGTGCCGGGTAGTCCTGCTGACATGGCCGTCTCCTCAATCGTTCATGGACATGGCGGCGACGGCTCGCGAGATGCGCTCCAGCACCACATCCAGCGAATCGCCGATGTGGGTGTGCAGGAGTTGCTGCGCCAGGACGAGATCGCCCGCGAGGACGGCGTCCAGGATGCCGAGGTGCTCGCTGATCGTGGTCTCGATGCGGTTGTTGATCATGAAGTCGTACATGCGGACATGCCGGATCCGGGAGTTCACCGCGATCAGCGCGCGCACCATCTCGGCATTGCCCGCCGCCGTCAGCAGCGCGACGTGGAACTCCTCGTCGACCACGACGAACCCCGGCTCCTGGGCGGGTGGATCGGCCTGCAGGGCCAGCCACCGCTGCCGCTCGGCGCGCAACAGCTGTTCGTCATGGGTGATCCGCGGGTCGGCGCGCACCCGGGTCATGCCGCCCAGCTCCAGCGTCAACCGCAGTTCGTACAGGTCGCGGATGCGGGCCACGTTGGGCCGGACCGGGCTGAACCCGAACTCCTCGCGTTCCAGCAGGCCGTCCGAGCAGAGCATGGTCAGCGCTTCCCGCACCGGCGTGCGGGAGATGCCGAATCGGGTCGACAGCTTCGGTTCGGTGAGCCGCTCGCCGAAACGGATGTCACCGTTCATCAACTCACCGCGCAGCGTCGAGTACACGACGTCCCGCAGCGGCCTGCTCGCGCCGTCATCCGGTGCATCCACCCTTGTCGACATGGGTGTATACGCTATCGACCGGGAATTTCTATCAAGTGACAGAAAGTAAGCGTCAGGTTATCGGGTCCTCACAACGGACCTGCTCACGAACGCCGTGTCACCGCGGAGAGTACTTCTCAACGACTTCCGAACACGCAGGGAACGCCGCACGACACAGACAGCGCGCAGTCTTCTGTTCGAGCCCGCCGCCGCGCTCCCACTCCGCTCACCCGGAAGGGCGAACCCATGAACGAATCCGCCGCCATCCTGGCCCTTATCCTCGGCTTGCTCTCGGTCATCGCCCTCACCGTCTGGTGGCCGAACCCCCTCGACCGCGAAACACCCCCGACCTACGAAGAACCCCTCCTGCGCGGTGTCTCCGTGCCCCGCCCGACTCGCCGCGATCGCCACTGATCCGACCCGACATGTGGGTGATCGTTCCGCGGCAGCTGTAACATTCCTCGGTAGGCCGCCATGAACGATCCAAGTCTCGCCCGCAGAAGAAGTATCGCCCTCCGGCACCTGTTGGGGCCGCCACCGAGTACTCCGCCGACAATCGACTGGAGCGCTGTCGAACATCGCCTCGGCTTCACCCCGCCCCCGGACTACCGGGCCTGGGCGAACGTCTACCCCCAGATCACCATCGACGGATTCTTGACCGTATTGCACCCAGCGGGGCCGCCCTCGCTCAACCTGTTCACGGCCGACACAGAACTGCTCTCTTTCGAGCGTCAACTTCGAGACTCCGATCCCGGCGACATGCCCTACCCCATCCAACCCGAGCCCGGCGGACTCTACCCCTGGGGCTGGACCGCCAACAGCGACCGCCTGCACTGGTATCCGGCGGGTGGCCGCCTCGTCGTGATCAACCGGTTTGGAAACCACGAATGGCCGGGCACGATGGCGGACTTCCTCATCGCGTTCCTCGCCCGCGCACCACTGTTCCCCTTCTTTCCCGCCGACTACCCCCGGCCCGGATTCACAGTGGATGTCGCCGACTGAGTTCGGCTGATGCTGCCTCCGGAGCTCACCGAGGGCACCTCGACCGCGAAGCACCCCAGACATACGAGGAGCCCCTGACCAGTGAACTGGTCAGGGGCTCTTCTGTGTCTCAACCAACACGTCGGGGTGACAGGATTTGAACCTGCGACCTCTTCGTCCCGAACGAAGCGCGCTACCAAGCTGCGCCACACCCCGTGAGGCGAACCTGAAGTAGCTTACAACGAGGTGATGCGGATTGTTAAACCGGCTGGTCAGCGGGTTAGTTCAGGGCGCGGATCGAGCTGAAGATGCGCTTGGCGGTGGCGGGGTCGATGGCGTCGGCGACACCGGTGTCGGCGATCATCACCATGACGAAGCTGCCGTCCTTGGCGCCCTTGAACGCGTAGGTGTAGATGGAGAAGGTGGGGGCGCAGCCGGGCTTGGGGTTGGGGACGGTGCCGGTGGTCTCGGTGAACATGCCCTCGGTCTTGCCGTCGATCGACTTCAGCGGCTGGGCGGGGCCGGGGGTGCCGGTGGAGCCCTTGTAAGCCAGGGGAGCAGCCTTGGTGCCGAGCTCGGCGCCCGCCGCGGCGTGGTCGGCCTGCTTGGATCCGGTGAGCAGTGACATGGTGCGGGTGGAGCCGGGGCAGTAGTCGCGGCCGTCGCTGGCGAATCCCTTGCCGATGACGGTGTCGCCGGGCGGTTCGCCGACGCCGCCGATGGTGCCCTCGGTGGCGACCTTCCAGCTCGGCGGCACGTCGTAGGCGGCGCCGCGGTCGGGGGAGGCGACCACCTGGTAGCCCTCGATGAGCGGCCGTCGGTCGGACGCGGCGCCCGACGGTGACGGCGTGGTGGAGCTGGGCTTCGGCTTGCTCGACGAGGGCGGTGCGCCGGTGGTGGTGAGGGCGCTGACCATCGACGGGGTGGTGCCCCCGCCTGCCGTGGTGGTCGGGGAGTCGTCGCCACGAGTGAGCGCGAACGCGGTGACGGCGCCGCCGGCCAGCAGGACCGCGGCGAGACCCGCGGCCACCCAGATCGCGGCCTTGCCGCCGGATTTCGGACCCGGCGGGATCGGCTGACCATAGGGCTGCTGACCGTAGGCCTGGTTGCCGAACTGTTCGAGTGGCGGGATCTCGCCGTACTGCTGCTGCGGCTGCTGCCAGGTCGCCCCGCCGAGCAGCGTTGGATCGGACTGCCCCCACTGCTGAGCTGGATTCGGCTGTCCCGCAGCGGGATTCCATGGCTGCTGGTTGGGCACCTGGCCGACGGGCGGCTGTGCGCCCCACTGAGGCGGGCCCGTCTGCGGAGTGCCCCACTGAGGCTGGTCCGCGGGCGGCGTGCCCCACTGTGCACCCGGAATCTGCTGCCCGGCAGAAGGGTTCGAGCCTGGCCACGATGCGTTCGGAGTGCGCAACTGGGTGGCGTCGGCCTGGCCGGGCTGCCACGGTAGCGGCGAACTGGGCTGCGCAGCTGGGGTATTCGCGCCAGGCAACGGTGCGGCGGGATTGCGGAGCTGCGTCGCATCGGCTTGCCCGGGCTGCACGGTGGGGGCATTCGGGTCGGGCCAGGGCGCGGCCGGGTTGCGCAGCTGGGTCGCGTCAGCCTGGCCGGGCTGCCACGGCTGCGGCGAACCGGGTTGTCCGGCAGGAGGATTCGCGCCGGGCCAGGGCGGGGGCTCGGTGGGGTTGCGCAGCTGGGTGGCGTCGGCTTGACCAGGCTGCCACGGCTGTTGGGCACCCGGCTGCCCGGCAGGTGGACTACCCGCGTCCCACTGCTGCGGACCAGCCGGAGTCCACGGTGTCGGCTCGGGCAGACCCGGCAGCGGCCCGGAACCGTCCCAGCGCAGGGTCGGCGGGAGCCCGGTGCCGCCGGGTGTCCACACCGCGGTCGGGTCGGGCGCACCCGGATGCTGCTGTCCCACAGCGGGATCCCCCTGCGCGGGCGCGCCCGGCGGCGGGTTCACCGCGTCGGGACGCTGCCATTGCGCGTCGGGCTGGTGTGGCGCACCGGACCCACCGAATACGGTCGGGTCGTTGCGCCTGTCGTCGGATCCACTGCTCACGGTCATTCCCCTACTGACAAAGAGTCGTTCGGGGCAGACCCTAGCGGGCGACGGCCTCCGATGCCGACACGCCGTGGCCGGTATCGGCCGACGGCCGCTTCGGCGGGGCGCCGACCAGCGTCAGCAGCGTGGCTTCCGGGCGGCAGCAGAATCGGTAGGGCGCCCACGGTGAGGTGCCGATGCCCGCCGAGACGTGCAGCTGGGTGTGCTCGCCCCACTGGGAGGCGCCCTTCACCCGGGACTTGTCGATGCCGCAGTTGGTCACCAGCGCGCCGTAACCGGGGACGACGAGCTGTCCACCGTGCGTGTGACCGGCCAGCACCAGGTCGTAGCCGTCCTCGGCGAACCGATCCAGCACCCGCGGCTCCGGCGAATGGGTGACACCGATGCTCAGCTGCGCGAGCTGGTTCGGCGCACCGGCCACGGTGTCGTAGCGGTCGCGCTGCAGATGCGGGTCGTCGACGCCGGCGCTGGCGATGCGGATGCCCGCCACCTCGAGGTCGCGGCGGGTGTGGGTCAGGTCGAGCCAGCCGCGTTCGGTGAACGCCGCGCGCAGATCCTGCCAGGGCAGCGGGTCGCCGTAAACGCGGCGATGATCCTTCTTGAAATACTTCAGCGGATTCTTCGGCACCGGCGCGAAATAGTCGTTCGAACCGAACACGAACAGGCCGGGACGGGCCAGCAGTGCACCGAGGGATTGCACAACGGCGGGCACGGCCTTGGGGTGGGAAAGATTGTCGCCGGTATTCACGACCAGGTCGGGTTCGAGCCGGTCGAGTTCGCGCAGCCACTGCTGTTTGAGCTGCTGGCCCGGCATCATATGCAGGTCGCTGACGTGCAAAATGCGCAAGGTCGGCGAGCCGGGCGCGAGCACCGGCATGGTCGCTTCGCGCAGGACGAACGCGTTCCGTTCGATCAGCGTGGCGTATCCGATGCCGGCGACGGCGGCCCCGGCGGCTCCCAACGCGGTTCGGCGGACAGCGGACGTCGAGATAACGGGCATTTGCCCAGCATAGGCGACCCCCTCCCGGAACGGCGCGTGTGTTTCCGCACAAACGGTCCGAATTTCTGTTGCGATGAAAATGTGATGGGACTCCGGAGGCCGAACAGCTAGCGTGAGGCGCATGTCGGAACTGAAATCGCAACTGCGCGCGGATATGACCGCCGCACTGAAAGCCAAGGACACTCTGCGCCTGTCGACCCTGCGGATGCTGCTCGCCGCGATCCAGAACGCCGAGGTCGCCGGAGCGCAGGCGAAGGAACTCTCCGATGCCGAGGTCGTCTCCGTATTGCAGAAGGAAGCCAAGAAGCGCAACGAGTCGGCCGTCATCTACGAGCAGAACGGGCGTGGCGAGCTGGCCGCGAACGAGCGCGCCGAGGAAGAGGTCATCGAGCAGTACCTGCCGACGCAGCTGACCGAGGCCGAGGTGGCGCAGGTCGCCGACACCGCGATCGCGCAGATCGCCGAGGAGATCGGCGAGCGGCCGGGGATGAAGCAGATGGGTCAGGTCATGAAGGCGGCCACCGCGCTCGCCGAGGGCAAGGCCGACGGTTCGCGGCTGTCGGCGGCGGTCAAAGCGCGCCTCTGACCGGCTGAACGACGAAGGGCCGCCGTCCGGCTGGACGGCGGCCCTTTCTCGTCGCGTACTACCGCGGCACCGGGATCGGGATCGGTGGCAGGCGCGGAATCTGGGGTAGGCCGGGGATCGCCGGCGCGGGCGCGGCGGGCGGCGGCGTTGTCGTAGCCGGCACCCGGACCGAGCCGTCGCTGATGTAGATCGTGACGACCGAGCCGGGGATGGCCGAGCCGTTCGGCGAACTGCCCATCACGGTGCCCTTGGCCTGCGAGCCGGGGCTGTTCACCGCGGACACCTGGAATCCGGCGCCGGACAGGATCGACGTCGCCTCGCCCTGCGACTTGCCCGCCACGTCGGGGACCTGGGAGTTGTTCGCGCCGCGGACGTACTTGTCGTCCACCGGCGGCAGGCCCGGCGGCGGGTACCGGTCGAGTATCGGCTTGATGGCATTGAACCAGGTGCGGGCCGGTTCGTTACCGCCGAACAGGCCGGCGGCGTTGCTGGCTCCACAGTTGCGCAGCGGGAATGAGCAGATCTCGCCGGGCGTCGGGCTGTCGCCGTAGACGTAGACCGACGATGCCAGCGAGTTGGTGAAGCCGACGAACGCCGAGGAGCGGTGGCTTTCGGTGGTCCCCGTCTTGCCGGACATCGGCGCCGACCAGCTCGCGGCCCGCGCGGCGCTGGCTGCGGTACCGCTGGTGTCGTCCTTGCTCATCGCGTTCGCCAGGGTGTTGGCGAGACCGGGATCGACCACCTGCTCACACGCCTGCTGGGTCAGCGGGACGGTCTTGCCCTGCCGGTCGACGACCTCCTGGATCGGCGACGGCGGGCACCACTTGCCGCCGGAGGCGAGTGTCGCGGCGACGTTCGACAGCTCGAGCGGGTTGATCGCGAACGGGCCGAGGGTGAACGAACCCATGTTGTTGTTCTTGATGTGGTCGGCCAGGCTCGTGTTGCCGTGCCCTGAGGTGCCGGGGTCGGTGTAGGAGCGCATGCCGAGGCGGACAGCCATGTCCACCGCGGCCGCGACGCCGACGTCCTGGATCATCTTCACGAAAGTGGTGTTGGGCGAGGTCGCGAGAGCGTCGGTCACCGTCATCGAGCCCGGGTAGGCGCCCGCGTTCTTGACGCACCACGAGTCGGCCGGGCAGCCCGGCGAGTTCGAGTAGCCCATGCCCCTGGCGGCGTAGGTGCCCGGTACGTCCACCTGGGCGGCGATACCGAGGCCCTTCTCCATCGCGGCGGCGGTGGTGAACAGCTTGAAGATCGAGCCCGCACCGTCACCGGCCATCGAGTAGGGCTGGCCGAGCAGCGTCTCGTTGGCGTCGCGGTTGAGGCCGTAGGTGCGGCTCGACGCCATCGCGAGGACGTGGTGCGAATCCTGACCGGGTGCGATCACCGACATGACCTCGGCGATGTTGTCCAGGTTGGGGTCGGCCTGCTCGGTCACCGAGCGCTTCACCGACTCCTGCAGCACCGGATCGAGCGTGGTCTTGATCAGGTAGCCACCCTTGTCGATCTGCTCGCGGCTGATGCCCGACTCCGCCAGGTACTGCAGCGCGTAGTCGCAGTAGAAGCCCTTGTCGCGGGCGGCGATACAGCCGCGCGGCAGCCCCTTCGGCTCGGGCAGCACGCCGAGCGGCTCGGACTTGGCCTTGCGGAATTCCTCGGCGCGGTGCGGGATGTTCTGGATCAGGGTGTCGAGCACGGTGTTGCGGCGATCGGTGACACCTTGGACGTTGGTGTACGGGTTCAGCTTGGAGCTGGACTGCACCATGCCGGCCAGCATCGCCGACTGGGGCATGGTCAGCTCGGCGGCGTCGACGCCGAAGTAGGTCTGCGCCGCGTCCTGGATGCCGTACGAGCCGTTGCCGAAGGGCACCAGATTCAGGTAGCGGGTGAGGATCTCGTCCTTGCTCAGCTCGCGGTCCAGCGTGAGCGCCATCCGGATCTCACGCAGCTTGCGCGCCGGGGTGGTCTCGATCGCGGCGCGGCGTTCGGCGTCGGTCTTCGCGACGACGAGCAGGTTGAAGTTCTTCACGTACTGCTGGTCGAGTGTCGAGGCGCCCTGCTGCACCTCGCCGGAGGAGGTGTTGGTCAGGAACGCGCGCAGCGTGCCCTGCCAGTCGACGCCCTCATGGTCGGCGAAGCGCTTGTCCTCGATGGACACGATCGCCAGCTTCATGTTGTTGGAGATGCGATCGCTGGTCACCTCGAAGCGGCGTTGCTCGTATAGCCACGCGATGGGCGCCCCGCTCGCGTCGACCATGGTCGAGACGGCCGGGACCGTGCCCTCCACCAGTTCGGCTGACACGTTGTCGACGGCATCGGCGGCTCGGTTGGAGATGAACCCGAATCCACCGGCCAAGGGGAACAACAGCCCGGCGACTAGCACGGAGGCCAGCGCGCAGCTGCCGGCCAGCCTCGCGAGCGTTTGAGTGATCGGCACCTGCCCAGAGTAAGGGGTGGGGTGGCGGTGTTCACGGTTGTGCTGCTCGACGGGGAATGTCCGGTCGGTGCCAGGGGGGTTGCTCGGGCGTGTCAACAAAATGATCACATCGGCGTGTCGCGCCCGGGCACGCCGGTGATCAGCAGGACTGCCCGGTCCGAGCCGCATTTGAATGGACGGCCGTACCAAAAAATCGGGGGCTGGTCTTGCGCAAGCGCCATACCTTTACCTAGATTGAGAACCCAGTGTGATAGAGCTAACACTCAAAGTGGAATGTGGTGCGGACCGCAGCGGTAGTTGGGTTGCTGTGATCCGCGCTCGCGATTCTGGAGCGCCGCACAACGGTGTTCGGACTGCAAAGGGGCACATCAAATGCACATCACAACCCCCATCGCTCGACTGGATGTAGAGCAGGCCGAGGCAAGGATCGCTTGGGTTGCCCAGGCGCGATGCAAGGAAGTAGACCCTGATCAGCTGTTCGTTCGTGGTGCGGCGCAGCGCAAGGCGGCAACGATCTGCCGTCATTGCCCGGTGTTGATGCAGTGTGGCGCCGATGCGCTGGACAACCGGGTCGAGTTCGGAGTGTGGGGCGGGATGACCGAGCGGCAGCGGCGCGCGCTGCTCAAGCAGCATCCCGATGTGACGTCGTGGGCCGACTTCTTCCAGGCGCAGCGACAGCATCAGGTGGCGATCTAGCAGGCGAGACCGGACCGTTATCACAACGGCGCCGAGACCGCTGGGTTTGCGGAATCGGCGCCGTTGGTGAGTGTTACGAGAGTGTAAGCAATAGCCGAAATGTCTGAATCGAGCTCTGGATTCGGACGTCCAGCTCAGACCGCGGCGGGTTCGCCCGCCAGCTGGTCGCCGACCACGCGCAAAGCGTCCAGGTCGGAGACCTCGAACGGCAACGCGGTGACCGAAACGATCGGAACCCGCGGATGGGCGCCGGTGAAGCGATGCAGCAACCGCTGTTCCCGCTTCGCCGTCGCCACCCGCTCGGCGTGGATGCGCAGCACCGACGCGGTGAGCGGGTCCGATTCGGCCAGCTGGTCGGCAGCGGTCAGCGCGTGATCACCGGACAGCCCCGACAACGCGGGATGCGTCCGGTTCAGCACGAGACCGGCCAGCGGCATCTGCTCGGTGGAGAGCCGGTCGACGAAGAACGACGCCTCACGCAGTGCGTCGGGCTCGGGCGCGGCGACCACCAGGAAGTGGGTGCCCGGCTTGGACAGCATCGCGAAGGTCCGGTCGGCCCGTTCCTGGAAACCGCCGAACAGCGACTCCAGCGACTGCAGGAACGTCGAGGCGTCCTTGAGCATCTGACCGCCGACGATGGTCGACACGCCGCGCATCGCCAAGCTCATCGCGCCGGTGACGAACCGGCCGACACCGCGGCCGGGCGCCATGATCAGCCGGATCATCTTGCCGTTGAGGAAGGTGCCGAGCCGCTTGGGCGCGTCCAGGAAGTCCAGCGCGTTGCGCGAGGGCGGAGTGTCGACCACGATCAGGTCCCACTCCTTGTGCCCGGCCAGCTGACCGAGCTTCTCCATCGCCATGTACTCCTGCGTGCCGCCGAAGGACGAGGCGACCGTCTGATAGATCGGGTTGGCGAAGATCTGCTCCGCCTTCTCCACGCTGGTGTGCTCGAGCACCATGTCGTCGAAGGTGCGGCGCATGTTCAGCATCATCGCGTGCAACTGACCGGGAACCTCGGGCCCGAGCGCGACCCGCTGCGGCGTGTTGTCCAGGTCTTCCACGCCCAGCGACTGGGCCAGCCTGCGTGCCGGATCGATGGTCAGCACCACGACCTTGCGGCCGGCTTCGGCGGCCCGCAGCGCGATCGCGGCCGCGGTGGTGGTCTTGCCGACACCGCCGGAACCGCAGCAGACGATCACCCTCGCCGTCGGATCGGCGATGATCTGGGAGACATCCAGCGGGGTGGTCACTTGCTCGCTCATCGCACTCCCTGCGCGGATAGCTGTTCGGCCAATTCGTAGAGTCCGCCCAGGTCCATGCCTTCGCCGAGGGCGGGCAGGTGCAGCTGGGGAACGTCGACCTGCGCCAGTTCCGCCGCGCTCTCGTCCTGCGCGGTCAGCATGATGGCGTGATCGACGGTCTCGGTGAGCAAACCGGCGAAATCCTCGTCGGGCAGGGTGATCCCGGCCTTCGCCAGGCTCGCCGCGATGTCGGTGGTGTCGAGCTCGCCGCGCACGGCCAGGTCGCGTTCGGCGGAGTCGAGCTGCGCCTTGGCCGCCCGGTTGACGATCACCGTGCCGATCCGCAGATCGTTGGCGGCGAGCTCGGCGACCGCGTCGGCGGTCTCCTGCACCGGCAGCGCCTCGAGCAGCGTCACCAGGTGGATCATCGTCTGATCGGAATGCAGCAGCTTGGACACGCCCTCGGCCTGCGAGGCGATCGGGCCGCCCTTGGCGATCTCGGCCATGGCCTGGGTGACGTCGAGGAAACTGGCGATCCGGCCGGTCGGCGGCGCGTCGACGACGATGTCGTCGTAGGCGTGCCTGCCGTCCTTGCCGACGCGCACCGCGCATTCCTTGATCTTGCCGGTGAGAATCACATCGCGCAGGCCCGGCGCGATGGTGGTGACGAACTCGATGGCGCCCATCCGGCGCATCGCCCGGCCCGCGAAGCCGAGGTTGTAGAACATGTCGAGGTATTCGAGGAACGCGTGCTCGATGTCGAGGGCGAGCGCGAACACCTCACCGCCGCCGTCGGCGCTGGCGATCTGGGTCTCGGTGGGTGGCAGCGGCGGCCGGTCGAACAGCTGCGCGATGGACTGCCGACTCTCCACCTCGACCAGCAGCACCCTGCGCCCACCTGCGGCGAGGGCAAGGGCCAGTGCGGCCGAGACGGTCGACTTGCCGGTGCCTCCCTTGCCGGTCACGTAGTGCAAGCGGGCTTTGGTCGCGCGCTGTGGCCATCCGGTCAACGGTCCGGGAACCGACGAAACCGGCTCTGCTGTTGGTGCTCCCACGTCGCCGAGCCTATAACCCGTTTCTCGGCAGTGTTCGGGGTGAGCCCTAAACTCACACCATGAGTGAAGTCACCCTGTGGGAGTACGCGACCGTGCCGCTGTTGACGCACGCGACCAAGCAGATCCTCGATCAGTGGGGCGCCGACGGCTGGGAGCTGGTCACGGTGCTGCCCGGCCCGACCGGCGAACAGCACGTCGCCTACCTGAAGCGGCAGAAGTAGCCGTGGCCATCGCGTGGAAGGACGCGCTCGACCGGCTCGGGGTCACCCTGCCGCCGGTCGCCGCCCCCGTCGCGGCCTACATCCCGGCCGTGCGCACCGGTTCGCTGGTGTACACCTCCGGCCAGCTGCCCTTCGTCGACGGTGAGCTGTCGGCGGTCGGCAAGGTCGGCGCAGAGGTCGACGTGGAGCAGGCCAAGGAGGCCGCGCGGCTGTGTGCGCTGAACGCGCTGGCCGCCGTGCACGATCTGGTCGGGCTCGACCAGGTGGTGCGGATCGTGAAAGTCGTCGGATTCGTCAACTCCGCACCGGGATTCACCGATCAGCCGATCGTGATCAACGGCGCGTCGGAGTTCCTCGGCGAGGTGTTCGGCGAGGCCGGCGTGCACGCGCGGTCCGCGGTGGGTGTCTCGGAACTGCCGAAGAACACGCCCGTCGAGGTGGAATTGATCGTCGAGGTCGGATAGGCAGCCGTCATGGCACTGGAACATCCCGCGTACGGCCAGGTCAGAGCGGTCACGCCGACGGCGTCGGTGCTGCTCGCCGACAACCCGTCACAGATGACGCTCGACGGCACCAACACCTGGCTGTTGCGCGGACCCGGTAGCGACGCGTATGTGGTCGTCGACCCGGGACCGAAGGACAAGAAGCACACCGCCGCCATCGTCGAGGCGACCGGCGGCCGGATCGCGCTGACCCTGATCACCCATCACCACCCCGACCACACCGGCGGCATCGATCACCTGGTGAAAGCCACCGGGACGCCGGTGCGGTCGGTGGATCCGAAGTACCTGCGCGGCGAGGTGACCGCGCTGGTCGCCGGTGAGGTCATCGAGGCGGCGGGCCTGCGGATCACCGTGCTGGCCACCCCCGGCCACACCGGCGACTCGGTGAGTTTCCTGCTCGACGACGCGATCGTCACCGGTGACACGGTGCTCGGCGAGGGCACCACGGTGCTCGCATCGACCGCGGGCGCGCTGGCCGACTTCCTGTCGTCGCTGGAGCTGCTGCTCGAGCGCGGCGCGGGCAAGGCACTGCTGCCCGCGCACGGTCCCGACCATCCCGACGCGGCGCCGGTGGTGCAGTACTACCTGAACCACCGCCGCGAACGGCTCGATCAGATCCGGGCGGCACTGGTCGAGTTGGGCCAGGACGCAGGCGCTTTCGAGGTTGTCCGCAAGGTGTACGCCGATGTGGACAAACGTCTGTGGCCCGCCGCGCGCAGCTCGGTGAAGGCACAACTGGAATATCTGCGGGCCGAACGCGAGTCCTGAGCCCGGTCCTGGAGCCGACGTGCATCGATCAGCACGTCGGCTTCAGGCGTGCGCGGTGGACCCGCGCAAACAACGACGGCACGCCGGAACCACAGTGGTGCGGACGAGGCCCTCTTCCTCCGGACCCGCACCGGTGGTCCCGGCGTGCCGAGACGTCGACGAACTACTCGATCAGCGAGCGCGACGTGCGAGGCGCTCGGAATCCGAGATCAGGACGCTCTTGCCCTCGAGGCGCAGCCACCCGCGATGCGCGAAGTCGGCCAGCGCCTTGTTGACGGTTTCCCGGGAAGCGCCGACCAGCTGGGCGATCTCTTCCTGGGTCAGGTCGTGGGTCACGCGCAGCGCGCCCGCTTCCTGGGTGCCGAAGCGCTGTGCGAGCTGCAGCAGCGCCTTGGCGACGCGGCCGGGCACGTCGGTGAAGATGAGGTCGGCGAGGTTGTTGTTGGTGCGGCGAAGGCGTCGTGCCAGCACGCGCAGCAGCTGCTCAGCGATCTCGGGGCGCTGATCGATCCACGACTTGAGTGCGTCGCGGTCCATCGTGACGGCGCGGACCTCGGTGACCGTGGTGGCGGTCGAGGTACGCGGGCCGGGGTCGAAGATCGACAGTTCACCGAACATGTCGGACGGACCCATGATGGTCAGCAGGTTTTCCCGGCCGTCGGGTGAGCGACGACCGATCTTCACCTTGCCCGTCGTGATGATGTACAGCCGATCGCCGGGTTCGCCCTCGTTGAAGATGACGTGGCCGCGCGGAAAATCTACGGGCTGCAGCTGCTTGGCGAGCGCGGCCACCGCGGTGGGCTCGACGCCTTGGAAGATGCCTGCTCTGGCGAGGGCCTCGTCCACGAATGTGCTCCTTATGGGATATGGCTTGCGAACCTGGTCGAGCGAATCGACCAACAGCGCAGTCTACGCGGCATCACGGCAGCACAGTGACAGACACCACGTAAAGAGTGAATTGCGCGATGTGCGCACACCGTGAACGGGCGGTCCGCCCGCGGGAATCGATCGATCAGCTGGCGCGGGCGACATCCATTTCGGAGTCACGTGACCGGCGCTTGCGCATCCGCGCGACCGCGGCGGGCAGGCCGAGCTTCGTCAGCTCTTTCACTTCGGCGTTGCTGGCGTTGTCCAGGTACTGCTGAACCTCTTCGTCGGGTTCGAGAAGCTTTCGGAGCCGATTCTCGACCCGCTCCATTCCCAGCGCGAACAGCATCAACAGCACTGGGAAGAGCACCACAGCGAGTCCTTGCATGACAGGCAGTAAACACGGTCCAGGTCTCAGATGGAACACAGCGGGCAAACTGACCGCCCAATGTTGTCGTAGTGGTTCCGTATGGTGGACAGGTGCCCGTTTCCCCCGCCACCGCCGCCGCAGACGACGCCGCCCCGGCCGCGGAAACGGCCGCGGTTCCCACCGGCATCTCCGCGGCGCGCAAGCGCAAGAACCGTGCGATAGCTGCGGAAACGCGCATCGGACTGGTCCGCAGGGCCCGCCGGATGAACCGGACGCTCGGCGCGGCCTTCCCCGACGCGCACTGCGAGCTGGACTTCACCACGCCGCTGGAATTGGCGGTGGCGACGATCCTGTCCGCCCAGTGCACCGACGTCCGCGTGAACCTCACCACTCCCGCGCTGTTCGCGAAGTATCGCAGCGCGCGCGACTACGCCGAGGCCAACCGTGCCGAGCTGGAGGAATACATCCGGCCGACGGGGTTCTACCGGAACAAGACCAGTTCGCTCATGGGGCTCGGGCAGGCGCTCGTCACCGGATTCGACGGTGAGTTGCCTCACACGATGGGCGAACTGGTGAAGCTGCCCGGCATCGGGCGCAAAACTGCCAACGTCATCCTCGGTAACGCGTTCGGTGTGCCCGGCATCACCGTCGACACCCATTTCGGCCGGCTGGTCCGCCGCTGGAAGTGGACCGAGGACGAAGATCCGGTCAAGGTCGAACACGCGGTCGGCGAGCTGGTCGAGCGCAAGGAGTGGACGATGCTCTCGCATCGGGTGATCTTTCACGGTCGCCGGGTGTGTCATGCGCGCAAACCGGCGTGCGGCGCCTGTGTGCTCGCCAACGATTGCCCGTCGTTCGGGATCGGGCCGACCGATCCGGCCGTCGCGGCCGAGCTGATCAAGGGGCCGGAGCGCGAGCACCTGCTCGATATGGTCGGCCTGTGAGTGATTCCGCCGAACCGTCGCTGTCGCGGCGGCCCGCGTTGCGCTGGGCGCTGGCCGCGCTGATCGTCGTCGTCGCGGCGGCGGTCGCGCTGTGGCCGCGCGGCGGCTCCGAGACCACGGGCCCGGCGCGGACGGCGAAGCAACCGGCGGTGGCCTCGGCCGAGCAGCGCGCGGCCGCGGGTCTCACCGCGTGCCCGGTACCGGCCGCGGGCGCGACCGGTACGGGGCCGCTGGCCGGAATCACCCTGACCTGTCTGGCCGACGGCGCGCCCGTCGACCTGTCCGCCGCGCTGGCAGGCAAGCCCGCGCTGCTCAATCTCTGGGCGTACTGGTGCGGCCCGTGCGCTGTCGAGCTGCCCCACCTGCAGGAATTCGCGCAGCGCGCGGGCACGGAGCTCACCGTGCTGACCGTGCACACCGATCCCGACGAGGTGAAGGCGCTGGCCCGGCTGAGCGGCCTCGGCATCACCCTGCCCGGTGTGGCGGACCCGCAGGCGAGCGTGCGCGCGGCCGTCGGGGCGCCCGCGGTGCTCCCGGTGTCGGTGCTCGTGCGCGCGGACGGCACCATTGCCAGCGTCGAGGTTCGCACGTTCGCCGATGTCGCCGACATCGCCGACACGGTGGCCGAGGAACTCGGCGTTCGGATCGCGGTATGACGAAGGACGTTGTGATGAACGGTGTGATGCGGTTGGACGAGTCCGGCCTTCCGTCCTGGCTGCGCGCCGCGATCCGGCACGGCGGCCCCGATGCCGACGACACCCTCGCCACGTCCCGCGCCCTGCGCCGGGCCATGTCGATCACCGGCAAGCCGCGGCAGGCCGCGGTGCTCGTGCTGTTCGGCGGCGCACCCGAACCCGACCCCACCGCACCGGGCGGCCTGCCCGCCGACGCCGACGTGCTGCTCACCCAGCGCGCCTCGACCATGCGTCAGCACCGCGGCCAGGTCGCGTTCCCCGGTGGCGCCGAGGACCCCGGCGACGACGGCCCGGTCGGCACCGCGCTGCGCGAGGCCGCCGAGGAGACCGGCCTCGACCCTGCGGGCGTGCAGCCCTTCGCGGTACTGCCGAAACTGTTCGTGCCGCCGTCGAAGTTCGATGTGACCCCGGTACTCGGCTACTGGCGGGCACCCAGCGCGGTCGGCGTCGTCGATCCGGCCGAAACCGAGCGTGTCGTCCGTGTTCCGCTGACCGAATTGCTCGATCCGGCACACAGATTCATGGTGCGTGGCAGTCTCGGCTACCAGAGTCCCGCGTTCCAGGTCGACGGCATGCTGGTCTGGGGGCTCACCGGCGGTATCCTCGCCGGCATCATCAAAACGGCTGGGTGGGAACGAGACTGGGATCGGGGCGACGTGCGTGACTTGGAGAGCTCGTTGGCTGCGGTCGGAATGACCCTGTGAGCCCCTCGGTATGGCTCGATATCGCGGTTGTGCTGATCGCGCTGGTCGCGGCGTCCACCGGCTGGCGGCAAGGCGCGGTAGCGTCGGCGCTGGCGTTCTTCGGCGTCGCGCTGGGCGCGGTCGCCGGCATTCTGATCGCGCCACACATCCTCAAACACCTCACTGAGGGTCGCAGCCGGGTACTCGGCGGCATCCTGCTGATCGTGCTGCTGGTGATCGTCGGCGAGGTCGCGGGCATGGTGCTCGGCCGGGCCGCGCGCAGCAGCATGCGTCATCCGGTCGCGCGCAGCGTGGACAGCGCCATCGGCGCGGTGCTGCAGGCGGCGACCGTCCTGGTCGCGGCCTGGCTGCTCGCGCTGCCGCTGGCCACCGCCTCCCAACCCGGTGTCGCGGCGGCCATCAACGGTTCGCGCGTGCTCGCCGACGTCAACGCGGTGGCGCCGAGCTGGCTGCGCAAGCTGCCCAACGAGTTCTCCAAGCTGCTCAACACCTCCGGGCTGCCGGACGTCATCGGGCCGTTCGGCCGGGCGCCGATCGCCGCTGTGGAACCGCCGGACGCGAGCGTGCTCGCCAGCCCGGTCGCGGCTTCGCTGCAGCAGAGCGTGCTGCGTATCCGCGGTGTCGCGCCCAGCTGCCAGCGTGCGCTCGAGGGCTCCGGTTTCGTCGTCGCGCCCGAACGCGTGATGACCAACGCGCACGTCGTCGCGGGCACCACCGCCGTGTCGGTCGACACCGCGCGCGGCCCGTTGGAAGCCAGCGTGGTGCTGTTCGACCCGTCCAAGGACGTCGCGGTTCTCGCGGTGCCGGGGCTGACCGCGCCGGTCGTGCCGCAGGCGCCCGAAGCGGCGAGCTCGGGCGAGAGCGCGATCGTGCTCGGTTATCCGGGCGGCGGGCCGTACACGGCCAGCGCCGCGCGCGTCCGCGAGACCCTCGACCTCACCGGCCCGACTATCCACCGGGACGGCACCGTCGAGCGTGAGGTGTACACCGTCCGCGGCCAGGTCCGCGCGGGCAACTCGGGCGGACCGCTGGTCGACACCGAGGGCCAGGTGCTCGGCGTGGTCTTCGGCGCCGCGGTCACCGACGACGACACCGGTTACGTGCTGACGCTGCGCGAGGTCGGCGCCGAACTGGCCGCCGCCGAGAACCGCAGCGCCGAGGTCCCGACCGGAGCGTGTGTGCTCAGCTAGCTGGAGCGCTGGCGCGCTCGAGGTCGCGGCCCCTTGTGTCCCGCCGGTCAGGCACCGTTGCTTGCTCCTTCGTCGCCTAGGCAACGGCACCTGACCGGCGGGACGGCCGCGACGGCCGACTTCGTCGGCCTGCCCCTCCTCGAGGTCGGGGCGTGGTGGTCGCGTTGCCAGGACGGTGGCGGCCCTACGGCGAGACGAGTCCATCCTTCGGTGAGCCGTTGACGCCGTTCTGCTTACGCCAGCGGGTGGTCAGCACCTCGTTGACCTTGCGGGGGTTCTCCTGGTGCGCGTAGTGCCCCGCGCCCGGAATCGACACCAGCGTCCGATCCGGCGACAGTCGCGCGCCACGGTGGAACGTGGCGGGCAGCAGGTAGGGGTCGTGTTCGCCGCGCAGGCCGAGTACGGGGATGTCGATCGGGGTGCGCATGGTCGCCATGAAGCGCTTGCCGTCGGGACGCCACTGGCTGCGGAAGGCCCACCGCTGGTACTCCAGCGCGCTGTGCGCGGCGCCGGGGATCCGGATGGCGGTGCGCATCCGCGCCGCGGTCTCGGCGAATTCGGCCGTGCGCGACCAGGATTCGCTCACCCGCTCGCGCAGCAGCCGCTCCACCTCGGCGCCGTCGCGGCGGGTGAGCAGGTGCTCGGGGTAGCGCGGCAGCTGGTAGCGCAGGAAGTCCGGCAGCCAGGTGGCACGCTGGGCGGGGTCGCGCAGGACCGCGCTCTTCAGTGCCGCGGGATGCGGTGAGCTCACCAGGGCGATCGAGCGGACCAGCCGGGGATGCAGCACCGCGGTGGCCCAGCAGACCAGCCCGCCCTCGGCATGCCCGACGAGCGTGGCCTCGGTGTGGCCGAGCGCCCGGATGAGGCCGGCGATGTCACCGGCGAGGGTCCAGCCGTCGTAGCCGCGTGGCGGCTTGTCGGTGTCACCGTAGCCGCGCAGGTCGACGGCGACGGTGCGATACCCGTGGTCGGCGAGCCCGGTCAGCTGATGCCGCCACGACCACCAGAAGTCGGCGAAGCCGTGTAGCAGCAGCACCAGCGGGGTATCGGCACGGTCCGCTCCGTCGGCTTCGACGACGTGGAAGCGGATCCCGTTGGCGTGCACGTCACGGTGGGTCCACGGTCCGTCGTAACGGACGCTGGACGGATCCGGGAATGAGTTGGACGACACGCCGATCGAGCCTAGTAGGCGGGTCCGGCCGTCGCGATCGGGCCCGCCCGGCGCGTCATCGGATGGCCGACTTCTCCAACGCGGGAGCGTGCTCACTGTGGGTGAGCGCGGCAGGCAGTACCTCGGCGGCCTGCTTGAGCGAGTTGATCGTCTTCTCCGGCGCCCGCAGTTTGCGCACCTTGAGCCAGCCGAGCAGGGCGAGCAGTGCGGTGGTGGCCACCATCAGCACGAACACGATCAGGAACGCGGCCCAGCGGTACAGCCACACATCCAGCAGTTCGGCGAGGAAGAAGAAAAAGAAGAACGAGCTGAACAGCAGCACCGTCAACGCGAGAATGAAGAAGACGCTGCCGGTGAGGCCCTTGCGGACCTCGGCGGTGACCTCGGCCTTGGCCAGCGCCACCTCGGCGCGCACGAGGGTCGACATCTGCTCGGTCGCATCACGGACGAGACTGCCGATGCTCGCCGATCCGGGCGGGTTGGCGTCGGTCAACGGGATGGAAGTGACCGTGCGACCGTCATTTCCGCCTTGGGTGTAACTCACTTCGTCGACCCTTCTCCCTGTCCTGGCACTACTAGGCCTCACTGTCCGGTTGTAACTCGTCCGCGTCGCGGCGCGCCTGGTGCACACGTCCTCTGCGCAACAGTAGCGCCGATCCGAGCAGCGATGCTGCCATGGAGGTCACCAGGACGGCGGCCTTCGCCAGATCGATGGCGTCGTCACCGACATCGGCCAGCGCGAGTTCCGCCACCAGCAGGCTAACGGTGAACCCGATCGCACCGAGTACCGACAGGGCGAACATGTCGCGATACTCCAGCGCCGCCGGTTGTTTCGCCCAGCCCAGACGGATCGCGACCCAGCTGATTCCGAAGATGCCGATCGTCTTGCCCAGCAGCAGTCCGAGGATGATCGCCAGCGACAGCCGCTCGGTGAACAGCGAGCCGAACACGGCACTGTCGAGCGGGACGCCGGAGGCGAACAACGCGAACAGCGGCACGCAGACGCCGGCCGAGATCGGCTGCACGACATGCTCGAGACGGGTGGCGGGCGCGATCTTCTCGCCTGGGTCCTTGCGCACCCGGGTGAGCAGCCCGAGCGCGACACCGGCCAGCGTCGGATGGATGCCCGCTTCGTGCAGCGCGTACCAGCAGACCAGCGCGACCGGAAGGTAGAACAGCGGGGTGCGCAGTCGCTGTCGTTGCGCCAGCGCCCAGGCCGCGCAGCAGGCGATGGCGACGCCGAGCCACAGCATCGACAGCGACGCGGTGAACAGCACCGCGATGAGGATGATCGCGAGCAGGTCGTCGACCACGGCCAGGCTCAGCAGGAACACCCGCGCGCTGGCGGGGATCCGCGACCCGGTCATGGCGAGCACGGCCAGGGCGAAGGCGATGTCGGTGGCGACCGGAATGGCCCAGCCTTTGTCCATCCCGGGCACGCCGTGACCGACCACGATCGCGATCACCGCCGGTGTGACGACTCCGCCCACGGCGGCGATGATCGGCAGCGCGGCCCGTTTCGGGTCGGCCAGCTCGCCGACGACGAATTCGCGTTTGAGTTCGAGCCCGGCGACGAAGAAGAAGATCGCGAGCAGCCCGTCCTTGGTCCAGTCGGCCAGGGTGAGGTCGAGGTGCAGCGCCGGGATGCTCAGCCGGGTGTCGACCATCGCCTGATAGCTCGCGCCCCACGGTGAATTCACCCAGATCAGCGCGACGGCCGCGGCGATGAGCAGCAACGCGCCACCGACGGTCTCGGTGCGCAGATAGCGGGTCAGCTCATTACGAACGCGGGTGATCACGGGCGGGCCTTTCGGCAGGGTGGACAGCGCTGCGGGCGCTCATCCCACCGTGCGGTGCCTGGAGATTCACGACCGCATGCCGACCAGTCTTCCCGGCACACCTGAACGCAATTCTAACGGATACGGCCGGTGACATCCGACGTCACCGGCCGTATCCTGCGCGTTCGCGGCGCGCCCTGGCTCAGTTTCCGCCGGCGCGGATCGCCTCGAAAACGCCCGGGTCGACCAGCGTCGAGGTGTCGCCGAGTTCGCGGCCCTCGGCCACGTCGCGCAGCAGCCTGCGCATGATCTTGCCGCTGCGGGTCTTGGGCAGCTCGGGCACGATGTGGATCTCGCGCGGCTTGGCGATCGGGCTGATCTCCTTGGACACCTCGGCTTTCAGCTCGTCGACCAGGCCGTCACCGGTCCGGCCCGCCGAGTCACCGGTGAGGATGACGAAGGCGACGATGCCCTGCCCGGTCGTCGCGTCGCTGGCGCCGACGACGGCGGCCTCGGCCACGGCCGGGTGCCCGACGAGCGCGGATTCGACCTCGGCGGTGGAGATGCGGTGCCCCGACACGTTCATGACGTCGTCGACCCGGCCGAGCACCCACAGGTCGCCGTCCGCGTCGAGCTTGGCGCCGTCACCGGCGAAGTACCAGCCCTGCTCGGCGTAGCGCTCCCAGTACGTCGCCCGGTACCGCTCCATGTCGCCCCAGATGCCGCGCAGCATCGACGGCCATGGCTTGTCCAGCACCAGATAGCCGTTGGCCTCGGTCTCGCCGAGCTGCACCGGCTTGCCCTCCTCGTCGACGACCGTCGCCGAGATGCCGGGCAGCGCTCGCATGGCCGCGCCCGGCTTCGCGGCGGTGACGCCGGGCAGCGGGGAGATCATGATGGCGCCGGTTTCGGTTTGCCACCAGGTGTCGACGATGGGGGTCGTGTTGGCGCCGATGACTTCTCGGTACCAGCGCCAGGCTTCGGGGTTGATGGGTTCGCCGACGGAGCCGAGCAGTCGCAGCGTGGACAGGTTGTGGGCGTCGGGGATCTCGCGGCCCCATTTCATAAAAGTGCGGATCAGAGTCGGTGCGGTGTAATAGATGGTGACGCCGTACTTTTCGATGATCTCGAAGTGGCGGTGTTCGTTGGGGGAGTTGGGGGTGCCCTCGTAGACGACCTGGGTGGCGCGGTTGGCGAGTGGTCCGTAGACGATGTAGCTGTGGCCGGTGACCCAGCCGATGTCGGCGGTGCACCAGTAGACGTCGTCGCCTGCTTTGTGGTCGAAGACGTTGTGGTGGGTGTAGGCGGCCTGGGTGAGGTAGCCGCCGGTGGTGTGCAGGATCCCCTTGGGTTTTCCGGTGGTGCCGGAGGTGTAGAGGATGAACAGGGGGTGCTCGGCGGGGAAGGGCCGCGCCTCGTGCGAAGGCGAAGCGGCGGAGACGGTTTCGTGCCACCACAGGTCGCGACCATCCGTCCACGGCACCTCGGTGCCGACGCGGCGCACCACCAGCACGTGCTCGACCGAGGACGGCACATCGCCCTTGGCGGCGAGCGCCTCGTCGACGGCCTCCTTGAGCGGTGCGGGCTTGCCGCGCCGCCACTGCCCGTCGGTGGTGATGATCAGCCGGGCCTCGGCGTCGTCGACCCGCTGCCGCAGCGCGCTGGGCGAGAAGCCGGCGAACACCACCGAGTGGGTGAGGCCGAGGCGGGCGCAGGCCAGCATCGACACGATCGCTTCGGGCACCATCGGCATGTAGATCGCGACGCGGTCACCCGCCTCGAGGCCGAGTTCGGTCAGGTAGTTCGCGGCACGTGAGACCTCGTCGAGCAGTTCGCGGTAGGTGATGTCGCGGGAGTCGCCCGGCTCACCCTCCCAGTGGATGGCGACCTGGTCGCCGTGCCCGTCGACGACGTGCCGGTCGACGCAGTTGTAGGCGACATTGAGCTCGCCGTCGGCGAACCAGCGCGCCACCGGGGCATCGCTCCAGTCCAGCACCTGAGTGAAGGGCTTGTGCCAGTGCAGCCGGTTCGCCTGTGCGGTCCAGAAGCCGTCGCGGTCGGTCTCGCCGCGGTCGTAGAGGGCGGCGCCCGCGTTGGCGGAGGCGGCGAACTCCGCGCTCGGGGGATACGAGTCCTGATGTCCTGCAGCGGTTTCGGTCATGTCGAATCAGCCTCACATGCCTGGTGCGGTCGGGTCGGTCGCGAGGGGCTCGCCCCTGCTCCCTCGACAGTAGTCAACCCGGGTGCACCGTCGGGGGCGTTGTATCGGCGAGGTTTCGTGGCGGTCGATCGAGGCAAGTTCATCCGATGACTTCGCGGACAGACCGGGCGGTCGCGGGCTATCGTTTTAACTCAACCGTTCAGCTGATGGTTCCGAGAATTGTTCATTTTTTTCTGCCGAGCATGAGGGGCTCGGCAATTCTTCCTGCATTTCCGGCGGGTAACCGTACTGATACATGTGAAGCGAAATAGGCTCGGTTCACTGAAAAACCGGGCCGAAGTGGCTAACCTCCGAGCGTTATGCCACGGAATCGAACCGGGAGAGAGCGTTGAGATTCATCAGAGCGACTGCGCTGATCGCAGCGGGCCTGGCGGCCACGAGCCTCAGCCTGACCGCGTGCTCGTCCGACGACACTGCCGACGCGAGCATTGTCACCACCAACGCGGGAGAACCGCAGAATCCGTTGGTGCCGACCAACACCAACGAGAACATGGGTGGTCGCGTCGTCGACCGTTTGTTCGCGGGGCTGAAGTACTACGACGCCACCGGTGAGGCGCACGACGAGATGGCGGAGAAGATCGAGACCGCCGATCGCAAGTCGTATCGGATCACCATCAAGCCGAACTGGAAGTTCACCGACGGCACGACGGTGACCGCCAAGTCCTTCGTCGACGCGTGGAACTACGGCGCGCTCGCCTCCAACGCGCAGTTGCAGAGTTACGTGTTCACCCCCATTGTCGGATTCGACGAGGTGAATGCCGAACAGCCCAAGGCGCAGACGATGTCGGGCCTGAAGGTGGTCGACGACCGCACCTTCACCGTCGAACTGAAATCCCCGTCGATCGATTTCGAGAGCGCGCTCGGCTACGCCCCGTTCTATCCGCTGCCCGACTCCGCCTTCAAGGACATGAAGGCCTTCGGCGAGAACCCGGTCGGCAACGGCCCCTACGCCTTCCAGTCGTGGGAACACAACGTCAAGATCGACTTGAAGCCCAACCCGGATTACCCCGGTGGCCGCCCGGCCAAGAACAAGGGCCTGCGGTTCGTCATGTACCAGTCCTTCGACACCGCCTACGCCGATCTGCAGGCGGGCAATCTCGACACCCTCGACACCATCCCCGACAGCGCGCTGACCTCCTACAAGAGTGATCTCGGCGACCGCGCGATCACCAAGCCGACCGCGCAGAACCAGCACATCGGCATCCAGACCACCGTGCCGCATTTCGGCGGCGAGGAAGGCGTCCTGCGCCGCAAGGCGATCTCGATGGCGATCAACCGGCCGCAGATCATCGAGAAGATCTTCAACGGATTGCGCATTCCCGCCCGCGATTTCACCGCATCGACGCTGCCCGGTTTCAACGGCAACCTGCCGGGCGCGGAAGTGTTCGACTACAACCCGGACCAGGCCAAGAAGCTGTGGGCGCAGGCCGACGCGATCTCGCCGTGGTCGGGCAAGTACACGATCACCTACAACTCCGATGGCGGCCACCAGGCCTGGATCGAGGCCGTGGCCAACAGCGTCAAGAACACCCTCGGAATCGACGCGGTCGCCAACCCGGTGCCGACGTTCAAGAATGTCCGTGACGCGGTGAACGCCAAGACCATCGGCACGGCCTTCCGCTACGGCTGGCAGGGCGACTACCCGACGATGATGCAGTTCCTGTCCTCGCAGTACTACAGCTACTCCGAGACCAACAACGTCGACTACAACAACCCCGAGGTGGACCGTCTCTTCGACGCCGCCATGGCCGCGCCGACCCAGGAGGAGTCCTACAAGCTGATCGCGCAGGCACAGACGATCATGATCAGGGACATGGCCGACATCCCGGTGTTCGACTATGTCGCCGCCGCGGGCCGGTCTGACAAGGTGACCAAGGCCGAGCTGGCCTGGAACGGTCTGTTCGACTTCGAGAACATCGAGAAATAGGCACTCGGAGCTGGGCCGGGCCACGTGATGTGGCTCGGCCCCAGCCGTTTTCGGAGGAATGATGGCTTGGTACATACTTCGGCGCCTGCTCCAGATGATCCCGGTCTTCCTGGGTGCGACGCTGCTGATCTACGCGATGGTGTTCCTGATCCCCGGTGACCCGATCAACGCGCTGGCCGGTGAGAAACCACTGACGCCGGCGGCCGAGGCCGCATTGCGCGCCCAATACCATCTCGATCAGCCGTTCATCGTGCAGTATCTGCTCTATCTGAAGGGGATTCTCACCCTCGATTTCGGCACCTCGTTCTCGGGCAGGCCGGTGCGCGAGGAACTCGAGCGCGCCTTCCCGATCACCATCCGGCTGGCCTTTCTCGCGGTGCTCGTCGAGGGCTTCTTCGGCATCCTGTTCGGCCTGATCGCCGGCCTGCGCAAGGGCAAGCTGTTCGATTCGACGATGCTGATCGCCAGCCTGGTGATCATCGCGCTGCCGGTGTTCGTCGTCGGTTATCTGGCGCAGTACTTCCTCGGCGTGAAATGGGGGATCGCCCCGGTCACCGTCACGGGCAATGCGAGCCTCGGCGAGTTGCTCGTTCCCGCCTTCGTGCTGGGCTCGCTGTCGTTCGCGTATGTGCTGCGGCTGACCCGTAACTCCGTGGCGGAGAACAAATCCGCCGACTATGTCCGCACGGCGACGGCGAAGGGGCTCGGGCGCCGCCGCGTGGTGACCGTGCATATCCTGCGGAATTCGATGATCCCGGTGGTCACCTTTCTCGGCGCCGATTTCGGCGCGCTGATGGCGGGCGCCATCGTCACCGAGGGCATCTTCAACATTCCCGGCGTCGGCGGCACGATATACCAGGCGATCATCCGCGGCGAGCCGCCGACGGTGGTGTCGTTCGTGACGGTGCTGGTCGTGGTGTTCCTGCTGGTGAACCTGTTCATCGACCTGCTCTACGCCGTGCTCGACCCGAGGATCCGTTATGCATGAGAGCCAACAGCATTTCGTGGCCCCCGCCGACGAGGTGGAGGTGCTGGCCACCGATCGGGTGGTCGACGCGGGCACGCCGACCAGCATCTGGGGCGACGCGTGGCGGCGGTTGCGCCGCAATCCGGTGTTCCTGGTCGCGGTGGTGCTGATCGTGCTGGTGCTGCTGGTCGTGGTGTGGCCGGCGCTGTTCACCAGCCAGGACCCGAAGCTGTGCCTGGGCGAGTTCGGCATGGACGGCCCACGTCCCGGCCACCCGTTCGGGTTCGACAAGCAGGGCTGCGACGTCTACGCGCGGACGATCTATGGTGCGCGGGCCTCGGTCAGCGTCGGCGTCGGAGCGGCGATGCTGTTCCTGCTGGTCGGCGGGATACTCGGCGCGCTGTCCGGGTTCTACGGCGGCGTGCTCGACTCGATCGTCTCGCGGATCGCCGAGATCTTCTACGCCATCCCGATGGTGCTGGCGGCGATCTTGCTGCTGCAGCTGCTGCGGCCGGCGACGGTGCTGACGGTGATCCTGATCCTCGTCGCGTTCACCTGGCCGCAGGCGGCCCGCATCGCCCGTGGTGCGGTGATCGAAGCCAAGAACAGCGAATACGTCACCGCTGCCAAGGCTTTGGGGTTGTCGCGGCTGGGGACTTTGGTGCGGCATGTGCTGCCGAACGCGGCGGGTCCGTTGATCGTGGTCGCCACGCTGTGGCTCGGCGTCTTCATCGTCACCGAGGCGACGTTGTCGTTCCTCGGCGTCGGCCTGCCGCCCGACATCGTGGCCTGGGGCGCCGATATCGCCCGCGCGAAGAACGAGATCCGTACCTCCCCGATCCTGTTCTACCCGGCGGCCGCGCTGGCTGTCACCGTGCTGAGCTTCATCCTGCTCGGCGATGCGGTGCGCGATGCGCTCGATCCGAAGGAGCGCACCCGATGAGCGACGACAAACCGCTGCTGGAGATCCGTGATCTGGATGTCGGCTTCACCACTGACGGCAAGCCGGTGCCCGCGGTGCGTGGGGTGAACCTCACTGTCTTCCCGGGCCAGACCGTCGCCATCGTCGGCGAGTCCGGCTCGGGCAAGTCGACGACCGCGCACGCGATCATCGATCTGCTGCCCGGCACCGGTGAGGTGACCGGCGGGCAGATCCTCTTCGACGGCAAGGACCTCACCAAGGCCTCGGCCAAGGAGATCGTCGCGATCCGTGGCAGCGGCATCGGGCTGGTGCCGCAGGACCCCATGTCGAATCTGAACCCGGTGTGGAAGATCGGCTTCCAGATCCGGGAGACACTGGTCGCCAACGGCATCGCCACCGGTGACGCGGCCCGCAAGCGCTCGGTGGAGCTGCTGGCCGAGGCGGGGATGGCGGACGCGCAGCGGCGGGTGAACCAGTATCCGCACGAGTTCTCCGGCGGCATGCGCCAGCGCGCGCTCATCGCGATCGGGCTCTCGTGCAGGCCGAAACTGCTGATCGCCGACGAACCGACCTCGGCACTGGACGTCACCGTGCAGCGGCAGATCCTGGGCCATCTCGAACAGCTCACCAGCGAGCTCGGCACCGCGGTGCTGCTGATCACCCACGACCTCGGCCTGGCCGCGGAACGGGCCGAGCATCTGGTGGTGATGTATCGCGGCCGGGTCGTGGAATCCGGACCGGCCCTGCAGATCCTGCGCGATCCGCAGCACGCCTACACCAAGAAGCTGGTGAACTCCGCGCCCTCGCTGGCCGCGCAGCGGATGTCGTCCTCGCGGCAGCGGGCCGCCGTGCGCGCGCAGGCCGTCGAGGTGGCCGAAGCCGGAGATCTGGTCGGCGACACCGTGCTCGACGTGCGGAATCTGACCAAGGCGTTCAAGATTCGCGGCAAGCGGCCATGGCAGTCCACGGATTTCGTGGCCGTCGACGAGGTGAGCTTCACCGTCGAACGCGGCACGACCACCGCGATCGTCGGCGAGTCCGGCTCGGGCAAGTCGACCATCGCCCAGATGGTGCTCGGCCTGCTGGAACCGACCTCGGGCACCGTGGCCTTCGACGGGAAGGATGTCGCGAAGCTGGACAGCAGGGGCGCGTTCGCCTTCCGCCGCCGGGTACAGCCGATCTTCCAGAACCCGTACGGCTCGCTCGACCCGATGTACTCGATCTTCCGCACGATCGAGGAGCCGCTGCGGGTGCACAAGATCGGCACCTCGAAGGAGCGCGAGGCGGTGGTGCGCGACCTGCTCGACAAGGTGTCGCTGCCGTCGTCGGTGCTGCGCCGCTATCCCAACGAGCTGTCCGGCGGGCAGCGTCAGCGGGTCGCGATCGCGCGGGCACTGGCGCTCTCGCCCGAGCTGGTGGTCTGCGACGAGGCGGTCTCGGCGCTGGACGTGCTGGTCCAGGCACAGATCCTCACCCTGCTCAACGACCTGCAAGCCGAGCTGGGGCTGACGTATCTGTTCATCACCCACGACCTGGCCGTCGTCCGGCAGATCGCGGACAATGTGCTGGTCATGCGGGCGGGCAAGGTGGTGGAGGCCGCCACCACCGACGAGGTGTTCGCCGCGCCGGAGCAGGACTACACGCGGGCACTGCTCGAGGCGATTCCGGGACGGGAGTTGCTCACGGGGTAATCGCGCGGGTGTAACGCGAGCGGTGCTCGCTCGTGTGCCGGGGCGAATCAACCGCGAAGGCGCAGCTCACCGGCGTACCGTGGACGCGTCCGAGGTGGTGCGGTGCAGATCGCAGGGGCAGGAGACGCCGATGGATCGGATCGATGCCGAACGACAGGCCGAGCTGGAATCGCGCAGGCGCCGGGCGCTGACCCCGGCGGCGAAGCGGCTCGCCGAGGTGCCGTGGCCGGACCGTACCTGGCCGCGGATCCGTGGGCTGCACGTGGCCGTCGAGGACACAGTGTACGAACGGTAGCCTCGTATGCCGTGACTGATCCGCTACAGCCCCTGGTCGACCTGCCCGGCGTGCGTGAAGCCGCCGACAAGGCCCGCGACGCGCTCGCCGCGGTGCATCGGCACAAGTCGAACCGGCGCGGCTGGGCGACCACCGCCGCCGAAGCGGCGGTCCGCGCCGCGCGGTCCTCGGCCGCCATCGAAGGCGCGAGCACCGATCTGCCCGCCGATGGGAAGGTCAGCGATCCGGTGCTGGCCGGCGCGCTGCGGGTGGGTCAGGCGCTCGACGGTGACGCCCTGACGAACCTGGTCGGTACCTGGCAGCGCGCGCCGCTGCAGGCACTGGCCCGGCTGCATCTGCTCGCCGCCGCCGACCTGGTCTCCGACGAACAGGAACTCGGCCGGCCGCGGTCGGCCCCGGGCGTCGCGGAGCGGCTGGACCTGCTGGTGCAAACCGTCCAGACGAGCAAGGCGCCCGCGCCCGTCGTCGCGGCGGTCGTGCACGGTGAGTTGCTGTCCCTGCGGCCGTTCGGCACCGCCGACGGTGTCGTCGCGCGGGCGGCATCACGCCTGGTCACGGTCTCGAGCGGGCTGGACCCGCGGTGCCTCGGCGTGCCCGAGGTGTTCTGGCTGCGGCGTCGGCAGGCCTACCTCGACGCGGCCGCCGGGTTCGGGCTCGGCACCGCGGAGGGTGTCGGCGGCTGGGTGCTGTTCTGCGCGGGCGCGCTGGAAGACGGTGCCCGCGAGGCGAACTCGATCGCCGACGCGGCTGCGGGCTGAGACTCTCCACACATCGAAACGGGCGGCGTGCCCGAATACTCGGTCTCGCCGCCCGCTAGCACGGAACACCTGGTTACCAAGCGTGCTCGGTGGGTTGTGTTCGGTGGCCTCGGCGATCATCCGAACCCCGCCGGTTCATCCCCGCAACCTGTGCGAGGCGTTCGCCGACGACTGCCCGAATTTCGCAGGCCCACAACTCTGCTGCCCTTGTCGCGGCGCGCTCCGCGTGGGTACCTGGCGTCCGTGCTGGGAAGGGTGGGATGGGAGGCGAAGCCTTCTCTTCCGGCTCCGTCTTGGCCTTCCGTCCTTCCGTGACTCCATTCTTACACTGTGATGGCACTCACATCAAGGGTTTCGAAGGCATCACCGAATACAGACGTTTTCGGCGTGTCGCCTGGCGATTCGTGCTTGTCCGTCGCAGGTCAGCGACGTTTCCGCAGCAGTCGATAACTGATCGCGCCCGCGATGATCGCGCTCAATCCGACCGCCGCCGTGGCCGCCACGGTGGTGCTCGACGGCGCCTGGAACCGCGACCACAGCGACACCGGATTGGAGAAGGTGAGCACCGGCCAGCCGCGCGTGACGGCCTCCTTGCGCAGCGCCCGGTCGGGGTTCACCACCGTCGGGTGGCCGACCGCGCTCAGCATCGGCAGGTCGGTCACCGAATCGGAGTACGCGTAGCACTTGGACAGGTCGTAACCCTCTGCCGCGGCCAGCTTTTCGATCGCGGCGACCTTGCCCTCGCCGTAGCAGTAGAACTCGATGTCACCGGTGTACTTGCCGTCCTCGACGACCATCCGGGTGGCCTCGGTATGCGAGGCGCCGAGCACCTCGGCTATCGGCGTGACGATCTCCTCGCCCGACGCCGAGACGATCACCACGTCGTGCCCGCGGATCTTGTGATCGGCGATCAGATCGGCGGCCTCGGCGTAGATCAGCGGGTCCACGAGATCGTGAAGCGTCTCGGCCACAATGGATTTCACCTGCTCCACATCCCAGCCGGCGCACATGTTGGCGAGGTTTGCCCGCATTCGTTCCATCTGGTCGTGATCGGCCCCGGAGAGCAGGAACAAAAAGTGCGCGTAGCTGCTCTCCAGCACGGCGCGACGGTTGAGCAGACCCTGTGCGTAGAACGGTTTGCTGAACACGAACGCGCTCGACTTCGCGATCACCGTTTTGTCGAGATCGAAGAACGCCGCGACGCGTCCGCCGGGCACCGGCGCTCGGCCCGAATGGGCGAGTCTTGTGTCCGGAAGCGGAGTCTGGTCACGTTCGGCCGTCACGTCAACAGGATAGGCACGCCTCGCGCGGAGCGCAGTAGGTGGCCGTCCCGGCCCCTCTGTGAGGTTTGCCCCAGGGACGCCGGAGGCCGCGAATCGCCGAAATATGGTGGCGAACGCTACTTGCGCCTGCGCCGGGGGATGGGTGTAGTATTGCTGACACCTGGACATAGTCCAGGCGCGTTCAGCCCGACCCCCCGGGGCTGAACCCGACGGCCCCAGCCTCCTCCCCCCCGGCTGGGGCCGTCCTCTATTTCCAGGTAGATCGCGAAAGTTCTCCACACCCCCGAGTTATCCACAATCGGGTTTTGCCGTCTTTCCGGCTGCTTGCGATTCGACCACGCTGAGCTGCATGAACCTCCTCGCCGCACCACCCGCTGCCGGCCTCGCTCCCGCTCTGGTGCTCGTGCGTGATCACCGCCTGCGCGCCGAAGTGCGCCGGGTCGCGGCGGCCGCGGAACGCGCCACCGACGAGCGGACCATGCCGGTCGGCAGGCATGCGTGGTCGGGTGCGGGCATGGTGATCCTCGACACTGCCGCCGCTACGGCGGCTGCCGCCGAGGGCTGTCCGAGGCGTCCCGGGATCGTGCTCGTCACCGAGGGGGAGCCCGCGGTGCCCGACTGGCAGGCGGCCACCGCGGTCGGTGCGGAGCGGGTCGTCGCGCTGCCTGCCTGCGCGGTCGAACTGGTCGAGCAATTCGCCGAGCACGCCGAATCCCGGACGGGGGAGGGTGTGGTCGTCGCGGTCGCCGGTGCGGGCGGTGGTGCGGGTGCGTCGACACTCGCCGCCGCCATCGCCTTACGCGCGGCCGCGCGACGGTTGCGACCAGACACCGTGCTCATCGATGGCGCGCCGCTCGACGGTGGCATCGACCTGGTGCTCGGGATGGAGAATGTCGCCGGGCTGCGCTGGCCGGACCTGGTCATCGAGGACGGCCGGGTCTCCGCGACGGCACTGCACAACGCGCTGCCCGCTGCGGCGGCCGGGCTCGCGGTGTTGTCCTGCGGGCGGCACGGCGCGGGGCGATCGCCTGCCGAGCTGATGCCGGCCGCGGTCCGGGCCGTCATCGAATCCGGAAGGGCCGCAGGCGATCTGGTCGTCTGCGACGTGTCCGCGGAGCGCGGCCCGGCGGCCGATGCGATGGTCGACGCCGCTGATCTCGTGGTCCTGGTCGTCCCCGCGCGGCTGCGCGCTGTCGCTGCCGCCGAGGTGGTGGCTGCCCATCTGGGGGAGCGAAATCCCAATCGCGGCTTGGTTGTTCGTGGTCCAGCGCCGGGTGGGTTGCGTGGTGCAGAAGTGGCGGAGGTGCTCGGGCTGCCGCTGCTGGCCGCAGTGCGCGGGCAGGCAGGTTTGGCGGTGCGACTCGAACGCGGCGGGCTGAGCGTGCGCAGGCGCGGGCCGCTGCGCGACGCGGCCGACGCGGTGCTGTCGATGGTGGGTGCGCGATGACCACGTTCGTCACCGTCGACCTGCTCGAACGGGTCCGCGAACGGCTCGCCGAGCACGCGGGCGTGCCCGATGCGGCGCAGCTGGCCGCCGCGATCCGGGCCGAAGCCGGTGGTGTCCTCGCCGACACCGATCTGCTGCGGGCGCTGCGTCTGCTGCAGACCGAGATGACCGGCGCCGGCCTGCTCGAGCCGCTGCTGCACGATCCGCAGGTCGCCGATGTGCTCGTCACCGGCCCCGACTCGGTGTGGATCGACCGTGGTCACGGGCTCGAACAGACCGACATCCGCTTCGCCGACGAAGCCGCGGTCCGTCGGCTCGCCCAGCGGCTCGCTCTCGCCGCCGGACGCAGGCTCGACGATGCGCAACCCTGGGTCGACGGCAAGCTCGCCGGCACCGAGGCCGCTCTCGGTGATGCGTTCGGTGTCCGCCTGCACGCGGTCCTCGCACCTGTCGCGCACGACGGGACCTGCCTGTCCCTGCGCGTGCTCCGACCGGCCACCCAGGGCCTGTGCGCCCTGGCCGCCGCCGGCTCGGTCCCGCCTGCCGCACTCCGGCTACTGACCGACATCGTCCGCGCCCGACTGGCCTTCCTCGTCGTCGGCGGTACCGGCGCGGGCAAGACCACCCTGCTTTCCGCGCTCCTCGCCGCCGTAGACCCCGCCGAGCGGATCATCTGCGTCGAGGACGCGGCCGAACTCGCGCCCGTTCATCCGCATGTGGTGCGGCTGGTGGCGCGCACCGCCAACGTCGAGGGCGTCGGCGCGGTCACGGTGCGCGACCTGGTCCGCCAGGCGCTGCGGATGCGCCCCGATCGGATCGTCGTCGGCGAGGTGCGCGGTGCGGAGGTCGTCGACCTGCTCACCGCACTCAACACCGGCCACGACGGCGGCGCGGGAACCGTCCACGCCAACTCACCGCAGGAAGTCCCCGCCCGCCTGGAAGCCCTGGCCGCCCTCGGCGGTATGGATCGCGCGGCCCTGCACAGCCAGCTCGCTGCCGCGGTCCAGGTGGTGCTGCACGTCCACCGCCGAGCCGACGGCACCCGTGGTCTCCACGAGATCGGCGTCCTCGAACGCGACAGCGCCGGCATTCGAATCACCCCCGCATGGCGCTCCGACGGCATGTCCACACCCGGCGCCGCCGAACTGGAGCGACTGATCGAGGTGCGACTCGGATGAGAACAACAGGTGCAGGCGCGTGGCCGATCCGCGGCAACAACGCATCCTCGCAGGGAGGCGGCCGGTGCTCGGCTCGGAGCCGTGCGGCGGCTGGGTCCCCAGGCATCGGTGCAGGTGTGTGGCCGGTCCGCGGAGATGGTGTGTCCCCGCAGGCTGGCGCACGGCGCTCGGAGAGTCGCCGCACATCGGCCAGGTCGCCTGGCATGGGTGTTGGTGTGTGGCCGGTCTACGGCGATGGTGCGTCGCGGCAGGCCGGTGACCGGTGCTCGGCGCCGAGCTGCAGGGCGGTGGGGTCGCGTGGGTCTGGTGTGTGGCCGGTCTACGGCGATGGTGCGTCGCGGCAGGCCGGTGACCGGTCC
>NZ_JBHVHX010000012.1:0-59919 GCF_042799895.1 Nocardia sp. NPDC057663 | reverse complement strand
GCGGTGGGGTCGCGTGGGTCTGGTGTGTGGCCGGTCTACGGCGATGGTGCGTCGCCGCAGGCCGGTGACTGGCGCTCGGCTCAGAGCCGCACGGTGGCAGGATCGCCCGGTGCGGGCGCCGGTGGGGTGCGATCGGTTCGGTTGCGCAGCTGGCTGACGCGAGTGGTTCGGGTAGCGACCGGGGCGCACCTGCGGGATCGGTGTGCGAGTGATGGTCGACGGTCAGGTGGCAGGCGAAGGCAATCGTCACGGGTGGGATCAAGCGTGTGCTCTGGCACGGTGGTGCCCGCCAAGGGGACTTCGCGAGTCGGGGTGTCACCGTTCGGCGGCGCGGTGCCGGTGTCGTTCTTGGGCGCAGGGGGCGACGGGCCGGATCGCCTGTGCGGTTCCGGTTTCGATGTGGCGTTCGCTGCTGTGGATGCGGTACTGCCCAATAAGCGTGCGCCCGTTGCGGAATCGGCCCTGGTTGCCGCGCAGGCGGCCACTCGTCCCCGGACCGTGGTGCCGACGTCCGCATCGACAGCCAGTCCGGAATCGACGCGAAACATTCTGTGGCACAGCACTACAGGCCGGTACGGGGGTGGCGATGGCGATCGGACTGCTCTGCTGCGCGGTGGCGGTGCTGATGCTTCCCGCTGCGGGCGATCGGCGGCGCTTTCGTCGGCTGTTCGATGCGGGCGGTGCGCGTGCGGCGAGACGGATACCTGTGGAGTGGTGTGCAGGAATCGGACTGGCGTGTACGGCCTTCGCGTTCGGGATCGGGACGGGACTGGCGGCGCTCATGGTGGGCGTCACCGTCGCGGTGCGGAATCGGCGCGGTCGTGGTGAGCGGGCCCGTCGAGCGGAGTGCGGTCACCTGTTGGCCGGGCTCGAGGCCGTTGTCGGCGAACTGCGGGTGGGCGCGCATCCGAGCGCGGCGGCGGAGGCCGCGGCAGCCGAGTCGCGGGGCGAGACTGCACGGGTACTCGGGATCAGCGCGGGGCGCAGCAGACTCGGCGGCTCCGGTGCCGACGGTTGGCTCCACCCGGATTCGATTGTCGCCGAGGAACTGTCAAGGATCGCCGTCGCCTGGCGGGTGGCCGAAGAACACGGCCTCGCCCTCGCCGAGCTGCTGGCCGCGGCGCGAACCGACCTACTGGGCCGCGTTCGCTTCCGTGACCGAACCGAAGCGGCTCTCGCGGGAGCCCGCGCCTCGGCCACCGTCCTGGCCGGCCTCCCGCTGGTAGGCATCGGCCTCGGCCAGCTGATGGGCGCGGCTCCCCTGACGGTGCTCTTCGCCTCACCCGCCGGTGAACTTCTCCTACCGCTCGGCACGGCCCTCGCCTGCTGTGGATTGCTGTGGACAGATGTGATCACCCGCCGGGGAACGGCCTAACCGGTGGGCATCCGATTGTGCCCCGGTTGCACGCCGTCGACGACGCTGTGCACAACCAGCGGGACACGGTCGAGAGGGGGCACACGGTCGAGCTGTGGCTGTGATCGGCTGGGCCACGGCGCTGCTGCCCGGCAGTTCGATTGGTCGAAAACGTCATGGGGAGGGATTGCTGTGCAGGACATGGTGGGTGCGCCTTCACCTGTCGCGCTGCTGGTCGCGGCGGTGGCTGTGGTTGTGTTGCCGGGGCGGGTGGCGGTGAGCCGGCGGGTGCGTGCGCTCGGGCGGTCGCCGACGGGTGCGCCGGAGACAGCGCGCGGCACGTCGGAGGTGGATCCGCTCGGGTCGGCATCGGCGTTCGATCTGCTGGCCGCTTGTCTACGGGCTGGGCTGCCGATGGCCGCGGCGGCGCGGGCCAGTGCGGGGACGGCGCCGCCGGTGCTGCGGGCGGCACTGCTGCGCGCAGCTGATCTGCTGGCGCTCGGTGCTGATGCGGCGACGGCGTGGGAGCGTGCCGCGGCGGATGCGGTCGGGTCGGCGGGCGCCGACGAGGTCGAGTCGCTGGCCAGGATGGCGCGGCGCTCGGCGCGTTCGGGGTCCTCGTTGGCTGCGGCCGTCGGCGAACTGGCGGACCAGCGTCGTGAAGCAGTGGAAGACGCGGCCGTCGCGCGCGCCGAACGTGCGGGCGTGCTGATCGGCGGGCCACTCGGCCTGTGCTTCCTGCCTGCCTTCGTGTGCCTCGGCATCGTCCCGGTCGTGATCGGCCTGGCCGATCGGGTCCTCGGCGACGGCGGACTGCTGTGACCGGCCTCGGCGAGGCCGGCGAATCGTCACCGCGCGGATCGGCCGCGTGGTGTGGAAGGAGAGGGGATCACGATGACGTTCGCACGCGCCGCATATATAGGGGCGAAGGAGCGGCTCACGCGCCTACTGATCGACGACGACGGCATGTCCACCGCAGAGTACTCGACTGTTGGAGATTACACCCCATACCTTGGGAGTGTCGCGAAGTGGAGCTAGGGCAGGGCGTACCCCGTACCGCGTTGGATACGGGATCACCTCACGCCTCGGTCGGACAGCTACGTTCCGCGTCGGTTGGTATGAACACGCGCCAGGGATTATCAGGCGCGTCAGGGCCGGGATACTGCACGAAGCTAGGAACGCACGGGGGAATCCCGCTATCCATGCCAGCAACCACGCTGAGACCGTCCGGGCCTGCCTTCACCGGTCAGCTTCGTGTCATCGGAAAGATTGCATCTGCCCCACAACGGGCGACGGCACCCGGGGTGAGCGGGCCCACCCGTAAGCACGGGCGCACGCACAGCGGCGGGTCTGTCGATACCTCGCGATACGCTGTGCGTACGGTGCGGAGTCTGCTAAGCCCAGGTTCCTCGCCTAGACCCCGGTCGGCATTGCGAGTGCCTGCCGGGGTCGTTCTGTACCGGCCAACGTACAGGCCGGACAGCAGTCAAGCAAACACCCATGCCGAACCGGTTGGCCCGTCAGTGGCCCGGGTGGGCCCGAACGACTTCCCACGTACGGCCGTTGCGGCAGCGAGCAGTCACGGGCGGCAACGGAACGCAAGCGATGACGAAGGCGTCTAAGTCGTTGCGCAACAAGCGAAACGCGGTCTCGCGCCCGTACGTCTGCCCCACCATGAACAACTGGAACAGCGGGTCTTTCACCACCCAAGCGATACCCCGGTCGGCGGGCTCCGCCTTGCTCAGATCAACCACGGTGATCAGGCTAGCCCCGGCCCGGCCCTACCGGCCGGGCCATTGACAGCCTTACCGGCGACGACTCTTCGCCGTCTGTTTGTTCTGCTCGAAGGTGTACGCGCGCATAGCACCGTTGATGTTCTCGGTTTGGAAGGTCACGTGCGGCTGACGGGCAGCTGCCGCGAGCTCACCCGCTGCACGCTCTAGCCGCTCGATCGACGCCGGGGCATACGCACCCGCCGGAGGATCCAAGCTCGCACCAGCGGTGAACTGTGCAAGCTGAGACGGGCTGTTGAAGATCGGTTCAGGCTTGCTCGACAAGTTCACGCCGACCTCACCCGGCATCAACCAGCCGCCGGAGTCGAACACCTTGGCGTTCAACGCCCACTTGGGGGTGTCACCGTTGTAGCCCTGCTGCTTCATCACATCTGTGAGGTTGAAACTTCCTACCGCACTTAGGATTTCGGCAACATTGCTTGTGCCGTCGTCGTCTGTGTCGCTGTTCGCCAGCGAGACGACTTCGTCGGCAACGTCCCACCAGTGAGAGTCGGCCACGGCGTCGGGTAGGAAGATTTCCTTCGCGGCGTCGAACAGGACACCAGCCGCCGACGAAGCGGCGTTGGTGAAGATTCCACGCACCGTGGTGGCCGCCGAACTCTCGGAGTTCGACACGGCGTTCGCTTCCTCCTGAGCCTTCGCTAGGTCCTGGTCAGCCTTGGCCTTGTCCAGGTCCGTGCTGCTCGGATCGTCGTAGACCTCGTTCCGTGCGGCGTTGGCTTCCTCGACCGCTTGGAGCGCGTCGATACGGGCGGCCTTCTCGACGTTGTACGCCTCCGTGAGCGCGGGGGCTTGCGGAGCGACCCGCTCCCCGCCTTCGGTGGTCCCTTGCTTGTCCTTCTGGGCTTGCTTGTCGACCGCCTTCGCTTCGGCGTCGTCCACGTCCAAGTCAGCTCGACGGCGTTCGGAGTCTGTGGAGTCCGCGTTGCCGTAGACCTCATCCCGGCGTTCCCTGGCCTCCGTGACAGCGATCCGGGCGCGCTCTAGGTCGCGCTCGTCCTGGTCTGTCCACTCCACCAACTTGCCGCCGGTCGTCAGAGAGCCATAGCCCTTGATCAACTCGTTCGGTAGGTGGAACTTCCACGGGAACTGTCCGTCTGTCGCCTTCGCCCGGTTACCGCCGACACCAGAGGTACCGAACGCTCCGCCGGACTCGACAGCGAGACCGGCCAGAGTTCCGGCCATGTGGTCTTGCGACACACCGACCTTGAACCAAGTACCGGCCGGGCCTAGGCCGGACTCAAGCCCGGACGTAGCTCCGTCAAGCAACGACATCGTGGTGTACAGGCGCTTGGTGGGGGCTTCGACTCCCATCAAGATTTGCTGCAACCAGCCGACGAAGCCGGAGCAGTCGAACCGGGTCGGCCCGACGCCGCCCCAGTCATAGAGGTTGCCCTCAACCGACCGCGCCGCGCTTACGGCTTTGGTCACGTAGTCGGGGGTGCCACCGGCAGCGAAGGCCAAGCCGCCCGCTTTGGCGCGGGCCCGTAGACCCAGCATCGCGCCGTGTCCTCCGGCCGCTGCCACTTCCTCCGCTGTCCAGACGTGTTCACCAGCCGACAGCAACGCAGGGACGCTGTCCGAAGTCGGACCACCAGGGCCAAAGATCGGACCACCGGCCGCGCGCTGTTGCGGCAGCTTCATCGGAGCGCGCCACTCGCCGGAGGCCGTAGCCTCCGCGTACGTCACCTTGACTGTCTTGTTCGCGGGAAGCGCGTTGATCTTGGCTAGAAGATCGTCAACCTTCGAGATCACCGACGCCACGTTCGGAGCATCGACGCGGAACACACCCGGTTTCCCGGCGACTTCCTCGACCTTGCCACCGGCCGCCTGAATGTCACGGATCACTTGATCGGAGCCAAGCAGCTTCGTGTCAATCGTTAGTTCGTTGCGGCCCAACATGGTTCGGATCGTCGTCAGGTCTTGCTTTGCCTCCGTCGCGCCCTTCAACGCAATCAGAAGCTCAATCTTGGACGGCACATATCCGGCCGATTCAGCAAGCGCTTTCATCTGCTCGACAGACAACCCGGTCGCCCGCGCGAGGTCGGCCAGAACCGTTTCGTTCCTCGCGAACACCGGGCCCAGGTCGCCACCGGCAGCGCCAACCCTCAACGTCTCGTCTCGAAGCTCTAGAAGCTTCGTCCGGAGCTTGTCGCCGTTCTCTGTGGTGGTGTCGATACCACCAGTGACCTTGTCCACCAGAGACTCGCCGAAGCCGTCCGAAGCGTCCCAAGCGGCTTTAGTCGAGTCGGTGACATCGCGAATCGCCTTGTTGTAAGACTGCATCGCGTCTTCGAGTTCGACCGGCTTCCCGCTGATCGCGTCAAGCGCTTGTTTCAGCGAGTTCATGCGGTCGTCGGCCGTGGCCGACTCGTCGGCAAGCTTCCTCACCGCATCCGACAACGAACCAAAGCCCGGAGTCGAGTTCTTCGCCGCGTCGGTCGCGGTCTGAATCTCGGCACGGGTCCGCTTGATCGCGGCCACCACGTCGGCCCCGGCGTCGCCGGTCGCCTCAAGGGCACCGATCAACGTGGAGTACTTCGCGCCGCCTTCGGCAACGATCTTGCCTAGGTCGTCCATCTCCAGGCGTTGTGCCGACAGCGCATTTCGAAGAGTGTCGTTCTGGTCGATCGAACGTTGCACCGCCGCGTGTTGCGCGTTCACCTCGGAGGCGTTCCACGTGAACACGTGCTTCTGCAAGCTGATCCACCAGTGTTGGCCTTCTTTGGCCGTCTCTGTGATCGACGCTAGGTTCGCCTGCACCAACTTGGAGGCAGCAGAGATGCCCGAAGCATCCAAAGCACCGTTAGAGGCCGCTACAGCGTCCTTGAACGACGTCTGAGCCTTCGCGCCCTTCACCACAGCGTCGGCTAGTGCTTGGTGCACCCGCTTCGCTTGGTCGGCGGCGGAAAAATGGCCCATCAAGCCGACACCGGCAGCGGCTAGAGCAATGCCCCAGGGACCACCGAGCATGGACATAAGCCCACCCACCGAGTTACGAAGCCCGGCCATAGCCGTAGTCGCAACAGCCTGCACACGACCACCGAACGCGAGAGCCGAAGCGGCACCGCGCATCAAGGCGGCGTTCAGGCCGGTAGTGCTCACCGCGGCTTGTGTGGCGAGAGCAGAGAACCGCGTCAGTGCCGACGAAGCCTGGTTGGCGGCGTAGGTCTCGGTAGCCCACGCACGCGCACGCGCGAGACGACCGGAGATCACACCAGGCGTAACCGCTACCTCGCGACCGATGGACGCTAGGTACTCACGGATGGCAGCGTTGTGCGCCACCAGAGCGCGGGAGAGAGCTAGCTGTGCGCTGATCGTGGCGGGTGCCAGCATCGAGCGGAAGGCCGCCATAGCCTCGAAACCGACGTGTACGGCTTTGGTCGCGACCATCGCGCCGACGTACGCGTACAAACCGGCAGTGACCAACCACGTGTTGTCGGCAACCATGGCAAGTTGTCGGCCGAAGAACTCCAGGACTTCGGCACCGACGACGCCCGCGTCTCCGAGCATCGACGCCAGCGACCGGCCAACCGTGTTGGTGGCGTCGGCAAGCTTGCGGAACGTTTGAGTCAGGGTCTGGCCGATGCCCTCGACTTCGGTGTATCCGGAACCGTCGATCTTGCCGCCGCGTAGAGCCTCGAACATGCCCTTGATCCCGTCCAAGTCCTTCGACTTGACGGCATCCACTAGCTTTCCGACAGCGCTACGGAACCTAAGGATGTAGTCAACGACTTTCGAATCCTCTTCGAATCCGAAAGTCATATTCTTGCCCAGGTACCGGCCGTCTTTCAGCAGGGAGAAAATACCTTTGAGGCCGTCAGTAGCGTACCTAGCTTTGACGCCGAACTTTTCCCAGTTCGACGCCGGGCCCTCGATACTCTTGCCGTGCGACTGGAACGCCGCACCCATCTCGGTGAGGCCGTTGGCAACGTATTTGGCCGCTTTCTCAACATGCGGCTTTACCTGGTCGGCCCATGCCGTAATCCCGGCAAGGCTCGACTTCGCCATATCCAGGAACGGCGACATAGCCGCCTCACCGATACGGCCTAGGGCCGCCTGCATGTTCTTCCACGATCCGCGCAGAGTCTTACCCGACTCCAGCGCGGCACCGCCAATATTTTCCTCGATCACACGGCGGAAAGTGGCAGAGTCCACTTTGCCGTCTTTGACCATTTTAGAGAGTTCTTCGGCAGACTTGCCGTATTCCTGCTGCAACCACTGAAAAATAGGAATGCCGCGATCGGCAAGCATATTCAGATCGTCTGTATACGCCTTGCCACTGGTCTGCACCTTGTTAAAAATGCTGCCCATTGTTGCAAGGTCGGTGCCCGCGATCGTGGCAGTGTCACCAACTACTTTTAGGTAGTTGGTCAGCGCCTCACCTTGCTGAATTCCGGCGGCTACCGCAGAGGCCGCCGCCGTAGCGGCTTCGCCCATACCGAACGCGGTACCCCGCACGGCCGCGTTCGCACTCGCCATAATCGACGCAACGCCCTGGGCTTCGTGGCCCAGACCGGCTAGCTTTCCTTTCGCATCGTCGATGGCGACCATGCGGGTAAAACCCTTGCTGATCGCGGTACCGATAGCGGCACCCGCGATCAAGCCAATACCGGCGGCAGCGGTCTTAAACGTTGTCCCGACACCGCCCGCGAGCTTGGCTCCGATTCCTTCGCCTGCTCGCTGCGCTTGTGGCTGTAGGCCGGTAAGTGTCTTATTGACCTCACCGGGGATTTTCGAAGACTCGACTACCAGGCTTACATACGCGGTAGCGAGTTCAACACCATTACCGGACACTTATAGCCATCCTCGGCGTTGTAGATACTGCCGGGTGTAGTCGTCTTTGATTTCGACTTTGTGCCGGTCGCCGAATTTCTTCGCCGCGTACGCTTCGCCGCGCTGGCGTGCGGTCGGCTGAGTTTCTTCGTTGACGTTCTCGTCAGTCATTGGTTTGTGTCTCTCTGAGTAAGCCGCACCGATGGCACCGCGAGGTGTCCGCCGGTAGCGGTTGAGTTTTAGGGCTTCGGCCGGTAGTGACACCGGCCGGGTAACACAGAAACCGGTGTGTCTCCCACATGGAGGGCCGCCGGATAATGTCACGGTGACGCGGGCCGCCGCCGACAGGCAGCGACCCGAACACGGCGTACACCGGGCACGAACACGCGCCAGGACTACCGGCACTCATCCCGAACCCGTAGCGTCACCGCCGGGTGAAACTCACCGGCGTTCATGCGCTGTTCGTATTCGCCGGGGCTCCGAGTCCACAGAGTCTTCGCGGCGTGAAACTCACGCTCGAAGAAGTCTCGACGCTCCGCAAGGTGGGCGGAAAGCTCACGCTCTGTCGGCACCCAGAGTGCGCCGCCGCGCTTCACAATCTCCACAAGGAAAAAGTCAATATCAACCGTCCACGGAGAAAACCCGTCCTCGTGCGAGTAACCGAAGTTCGGGAACACTTCGTCAAGATTCTTGATAATCGCGTACGACGAGTACGGGATATCGCGGCCACCGGCCTTGCCCTTCTTCGCCCGCTGCCAAGTTTCAGCCCAGCGGCTACCGCTGGAGGTGTGCACGGTTGTTTGTGCGGCACGGAGCCGCCCGTATTCTTTGCGTGCCTCCTCGACCTTGAGCCACGCCTCACCGGCACCTAGCCGGATAGCTTCGAGCGGATCATTCGCCGCACCAAGTTCCTTGACGGCGGCCTGTAGTTTGTCGACAACGGCGGTCATTCGCTCACCGAGCACGGCTAGGATTTCCTCGCCGGACTCGGTCACAAGATTCTGAACCTTGTCATGCGCGACACTGCGTAGAGAAGTGACCGCATCAATTTGAAGCTTGACCGCTTCGCGCTCGACCGCTTTAGCTGCGATCGAGTCAAGCCACGACGGCGGAATCTTCCCAGTGCCCAGGATCGTTTCCGGAGTAAGCCCGTCTGTAAGCTCTGCCCGCTTTTGCGTCAGACTGTCGAGCATTGCGCTCGCTTCGTCCGCCACAGCGACAGCATCACTGAATCCCGGCCGCGATTCGAGCGCGGCCCAAATCTCAGGGTCACGTGCGTACGAACGGAGTTGCCCGCTTGCCCAGGCCGGAATATTCGTCATTGTCATCTAGTTTCAAGTCCTTTGTTGCAGGTGTCGCTACACCTGAAATGAGTGAGTGAATTCGAAGGGCTATTAATGCCCTCTAGCGAGCCCGTAGGCCGCTTTTCTCCGCCTCGGCGGCATTCCCCTACCCCCACTCCCCCTACCGCGTGCGTGTGTGGACGCTATGACAGAGAATATGACGTGCCTGCCATGGGGGAGGGGTAACCCGGTGGGGTGGGGCCCGGCGGATATAAGAAACCGCGGGCCCTTGTCCGATTAGTAGCCGGACATTCTTTCGATTTCCGCGCTGGTATCAATCCAGCCGGTTTGCACCAGTCGAGCTAGCCGCGCATTGTCGGCGGCTTCGCTATACACAGTGCCGGTGTCTTCGTCTTCGTACATGACTACCTTTGCCTACTACTGCCGGAGGTGGCCGGAGTATCCAGACTCCGGCCGGACCTACCCGGACTAATCAAAAACCTTGCCCGTCTAAGGGCCGGAATACCCGAGCCCTACCCGAGTGACCGGCGACGCCTGTACGTCGCTCACAGAGCCATTCAGGCGGCTTTATCGCCACCTACGCGAGAACAGCTCGAAGGATTCTTCGCGAGATAGAACCTCTCCGCCTCCGGCTTCTCGGACTCGCCGGTATTCCACCTTGGCCGGATTGTCGTACCACGCATCGAACGCTTCGCGTTTCTGCGCATCGGTCGGGTTCTTCAACCGGCCGTATTCACTGAGCCAGCTAGCCACTATTCACCACCTAACCAATTCCGTAGCTTTCTTAGTTGTCGATTGCTTCGGCGGCCCGCACTAGGCGGTACGCCGCAATGCAGTTGGCGCGGTATCGTGCCGACGACGCACGCGCACAGCGCTTGCACGTACGGTTCGAATACCTATCAGCGGCACTGTTGATTACGTGCCCTTTGCTGCACATAGACATGTGCCGTTCCTCTCTATGCAATAGCGTCATTGCAGGTGCGCAAATAAAAGACGCCCCAGTGTGGGCGTCTAGAAAGTTTGAAAGGCACCGTACATACCCGGTGCCCGTCCCGAACTCCGCTGTGCAAGGGGAACAACAACCCTCATCGCATAAGCTCAGGAAACCTTGCAGTGTTCGACGTAGAGACAACGTTCTTTCTCCTGCAAGGGAGACTGAGCCGACCGGGGTAGCGATTAGCCGGTCGGCGTCGGGAGCCGCACGCTCACCCACTAAGGGCGTGCGTCTCAACCGCTCACGTGTATATAGGCGTGACAGCCGTGACAAGATTTTGCAAAAGCCCAGGTGGACTAAAATGAGAGTGACGAAGCTCACGGAAACTAATTCCGGAGCGCTCCCTCCCTACACTTGTATATACCTTCTACTGGTTCTACCGGTTTCGACGTTTTCCCAGGTGAACAGAATTCGCCGTGACGGACGTCACCCAGAAACGGCAAAGGCCCGGCCTTCGTGGGGCCGGGCCTCTCCGGGGTATTCGATTGGCAGACCAGACTAGGTTTCTGGTTCCGCCAACGATCGTAGGTCATTGCCGGATCGTGGATTTAGGTGATACGGGACTCAGGCCGGCGGCGACCCCGTACCTAGCTTGATCAGGCATGCAACCGCAAGGTAGGTGAGACACCCTCTCCGAGCGACGGCAGGCAGCAAGAAGCCCCCGGTAGCTGACGGCTGAATCCGGGGGCTTCGTAGTCATCCGTGCAAACGGTCTCCAATCTGCTCGGCTCGTACCTCGTCTCGACCGTGCTCCGCGCGGTGCTTACGCATCACCGCGTCTATTGCACGCTGGGTTTCACTCATCAGGGAAGGGCGAAGCTCCCCCGCTAAGGCGTCGTCATCCATGGCTGTTCCCATCTCTACGAGTCCCGTTCTTCGGCAGAGGTCAACCAATCGGAAATCTGATCGAGGCTGCCGCAGCAGACCACCCGCCACGGGTTCGCGAGTTGGAACCCCTCGGGTGCAGGCTGGACAGTCATGGACCGTTGCGCAGCACGCGCCGCGAGCGCGTCTAACCGCTCTCTCGTCGGGTTGGTCATGATGCCTGCCGCTTCGGCTCCCACTGAGCCAGCGCGATCAGTAGCCGTCTGACGATCTCAGGCGGCGCAACCGTGATCGGTTCGGCGGGCGGATCAATCGCCCTCGGTGTCCGTTGTGGGAGCACGGTTCCCCTCCTCGTGACTTGAGTTCCGGTCACGGCAGCGAATCGGGTTCAACTGCCGTGACCGTTGGTGTCCAGGGTTCCGCTCAGTGATGTTTGCCCCCAGTGGCATTCCTAGTGGCAGCCTGCCGCAGCAGCGTTCACGCGGGCATGATGAAGCTATGACGGTTGGGAAGCTCATTCGCGATCTCAGGGCCGCGCGTGGCTGGTCGCAGTCTCAGCTAGCCGACGCGCTCACCGAGCGCGCCGGAGTTCCCATCTCGCGGGAATACATCTCGCGGCGTTGGGAGTCCTGTAAGTACCAGCCCTCCCCGTTCTGGTTGCGGCACCTAGCCGCCGTGTTAGACGTTCCGCTCGCAGTGATGGAGAACGACGTGGATAGACGCAAGTTCCTAGCCAGTTTCGCCGCTACAGCGGTCGCGCCCGGGATTGCGTCCGATCTACTGGCACAAGGGTTTACGGCCCGCCTTCAAGGCGCTGGCCCGTCCGTAGAGCACTGGGCACACACCTTGGTCGGCTACGGCTCGGACTACATGACTCAGGGAGCCGTTGAGATCCAACGCCGGTTGGCGGTAGACCTCGCAGTGATCCAACAACAGTGCAACCAGCCGACCATGTGGGCGCACGCTTCGCGGTTGATGACTCTGTGGGCAAAGACGCATCCCGGTTCGGACGGCTCCAAAGCCGTCCAGTGGTACCGGATGGCAGCCGAAGCGGCCGACCGCTCCGGCGACGTAGACACCCGCGTGTGGGTACGCGGCCGGGCCGCTATCGCCCTCGGGTACGAAGGCGCGTCGCTGCCCATAGCGGACATGTTCGCGAACCAGGCTCTAGCGATTTCCGACCGGCCTTCGCTGGGCCGGTTGAACGCTCTGTACGGCAAGGCACACGCCGCCGCCATCGTGGGCGACGCCGACACGGCACGGGCGCTCGACCTCGAGGGCCGACGCGTGTTCGACCAAGCCGGGTCCGAAGACGGCGAAGCCTCGGACTACGCGGTGCCGCATTGGCGCTTAGGCGTTTTCCGGTCGCTGCTCCGGGCCCGTCTCGGTGACGAGACCGAAGCCGTAGACGCTCAGGACGAAGCCCGGCGGGAGCTGCCCGCCACGCTCCCCAGGTTCCAGACACACCTAGAGATGCACCGCGGATTGATGCTCGTACGGGCTGGAGACCGTGACGCCGGTATCGCCTATGCCCAGGCAGCACTAGACGCGCTGCCGCCGGAGAAACACTCTCTGACGCTGCGCATGCTCATGTCCGAAATCACCGGCTGACTAAGCCACGTCGGCAGGCTGTTCCTGCTGCCGCCGGAGCGCGGCGTAACCCTGCCGCTCACGCTCGAAGCGTGCACGGGTTCGTTCCTCGTAGTCGGCTTGGCCGTACTCGGCGGCCACCCGGTCAAGGTCGGCACGCGGGCTCACCGCGTAGGTGGCGTTCCTCTGGCCTTGCTTGTCGGCAAGGCCGTTGGCAACCATCTTCTTGAGGTGGGCCCGGACTGAGTTCGCGCTCAGTCCGGTACCGGCCTGGATTTCCCCCACGGTCGGGCCAACTTCGAGGTTGACCCGAGACAACAAGAACTCCCAGATGCGCCCGGCCGACTTGCCGAGCGCTCCGGCGCTGAACGCCGGATGCTCTGTTAGTACCAATACCGGGACACACAAAGTGATCTCTTGGGACCCATACAACTTTGTGTGTCCGCTTATTGGTAACAACGGAACCCAGTCGAGTTCCAGGTGGAAAGTGTCGGAGTCTCCCCGGACCTCTGGACGGGTCCTGGTGAACAGTCTATGGGTGGCAAGGCGACCAAGCGCGTTGCCGACAGCGGTACGCCCGATCATTGCCCGGGTCGCTAGCTCCCGAACGCTGGCGTCCACTGTGTAGCGGTTCGTTTCGTGTCCGAGCGTCACCAGCGCGACGGCTGTAGCTCGCTCAGAGTTGCCGCCCCGGCCCGGCCAGGGTGCGGCCTGCACTCGTGTCAGTAGGTCGGCTAGACGCTCTCTGACTGTCTCGTCGTACTCGGCGGCTTCGTGCTCGTAGCCATGGTCGAAGTTGTCTTCGGTGTAGTCCCACGCACGCCGAAGCTGTTTGTTGAACTGCGCTCGTGTCTTGAGGCTCTGCTCTGTGACGAACGTCCGGCCCAGCTCCGAACTCCAGACGAGTTCGGAGAACTGTTCGAACTGGAACTCTCGCCGGTAGCACGTGAAGGCAACGGAGCCAATGGCTTTGAATGTCGTATCTCGCGTCATGCTGCCGTTCAGCAGTTGGCGCGTACGTTCAGGTAGTTGGTGCAGCACTTCGGTTGGGACCCTCCAAGGTCTGATTGATGATGTCGGCGAGCTCGCGAAGTTCGTCTTCGCGGAACAGTAGGAACCGGCTCGTGTTCGGGCCGGTAAGGCGGTAGTTGATGCCGCCGCGTTCGCGGTCGAACCGCTTCTCTAGTTTCATCGCTTCCTATCGCAGAAATGCCGAAGGGGTACCCAGAGGTACCCCGATCGGGTTTTCATTCGCCTACGTGGCTTCTAGGGGCCGCTGTGCGGCTCCGGGTGAATCTCGTACTGAGTCAGAACCGCTGTGCCGCCTTCGATGTCGGCATCGGCGCGGTGTTCTTCGAACTCCAGGGTGTGAGGGTGCGCCGCGAGGTACGCGGCCACCTCCGCGTACAACGGTGACTCTTCGGTGAGCCAGGACGACCGCAGCACAATCAGAACCTTGCGGCCGTCGCCGAACTCTTCGACCACAGCGGATAGCCAACCCTCGTGTGAGATACGCACTTGCTATGTCCAATCCTTGATAGCCTCTGGAAGGCCACCGGGGATGCCTCTTACATCCCCGGCGGCCCTTACTTCATGGTCAAGCTACGTTGACAAAGACCGTTCGCGGCACGGGCACGCGGCCCGGCTTCGGCAGCCACGTTGTCAGCGCGAGCGCTTCGCCAGATTCTGAAACGTAACCGGTCGTCATGACCTGGACGACCGGAACCCCGAAGTACTCCCGGGCGATCCGGCGGTGTGCCGACGCGTGCCCGTGGTCGCCACGGGTCATGATCGACAACTCGCCGGAGTCCTCGACCTCACACACGGCCAGGAACCGTTCCCCGACGCGGCTCAGGGCGTCGGCCGGGAAGACAGTCGGCGCGGTCACTGGTCGTCGCCTTCGTTGTCGGCAGCGGAGGTCTCCGCCTCGTTCACGGTGTATGCGTACTTGCCCGCGAGAGCTTCGCGGATAAGGGTCTCGGCCTGCCGCTTGGTGAGGCCGAAGACCTCAACCGAGTACGTTTTCGTCTTCTTCGCCATGGTGTTGCTACCTCTCGTCCGGCGTCGGCCCTGGTGCCGACAACGACGACTGTAGACCAAGCCAACTAGTTTGGTTAACTGGTTGGTCGTGGCGATTGTCACAACGTGTTGACAATCCTGTTTGGTATAGACGTTGGGGTTCGGTGTTAACGCCGGATAAGCTCTCCGGCCATGGGAGTTGAGAACACGGTCACCGTGGAAATCAAGGGCTACCGCGTGACCATGGAGTGGCCGGACGGCAGTACCCAGGGCGGGCCCCAGCGGCTCACTGTGGAGCCTGTCGACCCGACCGCGTCGCCGGTCGGCGGTATCTCCTCCACGCTGTTGCGTGACATCAATTTCCGCGACGCGGTGGAGTCGATCCGGCAGGGTGCCGGAGCGGCCCACAAGCCCAACCCGAAGCGGCTCCGCGCCGCGCTCGCCGAAGGCATCACAGACAAGTACCTAGCGCTGGTGGCCGCTGAGTACATCCACGCTGTGGAGAGCGGCCAGAAGCACCCGACGAAGTATCTAGGTGACCTACTCGGAAAGTCGGCGGCCACTGTGCGCGGCCACCTCTGGCAAGCGAAGGACGAAAGCCGGGGGATCATGACCGGCCGTCCCGGCACCGCCGGGGGTGTCCTCACCGACAAGGGCCGGGCCCTGCTCGAAAGCTGAGCCCGGCCCCGGCTCACGCGGGTTCGGCTAGCCGGATTCCGTCTGGCCCGATCTCGGCACCCTCAACACCCGCTTGGCGCATCGCCTCGAAGGCGTCGGCAAGACTCGTCGCTGTACCTCCGGGCGAAACCTGTTGCGTCAGTGTCTGAATGTCGCCCAGGTCGACGCTCAGGCCGTCGATCTGCACCCGGCCGCGATCGTTGGTTGACGTGTTGAACCCCACCCGAACTTTCATCGTTCGAAGCCAGATGTTGCGCGCTTCCGTGTCCTGTCGCTCCCACCAGTCGGAGAACTTCTCGCCTGTCGGCTTCCAGGTCCAACCGGCAGGCTTCACAGCCTCCCGGCTCAGTTCCTCTTGCCGTTTGGCGCGCGCCGCAATACTCGCGTCCAACGCGGCCCGCTGTGGCGTACCGGCGCGGTACACGCCGGTACCCAGTTGCCCCACGAGATCGACAAGAGTCGCGTTGATGTCGGCCAGTTCTGCGGTGTGGTCCGACCCTGAATCCCAATGGCGTGCAAGGCGTTCGGAGTCTCCGAGCACTCCCAGGACGAAGCCGCTGATTGCGTCGTCCGCGTACTCCAGCGGCAGCGATCGGTTAGAGCACTGCGCCCGCTTCTGGGCCGACGCGCACCGGTAGCGCGCTGCCCGGCCCTCGCCGCCTTTGAGGCGGTACGCGGGTTCCCCGCACACGCCGCAGAAGACCACTTGGAGACCCAGCGAGGTAGACCGCGCTGTCGGTTCCTTCCGGTTCTCGCGGGCTCTCAGCTCCGCGCCGACACGGTCGAACACGTCCCGGGACAACACCGGCTCCGACCGCACCAGCGGTGAGCCGTCGTCGTTCCGAAGGACGAGTTCCGGGCCGAACTGTTTCTTGCCCTTGCCGGTGAGAACCACGTGCCCGTCTTCGTCGGTCTCGACCTCGCGCGTGACGACGTGGCCTAGAAGCGTCGGACTCAACAAAGCGCGCTTGAGCGCGCCGGAGTGCCACTCGTAGTTCTGCACTTCGCGGCCCTGGTGCTCCGCGAACCGGTCCTTCGGAGTCAACACCGGGCGGTCGGTGAGGTCCCGCGCGATCACACGCAGCGGCTCGCCCTCTAGAACCCGTTCGGCTACTTCGCGGATCACGTCGGCTTGTGTCGGGTCCTGGAACAACCGCCACTCGTCCTTGTCGTCCTTGCCGGGGAGGTAACCCCACGGCGGGACTCCGCCGCGCCACTTGCCTTCGCGGAGGTTGTAGTCAAACGTGCCTTGGTTGCGCTCGGAGATGGCCTTGAGCTCCATCTCTGCCACCTTGGCGACCAACAGAGCGATGATGTCGCCGAAGTCGGTCGACAGGTCAAAGTGCGACTCTGTGGCCGACACCAGGGTGACGCGGTTCGCCCGCGACCACCGGATCATGTCGGCAAGGTCGAACACCCGGCGGACAAGCCTGTCAGCCCGGTAGAACACGATTACGTCGTACTCGTGCGCCCGCTCCGGCTTGAGCCACTCGCCAAGCTGCGGCCGGTCGAATGGGGCCGTCTGCCCGGCGGACACGTCCAGGTCCTCCGCGACGCCGACGACTTCGTAGTCTCGTTGCGCGCACAGTGCCCGGCACTCGCCCAGCTGGCGTTCCGGCGACGTAGTGGCGTCGGTGACGCGCGAGAGCCGGATCACGATCAGTGCGCGCTTACGCGCCGTCGTCGTCATCGCTGGTTCCCCAGCGTCGGCGCACCGCCGGAGACGACAGAGATAGAACGGGGCTTGCTCGTGGTCCCCGTCTTGCCGGGGCACTTGCGGTGACCGTTGGCGGTTACCTTGAAGTGCTGGACCAATCGGCCGTCTTCGCCTACCTCAACCTTTGCGAAGCACTTTCCGCAGTACAGCGTGTCCATCCGGGCATCCTCTCATGGTGTTAAACCTCAACAGTCGAGTACGCGATCGGCACTATCGCGGCCGCGGCGTTCGGTGCGGTGCTCTACGGGGTTGTGACGGGGGACAGCATCGTCAACGCGTTGACCCAGATCATCGACAAGGCACTCAACACGAGTGTGTAAAGCGTTGCAGCACAGGTATTCTCGCTGACGACGAAGGTGCGGTGACGGTCGAGGCCGCCATCGCCCTCGCCGCACTGGTGTGTGCGGTGGTGTTGTGCATCGGTGCTCTGCTGGCCGCGTCGACCCAAGTGCGCTGTGTCGACGCGGCTCGCGAGGCGGCCCGGTTGGCCGCTCGGGGCGACATGGCTCACGCTGTCGCCGCAGCGAGGACCGTCGCACCGCCCGGCGCAGTGGTCGATGTCCGTAGTGAGGGCGATCGGGTGGTGGCCGCGGTCGCCGCGGGCACACCGCTGCTTCCCGGACTCAGGCTGCGCGCCGAGGCGGTCGCGATCGCCGAGCCTGGGGTCGGTCGATGACCGGCTCGGTGGCGCGGCGGCTCGCCCGGGACGCCGGCGGTGCGACGGCGTTCGCGTGCTTGGCGTTGGCCGGGCTGATCGCACTGACCATGGTGATCGGTCAGGTGGGTGTGGTGGTGGTCGCCCGGCATCGGGCGCAGGCCGCGGCCGACCTCGGCGCGCTGGGGGCCGCGAGTGTGTTGGCCGAAGGGGCCGAGGCGGCGTGTGCCGAGGCGGGGGAGCTCGGCCGGCGGATGGGTGTGCGCATGGAACGGTGCGCGGTGGAGCAGTGGGATGTCGTGGTCGTGGTGGAGGCGAATGCGCCATTCGGAGTGTTCGGTGTGCGCACGGTCTCCGCTGCTGCCCGCGCAGGTCCGGTGGATGAGATCGGGTGACACAGAAGTGTTATCACTGGTCGGTGGTTGTTCCGCGCCGAACTAATACGAAATTAACCGGAGCTCGTTCTCCGAATTCGCCTGGGCATTGTTTTTAAACGGAGAGAACTAAATGAAAACAATGATCTGGCCAACCCGCGCTCGTGTCGGCAATGGGTCAGTTAACAGAAGAGTCGTCCTTTTTATTCCCGGGGTGGTCGGGCGCGGACCCGTCGGCGCTGGTCAACGCAAATGTGGTCGAGCGACCAGCATTCTCGTAGTGAGGTATAGCGCCGGTCACATCACCACCGCGGCGGCATCACGAAACAGGCGCCGGGCCTGGGTGGGCACGCAACTCGCCCAGAACGGCGACGAGAAGCCGGGCCGCGGCGTCCTTGTCCAGCGGGTTGTTTCCGTTTCCACACTTGGGTGACTGCACGCACGAGGGGCAGCCGTCCTGGCAGCCACAGCTGCGGATGACGCTGAGCGTGGCGGCCAGCCATTCCGCGAGCTGGGCGAATCCACGCTCGGCGAAGCCCGCGCCCCCTGGCTGGCCGTCGTAGACGAACACGGTCGGTGCGCCGGTGTCGGGATGCTCGGCGATGGAGACGCCGCCGATGTCCCAGCGGTCGCATCCGGCGACCAGGGGCAGCATGCCGATTGCGGCGTGTTCGGCGGCATGCAGAGCGCCGGGGAGCTCGTCCTCGGAGATTCCCGCGGCGGCGAGCAGCTGGGGCGTGACGGTGTAGAGGACGGCCTTGGTGTGCAGGGTCTGCGCGGGCAAATCCAGTTCGACCTGGTCGAGTACCTCGCCGGTGACCAGGGTGCGCAGGTAGCCGATGACCTGATTGGTGACCGCGACCTGCGCGGATGCGGTGGTGACGGCCCCGAAGACGTGTTCCTCGGTCACCGCTTCGATGGTGATCGAGGTGACCTGGCGGGCGCTGGTGGTGAAGCCGGGGTCCACCTCGTTGACGAAGGCGACGCCGCCGTCGAGGTCGAGTTCGTCGACCAGATAGGTCTCGCCCTGATGCAGGTGCACGGCCCCTTCGTGCAGGGTGGCGGGCGCCCGGCCCGCGTCGGCTGTGCCGAGCAGCCGTCCGGATTCGGCGTCGACGATGGCGACCGGCGTGCCGAGCCCGCCACGCACGTCGACGGCGTCGTGTGGATGGGTGTGTGCGGTGACGTGCCAGCGTGCGGGTGCACCGCGGGTGCCCGGCCTGCGCCGGATCAGCCCGTGTCCGGCCAGGTCGGCGAGCACGTCGCCGGCCCGGAGCTCGGTCACCTCGTCGTCGGTGAGCGGCAGTTCCATGGCGGCGCAGAGCAGCTGCGGTCCCAGTACATAGGGGTTGTACGGGTCGGTGATGGTGGCCTCGATCGGCCGGTCGAGCAGTGCGGCGGGGTGGTGCACCAGGTAGGTGTCGAGCGGATCGTCGGTGGCCACCAGCACGACGAGCGCGCCCTGCAGCCGTCTGCCCGCGCGTCCGGCCTGCTGCCAGAACGAGGCGACCGTGCCCGGGAAACCGGCGATGACCACCGCATCGAGACCGGCGATGTCGACGCCCAGTTCGAGGGCATTGGTGCTGGCCGCGCCGAGCAGCGTGCCCTCCGACAGCGACTGTTCGAGCTCGCGCCGGTCCTCGGCCAGGTAACCCGCGCGGTAGGCGGCAACCCGTTCCTGCAGCTCAGGTGCTCTTTCGGCAAGCACGCGGCGGGCATCGAGCGCGATCAGTTCGGCCCCGCGCCGGGAGCGGACGAAGGTCAGCGTCCGCGCGCCCTCGGCCACCAGGCCGGCCATGATCTTGGCCGCCTCCCCGGTCGCGGTCCGCCGGACGGGCGCGCCGTTCTCCCCGGTCAGCGCCGCACTCAGCGGCGGCTCCCACAGCGCGACCGTCCTGGCGCCGCGGGGTGAAGCGTCGGCGGTGACGGCGGTGACCGGTGCGCCGATCAGCCTGCTCGCCGAGGCGGCGGGGTCGGCGCTGGTGGCCGAGCACAGGATGAACACCGGGTCGGCGCCGTAGAACGCGGCGAGTCGGCGCAGCCTGCGCAGCACGAGGGCGACGTGCGAACCGAACACGCCCCGGTAGGAGTGGCATTCGTCGACCACCACATAGCGAAGGTTGCGCAGCACCCGCGCCCAGCGCTGATGCGACCGCAGCATCCCGACGTGCAGCATGTCGGGATTGGTGAAAATCCAGCGCGCATTTGCCCGCACCCACTGCCTGACCTCGGCGGGAGTGTCGCCGTCATAGGCGGCCGGATGGGCCTCACGCAGCGGATTGTCGTGGATCAGCCCGCTGACGGCGCGCAGCTGATCGGCGCCGAGCGCCTTGGTGGGGGACAGGTACAGCGCGGTCGCGCGCTGGTCCTCGTGCAGGGCGGCGAGCACCGGCAATTGGTAGCCGAGGGATTTGCCGGACGCGGTCCCAGTGCTCACGACGACGTGCTTTCCGTCGACCGCGAGGCCCGCTGTCCGGGTCTGGTGCTCCCACGGCCGCTCGATCCCGGTCGCACTCAGAGCTGTGACCAGCTCCGATGGCACCCACGCCGGCCAATCGGTGGTGCGCGCTCGCTGGGCGGGCAGCTCCGCGACATGGGTCAACGGGTCGCCGCCGGCAGCCGCCTCTGCCAGGACACGATTCAGCAACGATCGCCCATAGCTCTCGCTCGTTACCGGCGACCGGACCTCGGTCCGCCCTGTCGGATTCATCCCATAGCCCTCTCGCGCCACGCCGGAAGTGTGAAACGTGTGTGTGCGGCAAGCACTACCTGCGATTTCGTAACCCAATAGCGACCTGGGTCACAGCATGTTTGCTGGAAGCTCACCCGGTTATCGCTAAGCAAACAGACTGAAAGTACGGATTCACCCAATCGGTCCCTCACCTGCACATTCGCAAGATCAAGAATTTTGCAAATTGTCGGTAACTCGACTGTTGAATTGCTCGGAGACATGGTTCACTGGGTCCTGGTCGCAAGCTTCTGTGTTCGAGGGACGGATCGAAAGTCCAACCATCAGCAGGATCGATGTTGCGAACGCCGTGCTCAGGCTTTCCTTGCAGGGGGACCAACAGTACAGCGGTCGGAACGGACCCGGTGGACGAACCCAGTTGTCCGCCGTTCCGGTAAGAAAGAGAAGGAACAGAATGGCACAGGGAACTGTGAAGTGGTTCAACGCGGAGAAGGGGTTCGGCTTCATCGCGCCCGAGGACGGCTCCGCTGACGTCTTCGTCCACTACTCTGAGATCCAGGGCACGGGCTTCCGTACCCTCGAGGAGAACCAGAAGGTCGAGTTCGAGGTCGGCCAGGGCACCAAGGGCCCGCAGGCCACCGGCGTTCGCGCGCTCTCCTGAGCTGCGAATCGAATCAACGCCCGTCCCCCATCTCCTGTGCGGAGGTGGGGGACGAGCCATTTCCGGGTAAAGTCGCCCGGAACTTCGCTGCTCGAGAGGGTTGCGAACCCGCGTCGCCGGCTGCCATGGACGCAGCTACCCAAGTGCGCAGGGTATAAACGTCACTGGTGGCGATGTCCGAACGTCGCGCCGTCTGCCCCAGCCGCGCACCGAGCGGACCTCCCGACGCGCGGATCTAGAAGGAAGGTGTTCGCCGGTGGCAACACGAGACCGCAGTTCAGCCGACCAGGGGCGTCCCCTGCGTCGTCTCGTGATCGTCGAGTCCCCGACGAAGGCCCGCAAGATCGCGCCGTACCTGGGCCGTAACTACACGGTCGAGGCCTCGGTGGGTCATATCCGCGACTTGCCGCGTGGTGCCGCCGACGTGCCCGCCAAGTACAAGGGACAGTCCTGGGCGCGTCTCGGTGTCGACGTCGATCACGACTTCGAACCGATCTATGTGGTCAGCCCGGACAAGAAGGCCAAGGTCTCCGAACTCAAGAGCCTGCTGGCCGACGCCGACGAGCTCTATCTCGCCACCGACCCCGACCGCGAGGGCGAGGCGATCGCCTGGCATCTGCTCGAGACGCTCAAGCCGAAGGTCCCGGTCCGCCGGATGGTCTTCCACGAGATCACCGAGCCCGCCATCCTCGCCGCCGCCGCCGACACGCGCGAACTCGACAACGATCTGGTCGATGCCCAGGAAACCCGCCGCATCCTGGACCGCCTCTACGGCTACGAAGTCAGCCCGGTGCTGTGGAAGAAGGTCATGCCGCGACTGTCGGCGGGCCGCGTGCAGTCCGTCGCCACCCGCGTCATCGTGCAGCGTGAGCGCGAGCGCATGGCGTTCCGTTCCGCCGAGTACTGGGACATCGCCGCCAAGCTCGACGCCGGTGTCGACGAGAACTCCGATTCGACCAACCCGCGCACCTTCGGCGCGCGCCTGGTCCAGGTCCAGGGCGACCGGGTCGCGTCCGGCCGTGACTTCGGCTCCGACGGTCAGCTCAAGTCGGCCTCCGGTGTCGTCGTGCTCGACGAGGCCTATGCGCGCAGGCTGGCCGAGGCGCTCGACGGCGCCGACCTGGTCGTCTCCTCCGCCGAGGCCAAGCCGTACTCGCGCAAGCCGTACCCGCCGTTCATGACCTCGACGCTGCAGCAGGAAGCGGCCCGCAAGCTGCGCTTCAGCTCCGAGCGCACGATGCGGGTGGCCCAGCGGCTGTACGAGAACGGCTACATCACCTACATGCGAACCGACTCGACCACGCTGTCGGAGTCGGCCATCGCCGCCGCGCGGTCGCAGGCCACGCAGCTCTACGGCGCGGAGTACGTCTCGCCGACGCCGCGCCAGTACACCCGCAAGGTCAAGAACGCGCAGGAAGCGCACGAGGCGATCCGCCCGTCGGGTGACACGTTCATGACCCCGGGGCAGCTGGCGTCCAAGGTCGACCAGGACGAGTTCCGGCTCTACGAGCTGATCTGGCAGCGCACCGTCGCCTCCCAGATGGCCGACGCGCGCGGCACCACGCTGACCCTGCGCATCACCGGCACCGCCCGGACCGGCGAGGAGTGCGTGTTTTCCTCCTCTGGCCGCACGATCACCTTCCCCGGTTTCCTCAAGGCCTATGTCGAGAGTGTCGACGAGGAGGCGGGCGGTCAGTCCGACGACGCCGAATCCCGTTTGCCCGCACTGGAGGAGGGCCAGGGCGTCACCGCCGTCGAGCTGACTCCGGACGGGCACAGCACGAATCCGCCTGCGCGCTATACCGAAGCCTCGTTGATCAAGACGCTCGAAGAGCTCGGTATCGGCCGTCCGTCGACGTACTCGTCGATCATCAAGACCATTCTCGATCGTGGGTACGTCTACAAGCGCGGTAGTGCGCTGGTGCCGTCGTGGGTGGCGTTCGCGGTGGTCGGTCTGCTCGAGGCGTACTTCGGCCGACTGGTCGACTTCGACTTCACCGCGGCGATGGAGGACGACCTCGACGCGATCGCCGGCGGACGCGAGCAGCGCGGAAACTGGCTGTCCAGCTTCTACTTCGGTGGCGATCACGGCGCCGAGGGCTCGGTGGCGCGCTCGGGTGGCCTCAAGAAGATGGTCGGCGAGCAGCTCGACGACATCGATGCCCGCGAAGTGAACTCGATCAAGATGTTCGTCGACGAGGAGGGCCGCGATGTCGTGGTCCGCGTCGGCCGGTTCGGTCCGTACCTGGAGCGGATGATCGTCAATCCCGATGACCCGGACGGTGATCCGGTGTCGCAGCGGGCGAACCTGCCCGACGATCTGCCGCCGGACGAGCTGACGCCCGAGGTGGCCGAGAAGCTGTTCTCGACGCCGCAGGAGGGTCGTGCGCTCGGCGTCGATCCGGTGTCGGGGCACGAAATCGTCGCCAAGGAAGGACGTTTCGGCCCGTACGTCACCGAGATCCTGCCCGAGCCGCCCGCGCCCGACCCGGCCGCGCCGCCGGCGAAGAAGACGACCAAGAAGGCGGCCGAGGTCAAGCCGCGCACCGGCTCGCTGTTCAAGTCGATGGATCTGGCGACGATCACCCTCGACGACGCGCTCAAGCTGCTGTCTCTGCCGCGCGTGGTCGGCAACGATCCCGCCTCGGGCGAGGAGATCACCGCGCAGAACGGCCGCTACGGCCCGTACCTGAAGAAGGGCACCGATTCGCGGTCGCTGGCGACCGAGGATCAGCTGTTCACCGTCACCCTCGACGAGGCGCTCAAGCTCTACGCCGAGCCGAAGCGGCGCGGTCGGCAGGCGGCCAGCGCGGCGCCGCTGCGCGAGCTGGGCAACGACTCGGCCACGAACAAGCCGATGGTGATCAAGGACGGCCGGTTCGGTCCCTACGTCACCGACGGTGAGACCAACGCGAGCCTGCGTAAGGGCGACGAGGTCGAGTCGATCACCGACGAGCGCGCCTCCGAGCTGCTGGCCGATCGCCGGGCACGTGGCCCGGTGAAGAAGGCGGCGAAGAAGACGCCCGCGAAGAAGGCGGCCAAGAAGGCGCCCGCGAAGAAGACGGCGGCCAAGTCGGCGGCGACGAAGACGACGGCTGCCAAGAAGACCGCGGCGAAGAAGACGGCGGCGAAGAAGGCTCCGGCCAAGAAGGCGGCAGCGAAAACCGCTGGTACGGAAGAGAGCTGATTCGCGGCACGACCGCGGGTCGACGTTGCGCCGGCCCGGTAGACGGGCGCGACGGTGTCGTCCTGCGCCCGTCCGTCGATCTGTCGTAGTGCGCGACTAGGGTGTCTCCCGTGGCAGGTGTCTTCGATCGACTGGTCGGCCAGGACGTGGTCGAGGCCGAGCTGACGGCTGCCGCGACGGCGGCCCGTGCGGGCGTCGTCACCGGGGCGATGACGCATTCGTGGCTGTTCACCGGTCCTCCCGGTTCCGGGCGGTCGGTGGCCGCGCTGTGCTTCGCCGCGGCCCTGCAATGCACCGACCCCGACATCGTCGGCTGCGGTCGGTGCCACGCCTGCACCACCACGATGGCCGGTACACACGGCGACGTGCGCCGGATCATCCCCGAGGGGCTGAGCATCAGCACCAAGGAGATGCGCGCGATCGTGCAGATCGCCTCCCGGCGGCCGAGTACCGGGCGCTGGCAGATCGTGGTGGTCGAGGACGCCGACCGGCTCACCGAGGGCGCGGCCAACGCCCTGCTCAAGGTGGTCGAGGAGCCGCCGGACCGCACCGTGTTCCTCCTGTGCGCGCCGACGGTCGACCCGGAGGACATCTCCGTCACCCTGCGCTCCCGATGCAGGCATGTACACCTGGTGACACCCACCGTGCCCGCCATCGCGCAGGTGCTGCGCGAGCGCGACCAGCTCGACCCGAAAACCGCCGACTGGGCGGCCGCGGTGAGCGGCGGTCATGTCGGCCGGGCACGCCGCCTGGCCACCGACGAGGACGCGCGCAAGCGACGTCAGCGGGCACTCGCCCTGGTCGGCGCGACGGAACGGCCGGGCGCCGCCTACGCCGCCGCCGACGAGCTGGTGAAATCCGCCGACGACGAAGCCAAGCTGATGAGCGCCGAACGCGATGACCGCGAACGCGACGAACTCGCCACCGCCCTCGGCGCAGGCGGTACCGGCAAGGGCGCGGCCTCGGCCACCCGTGGCTCGGCGGGCGTGCTCAAGGACCTCGAACGCCGCCAGAAGTCCCGCGCCACCCGCACCGGCCGCGACGCACTCGACCGCGCCCTCATCGACGTCGCCGGGATGTACCGCGACGCCCTCGCGATGCGCTTCGCGGGCCGCGGCGCGACCATCACCCTCACCCACCCCGACATGGCCGACGAGATCACCGAACTCGCCTCCAGCGTCCGCCCCGAGGGTCTGCTCCGCAGCATCGACGCGGTCCTGGAATGCCGGGAAGCGCTGGACCTCAACGTGAAACCCCGCTTCGCCGTCGCCGCCATGGTCGCCACCCTGATCGTCGCCCGCTCCACCTGACCACCCGTTTTCGCGTTCTGGCCATTGCCGCGATAGACTCGCGTCGCCTAACGGCACGCCGCCTTAGCTCAGTCGGTAGAGCGCTTCACTCGTAATGAAAAGGTCGGGGGTTCGATTCCCCCAGGCGGCTCCAAGGTCACAGGCCCTTTCCGGGATTCCGGGGAGGGCCTTTTGCTATGTGCGGGGCCGCCGAGGAGGGGCAGACGGTGTTGCGTTCGTGGGAGAGGTTGATGGGGGTGCCTGCGAGGGTGTTCAGGAGGATGGGGGGCGGATCGCGTCGGGGGAGCGGACTGCGTGCCGACAGCACCGCTAAGTCGCCAAGGTGCAAAATAGTCTTTGCATAGAAAGTTGTGCAAAGACTACTGTGCAAACATGGCCGACGACGAGGTACCACCCAGGGAGATCACCGATCCCGCTGCTCTCCGCGCGCTCGCGCATCCGCTCCGGCAGCGCATCCTGCGCGCGCTCGCCGAGAAGGGCCCGGCGACGGCGACTGCGCTCGGTGCCCAGCTGGGCCAGAACACCGGCGCGACCAGCTATCACCTGCGCCAGCTCGCCGAGCACGGCTTCATCGAGGAGGCGCCCGAGCTGGCCAAGGGGAAGGAGCGGTGGTGGCGGTCGCCGCCGAAGGATCTGCGGTACCGGATGGACAAGGATCAGTCGCCGGAGATGCGGGAGCTGCTGGAAGGGCTTGTCGCGCAGCACATCACCGACGACGTCGAGATGTTTCAGCGATACCGGGCCGAACGCGCAGAGCTCGGGGAGTGGGCCGACGCCATGCCGTTCTCGCGCGGTGCGATCTATGCGACCCGCGAGGAACTCGACGCCTTCTGCGAGGACTATCTCGCGCTGCTCAAACGCTTCCAAGCCACGCACGCCGAGCACAGGCCGGGGGCGCGCCGAGTGCTCACCCGATTCATCGCCTTCCCGGCGCCGGGGATGAACGACAGCGAGTAGATCATGCTTCTTCGAATTACCTTGCTCGCCACCATGTTCGCTGCGTTGCTGAGCGGTGCTCCGCTCGCCCGGGCGAACGACCTCACCACCACCGACATCACCTTCACACGCTCCGACGGGACGACGACAACCGGCACGGTCCACGCACCCGCCGGCGCGACCGGCAGGCCTGGCGTCGTGCTCGTCCACGGCTCGGGGACGAGGCGCAGCCCCCACTATGCCCAGGTCGCGGAAGCGCTGGCGCGGCAGGGCATCGTCGCGCTGCACTACGAGAAGCGCACCGAGGACTACACCCCCGCCCATCGCGACTTCTCCCTGCTCGCCGACGATGCGCTGGCAGGTGTTGCCGCACTACGGAATCGACCCGAGGTGAACCCCGCGCAGGTCGGTCTCTGGGGACTCTCGGAAGGCGGCTGGATCGCGCCCCTCGCCACTTCGCGGTCGGCCGATGTCGCCTTCCTGATCACCATCGGCGCCAACTCCGGTGCGCCCGCAGCACAGCAGACCTGGGCCAACGAAACCAGATTCGCGGCGGCGGGCATCCGCGGATCGATGATCGACGTGCTGGCGCGCAATGGAATCCGGCAGATCGCGGGTGCCGGTCAGTTCGCGCAGGCCGGCTACGACCCGCTGCCGGTGCTGGCACGGATCGAGCAGCCGGTCCTCGCGATCTGGGGTGACAAGGACCGGCTGACCCCGCCCGGCGACAGCCTGCGCGGCTTCCAGGAGGCCTTCGACCGCGCGGGCAAAACGAACTACACCCTGCGTACCCTGCCGAACGCCCAGCACGGCGGCTTCACGACGACCGACGGATTCGACAAAGGCGAGCAGCTGGCTCCCGGCTACGCCCAGTTGATGGGCAACTGGGTGAACGGGCTGCCGGGGTCCGCGGTCGGACAGGCAGATGAACCTGCGGTGCAAGGGCATTCGGTGTCGCCCCTGACCCCGTTGGCGTGGTGGGAGTCCACCGCCGCACAGCTGGCACTGCTGGCGGGAACCCTGCTCGCGCTCGCCGGATACGCGCTGACCGGCCTGGCCAGGGCCTGGCGGCTGCCCGACGCCCGGTCCGCACGAATCCTGACGGCGGCGGCGGGGATCGGCATCGTCGGCACAGTCGCGCAGGTGTTCTTCGTCGCATCGACACGGGCGACCTCGTTCGGCCCGTTGTTGTTCGGGCGCACCCTGTCCTGGGTCGCGCTGCAGCTGGTCGCGGTGTGTGCGGTGGTCGCGCTCGGCTTCGTCATCGCCCGTCGCGGACGCATGCTCGACGGCGCGGGCACGGGCGCGCGGATTCGCTGGGCGCTGGTGGTCTGCGGCGGCATCGGATTCACGCTGTGGGCGTTCTACTGGGGTCTGCTGCTGCCCTGAGGAACGAGAAAGGCCCCCGACCTGGGTGGTCGGAGGCCTGATCTCGAGTTTCTCCTGAGCCGATCGCCGTTGACCGGGCTCAGGAGAACCGACTCGGGTCAGCGGGCGGCGACGTTGCGGCGGGTGGCCCGAGAGTTGGTGGCGGAACGCAGGATCTGGTGCAGGATGGCGTCGAAGGCGACGCTGTCCTCGATATTGCCGAGATGGCCGTGCGGCAGCACGTGGACATCGGCCAGGTGGCCGGTGCGGCGCAGGATGTCGACGATCGGGCGGGACATGCGCTGCGGGAGCAGCCGGTCCTGGGCGCCGGCGATCACGGTCGTCGGCACGGTCAGGTTGGCGGTGCCCTCCGACAGATCCATGTCGGCCATCGCGGCCGCGTGCCTGCCGCGTGCGAGCGGACGGCAGGAGCGGATGATGCCGACCGCGAACTCGACCTCGTCGTCCGAGGCCTCCGGGGTCATGATGCGGTTGCGGAACACCTGCTCGGTGAGCCAGCCGCCGGGGATCGGCAGCGGCGCGAACAGCAGCGACTCGCTGACCGGCTGCGGCATCCGGATCGGCGCGCCGAGGACGGTGACCGGGTATTCGGCGAGGGTGAGCTGCTTGTTCAACAGCGGCAGCAGATCGGTTTCCTCGCGGATGCCGCGGTTGGCGGTGTTGGCCAGCAGCACCGCGGCCGCACGCTCGGTCACCTGCTCGGGGTGGTGCTTGGCCCAGGCCTGGATGGTCAGGCCACCCATGCTGTGTCCGGCCAGCACCGCCTTCTCGCCCGGACGCAGCGTCGCGTCCAGGACGGTGGCGAGGTCGTCGGCCAGGGTGTGCTCGCTCGGGGCGACGGTGCCGAGGGTCGACTCGCCGTGGCCGCGCTGGTCGTAGCTGACCACGCGGTACTCGCCGGCGAAGGCGCTGATCTGCGGGTTCCAGTATTCGATGCTGCACGCCCAGCCGTGGATGAGAACCAGGGTGGGGGCGGTGTCGGGACCGTAGACGTGGACCCGGAGGTCGGCGCCGTCGGTGGTGGTCACCGGGACGACCCGGTGCTCGACGGTGGGGGCGTTGAGTTTCGCTGTCGCGAAACTACGGGTACGCAGCCCGGCACGGAACTGTGCGGTCAGTGCGCCTACCGTCATCATCGACTTCGCAAGCATGTCGGCACTCCTTTGTGTCGTAGGCCACCGTACAGTGCGAGCTCGGGTGCTAGCTAGTGTTAGCGGGTCACAGTGTCCCATTTGTTGTGAACTGGGTTACAGGCCACGCAGACACTGTGAAATCGCACGAAATCGCCGGAAAATTACAGCTGTCCACCGCGATCCGAGCGTGCTGGCGGCGTCGACCGGCCCCGGCTACCGTAGGAGCGTGGACAGCACGCCCGTCATGGCCGAATTCTCCGGCGCACCGCACCGGGAACCGGCGCGTCCGGTCTGGCAGCGGATGGCACCGCCGTTGATCGCCGCCGGACTCGGTGTCGGCACCCTGGCGCTGCTGCACTTCCGTGACCCGCACGTCGAGGGTTCCTACGGCCTGTGCCCGGTGTACGCGCTGCTCGGGGTGTACTGCCCCGGCTGCGGCGGGATGCGGGCGATGCACAATCTCACCGACGGCCGGATCCTCGATTCGCTGCACAGCAATGTGCTCGTCGTGCCGCTGGTCCTCGCGTTCGCGGTGTTCGTCGTCGACTGGCTGCTGCGCGCCCGGCGTGGACAACGCTGGCGACTGCCCGGGCTGAACCCGGTGCTCGTGTGGTCGTTCTTCGGGCTGCTGGCTGTCTTCACCGTTTTGCGCAACACGCCGTGGGGAACCTGGCTCACGCCCGTCTGATACTGGTATCCGCGCCGATCAGGGGGCAATCTGGAGGCATGCGCGATTCACTGAAGGATCGAGTCCGACAGAAGTTGTTGCGCCAGCTCGCCGAGGACGGCCCCGACCCCGAGCGCGACGACGCCCGCAGCATCTCGGTGGCCGATGACCTCGAGGCGCTCGAGATGGTGCCGTCCGACGATCCCCTCGTCGAAGAACTCGCGCAGCGCTACCTGGTGTTCTGAAGCCCTACCCGCCCAGCGGCGGTAGCTGCGGCAGCGGCTTGGTGCCGAGCCAGACCGCGAACAACGGGCGCAGCTGTGTCACGCAGTAATGGCCTGCCAGATCCACGAATTCCTCGGTGGTGACCGAGGAATGGCGATAGCGCGCGGTCCATTCCCGGATCAGTTCGAAGAACAGGTGGTCGCGCAGTTCCAGGCGCAGGGCGTGCAGGGTGAGCGCGCCGCGCTTGTAGACCCGGTCGTCGAACATGTCCTTGGGACCGGGGTCGCCGACGATGATGTTCTGTGGCTGGCGGGCCAGGTTGGCCCGCGCGGCCCTGGCCAGCTGGTCGGCGGTCGGGCCACCGGAGGCCTCCGACCAGATCCATTCGGCGTAGCAGGCGAAGCCCTCGTGCAGCCAGATATCGCGCCACTGCTTCAGGGTCAGGCTGTTGCCGAACCACTGGTGGGCCAGTTCGTGCGCGACGAGCCGTTCCGAACCGCGTTTGCCGTCACAGTGATTGGCGCCGAACACCGAGATGCCCTGTGCCTCGATCGGGATGTCGAGCTCGTCGTCGGTGACGACCACGGTGTAGTTCTCGAACGGGTACGGGCCGAACTTCTCGGTGAACAGCGCCATCATCTCGGGCTGGCGGGCGAAGTCGTGGTCGAAGCTGAGGCGCAGCCGCGGCGGCACGACGGCCTGCATCGGCACCGGCTCGCCGTGCTCGCCGATCCGGTACTTGCGGTAGTTGCCGATCTGGATCGTCGCCAGGTAGCTGGCCATCGGCTCCGGCGCCTCGTACACCCAGGTGGTCTGGCTGGCCTTGGCCTGCTTGCGCATCAGGGTGCCGTTGGCGACGGCGTAGAACGGGCTGTCGGTCGTGATCGAGATCCGGTAGGACGCTTTGGAACTCGGGTGGTCGTCGCACGGGAACCAGGACGCCGCGCCGTTGGGCTGACTGGCGACGAGCGCACCCTCGGTGAGCTCCTCCCAGCCGACCTCGCCCCACGGCCCGCGCACCGGTTTGGGGGTGCCCGCGTAGTGGACGGTGACCTCCAGGACGCCGCCCGCGGGAATCTTCTGCTGCGGGGTGACCGCGAGCTTGCCCTGCTGATGACTGAACTTCGCGGCCTTTGCCCCGTTGACGAACACCTTCGACACGGTCAGCGCCTGCGACAGGTCGAGCGTGAACCAGCCCCGCACCATGGTGGTGACCGCGATGATCACCGCGCGCCCGGCCAGCCGGTTGCTGGCGGGCCGGTAGCTCAGCTCCAGCTCGTACCTGGACACGCGGTAGCCGCGATTACCGTTCTGCGGCAGGTAGGTATCGATCGGTTCCTCGTAGAACTTGCTCCGCATCAGGCGGCTCCGCGCTGCCTCGACTCCGGCATCGGGGCGGTGCCGGTCCACGGCGAGATGGGATTGCCCCACCAGCGAGTCGACGGCGGAACCACGTCGCCGCGCATCACCAGCGACGCCGGTCCGATGGTGGCGCCCGCGCCGATGTGGGCGGCCGGCAGGGCGACACAGTGCGGTCCGAGGGTGGCGCCCGCGTCCAGCGTGACAGTGTCCATGGACATGATGCGGTCGTGGAACAGATGGGTCTGCACCACACAGCCACGTTCCACGGTCGCGCCGTCACCGAGTGTCACGAGGTCTGCCTCCGGTAGCCAATAGGACTCGCACCATACCCCGCGGCCGATCTTGGCACCGAGTCCGCGAAGCCACAGATTCATTACGGGTGTACCCGTCGCGGCGCGGGCGAACCAGGGTGCGGCGACGGTCTCGACGAAGGCGTCGGAGACCTCGTTGCGCCACACGAACGCACTCCACAGCGGGTGCTCGACGGCGCGAATCCGCCCGACCAGCAACCACTTCGCGGCCACCGCGAGAGCCCCCGCCACCGCGCCCGCCGCCATCAGGACCAGGCCGGACAGCAGTGCCGCGACGAGGTAGTCGGAATGCTGGGCGATCAGCGCCAGGACGAACAGCACACCGAGGCCGATGGCGAAGGTCACCATCACCGGGATCAACCGGCAGGTCTCGACGACGGCGCGGGCCAGTTTCAGCCGCAGCGGCGGATCGAAAGTGCGTGAGGTGTCGCTGGATTCGGTCGCGCGGCGCAGGCGCACCGGCGGGCTGCCCAGCCAGGACGAACCCGCCTTGGCCTTGCTCGGCGCGGCCGAGAGCACCGCGACCAGGCCGTTCTTGGGCACCCGGCGCCCGACCGCGGTCATGCCGGAGTTGCCGAGGAAGGCGCGCTTGCCGACCTTCGCCTCGCCGATCCGCAGCCAGCCGCCGCCGAGTTCGTAGCTGGCGATCATGGTGTCGTCGGCCAGGAAGGCGCCGTCGGCGACCACGGTGAACTTGGGCAGCAGCAGCACGGTCGAGGCCTCGACGTTCTTGCCGATCCGGGCGCCGAGCAGGCGCAGCCACAGCGGGGTGAGCAGGCTGGCGTAGAGCGGGAACAGGAAGGTGCGCGCCGAGTCGAGCAGGCGTTCGGTCGCCCACACCTGCCAGCCGGTCCGGCTGCGCACCGGGTGGTAGCCCTCGCGCAGGCCGATACCGAGCAGGCGGACGGCGATCACGGTCGCCGCGGCGTACACACCGAGACTGAGCAGGGTCGCGACCGGCAGGATCGCGAAGCCGCGCAGCGCGGCGGCGCCGATGGTGGTCTCCTCGCGGACCCACCAGGCGATGAAGGTGCCACCGACGGCGAGACCGAGGACGGGCATGGCGGCCAGCGCCATCGACGACAGGCCGAACACCAGCAGCCAGTGCCTGGCGCGTTCCGGTGCGTGATCGGGCCAGCGGCGCGGTGCCTTGCCGGTCTTCGTCGCGGGCGAGCCCGCCCACTCCTGTTCGGCCTTGACCTTGCCCGATACCGCCGAGCCGGGGGCGATCTCGGCCTTCTTGCCGATCTTGGTGCCGGGCAGCAGGATCGAGCGGGCGCCGATCACCGCGCCGTCGCCGATGGTGATGCCGCCGATATGCACGACATCGCCGTCGACCCAGTAGCCGGACAGATCCACCTCGGGTTCGACACTGGCGCCGTCGCCGAGATCGAGCATGCCGGTGACCGGCGGCAGGGTGTGCAGGTCGACGCCCTTGCCGATCCGCGCGCCGAGCGCACGGGCGAACGGCACCATCAGCGGTGCGCCGGACAGGCTTTCGGCCCCACTGGCCTCGGACAGCCGCACGGCCGCCCACAGTCGCAGGTGGACCCCCGAGCCGCGCGGGTACGTGCCAGGCCGCAGCCCCACCAGCAGGATCCGCGCGCCCGCCACGCACAGCGTCATCCGGCCGAGCGGCGAGATGAACAGCACGAACGCCAGCACGATCCACCACCAGGACAGCCGTGGCAGCCACGGCAGCGAGCCGGACCAGCCCGCGATCGCCGACACCACCGCCAGCCAGGTGACCCACTGCAAGCCGGTGAGGGTGGTCAGCGGAATCGTGGCCAGCACCTGGGTGATCTGCGCGCGCAGCGGCGTCGGCGTGACGACGCGCTCGTCGACGGCGGCGACCGGCGCGCTGTCGTCGAGCAGGTCGACGAGCGAGCCGAGGCGCGGATGGTCGTAGAGGTCGGCCACGGTGACGTGCGGATACTGCTCGCGCAGCGCGCCGACCAGCTGGGCCGCCGCCAGTGAACCGCCGCCCAGATCGAAGAAGTCGGCGTCGAGGTCGGTGGCTTCGGCGCCGAGGATGGCGTCCCACAGCCCGGCCACCCAGGCCGCAGTGCCACCGAGGCCGCCGGATTCCGTGGACTCGTCGCTGCTCGGCAGCGGCCAGGGCAGGGCATTGCGGTCGACCTTGCCGGAGGTGCGGGTCGGCAGATCGGGGACGATCGCGAGTCGCGGTACCAGCGGGGCCGGAAGTTGTTCGGCCAGGATCTTTCTGGCCTGCTTGATGTCGAAATCGGGGCCGGCGCCGGTGAGGTAGCCGACCAGGATCTTGTTGCCCGCCTTGGTCGTCCGGATCGCGGCGGCCGCGCCGCTGACACCGGGCAGGTGCTGCAGGGCGTTGTCGATCTCGCCGAGCTCGATGCGCCTGCCACCGATCTTGATCTGGTCGTCGGCGCGGCCTAGGAAGATCAGGCCGGCGCGGTCGTTGCGGACCAGATCGCCGCTGCGGTAGGCGCGTTCCCAGCCGAGCGAGGGCAGCGGGGCGTACTTCTCGGCGTCCTTGGCCGGATCCAGGTAGCGGGCCAGGCCGACGCCGCCGATGACGAGTTCGCCGGTCTCGCCCTCGGGCACCGGGTTGCCCTGCGCGTCGACGACGGTGAGGTCCCAGCCGTCCAGCGGCAGGCCGATGCGGATCGGCATGTTCCCGTCGAGCAGCGCGGCGCAGGCGACGACGGTGGCTTCGGTGGGGCCGTAGGTGTTCCATACCTCGCGGTCGGCGCCGCCTGCCAGGCGCTCGGCCAGTTCCGGCGGGACGGCTTCGCCGCCGAAGATGAGCAGCCGCACCGAGTCCAGCGCCATGGCGGGCCAGGTCGCGGCGAGTGTCGGCACGGTGGAGACGATGCTGATCTCCCGGCGCATGAGCCACGGGCCGAGGTCGGCGCCGGTGCGGACCAGGTCGCGCGGGGCGGGGACCAGGCAGGCGCCGTGCCGCCAGGCCAGCCACATCTCCTCGCAGGAGGCGTCGAAGGCCACCGATAGACCGGCCAGTACGCGGTCGCCGGGGCCGATCGGCGCGCGCTGCAGAAACAGCCCGGCCTCGGCGTCGACGAAGGCGGCGGCATTGCGGTGGGTGACCGCGACGCCCTTGGGCGTGCCGGTGGAGCCGGAGGTGAAGATGATCCAGGCGTCGTCGGCGGGGGTCGGCAGGGTGTTCCAGTCCGAGGCCGGTGCGCGGCCCGCGGCGGCGGTGGCCGACTCGATGCCCTCGGCGGTGGCCAGCGCGCTCACCCTGGCCTCGCCGAACACCAGCCTGGCCCGTTCCTCCGGATCGTCGGCGTCGACGGGCACGTAGGCGGCGCCGCAGTAGAGGACGGCCAGGATCGTCACGTACAGCGCCGCGCTGCCCGAGGGCATCCGTACGCCGACCCGGTCGCCTGGCCGCACGCCCGCCGCGGTGAGCTCGGTCATCCTGGACTCGATCGCGGCGATCAGTTCCAGGTAGCTGAGCACGACCGTGCCGTCGTCGATGGCGGGTGCGTCGGGGTGGGCCAGGGCGGTGCTGGTCAGGATGTCCACCAGGGTGCGCGGCGGCGCGGCCAGGTCGGCGCGCAGCAGTGGGTCACGCAACCGGCTCGCCGGGTCCTCAGTGCGTGGCTCGAGCATGGCGCTCAGTCCACCTCTCATCGGTTGACCCCCATCGGTGTCGTCTGTTGTTTCACGGTCGGGTTACCGGAGGGCAAACGGGATGGTCACCAGGTGCCAACGGTACTCGGAGAAGGTGTGGCGCAACGGCAGCGCGCGGCGTGCCGTCGGCGCCGATCACGACGGCGATTCCGGGATTTCGCCGAGCGCGGTGAGCACCAGCCGGTGCAGCGCGCGCTGTTCGTCGGCGTCGAGCCGCTCGAGCACCCGCGCGGTGGCGTCGGCGATCAGGCGGTCGGTGCGTTTGCACTGCTTGCGCCCGGCATCGGTGATCCGCAGCCGGTACTTGCGGCGATCCTTGCCGTCGCGGGTGCGTTCGACCAGGCCTGCGCGTTCGAGCGCGTCGACCAGCCGGACGACTTCGCTGCGGTCGATACCGAGCGCATCGCCGACCTTCTTCTGTGTCAGGTCGGCGTTCTCCTCGATGAAGGTGAGCACCCAGTGATCGCGCAGCGGCACGTCGATCTCGGCGTGCAGTGCCTTGGTGAGCCGTCCGAGCGCGTACACCGGGTAGCGCGGCAGGCCGCGGACGGAGTTCGTGTTCGTGGACATGGCAGCCACTCTAACAAATGGTGGGGGAACTCAATCATTTGGGGTCTCCACCATGGAGTGGGCAGATGATCGGCCGTCGGTTGCGCGGGAGGCAACTCACCGGCAACTGCGGGGCGGCACGGAGATGGCAGATGGTGTTGCGGGCGTGGGGATTACCTGTCGCGTGGTGATCCCGTTCGGTTCGGGGGTTCTTGACAGCTCGCGTGATCGTCTGTCACTCTCGTCCACAGGTCACGAGTACCAGCGACAAGCCCCGGCTAGCTGGTCGGCAACCCTCCTCCGCGGTGGGGTGCTCCGGGTGACGACCAGGCCGCCGTCCGCAGTGGGCGCGGCAAGCGCGGACTCGCAGCACCCTTTTCGGGAACGAGTCCCTGAGCCGACGGGATTTCGTCATGACCGCAGTTATCGACCCCACCTGTGCCCTCGCCGCCGTGTCCGGCGCCGACCTGCAGGTTCCGCTCGTGCAGGGCGGGACCAGCACCTACGCCAACTTCGACTACGCGGCGAGCGCGCCCGCGTTGCGGCAGGTCACCGACCGGATCTCGCGGCTGCTGCCGTACTACGCCAGCGTGCACCGCGGCGCCGGCTACGCCTCGCGGATCTCCACCGAGTGCTACGAGGCCTCGCGCGGCGCGGTCGCCCGGTTCCTCGACGCGTGCGACGACCAGGTCGTCGTGTTCACCCGCAACACCACCGACTCGCTGAACCTGCTGGCAGGCTGCGTGCCCGGCGAGACCGTCGTGCTCGATATCGAGCATCACGCGAACTTCCTGCCGTGGACCGCGCACGGCCGTCGCGTCGTGCAGGCCGCCGACACCGTCGAGGAGACGATCCGGCGGGTCGTCGCCGAACTGTGCAGCAAGCCGGCCGCGTTGCTCGCGGTGACCGGGGCGTCCAATGTCACCGGTGAGGTGCTGCCGCTGGAGCGGCTGGCGACCATCGCCCACCTGTGTGGCGCGCGCATCCTCGTGGACGCCGCGCAGCTGGCCCCGCATCGCCGGATCTCCCTGCGCGAGACCGGAATCGACTATCTCGCCTTCTCCGGGCACAAGCTGTACGCGCCGTTCGGCGCCGGTGTGCTGGTCGGCAAGCGGGACTGGCTCGACGCGGGCGAACCGTACCTGGCCGGTGGTGGTGCGGTGCGCAATGTCGATGTGGGGCAGGTCGAGTGGGCCGCGGCGCCGCAGCGGCACGAGGCGGGCTCGCCGAATGTGCTGGGCGCGGCCGCCATCGCCGCCGCCTGTGACGCGCTGGCCGCCATCGACCCCGCCGAACTCGTTGCCCACGAACGCTTCCTGGCCGACCGTCTGCGCGACGGTTTGTGCGCGATCCCCGGCGTCGACCTGGTCCGCATCTGGTCCGACAGTCCCGACTGTGTCGGCATCGTCGCCTTCACCGTCGCCGGCTACGCCCCCGGCCAGGTGGCCGCCTACCTCTCCGCCGAACACGCCATCGGCATCCGCGACGGCCGCTTCTGCGCCCACCCCCTCCTCGCCCGCCTCGGCCTCGACGCCGCCCTCCGCGCCAGCATCGGCCTCGGCACCACCGCCGCCGACGTCGACCGCCTGATCACCGCCGTCGCCACCCTCGTCACCGCCGGCCCCACCTGGAACTACGCCACCACCGAAGGCCTCTGGAACCCCACCCCCGAAACCCGCCCCCTCACCGCCGATTCCCCAGCAGGCGCCGCCCCCTGCCTGATCGGCTGAATCCCTCCCGAGTCGAGTATTGCGGCCCCGCCGTCCCGCCCGATCAGGTGTCGAGGGCGGTGGGGCGGTGGTATTTGCCGTTGTAGTACAGGAGGGGGGCGGCGGTAGGGGTTTCGTTGGTCTCGTCGTGGACTCGGGTTACCAGGCCGACGGCGAGGGTGTGGTCGCCGATGTCGATGAGTTGGTGGAGGGTGGTGCGGAGCCAGATGGGGGTGCCGTGCAGGACTGGTTCGCCGGTGTCGAGGGTGGTCCACAGGGAGCGGTCGGTGAAGCGGTCGGCGGCGGTGCGGGAGAAGCGGTGGGCGAGGTGGTGCTGGTGCTCGCCGAGGAAGTGGATGACCACCGAGTCGGCGGCGCGCAGGGCGTCGATGCTCGACGAGGTGTGGGCGATGTTGAACGACACCAGGGGCGGTTCCAGGGAGAGGGAGGCGAACGACGTCGCGGTGAAGCCGACCGGGCCGTGCTCGGCGCCGATCGTCACCACGGTGACCCCTGCCGGGTAGTGCCGCATCGATGCCCGGTACTGCTCGGCGGTGATCCCGCTCAGATCGTCGGGGACCACCAGTTCGGCCGGAGTACGTCGCACTTCACTCACCGCCCCAAACTACGCCCGCACCGGAGCCCCGCCCAGGGTCCGGTCGGCCCGCTCGACGCACATCACGCCCGGTGGACCTCAGTCGACCTCGATCGGCAGGCCTGCGGTGATGCGGACCAGTTCGCGGAAGTTGGTGCGGAACACCGTGTTCGGGTGGCCGCCCGCGGCCCAGACCTCGGGGTGCGCGGCGAGGGCGGTGTCGACCCAGGTGGGGAGGTTGGTCGGGTGGCCGACGGGCGCGGTGCCGTCGATCGGCTGACCGGTGATCCGCTCGACCAGGGCGGTGGGGGCCGGGATCAGGGTGCCTTCCAGGCGTTTGCCGGTGCGGGTCAGGTCGACCTGGTGATGGCCCGCGACCAGGATCAGGACGGGGTCGTTGTCGAGGAGGAAGACCTGGGAGGTGGTGATCGCGGTGGGGTGGGCGCCCATGGCGCGAGCGGCATCGGCCGCGGTGGGGGCGGGCGTCTCGGGGGAAACGATGACGCCGTGATGCCCGCGGGCGATGAGGGTATCGGCGACGCGGCATGCGACCGCCGGAAGAGACGACCTGCGCATGAGATCCAGAGTAGGTCGATTGCGGGAAATATGCCGGGGGAGCGCCATTTTGGGGTTGACCCCAGGGGCCGCGCACGTCCCTGGCCGCGCGCCAATAGACTCGCCACATGACTGATTGGCAGGCTTTTACCGTCGAGATCGCCGACCACGTTGCCCAGGTCACGCTGACCGGGCCGGGTAAGGGCAATGCGATGGGACCCGATTTCTGGCGCGAGCTGCCGGAGATCTTCCGCGAGCTCGACGCCGACCCGCAGGTCCGGGCGGTGGTGCTCACCGGCGCGGGCAAGCACTTCTCGTTCGGGCTCGACCTCGCGGCGATGGGCGGCATGCTCGCGCCCGTGCTGGCCGACGACGCGAAGGCTGCGCCGCGCACCGAGTTCCTCAAGGTGGTGCGCGGCATGCAGGCCTCGGTGACCGCGGTCGCCGAGTGCACCAAGCCGGTGATCGCGGCCGTGTCCGGCTGGTGCATCGGTGGTGGCCTGGATCTGATCGCCGCCGCCGATATCCGCCTGGCCAGCGAAGACGCCCAGTTCAGCCTGCGTGAGGCGAAGGTGGCGATCGTCGCCGACATCGGTTCGCTGCAGCGTCTGCCCGGCATCATCGGCGAGGGCAACCTGCGCGAGCTGGCCTTCACCGCCAAGGACATCGACGCGGCCCGCGCCGAGCGGATGGGCCTGGTCAACGAGGTGTTCGCCGATCAGGAGGCCGTGGTCGCCGCCGCGCACGCGATGGCCCGCGAGATCGCCGACAACCCGCCGCTGGTGGTGCAGGGCATCAAGGACGTGCTCGAGCAGCGGACCGCCCCCGCGGTGGCCGAGGGCCTGCGCTACGTGTCGACGTGGAACGCGGCGTTCCTGCCGTCGAAGGACCTCACCGAGGCGATCACGGCGGTGTTCCAGAAGCGCGCGCCCGAGTTCAAGGGCGAGTAAAGACAGTTCAAACGGTTGCCCCGGCGACCGTTCTCTCTACATACTTGCATCACACAACTAATTGATTGATGCAAGTAAAGGTGAAACCACAGTGAGTGAGAACGAGCCCGCGATCGACTCGATCGCGCTCCAGCTCGTCCGGCTGCACCGCCTGCGCGACCGGGCATTGGCCCAGATCAAGGACCGTTCCGGCATCGACCCGGCGGGCTTCGTCGTGCTGTTCCGGCTGGTCTGCGACGGGCCGATGCGTTCGGGGGCCCTCGCCGAGGCGGTGCACTCGGACGCGTCGACGGTGAGCAGGCAGGTCGCGCAGCTGGTGGAGCGGGGACTGGTGGTGCGCGCCGCCGATCCCGACGACGGCCGCGCCACCGTCCTCCAGGTGACCGACTACGGCCGCGAGACCGCCGAACGGATCCGGACCCGCCGCCGGGAGTCCGTCGCCATCGTCACCGAGAACTGGTCGGGCGCCGACCGCGCGACGTTCGCCGCGCTGCTGGCGCGGTTCGTCGAGGACTACGACGCGGCCCGCCCGACCCTGCTGACCCGCCCGCCCGCACTGAGCTCTACCGCGATGGAGAACGATTCGTGACGACAACCGCGGCCCCGGTGGAATCACCCGCCGGTTTCACCCACCGCCAGATCCTGACCATCCTGTCCGGCCTCATGCTCGGCATGCTGCTGGCCTCGCTCGATCAGACGATCGTGTCGACCTCCATCCGCACCATCGCCGACGACCTGCACGGCTATTCGCTGCAGGCCTGGGCGACGACGGCCTACCTCATCACCGCCACGATCAGCACCCCGCTCTACGGCAAGCTCTCGGACATGTTCGGCCGCAAGCCGTTCTTCCTCACCGCGATCGGGCTGTTCATCATCGGCTCGCTGCTGTGCACGCTGGCGACCTCGATGTACCAGCTGGCGGCCTTCCGCGCGTTCCAGGGCCTGGGCGCGGGCGGCTTGATGTCGCTGGCGCTGGCCATCATGGGCGACATCATCGGCCCGCGGGAACGCGCCCGCTACCAGGGCTATTTCCTTGCCGTGTTCGGTATTTCGAGCGTGCTCGGACCGGTGCTGGGCGGCCTGCTCGCCGGGCAGGACACCATTCTCGGCATCACCGGGTGGCGCTGGGTGTTCCTGGTGAACGTGCCGCTCGGCCTGCTCGCGCTGGTCGTGGTGACCAGGGTGCTGCACCTGCCGCGCAAGCCGCACGCCACCCATCGCATCGACTACGCCGGTGCGGTCGTCCTCGCGGTCGGGTTGGTGCCGCTGCTGATCGTCGCCGAGCAGGGGCGTGAATGGGGTTGGAGCAGTACCGGATCGGTGCTCTGCTACGTCATCGGAGCGCTCGGCCTCGCGGGATTCGTCGTGGTCGAGAAGTTCATGGGCGATGCCGCGCTGATCCCGCTGCGCATCTTCTCGAACGGGACTTTCGCGCTGGGCGTGGTGATCTCGTTCGTCGTCGGCGCCGCGATGTTCGGCGGCATGCTGCTGCTGCCGCAGTACCTGCAGGTCGTGCGGGGCGCGGGCCCCACCGAGGCGGGCCTGCAGATGCTGCCGATGGTGCTCGGGCTGATGATCGGTTCGATCGTGTCGGGCCGGTTGATCTCGAAAACCGGTCACTACCGGGTGTTCCCGGTGATCGGCGCGAGCACGCTGACCCTCGGGCTGTTCCTGCTGCACCTGCTCGACGCCGACAGTCCGCTGTGGCTGGCGATGATCTTCATGGCGCTGACCGGCTTCGGCCTCGGCAACCTGATGCAGCCGCTGACGCTGGCGCTACAGAACGCGCTGCCGCCCAAGGACATGGGCGTGTCCACCGCGTCGGCGACCTTCTTCCGGCAGATCGGCGGCACCCTCGGCGCCGCGGTCTTCCTGTCGATCCTGTTCTCGCTGCTCACGCCGAACATCACCGAGCAGCTGCAGCAGTCGGCCGCCGACCCCGCCTATCAGCAGGCCGTGGTCGCGGGCGCGCAGAGCGCGAACCCGGCCGACGCGGCACTGGCCAAAGGCCTGCTGGCGCACGACACGTCGGCCGCAGGCGAGGTGCTGCAGGACAGCTCGATCATCCAGCAGCTGGATCCGGCACTGGCCAAGCCGTTCCAGGTCGGTTTCGCCGACTCGATGTCGACGGTGTTCCTGGTGGGCACCGCGGTGGCGCTGCTCGCGCTGATCCTGGTGCTGTTCTGGAAGGAGGTCCCGCTGCGGATGCAGGGCGGAATCCAGGCGGCGGGGGACGCGAAAGCCGCCGAAGGGGCCGCCGTGCCCCCGGTGTGATCGGGTGCGCCGCATCGACAGTGGCGGCAGTGCGACGTGACGTCGCGCTGCCGCCACTGTCGGCTCTGTGCCGAATTCCAGGGTGGGGAAGGTGAAGTGCCCATGGTGGGGGCGAAAGTCCCCCTAGGGGTGGCTGTTTCGACATCGATGCGCCCATAGCGTTCACAACGTCGAACACGAGCACAGAGGAGCACACGACATGCGCATCAAATCCACCATCGCCGCCGGACTGCTGGCCGTCGCGACCGTCGCCGGGGTGTCGACGGTCGCTGCGGGCAACGCCGCCGCCGGTCCGGTCGGCACGTATTACGGCACCTACGCCACCCTGACCGCCTGTCGCGCCGACGGCGAGTCGTCCTACACCGGCGGCTACTACTGGGAGTGCACCGAGAACTGGGACGGCTGGGATCTCTACATCTGGTACTGATTCACGCCCAGCCCTTGCCGGGCAACGAGAACGGGAAGCCCGAACCTGATTCGGACTTCCCGTTTTTCGTGCACCGTCAGCTCAGTGGCCGGATTCCTTCAGGCGGGCGAAGGACTCCTCGATGATCTTCTCGGCCTCGGCGCGGTCCAGCCACTCCGAACCCTGGACGAACTTGCCCGGCTCGAGGTCCTTGTAGCGCTCGAAGAAGTGCTTGATCGCGGACAGCTCGAACTCCGAGACGTCGGCCAGGTCCTGGATGTGATCCCAGCGGGGGTCGCCCGCGGGCACACACAGCACCTTGTCGTCGCCGCCTGCCTCGTCGGTCATGCGGTACACGCCGACCGGGCGGGCCTCGACGATGACGCCGGGGAACACCGACTCGGGCAGCAGCACCAGCGCGTCCAGCGGATCGCCGTCCTCGCCGAGGGTGTTCTCGATGAAGCCGTAGTCGGCCGGGTAGCCCATGGAGGTGTATAGGTACCGGTCGAGCTTGACCCGGCCGCTCTCGTGATCGACCTCGTACTTGTTCCGAGAACCCTTGGGGATCTCGATGGTGACGTCGAACTCCACGCCATCTCCTTGTTCGTTCGAGTGCAGTCTGCCGACTCGCCAGATCGTTCTGGGGAACCGTTGCGCAACGAGGATAGTGTGGTGTGCTGGAACACCGGTGCGGCAGGCGGCTCAGCGCGCAGTCGAGGCGTGTCGGGCGAGACAGTCGAGGATCGGTGAGGCGTTGATGTCAGGGTTCGAGATTCCGGTCGGCCGGGTGGCCTGATGGATCAGCGCGGAACGGGTCATCCGCCCTATGGCAACGAAGCACCGACGGTCGTGATCGATCGAAGCGCCGACAAGACGGGATCGCGGGGTGGGCGATCGTCGCTGTGGATCTGGCTGTCCGCGGTGGTTGTCGCGATGCTGGTGATCGCGGGTGGGTTCGCGGTGATCGCGAAACCGTGGACACCGGAGTTCCGGCACGGGGGGCTGACCGTCGCCGAGCCGCCGCGGGGCGAGGCGCCCGCCGCGCGGGTGACGCCGACCAGGTCGGACGCGCCCGCGCCGACGGTGGCCGGGATCGCCGCGGCGCTGGCGCCCGTGGTCGGCAGCCCCGATCTTGGTGCTTTCGCCGGGCAGGTCACCGATCCGACCAGCGGGGCCGTGCTGTGGAGCCAGGATCCCGCCAAGGCGATGATTCCGTCCTCGACGGCCAAGGTCATGCTGGTCGCAGCCGCGCTGCTCACGCTGCCCGACGATCAGCGGGTGCCGACCAAGGTCGTCGCGGGTGCGCCGGGAGAGCTGGTGCTCGTCGCGGGCGGCGATCCGACGCTGACCACCAGGGCCGACGGCGGCTACTACACCGATGGCGCCCGGATCGCGGATCTGGCCGCGCAGGTCAAGGCCGCCGGCAGGCAGGTGAACGCGATCGTCGTCGATACCTCGGCCTACACCGGGCCGACCATGGCCTCGGGCTGGGACCCGATCGACATCCCGGAGGGCTCGATCACCCCGATCGAACCGATCATGCTCGACGGCGGCCGGTTCGATCCGTCGGCCGACTACTCGCCGCGCACCTCCACTCCCGCGCTGGAAGCCGGGCGGGCGCTGGCCGCCGAACTCGGCGTCGACCCCGCCGCCGTGCGGGTCGGTCCGGCCGCGCAGAGCGGCGCCGAGCTCGCCAGGGTGGAATCGGCGCCGCTGCGAGTTCGCCTGCACGACATGATGATCCACTCCGACAATGTGCTCGCCGAGACGATCGGGCGGGAACTGGCGGTGGCGACCGGGCACGAAGCCTCCTTCGCCGGTGCGGTCGCGGCCACGACCGCGGCGCTGACCAGCGCGGGATTCGACGTCGCCGGGCTGCATCTGGCCGACAACAGCGGGCTCTCGGTCGACGACCGGGTGCCGCCGCGGCTGCTCGACTCGATCATCGCGACCGCGGCCAAGCCGACCGGCGAATCTACGGTGGTGCCGGCGGGCACCCAGGCCAGGCCCGAAAGCGACCCGCGCGCAGCGGCTCTCGCACCGCTGCTGGACGACCTGCCGGTCGCGGGCGGCACAGGGACGCTGGCGCCGCGCTTCGTCACCCAGAACCGGGCGGGCGCGGGCTGGGTGCGCGCCAAGACCGGAACTCTGAGCGTCGCCAGCGCGTTGGTCGGGTATGTGCTCGACCGTGACGGCCGGGTGCTGACCTTCGCGCTGATGTCCAACGACCGACTGCCGGAGGTCAGCAGGCCCGCGCTCGACGCGGTGGCGGGCACCCTGCGCAACTGCGGATGCTCCTGAGAGCGGGTGGCGATGACCGACGACAAGACCGGGACGACCTCCGGATTCAGTGGCGCCGTGGACTGGCGGCTCGCCGCGCGCACCGGCGCTGTGCTGGCGCCCGCCGGGCCGCGCACCTCCCGGCAGACCGCCGAACAGGTCGTCGCCGAGCTCGCCGCCGCCTCGGTGCGGGCCGAGGGGCCGGTGCGTGAGGTCAGCGGACTGCTCGACGACCGGCCGGTGCCCGAGGCCAGGATCGTCGACCGGCCCGGCTGGATCTCCGCCGCCGCCGACTCGATGGCCGTGCTCACCGGCACCGACATCACCACCCCGGTCGGCAGATTCGTCGGGAAGCCCGCCGGGCTGCAGGCCGGGACCATGCTGGCGTTCCTGTCCACCGCGATCCTCGGCCAATACGACCCGTTCACCGGCGAAGACGGCACCCTGCTGCTGGTCGCGCCCAATATCCTCAGCGTCGAGCGGGCGCTCGGCGTCGACCCGTCCGACTTCCGGCTGTGGGTCTGCCTGCACGAGGTGACCCACCGGGTGCAGTTCTCCTCGGCGCCGTGGCTGGCCGACTACATGCGCACCAATGTCGACCTCCTCAGCGTGGTCGGCGAGGAGCCGATGAGCGAGATGCTCAGCAGGCTGATCGCCGAGGTGCGGTCCCGGCGCAACGGCGACACCGCCGACGACCCCAACAGCCGCGGGGTCGTCGGCCTGCTGCGCGCCGCCCAGGCCCCACCGCAGCGCGAGGCCCTCGACCGGCTGCTCATGCTCGGCACCCTGCTGGAAGGACACGCCGATCACGTGATGGACGCCGTCGGACCCACGGTGGTGCCGACCGTCGCCGACATCCGCGCTGCCTTCGACCAGCGCAGGAAGAAGCCGACCAATCCGATCCAGCGGTTGCTGCGCGCACTGCTCGGGGTGGACGCGAAGGTCGCGCAGTATGTGCGGGGGAAGAAGTTCGTCGATGCGGTCGTCGAGCGGGTCGGGGTGACGGAGTTCAACGCGGTGTGGACCGACGCGGAAACCCTGCCGAGACTCGACGAAGTAGACGACCCGGAACGCTGGATCAACCGAGTGCTCTGACCGCCTCTCCGCGTATTCAGGCCAGACCTGCCTGCCGCTCAGGTGGCATTGGCGGCCGGCGGTGATCGGGGTGGGTGAGTTTGTCCGTGCCCGGTGAGTTACCCATGTGCTCGCGGTGGTCAGTTGTTCTGGGGTGCTGAGTAGCCTGCAGATATGAGAATGCGGCTGCCGGAGACGTCGGCTGTGCTGGCTGTGCGGCGGGGTGTGCGGGAGTGGGTTGCGGCGCGGGGTGGGCGGATGCCGGTTGTGGTGGGGTTGTCGGGGGGAGCTGATTCGCTGGCCTTGGTTGCTGCTGCTGTCGTCGAGGCGGGGGACGTGACGGCGGTCGTGGTGGATCACCGGTTGCAGGACGGGTCGGGGGAGGTGGCCGCGCGGGCGGCTGAGCAGGCGCTCGGATTGGGCTGTGTGGAAGCTCAGGTGCTGCCGGTTGAGGTCGGGCGGGACGGCGGGATCGAGGCGGCGGCGCGGGTGGCCAGGTATGCGGCGCTGGAATCTGCGCGTGCGGGCAGGCCGGTGTTGCTCGGGCACACTCTCGATGATCAGGCCGAGACCGTGTTGCTCGGGCTGGCTCGGGGGTCGGGTGGGCGGTCTATTCACGGGATGTCGGCGTGGAATCCGCCGTGGGGGCGGCCGTTGCTCGGTGTCCGGCGGGCGGAGACGGTGCGGATGTGTGCCGATCTCGGTATCGAACCATGGGCGGACCCGCACAATCTCGATCCCGCGTACACCCGGGTGCGGGTGCGCACCGAAGTGCTGCCGCTGCTCGAGGACGTGCTCGGGGGCGGCGTGGCTCAGGCGCTGGCGCGGACGGCGGATCAACTGCGGGCCGACGGCGAGGTGCTCGACGTGCTCACCGCCGACTTGCTGCGTGCGGCGAGCGCGGGCGACGGTGGCGCCGGCGACAGTGATCGACCGGCACTGTCGATCGAGATCCTGGCCACTGCGGCCCCGGCGCTGCGGCGCAGAACGATCAGGGCCTGGCTCGCCGAGCAGGGCGTGAGCGGCTTGCTGAACGCCCATTTACAAGCGATCGACGACCTGGTGAGCAACTGGCGCGGGCAGGGTGGAGTCGCGGTGGCGGGCGGCGGGAGGGACCACAGGTTGGTCGTGGCGCGCGAGCATGGCACGCTGACGGTACGCGTGCAGCCGCGAAACGATGCCACATGACCACCGAAGGGACACCCACTTCCGTGTACGGAGACGACATCGCATCGGTGCTGATCACCGAAGACCAGATCAAGGCCAAGATCGAAGAGCTGGCCGAGCTCGTCGCCAAGCGGTACCCGCCCGATGCGCCCGAAGGCGACCTCCTGCTGATCGGTGTCCTCAAGGGCGCGATCTTCTTCATGACCGACTTCGCCAGGGCGCTACCGATCCCGACCCAGCTCGAGTTCATGGCCGTGTCCTCCTACGGCTCGTCCACCTCGTCCTCGGGCGTCGTGCGCATCATGAAGGACCTGGACAAGGACATCGCCGGCCGCAATGTGCTGATCGTCGAGGACATCATCGACTCCGGTCTGACCCTGTCCTGGCTGCTGCGCAACCTGGCCACCCGCAACCCTGCCTCGCTGGAAGTGGTGACGCTGCTGCGCAAGCCCGACGCGCTGCGCACCCCCGTCGAGGTCGCGCACGTCGGTTTCGACATCCCGAACGAATTCGTCGTCGGTTACGGCCTCGACTACGCCGAGCGCTACCGCGACCTGCCCTACATCGGCACCCTCGACCCGAAGGTCTACTCCTGACCCGGTGCTCGCGTTCCGGTCACGCGCAGTAGTGCCCGGATATCGGATTCGATGATCCGGAACACGATGTAGGAGAAGACGAAACCGATCAGCCCGCCCACGCAGATCGTGCGGAGCGGGGTGAGCGTCGTCAGCAGGTCCGCGACCGGCAGAAACGTCGCGCTGGCGACCACGAGCAGCGGGATGGACGCCGCGACCACCAGGTAGCGGCGGCACCGGGTGGCCAGCCGGGTCAGCGACTTACCGTCGCTGCGGAAGTCCTGGCCGTGGTGCAGGAACATCGGGTAGACGCAGCGCACCAGGTACAGGGTGATCAGGAAGAACGGGTACGTCATGGCGATGGCGGCGCAGATCGCCGACACCAGCAGCAGGTGCAGTGCCGTGCGCGCGGGCAGACCGTGGTCCGCCACCCCGATGGTGATCGCGTAGATCACCCCGGCCGCCATCCACAGCACGAACACCACCGCGACGGCTCGGTGGCCGAGTCGCAGACAGTCCTGGCGGGCTCGGTCGAGGGTCTCTGGATCGCAGCGCTGACCGGTGCGTAGCCGGTGTGGAATGGTCAGCAGTCTTCGACCCAGGTAGATCAGCGTCGCCCCGCCCGAAGAGAAGAAGATCAGGTTGGTGATGTCGGCGACGGCGCGCTGGGTGGCGAAGGTGCCGGGGTCGAGTCTGCTGTGGATCAGTGCCGTGTTGAGCTGACGCTGGTAGTAGGCGGCCAGCACGTTCGGAATCGCGATCGACAGCGCCAGCACCGTAAACGCGTACGGCTGCAATCGGATTCGCCAACTGCGCGGTGGTGGGTCGGTGAGGTCGCGGGCGTGCTCGTCCAGGCACAGGTCCAATTGCGCGGCCAGCATCGCGCCGTCGGCCCACCGGTCGGCGCGGTCGGCGGCCAGGCACGTCAGCAGTACCCGTTGCAAGGCGGCCGGGCAGTCGGCGGGCACCTGGCCGACATCCACGCCCGCGTTGCGGCGGTCCAGGGCCGCGTCCAGTGCGAGCTCAGGGTGCAGGTCGTCGTCGGGCACGGTGGTGTCGTCGAACGGTTTCGCGCCGGTCAGCAGCTCCCACAGCATGACGCCGAGCGAGTAGATGTCGGCGCGGGTGTCGAGATCGGCGGCGCTGCGATCGCGGCCCGGATGGCAGGCTTCGAGCTGTTCCGGGGACATGTACGCCAGCGAGCCGCCGAAGTACGACACCGGATTGGTGCCCGCCGAACGGCTGAAGCTGATGTTGAAGTCGGCGAGCTTGGGCACGCCCTCGGCGGTGAGCAGGACATTGGCCGGCTTCACATCACGATGCAGCACGCCGTGGCCCGCCGCGTGATGCAGCGCGGCAGCCAGCCTGGCGCCCAGCCACGCGACGGTTTCCGGCCAGCTCAGGCCGGCGATCTCGGCGCGCATCGCCGAGTCGGTCGGGCGGATCTCGCCCTTCTCCTTCATGGCCGCGTCGACGGCATCGAGGAGCAGGCTGCTGGTGCGCTCCTCAGGCGGCGTCGCGCGGACCCAGCGCAGCACATCGAGCAGCGTCCCGCCGGGCAGGAACTGCATGTACAGCATCCGCAACCGGGGCGAGCCGTCGGCGGGCGTATCGAGCACCTGCTGGTCGAAGACGCGCACGATGTAGTCGTGGTCGAGCTGGGCCAGGGTCTGTGGCTCGCTGCCGCTGTCGGCGGAGATCTTGACCGCGACCAGGCGCTGCATCGACCGCTGCCGGGCCAGGAAAACGCGGGCGAACGCGCCAGAGCCGAGCTCGGTGAGCAGCTCGAAATCACCGATTCGCGTGCCGACCTCGATCCGGTCGAGCCCACGGCGATCGGTCGGGTGCGCGGCGGCGGTACGGCCGGGTGCCGGCCTGGTCACCTCGGTGGTGCGTGTGGAGCTCACATCGGTGGTACGGCTGCGGGCGGCCGCGGGGTTCATCGGGTCAGCTGACGACCCGATCCAGCGCGGCCAGGTCGGCTTCGAGGGCGCGGAACAGCAGGTAGGAGCCGACGAAGGCGACGATGCCGCCGACACAGAGGACCCGGACGGCGAGGATCACCTCGGGGATGTCGACGGGGGGCAGGAAGGTCACGCCCGCCACCGCGAGCAGGGGCACCGACGCGGCGACCGCCAGGTACCAGGTGCTGCGGCGGCTCAGGCCGCGCAGCCAGGCGCTGTCGTCGGCACTGATCTCGCCGTGGCGCAGGAAGATCGGATAGATGCAGCGGACCATGTAGAAGGTGACGAGGAAGAACGGGTAGGCGGCCGCGATCGCGCCGCAGACCAGCAGCGATGCGAAGAAGTGGATGACGGCGCGGGCGGGGACGTCGCCGGCGGCCAGGTGCAGGGAGATCGGGAAGGTAATGCTCGACAAGGCCCAGAGCGAGCTCGTGACGATCACCGCTCGGTCGCCGACTCGCAGGGTGTCGTGTCTGGTGCGGCGCAGCGTCGCCGGATCGTAGCGCTTGCCGTGGCGCATGCCGCGGGGGACCGAGAGCACGAACCTCGCCAGATAGATGAGCGTCGCCGCGCCGATCGGGAAGAACACCAGGTTCACCCCGGTGGTGATCACCACGAACGATTGCTGCGCGGTTTCGCTGAGCCTGCTCACGATCAGCGTCTCGTTGTGCACGATGTTGTACCAGGAGGCGAGGGCGTTCGGGATACCGATGGCCAGCCACATCGCCAGCAACGGGAACCGGCGCAGCTGCAGCCGCCAGCTCTTCGGCGGCGGGTCGGTCAGGTCGCGGGCACGCTCGTCCAGGCACAGGTCGAACTGCTTGGCCAGCACCGCGCCGTCGGGCCAGCGGCGCGCCCGGTCGGGTTCGAGGCAGGTCAGCAGGACCCGGCGCAGCGCGGACGGGCAGTTCGCGGGCACCCGGTCGAGCGCGGCGGGGTCGACGCCGGAGGTGCGCCGTTCCAGCATCGCCTCGAGGGTGGTCTCGTCGCCGCTGCCTGCGGCCTCGGCGGTGCTGTCGTCGAACGGCTTCGCGCCGGTCAGCAGCTCCCACAGGACGACGCCGAGCGAATAGATGTCGGCGCGGGTGTCGAGGTCGGCGGCGGTGCGGCCGAGACCGGGATGGCAGGCCTCGAGCTGCTCGGGGGACATGTACGACAGCGAGCCACCGAAATACGCCACCGGACTGGTCCCGGCGACGGTGCGGCTGAAGCTGATGTTGAAGTCGGCCAGCTTGGGCACGCCCTCCGCGGTCAGCAGGACGTTCGCCGGTTTCACATCGCGATGCAGTACGCCGTGTGCGGCCGCGTAGTCGAGCGCCTCGGCGAGCCGCCTGCCCAGCCACGCGACGGTCTCCGGCCAGGTCAGCGCGGCCAGTTCGGCGCGCACGCTCGAATCGGTCGGGCGGATCTCGCCCTTCTCCTCCATGGCCGCGTCCACCGCGTCGAGCAGCAGTTGGCCGCTGCGCTCGTCGGGCGGGGTCGCGCGCACCCAGCGCAGGAGTCCGAGCAGGGTGCCGCCGGGCAGGAACTGCATGTAGAGCAGGCGCAGGCGGCGGGCGCCCGACGGCGCGGTGTCGGTGTCGGTGTCGAGCAATTGCTGATCGAAGACCCGCACGATGTAGTCGTGGTCGAGCTGGGCCAGGGTCTGCGGTTCGGTGCCGCGGTCAGCCGAGATCTTCACCGCGACCAAACGCTGCATCGAGGTCTGCCTGGCCAGGAAGACCCGCGCGAACGCGCCGGTACCGAGCCCGGTCAGCAGCTCGAAATCGCCGATGCGCTGACCGATTTCGATCCGGTCCAGTGGCTCGAACGCGCCCGGCGACGACGCGGCGGCGGTCGCCGCCGAGGTCGCTGTCGCCGCCGCTGTCGCGGTGAGGTCGAGCCCGGGCTTGGTCACCTGGGTAGTACGAGTCGGGTCGGGTGGTTGGTTCACCGTCGGATCGGGGTCGTCGGCGCGATGGGTGCTCTGCTCGAGCTCGTCGGCGTTGAGCAGCGCGCGCAGGCTCGGCGCCTGATCCGGGTATTCGCGCAGGCAGTCGCGGGGGTCGACGCGTTCACCGCTGTGCCTGCGGATCACGAACTCCTCGAACACCAGCCCGGGCGGCAGCGTCGCCGGATCGAGCTCGGGGAACTCGGCGCAGTAGTGGGCGAGGCGCTTGCGGGTGACATCGGCGCCGGTGTGCCGCAGCCAGCGATTGCGCAGATCGATGCGGATCAGCTCATGCAGCGCCTGCCTGCGCAGGGTGCGCGCATCGGGCAGGAATTCGGCGATATCGGGCGGCTGCCCGGCCGTGGAACCCCATGCCTGGGTGAACGCGTCGACCATGTCGCCGCGCACGTTTGTCCACTGTCCGGCGCTCGCGTCGGGCAGTTCACCGCTTCCGGTCTTATCGATCATCAACCGACCTAAGGTTCGCGCGGGCCGGAGCGAAATTCCTTCCGCCACACCCGACACCATCGGCCCCCGAGCCGTACCCGAATGATAACTTGCGCCTCGAGAGCAGATCACCCGAATTTCGAGACCATGCGACGGGGGCGAATCCGCACATGCACGATGACCTCACAGCGGTAGCATGGGAGTCCGTCGACGACGACGGCGTGACGGACGCTGAGGTGGCGATGAACGCTTCGCACCCACCCGCCGACGAATACCCCATCGGCGGCCCGGCGGCGGCGCTGGCCGCCCGGGTACGCGCGGGCACAATCGCGCCCCTCGACGTGGTGAACGAGGCGCTGACCAGGATTTCCTCGGAGAATCGCAAGATCAATGCGTTCACTGTCGTGCGCGCCGAACAGGCCCGCGCCGAGGCGCTGGAGCTGGCCGCCCGCGACGATCTGGACGAGCTGCCGCTGGCCGGCGTGCCGGTGGCGGTGAAGCAGAACATCGCGGTCGCCGGTGTGCCGATCCGGGCGGGGTCGGCGGCCAGTTCGACCGAGCCGGAGCCCGAGGATCATCCGGTGGTGGCCAGGCTGCGCGCGGCGGGCGCGATCGTCGTCGGGGTGACGGCGATGCCCGAACTCGGCCTGTGGGCCACGACCGACGAGGACGGGACCGTCACGCGCAACCCGCGCGATGTCGGCCGGACCTGCGGTGGCTCCTCGGGTGGCGCGGCCGCCGCGGTCGCCGCGGGGCTGGTGCCGATCGCGCACGGCAACGACGGGCTCGGCTCGATCCGGGTGCCCGCCGCGGCCTGCGGCGTCTTCGGGATCAAGCCGGGCCGCCAGGTGGTGCCCGCGGGCATCGGCGTCGATTCCTGGGCAGGCATGGCCGAGAACGGCGTGCTCGCGACGACGGTGTCGGACGCGGCGCTGGCGTTGTCGGTGCTGGCGGGACGTTCCGATCTGGCCGAGCTACGCGCACCGCAGCGACTACGCATCGGACTTGCCGTGGCTCCGCCGTCGCGACTCGTCCGGGTGGATCGGCACTGGACGGCGGCAGCGCGCACGGCGGGTGCGCGTGCGGCGGCGGCCGGGCACCTGGTGGAGCCGGTCGAACTGCCCTACGGCGACACGGCGCTGGCGATGGCGCTGCGCTGGCCCAGCGCCGGCCTCGCCGACGCCGCGGTGCTACCGCACCCCGACCTGCTGCAACGCCGCACCAAGCGGCACCTCGCGGTGGGCAGGCTGATCCGGCGGCTGCGCTTGGTGCGGCCGAACCAGGTCGACCGGATCGAGGCCGGACTGGTCGACTTCTTCGAGAACTTCGACGTGGTGATCACGCCCACGCTCGCGGCACCGCCGCCCAAGGCCAAACAGTGGAGCGGGCGCGGCTGGACCGCGAATGTGCTCGTCTCGGCGCACTACGCGCCGTTCACCGGTGTCTGGAATCTGGTCGGCTGGCCCGCCGCGTCGGTGCCGATGGGCACCCATCCCGAGGCGCACACCCCCCTCGCGGCGCAGCTGGCCGGTCCACCGGGCAGCGAGGCCACCTTGCTCGGCCTCGCCGCCCAACTGGAGCTGACGAACTAGACCGCGATCGGGGTCTGCACCTGCTGCGGCTCGGAGAAACCGCCGTCGACGGCGCGACCGGCGAATTCCAGGATGGTCGGCCGGGTGTCGTCGGCGCGCCAGGCCACCGCCAGCTCACACGGGGTGAGACCGGCGACCGGGCGCGCGGTCAGGCCGGGCCAGCGGTACATCGGCACGTTGTTCTCGGCGAGCAAGCACACGCCGAGGCCCAGGCTCACGGCCTCGAGCTTGTCTTCGGGGGTGGCGGCTTCGGCGCCGATCTTGGCGGCCCGGCCGCCGCGGGCGTCGTTGCCGAGCCAGAAGTCGCGGACCGCGCCCGCTTCGGTCGGCAGGGCGATGAACGGCTCGTCGAGCAGATCGGCGAATTCGATCGTCTCCTGCTCGGCCAGCGGGTGGGTCTCGGGCAGCAGCACCCAGCGCGGCTCGGTACGCAGCACCTGCCAGCGGTAGCGGTTGGGGTCGGGCAGTGGCAGCCACACCAGGGCCAGGTCGGCCTGACGGCCTGCCAGGCCACTGGACGGGTCGTTCCAGGAGGCGGCGTGCAGGGCGAGGCGGTGGCCGCTGGCGCTCTCCAGGTCGTTGAGCAGGCCGCGGCCGAGCGCGGACTGGATACCGACGCGCAGCACTTCGCCGGCTTCCTGCAGGGAGACGTTGGTCACCTCCCACAGCTCCAGGATCTTGCGTGCGCCTTCGAGCAGTTCCTTACCGGCGACGGTGAGGGCGACACTGCGCTGGTTGCGGTCGAACAGGACCACGTCGAGCTGGCGTTCGAGCTGGCGGATCTGGCGTGACAACGTCGGCTGAGCGATATGCAGCCGCTGGGCGGCGTTGGTGAAATGCAGTTCCTCAGCGACGGCGACGAAATACCGCAGATCGCGCAAATGCGGGTCCATAGCACCTTGCTATCAGAATCGGTCGGGAAAATCCAGCCAAAACGGGCAAGGAAGTTCGCGGAGGTGGATCAAAACAGTCACCAGGTTGGTAATGCACAGCATATGGCCTGACATGGTGTGCTGCACCATTGAGGCGTCACTTTGTGTGCGATCACCGGGCGCTGAGCGGCGGACAGGTGGCTGCTGGGCGGTTGACCAGCGGAAATGCGTCCGGTTTCACACGATCAGGCGCGGTGTGGCGCGCGTCCCGGCGACGCGGACGAGCAATGAAACAGACCGTTGACCACGGTCGTGCCGGAAACCCTGCGCCACAGTGAGTTTCGTCACAAATAGGTTTCGGTGTGTGGAATCCGGCCGCGGCGAGCCATGCGCGCGCAGCCGGATTCCGGATGTTCAGCTCTCGCGAGCGCGTTGCTCGTAGGCGCGCCGCGCCGAACTGTCGACATCACCGAGGAAGGCCGTGCGCGACCCCAGCGCCCGGCCGAGACCGTCACCGACGGCCTCGGGCAGCAGGTTCACGAACCGGGACAGATAGCCCGCGAACGCCGACACCCGCACCTTCGAGCGCGGCGATCCGATCAACCCCTCGATCGCCGCGGCGATCTGCTCCGGTTCGGCCGGCTGCACCAACCAGTTGGTCTTCACCCCGGCGCCGAGCTCGGTCTTCGTCAGCGTCGGCAACACCGCCGAGAACCGCACGCCCGACCCGCGATACTCCTCACGCAGGGTGTCGGTGAAGCCGAGCACCGCGTGCTTGCTGGCGTTGTAGGTCGCCAGCCCGGGGATGTGCGTCTCGCCGGCCAGTGAGGCGATGTTGATGACGTGCCCGCGCCCGCGCGGCAGCATCCGGGCCAGACCGAGCTTGGAACCGAGAATCACGCCGTAGACGTTGATCTCGAGAATCCGGCGGGTCACCCGGTCGGGCTCGTCGACCACCAGGCCGGTCGGCATGATGCCCGCGTTGTTGATCAGCACATCGATCGGGCCGACGGTGCGTTCGACCTCGTCGAGGAAGGCCTCGAACGAGACCGGGTCGGTGACGTCGAGCGCGCCCGACAGCGCGAAATCGCCTGCCGCTTTCACCGCTGCCTCGTCGATGTCGCCGATCGCCACCCGTGCGCCGTGCTCCTGCAGCCGCAGGGCCGTCGCGAGTCCGATGCCGCGGGCGCCGCCGGTGATCACGACGACGAGGTCGCGGACCGCCGTGCTCATTTGCCGCCCTTGAGCCGCCACACCGACGGGAGGTCGATGCGGCGGATGCCGCGCGCACCGGCGGCCCGCATCGCGGCCACCGCGACGACGAGCTTGTTCATGTCGTACGGGTACCAGAACAGCTCTTTGCTCATGGTCGGAATCTTCGGCTTGGTCATCGCCTGCACGCGGCAGTACTTCCGCAGGCCCGACGCCCCGCCCCAGCGCGCGCCGACACCGGACAGGCCCCAGCCGCCCATCGGCATCGCCGGGTTGAACAGGTTGGCGAACACGTCATTGATGTTGACCGCGCCCGCGTCCAGCTGCCTGGCCACGCGTTCGCCGCGCGCCTTGTCCCCGGTCCACACCGACGCCGACAGGCCGTAGATCGAATCGTTGGCCAGCCGGATCGCCTCGGCCTCGTCGGCCACCTTCATCACCGGCAGCGTCGGCCCGAAGGTCTCCTCGGCGACGCACGACATCGAATGGTCGACGTCGACGAGCACGGTCGGCTCGAAGAAGGTGCCGACGCCGGTGCGCTTGCCGCCGGTGGTCGCCCGCGCGCCCGCCGCGATCGCCTCGTCGACGTGGCGCTGCACGATTCGCACCTGGTTCTCGTTGGCCAGCGCGCCCACATCGTTCTTCGATTCCCGACCGTCCTCGCCCTGGCGCAGGGCGGCGACGGCAGCGGTCAGCTTGGTGACGAACTCGTCGTAGACCGGCGCTTCGACGTAGACCCGTTCGACCGAGATGCAGACCTGCCCGGCATTGAACATGCCGCCGAAGGCGATGCCGTGCGCGGCGCGGTCGATGTCGGCGTCGGCCAGCACGATCGCCGGGTCCTTGCCGCCGAGCTCGAGGCTGTAGGGCACCATCCGCTCCGCGCAGGCGGCGGCGATCTTGCGGCCGGTCGCGGTGGAGCCGGTGAACTGGATGTAGTCGGCGTTCTCGACGACGGCGGCGCCGGTCGCCCCCGCACCGGTGACCACCTTGAACACCGGCGGCGCGCCGATCTCGGCCCAGCCGCGGGCCAGCTCGACCGCCGACAGCGGCGTCACCTCCGACGGCTTGAGAATCACCGCCGCGCCGGCGGCCAGCGCGGGGAACACATCGATCGCGGGCATCGCGAGCGGGAAGTTCCACGGCGTGATCACGCCGACCACGGGGTACGGGCGGTAGGCGACGGTCAGCGACTTCACCCGCGCGAGCGGGCTGTGCGGGGAGGGATGCTCGTCGGCGAGGAACTTGCCCGCCCGGCGCGCGTAGTAGCCGAGGAGGTCGACGGCGAAGGCCGGGTCGATGAGCGCGTCGACGCGCGGCTTGGCGGTCTCCGACTGCAGGACCGCGGCCAGGTGCTCGGTGTTGTCGATCAGCCAGTCCTGCATCGTCAGCAGCCACTTCTTGCGGCCCTCGGGGCCGATCGCCTCCCATTCGGGCTGGAAGAGGCGCAGTTCCCGGACCGCGGCCGCCACCTCGTCCGGCGCCACGATCGGCACCGAGCCGGTCTGTTCGCCGGTCGCTGGATTGTGCACCGCGATCACCTGGGCTTCGGCCGCGGCGGTCTGGTCGAGTTCGGTCACTGTCGTGCTCCCCACTGCGTTGTGTGATTCAGTTCACCAACTATCAGCCTGGCACAATGAGGGCACGGATTCTTGGCCGTTCCCGTCAACGAAATCGGATTTTCTGGTGTCTGGAGAACAAATCGGCGAGCAGGTGCGCGGCTGGATCGCCGAGTTCGTGCTCGAACTGCTGCGCACGCAGACGATGGAACGTGTCGTCGCGCGCCTCGACGCGGCCGTGCTCGCCGGTTCACCGGAACTCGACGAGCCCGACCTGCGCCGAGACCTGGCCGCCAGCACCCGCGCGCACGCCAGGGTGGTGCTCGGCGGACTCGCCACCGACACCGACGATCTTGCGCTCCCCGAGGAAGCGCACGTCCTGGCCAGAACCATCGCCCGCCGCGGCCTCGACGTGCGGGTGCTGCTGCGCGCCTACCGGACGGGCCTGGCCGAGGCACTCGCGGTGATGACCGAGACCGTCGGCGAAGGCCGGATGCCGCCGGAGCTCGAGCGGGCGGTCCTGCTACGGATGTTCGAGCGGTCGACGACCTGGATGGGACTGTCGGTCGAAGCCCTCACCGGCACCTTCATGGCCGAACGCGAACGGGTCCTGCGCGACGCGCTCAACACCCGTACCGAACTGGTGCGCGCGCTGCTGGCGGGCACAGCGGTCGACGTGGACCAGGCCTCGATCGGCCTCGGTTACCGGCTCTCGCAACGTCATCTGGCGTTTCTGCTGTGGACCGGTGACGCGGGCGGCGAGGAACCGGGCAGCCCGCTCGACCGCGCCGCGGCCAGGATCGCGGCGACGCTCGGGGCGACCGGTCTGCTCACCGTCGCCGCCAGCGCGAGCGGGCTGTGGGCCTGGGCGGCCATCGACGACGACGCCGAGATCGTCGAGCGGATCGCGCGCTGCGAGGTGGCGGCGCCGGTGCGGGTGGCGTTCGGGCTGCCGGGCACGCACGTCGACGGGTTCGTGGCCAGTCACCGGGAGGCGGTGGCCGCGCGGCGGGTCGCCGAGCGCGGCAGCCGGGCCGTCACCAGCTATCGCGAGGTCGAGATCGCTTACCTGGCCGGTGTCGACACGGCCGCGATGCGCGGGCTGATCGCGCGCGAGCTGCGTGGGCTGACGGGCATCGACCCCGTCGCGACCCGGCTACGCGCGACCCTGCACGCCTATCTGCGTGCGCAGCGCAGCCCGGAGGAAGCGGCGCGCATACTGGGCGTGCACAAGAACACGGTGCGGTACCGGATCCACCGCGTGGAGGAAATCCTCGGACATCCGGTGTCCGAGCGAGCACTGGCGCTGGAGATAGCGCTGGATTGCGTCGCCGCCTACGGCATTTCCTGAACCGCGCCGTCCCTGGCCGCGATCCGGCGCAGCGGGGGTTCGGTGGGCGGCGGAACCCGTCGGTCGGGAAGCTCGGCGAGCAGCGTCGTCGTCGCCGCGGCGATAGCGGCGACGGCCTTGTCGACCGCGGGCTTGGTGGTGCTGCTCAGCCCGGAGATGCCGCCGACTTTGCGCACATATTGCAAGGCGGCAGCGTAGATCTCCTGCTCGGTGGCGGCAGGCTCCAGACCACGCAAGACGGTGATATTTCTACACATGTCAGAACAATAGACCTGTGTGGCAGATCACTGCAGGCCAAGAAAGCAGATTCGCTCCTCGGCCCCGGAAGGCACCCGCCGCACTAGACTCGGCCGCATGCCTGCCAGGGGAGTACCAGCGCTGACCACCTTTCCCTACCCGGAACTGGACGAGCGCGAGGAAGACCACTGGTCCGGCGCCGGTGTGAGCGACGATGAACTTCGCGCGCTCGCGCTCGGCGCCTTCTACTCCACCCGCTGGGACGCCTTCCACGACGCGATGTTGCTCGGCCCCGAGCGCGAGCACCCGCTCGGTGATCGCCGCGAACTCGCCATCGACACCCTCACCGGCGCGTGGGGCATCACCGACGGCACCGAGGCGCGCGCATCGATGGAACAGCTCCTCGAAGGCATGCACGCCCCCCTTTACGCCCTGGTGCATCCGCTGGTGATGGCCTCGATCAATGCCAGCGAACGCGACCGCTTCGGTGAACGCGCCGACCGGCACCGCGCCTTCCTCCGCCAGGTCGGTTCCTTCCGCGGCATGGACAACCCCGAGGCGCTGGTCCGCGACTACGACATCTGGGCCCAGGCCATCAAGATCGGTTTCACCGACCACCTGGCCCGACCGCTGCCCAACGACATCCACGCCTGGGACCTGGCCCGCGTCGTCGCGGTCGCCAGGATGGCGTTCACCGCCGGCTACATCGACGCCGACGTGGCGTGGGAGTACGCGATGCGGGCGCTGGCTCCCGCGCAGCGCCGCTACCGCAACTGGCGCCAGTTCGGCGACGCCTACCTCGCCGGCTGGACCTACTGGCAGGCCACCGAGGACCTCGCCGAACTGAAGAACGGCGGCGTCGACCGCCGGATGGAACTGCTACGGCTATGGACCCGCCCGACCAGCCCGTGGCGCCGGATCGAGCTGAACGAGCCCGAGCAGAAGACCGAAGCCGAGTAGTTGGAGCGCTGGCGCGCTCGAGTTCGCGGCCCCTTGTGTCCCGCCGGTCAGGCACCGTTGCTTGCTCCTTCGTCGC
>NZ_JBHVHX010000011.1:0-192989 GCF_042799895.1 Nocardia sp. NPDC057663 | reverse complement strand
GCACCCGATCGGGTGCGGCGCCGCCTTCGATGCCGTTACGCTCCGGCTACAGCCGAGCTACTCCTGCTCGAACCTTCGGCGGAACCGGTCCTCCATCCGCTCGGAAAAGCCGCCCGACTTGCGGGGACGGCCACCGCGCCCGGTCGAGCCACCCGACGGGCCACTGCTGCCCGCGGCGGGAGTCTCGGTCGAGTCCGGACGAGCGGACCTGCGCGAGTTGCCGATCATGAGCAGGACACCCGCACCGAACATGGCGATGAATCCGACGAGACTGATGATCGGGAAACCGCCCGGCTTGAACGGGGCGGCGATGCCGGCGACGAGCAGGAACAGGCCAATGGCGAACAACGCCGCGGCCTGCAGTCTGCGTCGACTCGACGTGGAGCGAAGTCGTCCGCCGCGGACGGACGAGGCGAACTTCGGATCCTCAGCATAGAGAGCGCTCTCGATTTGTTCGAGCATGCGCTGCTCGTGCTCGGAGAGTGGCACGGTACCTCCCCCGGCACTAGGCGTGGCTGGTCGCCTCCGGGTAGGCGACGGGTAGCCGACCTTGGCGGCTATCTGCTCCCCATGATACGAGTTCGATCGAAGCCGTACCACCTACTCGGTGATAACTAAGCGGTCATGTCCCGGTCGCGACTCGGCTGCGGGCGTGTCTTGGCGGCGGCGACCAGCGCATCGTCGATGTCGTAGAGGAATGCGCCGACCCGTGAACAGAACTCGTCGGCCCGGGTGTCGGTGATCGCGCGGTCCAATCCGGCCTCCAGATCGGCCCGCAACTGCGAATGCGCCTCGAAGTAATCCGCCCACATGGCGAACTCGGGTGTCGCGCGTCTCAGCAATACCCACGCGCTGCGCGACCTGGCCCGGGGCGCCCGGTCGGCGCCGGTGAGCGCGATCATCGCGCCCGCTCCGCGCAGGGCGGCCAGGTAGGCGGTACGGAATCGCTCGCCTGGCTCATGTTCCCAGGCCGAATCGGTGAGCAAGGCGTCGGCCTGACGTAGCAGCCCGCCCGCGCGACCGTCGTGCCCCGCGTGCTCCCGACCATCGTTGCGACCAGCCATCTGCTGCCCCTTTCGCCCCTCGCACAGATCGAACAACCATTCGAACGTTTGAATTGAGATTGAATATAGGGACACCCACCGACAACTTCCGCGCCTGCGCGCCATCGACGAGAGCCATGACAGCCGTCAAGCCGAATCACCTTCCCGCACCCGTCGTCGTCGACCTCAGCGTCGCCGCCCTGCGGTCGCGCCTGCACGACGCCCTCTCGGTGTACGTCGCCGCGATGGACTATCCCCGCGGCACCGAACACCACCGCGCGCCGATGTGGACCGAGCACACCACCCGCGCGGGCTGGCGCGCCGTCGCCGCCCTGCTCCCCGACGACTCGGGCTCGGTCGACCTGCGCACCGCCCCGATCGTCGCGATCGCCTATGGCTACAGCGGCGCACCGCGCCAGTGGTGGCATCAGCAGGTGCACACCGGAATGCGGCGGTGCGGCTGGCCGGAAGCGGCCGCCCGCGACCTGCTCGCCGACTATTTCGAGCTCACCGAACTGCACGTGCACCCCACCGCGCAGGGTCGCGGGATCGGGTCGACGCTGCTCGAGCGCCTGCTGGCGGACCGGCCGGAGGCGGCCGTGCTGCTGTCGACGCCGGAGGTGCCCGAGGAGGCCAACCGGGCGTGGCGGTTGTACCGGCGGGCCGGATTCACCGATGTGATCCGCAATTTCGTGTTCGCGGGCGACACCAGGCCGTTCGCGATCCTGGGGCGGCGGCTGCCGCTGCCCGCGTCCGGCAGCCGGGCGTGAGGTCGACGGGTACGACGGTCGTCGTCGGCTCGGGGCACAACGCGCTGGTCGCCGCCTGCTATCTGGCGCGGGCCGGGCAGCGGGTGCAGGTGCTCGAGCGCGACGAGGTGCCCGGCGGCGCGGTGTCGACGGTGGCGCGGTTCCCCGGTCATCTGGTGGATCGCGGGTCCTCGGCGCACATCATGATCCGGCACACCGGGATCATCGAGGAGCTCGAGCTCGAGCGATTCGGGCTGCGCTACCTCGACTGCGATCCATGGGGGTTTACGCCGTCCGACGGCGTGCGCCCGCCGATCGTCTTCCATCGCGATCTCGACCTGACCTGTGCCTCGATCGCAGCGGCCTGCGGTGAACGCGACGCCGACGCCTATCGGCGTTTCGTCGCGGTGTGGGGTGAGCGCAGCGCGCGGGTGATGCGGTCCTTCGGTGGTCCGCCGACGCCGGGCAGGCTGCTGCGCTCGTTCTGGGGGCTGGACGCCCGCGACGGTGGCAGCGCGCTGTCACGGGAGTTTCTGCAGTCCGGTGACGCGCTGCTGGACTACTGGTTCGACGACGAACGGCTCAAGGCGTCGCTGGCCTGGTTCGGCGCGCAGTCGGGCCCGCCGATGTCGGAACCCGGCTCGGCGCCGATGGCCGGTTTCGCCGCGCTCATGCACACCCTGCCGCCGGGCCGGGCCGTGGGGGGAAGTGGGGCGCTCAGCGCGGCCCTGATCGCCCGGCTGCGCTCCGACGGCGGCGAACTGCACACCGGTGACGCCGTCACCGCGCTGCGCCGCACCGGCAGCGGCTGGCAGGTGTCGACCGCATCGGGACGAAACCTGCACGCCGACACCGTGATCGCGGGCTCCCACATCCTGGCCACCCTGGATCTGCTGCGGACAGGTGGTTTCGACGCCGACACCCTCGACGACTGGCAGCGCCGGATCCGGGTCGGCCCCGGCATCGGCATGGTGGTGCGCCTGGCCACCGACCGGCTACCGGAGTACCCCGGCGCCTCCCCCGCCGAATCCGCCCGCGGCCTGCAGTTCCTCGTCTCGGACCGGAATCAGCTGCGGCTCGCGCACGGCGCGGCCCTCGCCGGTTCGCTGCCGCCACGGCCGGTGGTGCTGGCGATGAGTTTCAGCGCCCTCGACCCCACCATCGCGCCCCCTGGCGAACATCAGCTGTCGCTGTGGGCGCAGTGGCATCCCTACGAGCTCGCCGACGGCAGCGACTGGGCAGCACACGCCGACCGCGAGGCGGATCGGATCATCGCCGAGGTCGACCGGTACGCACCGGGATTCGCATCCTCGGTACGGCAGCGGTTCGTGCAGACCCCGGTCGATCTCGAACGGGAGATGGGACTTCGCGGCGGCAATGTCATGCACGTCGAGATGTCGCTCGACCAGATGATGCTGTGGCGACCGCTGCCTGAACTGTCCGGACAGCGGGTACCGGGCGCTCCCGGCCTGTATCTGACGGGCGCGTCCACCCATCCCGGTGGCGGAGTATCCGGTGCCAGCGGTCGCAGCGCCGCGCGGCTGGTCCTCGGCGATCGCCGGATCCGCCGGTTCTCGTTGCCGCGCAGACGATGAGGCCAGGACTGAACAGGCCACGCGCGCGGACCCACGGTGCGCCTCGTCTGGTCGCCTGCGAGCCCGTGGACAGGCAGCGTCGGTGATCGGCACACATCGCCTCCGGCGGCTCGCGAACCGGCCAGGTCGCGGCGCCGCGGCGTTCGGTCGCTGGCTGCGCGCCGATCCGCAGCGCGCGCTGCCCACCGCCACCGCGATTCTGCTGGTACTGGTGCAGATCGCCTATCCGTTGAGTGCGGGCACGATCCGCGATCGGATCACGATTGTCGTCGTCGTGCTCTCGGCGGCGACCGCCCTCCTGCACGCGGCGACGACCCGCGGATGGCGCTGGGCCACCGGCTTCCTCGTCATCGTCTCCGGACTCGGGCTCACCGCCGAGATCATCGGTACGACCACCGGGTTTCCGTTCGGCAGCTATGCCTATGCCGTCGACCGGCTCGGGGCCGCGCTCGCCGAGGTTCCGCTGGTGGTCCCGCTGGCTTGGACCGGCGGGCTCTACCCGATCTGGATCGTCGCGGGTCTGATCGTGCACCGAGACTCGCGCATCGGGTCGGCTATGCGACGCGCCGGGCTGTTCGTCGTGGGTGCGGTCGGCTGGGATCTGTTCCTCGATCCGCAGATGGTGGCCGACGGCCAGTGGACCTGGCAGGTCACCGACGCGGGACTGCCCGGTCTCCCCCAGATTCCGTACACCAACTACCTCGGCTGGGCGCTCGTCGCCACGCTGATGGCGCTGCTGCTCACCGTCCTGGACCGGCGGGTTCCGCCTGCCCATGACCCGTCGGTGGCGGTCCCGGTCGCCGTGTTCGGGTGGACCTGGCTCGGCTCGACGCTCGCGCACGCGGTCTTCCTCGGTCTGCCCGCCTCCGCACTCTGGGGTTTCCTCGGCCTGGCGCCGCTCGGCATACCGCTCCTGCTGCGCGCCCGATCGCGCCACACAGCAGCGGACGACCGCGCGACCTGAGGTGTCGCGGCCCGGAATCAGGGGCGAAATGCCTGTTCGGCACGGGTCGGCGCGACCGTGTGGGCCCGTCGTGTGTGTTCTCGGGCCCCGGCCTGGCACGATGTCAAACGTGCAGCCGAGTCCCGTCGCCGACATGCCCACTCCTTCGCCGCGTCGTCATGGGCCCGCGCGGCGCGTCGCGGCCGTCGCCGTCCTGCTGGCGCTGCTGGTGCCCGCGCTGGCCGGGTGCCTGCGGGTGCAGGTGTCGATGGGCGTGTCGTCCAACGACCGGGTGTCGGGGCGGATCGTCGCCGCCGTCGTGCCGACCGGCCCCACCGACAAGGGTCCGCAGCTGAAGGCGCCCGATCCGCTGGCGGCCAAGGTCCGCGTCGAGAACTACAACCAGGACGGGTACGTCGGCTCGCAGGTGTTCTTCGACGACCTGTCCTTCGGCGAGGTCGGCCAGCTCGGCGGCCTGTCGGATCAGACGCAGGGCATGTTCACCCTGGAGTTCCAGCGCAACGGCGACCTGGTGAGCCTCACCGGTCGCGTCGACCTGGAGTCGGTGCCGCCGCACGGCTCGGACGTGCAGTTCTCCATCGCGTTCCCGGCCCGCGTCGCCAAGACCAACGGCACCCGCGAGGGCGACAGCACCGTGTCGTGGAAGCTGCCCGCCGGTGAGGTCTCGACCCTGCGCGCCGAGGTGAAGTACGCCGACCCGAACACGCGCTCGTTCGCCGGCTGGGCGGGCATCGTCGGCGGCATCACCCTCGCCGTCGCCGCGCTCGTCGCCGGCCTGGCCTTCCGCGACCGCAATCCCGGCCCGCCGAACGCGCCGCGTGGCGGTTTCTCGCCGCAGGAGATGTGGCGCGAGGTCACCAGCCGCAGGCTGGGCCGCTGACATGGGCGCGGCGGTCCGCTACCTGACCTGGGCAGGCACCGGCCTGGCCGCGCTGGGCACGACCACCGCCGCCTACAACCTGGTCACGTTGCGCACCCTGCCGCGCCGGGTCGCCGGCGTGATCGAACCCGTGACGGTGTGCGTGCCCGCCCGCGACGAAGCCGACCGCCTGCCCGACCTGATCGCCGACCTGCGCGCCCAGACCGGGATACCGCGACTGCGCGTACTCATCCTCGACGACGCCTCCACCGACAACACCTACGAGGCCGCGCTCACCGCCATCGGCGACGACGACCGCTTCAGCGTGCTGCGCTCGGCCGCCCATCCCGCCCCCGGCTGGACCGGCAAGGCCGCCGCCTGCGCCCGGCTCGCGGCCCGCACCGATGCGGCGGCCCTGGTCTTCGTCGACGCCGATGTCCGCCTGGCCCCGCACGCCGTCGCCGCCGCTGTCACCGAATTGCGCAGGCGCGGAGCCGGTCTGGTGTCGGCCTGGCCGGTCCAGGAGGCCGGATCGATCACCGAGCGCTTGGTCCAGCCGCTGCTCGCGTGGTCGTGGGCCTCGACGCTGCCGCTCGGCCCGGCCAATCACAGCCTGCGCCCGTCGACCGCGGTCGCGTGCGGGCAGTTCCTGGCCGTCGATGCCGAGGCCTATCGTGCGGGCGGCGGACATGCCGCGGTCGCCGCCAGCGCCACTGAGGACCTCGACCTGGCCAGAGCGCTGCGCCGGGCAGGCCATGGCACCGCGCTGGTGACCGCCGGTCCGGCGGCGAGCACCCGGATGTACACCGGCGCCGACGAGCTCACCAACGGCTACACCCGCTGGCTGTGGTCGGCCTACGGCGGCCGGATCGACGCGGGCGCCGCGATCGGACTGCTTGCCACCCTTGCCTATTGGATTCCCCCGCTCGCCGCCCTCTGCGGACGTGGCCGGATCCGCCGGGCCGGACTGCTCGGCTACCTCGCCGCAGTAGCCGGTCGCCTCGCCGCCCGCAGCACCGAAACCCGCCGAGCGCCGAGCCGCACCGACATCACCTCAGCGGTGGCCCACCCGCTCGGCGTGACCCACTACCTCGCCCTGTGGACCCGCTCGCACTACCGCCACCGCACCGGCAGACTGCGCTGGAAGCAACGCCCCCTCGTCGCCCCGGAAACCGCTACCGCGCAGCGCGCCTGACAGTTCCGTGTCAGCACGGATGTGGTGGACCATTCGTGAGTTTCTTGTGGGGCGGCCTCACCCTCGACGACCTGGCCTCGGCTCAACCCAACGCGCGGCACGCCCTGATACTGCAACTGCACTCGAGCATCGGCCCCCGGTCGATCGAGCCTCTCTCGATGAACCGGCGTCCAGCATCGACGTGGAATTGGCGGAGGGCCGCCACAATGCACTTGGATCCGGAAGGTCCGCGACCGGTCCGGTTCCAGGCGGCCGCGCGGTGATGCGGGCCTTTGGCTCGAGCGGTGTCAGTGTCACCGGCTTGGGGCCACATCGGATGCGCAGTGTCATTTTCGCGCATTCGGCCCCGTTTCGGCGTGTCGCTGGTAGTTTGCCAGCGGTAGCGCTTGAATACCGCCTGGCTGGTCGACGAATTACCCCGCACAACCAGTGGAGGTCAAGGTCGTGAAGCGTCCGTTTCTTGCGTTCCCCGGTAGCCGAGGCAGCGGTTGGACCCGTGTCCTCGGTGCATTCGGCGGTGCCGCACTCGCGCTGCTGCTCGCGACGACGGCAACCGCGGAACCGCTGTACCCGCATTCCGATCCGGACCCGTTCTACGCCGCCCCGGCGGATTTGGCGGAGCACCCCGCCGGTGATGTGCTCGACATGCGGGCACAGCCGCCGCTGCCCCTCTTCCCCAGCGCCACCGTCACATTGGTCAAGTACCGGTCCACCGATTCGCACGGTGCGCCGATCGCGGCGACTACCACGATCCTGACCCCCGCCGGCCATCGGCCCGACGGGCCGTTGCTGTCGTATCAGCACTTCATCAATGCGCTCGGCACGGGCTGCGGGGTATCGCACATGCTGTACAACAGCGACCTGAATCTGGTGTCGACGACGCCGATCTTGAACGTCGTGCTGCAGCAGGGTTGGAGTGTCGCACTGCCGGATCATCTCGGACCTGAGTTCGCCATGGGAGCCGCGCGTTTGGGTGGCCAGATCGTCTTGGACGGCATCCGGGCGGTGAAACGGCTGCCCGTACTCGCCGTGCAGCACAGCCCAGTGGTGATGACCGGCTACTCCGGTGGCGGCATGGCCACCGCATGGGCGGCAGCGCTGCAGCCGTCGTACGCACCAGAGCTCGAGCTCGCGGGCGCGGCCATCGGTGGCGTCCCGGTGAACCTGGTGACGATGGCGCATGCTCTGGGCATGGACCCGCACCCAGCCTTCGGGCTGGCCATGGCGACGGCGATCGGTCTGGAGCGGGAGTATCCGGACCAGGTGCCCATCAGCGCGTATCTCAATCCGCGTGGCCTCGCACTTCGTGACGCAATGGCCAACAGCTGCACCAACACCATCCTCGCCATGGGCGCCAACGGCAGCGCTCGCGAGTACGTCACCAACTCCTCGATCTTCGACAGCCCCGACGCCCGGTCGGTGGTGGAGGAGAACAGTCTGGAGCTCTACGCCGGGGTGCCGGAAATACCTATGTTCGAATGGCATTCGCCGACCGACCCGTTGATTCCGGTCGACGCCATCAACAACACCAACCGCCGCTGGTGCGCGGCGGGGGTACGGTTGCAGACGCTGTGGGTGCCCTCAGTCGAGCATTTGTCCGCGGCGGTCGCGGGCGCCCCCGCGGTACTGCAGTGGCTCGACGGACGGGTTCGCGGAGAGCCTGCGCCCGTCGCCTGCTGAGATCTGGGACCATGCCTGGTCGAGGCTCCGGGGCACAGGTGACCAACCTGTGTCTGGACGGCGATCGTGAGGTCTATCAGCTCCACCCCGGGTGGTGGCACTTCGGCAGGCATTTCTCGATCACGAACCTGGACGGGATCGCCTACTGTGAGGCACTCGAAGATCTCGATCTCAACTCGATGGTCGAAGCCACCAGTCTCGCCCCGCTTGCGGGGTTGACCAGGCTACAGCACCTCAGACTGGATGCGGGCATCCAGCGGCGCGGGCGGACTGTGACGATCAAGGGACTTCGGTGACTCCGACCGTCGGGAAGAAGAAGCAGGAGCGGCCCGCGTTGTCGGTGGTGCCGAAGACGGCGGCCAGGACGGTGCCGCGGCCGGTGTCGACGGGAACTGCCCGTACGCCGCCGACGGGGATGGCGGTGAACAGGAAGTCGCGGATGGCGGTTTCGGCGAGGGGGCGCAGTTCGACGGGGACCTCGGGTGGGACCATCGCGCGGACGATGTCGGTGATCGAGCCCATCGATGCCAGGCCGCCGCGGCCGGTGCTGATGTTGAGCCAGGCGACCTGCATGCCGGAAGTCTTGGTGGTGGCGGTGTCGGGCGACAGGCCGTAGGGCAGGAAGGTGAACATCGTCTGCCCGGATTTCACCGCGGTGAGGTCGAGGCCTGGGATCTGCACAGAGTTCGCCGGCCACGGGCCCGGGACCGCACCTGCGACGGCGGGGATCAGGCCGAGGCCGTCACCGGCGCAGTTCGCGGCGACCGTCGGATACAGGAACGGCTGGACGCCGAGCGCTTCGAGGGTGTCGACGACGGTGTGATACGCCCCGAGCAGGTCGCCAGGATCCGCCGCCTGGGTCGCGGGCGCATCTCTGGTTACCGCAGGCGCGGCGGGCTCCGCCGCCGCGGTGGGCGCGGTCAGCAGCAGCGCGGCGGCACAGGCCGCCAGCGTGGTCAGTGTGGTGGAACGACGCGGCTCGGTCACGGCGCACTCCTCATCGACGCGGAGACATCCGACGCTACTCCCGCTTCGGGCGAAATCCCCCCAGGTGAGGCACACCGAGCCGTCGGCGCGTCGCACAGTGTGCCCGAGCGCGCCCTTCGTTCCAAGCTCTGCGCTCACGCTGATCCTTACCGTTGTGAAGTATCCCGGCAGTGCCACATGCTGATTCAGTACCGGCCCCTGCGGCCGGTCGCAACCATCCAGAGCGACCGAGAGACCTGGCTCCACGACGTCGCAGCAACCCGCCCGTTCCCCGGGTGTGGGTGCTTCCGCCGGGTTCGATGGAGGAAGAAAGTGGCGAGGTCTGCTGTCGCATGAAATTTCTGTTGTTCACGCTGGTGACCAGGGTGCCCGACCCGATCACCGGCATCATCCCCGAGACGCGGGACCGGTTGCGCGAGGTCGTCGAACAAGCCCGGCTGGCCGAGGAACTCGGCTACGACGGCTTCGCCGTCGGTGAGCGGCACGAGGACCCGTTCCTCTCGGCCGCTCCCCCGGTGCTGTTGAGCCACATCGCCGCCGTCACCTCGCGGCTCACCCTGTTCACCGCGGTGACCACGCTGAGCCTGCTCGACCCGGTGCGCGCGTTCGAGGACTACTCGACACTGGACAACCTGGCGGGCGGGCGGCTCGAGCTGATCATCGGCAAGGGCAACGGCGCCGCGCAGGCCCAGCTGTATCACGTCACCACCGAGGACCAGTGGGACCGCAATCGTGAAGGCTACGAACTGTTCCGGGCGCTGTGGGACAGCGACGAGGTGACCTGGTCGGGCCGGTTCCGCCCGTCGCTCACCGCGGCGAAGGCGCTGCCGCGGCCGTGGCAGCCACGGATCCGGATCTGGCACGGCAGCGCGACCAGCCGCGAATCGGTGGAACTGGCCGCGCGCCACGGTGATCCGCTGTTCTCGGCGAACGTCACCAATCCGATCGAACCGTATGCCGAACTGGTGCGCCACTATCGGGAACGCTGGGCCGACCACGGCCATGATCCGGCCGACGCGCTCGTCGGGGCGGGCACCGCGGGCTTCCATGTCGCGCCCACCTCCCAGCAGGCCAGGGCGGTCTACGCCCCGCTGTTCGAAGCTCGCCTCGCGCTGGCACGAAAACTGGGGCATCCCATCGTGTTCGACACCGTCGACGACTTCGTCTCGCGCAGTTCCGCGCTCATCGGCAGCCCCGAGGAAGTGATCGACAAGGTCGGCCGCTACCACGAGCAGTTCGGCCACGAGGTGATCCACCTGTCCGCCGAACGCGAAGGCCGCGCCGACGCCGACTACCTGGGCAGTCTCGAACTGTTCCAGGCCGAGGTGGCGCCCGAGCTGCGCCGCCGCATTCCCAGCCGTCCCCTGGCCACTGGCCGCGAATTCTCTGGAGTCACCCCGTGATCGGTCCTCATCATCGTCTCGCCGCCGTCGCCGGCGTCCTCGCCGTCGCCACCTCCGTGGTCGCGTGCGGCAGCGACAGCGCGGGCTCGGGCGGGCAGGCCGGTCCGCCCCAGCCCGGCGGCACCCTGCGGTACGGGCTGTCGCAAGCGCCGTCGTGCTCGGATCCGGCGCAGGCCGGCTCGAACCAGACCATCTATGTCGCCCGCCAGATCGTCGACTCGCTCACCGATCAGGACCCGAAGACCGGCGCGATCACGCCGTGGCTGGCCAAGAGCTGGGAGGTCAGCTCCGACGCGAAGGTGTTCACGTTCACGCTCGCCGACGGTGTCACCTTCAGCGACGGCACCCCGCTGACCGCGGACTCGGTGCGCGACACCTTCGACGCGATCATCAAGCTGGGCGGTGCGAAGGCGCCGCTGGGCGCGAGCTACCTCACCAACTACATCGGCACGACGGCGGTCGACAAGCTCACCGCCCGGGTCGAATTCAGCCAGCCCAACGCCCAGTTCCTGCAGGCCTCCTCGACGCCGCAGCTGGGCATCCTGGCCCAGTCGACCAATGCCAAGCCCGCCGAGGCCCGGTGCGCGGGCGACAACATCGGCAGCGGACCGTTCACCTACGCGGGCTACAAGCAGGACGTCTCGGCGACCCTGGCCAAGCGGGCCGGATATCACTGGGGCTCGACGGTATTCGGGCATCAGGGTGAGGCGTACCTGGACCGGATCGACTTCACCGTCGTCCCCGAATCCGGGGTGCGCACCGGCAGTCTCGTCTCCGGCCAGCTCGACGCGATCAGCGACGCGCTGCCGCAGGACGCGCCGCAGATCGATGCCGTGGGCGGTCGGGTGCTGTCCACGTCGAACCCGGGCACGCCGTTCGGGCTGCACCCCAATGTGACTCGTGGCCCACTGCGCGACCCGGCGGTGCGCCAGGCACTGCTGCCCGCGCTGGACCGCAAGCAGCTCGTCGACACCGTGCTCGGCCCGCAGTTCAAAGTCGCGAGCTCGACCCTGGCCTCGGCGACGCCCGCCTACGCGGATCTCTCGGCGAAACTGCCCTATGACCCGGCCGCGGCGAAGTCGATCCTCGACCAGGCGGGCTGGGCGCCCGGCGCCGACGGCATCCGGGCGAAGAACGGTGAGCGACTGAGCTTCTCGGTGACATTCAGCCAGGTCTTCGCGGGCAACCAGGCGATTCTGGAACTGGTGCAGCAGCAGTTGCGCCAGGTGGGCGTCGACCTGAAGCTCGATCTGGTGTCGCTGCCGGAGTGGACCGCCAAGATGAACTCCAAGGACTACGACGCCACCTACGGCAATTCCACCCGCGCCGACGGCGACATCCTGCGCACGTCCTTCTCCCTCACCGGTCGCAACCTCAACGCCCGCGGACCGATCCCGGCCCTGGACGAGACCCTGGACAAGCAGCTGGCCGCCAACGATCCGGCCGCCAGGTCATTGCTGATCAAGACGGCGCAGCAGCAGATCCTCGACAACGGCCTCTACATCCCGACCGTCGAGCTGTCGCAGGCGATCGGCGCGGCGGCGAGCACCCAGGATCTGAAGTTCGAGGCCTCGGCCCGGCTGCAGTTCTTCGACACCTGGCTGAGCGGGCGCTGATCATGGGCCGATACGTGGGTTCCCGGGTGCTGCAGGCGATCTGGGTGTTGTGGGCGGCGTTCACCATCTCCTTCGTCGTGCTGTACCTGCTGCCGGCGGACCCGGTGTCGATGGCCGCCGACGGCGGCGGGCCGGGCACCGCCGTCGACAAGGCGGCGATCGCGGAACTGCAGGCCCGCTACGGCTTGGACAAGCCGCTGTGGGAGCAGTATGTGACCGCGCTCGGCAATGCGGTCACCGGTGACCTCGGGCGATCCATCAGCACCGGTCAGCCGGTCACCGAGGCGCTCGGCGACGCCCTGCCACCGACCCTCGGATTGGCCCTGCTCGCCCTGCTTTTCGCCGCGGCCGGCGGCACCGCACTGGCCTTCGCCGCCACCTACACGCGGCGGCCGTGGCTGCGTAACACGCTCAGCGCCCTACCGCCGCTGGGTGTTTCGGTGCCGACCTTCTGGACCGGACTGATCCTGTTGCAGCTGTTCTCGTTTCGCCTGCACTGGTTCCCGGCATTCGGCGGGACGGGACTGCGCGGCACCCTGCTGCCCGCGCTCACCCTGGCGCTGCCGATCGGGGCGGTGATCGCCCAGGTACTCGCCGCCGGGCTGGAACAGACGTGGCGGCAGCCGTTCACCGAGGTCGCGCTTGCCAAGGGCGCGTCGCGGTGGTGGGTGCAGCGGCGCCACGTCGCCCGGCTGGCGAGCGTGCCCGCGTTCACCATCGCCGGTGTGCTGGTGGGCACCATGCTGGCCGGGTCGGTGGTGGTGGAGTCGGTGTTCGCCCGCGCGGGGGTCGGCAGGCTCACCCAGACCTCCGTGCTCAACCAGGACATCCCCGTCGTGCAGGGCGTGGTGCTGCTGTCGGCGCTGATCTTCGTCGTCGTGAACCTGACGGTCGATCTGCTGTATCCCCTGCTCGATCCACGGATCACCGGTAGCAGAGGGCGGCGTGCGAAGACGAGCGAGCCCCGCGATCCACTCCCGGACACGAAGGCCGATGTCGCCGCGAAGGCGGTGCACGGTGCCTGACTCCACGCCCCCTCCGGCCACCGCCGAGACCGACATCGATACCGAAGGGAACGACCATGGTTGACCTCCTCGTGCGCCGTGGATCGGTCGCGGAACGGCCCGCAGCGGCCGACGACAGCGCGGTCCGGCCCACCGAGATCGCGCGGTGGATCCGTCGCCACCTTGGCTTGCTGGTCGCGGGTGTGGTGCTCGCCGTCGCGATCGGGTGGGCGGTAGCGCCGTCGGTCTTCGCCTCCGGCGACCCGCTGACCGGCGTGCCCGCGGAGAAGTTCCAGGCACCCAGCGCGGCACACTGGTTCGGCACCGACAACCTCGGCCGCGACCTCTACACGCGGATGGTGCACGGCGCCGCGCTCTCCCTCACCGCGACGCTCACCGCCGTCGGGATCGCACTGGTGGTCGGCTCGCTGCTCGGGCTGCTGTCCGGCGCGGCGGGCGGGATCATCGACACCGCGATCATGCGGGTGGTCGACGTCCTGCTGTCGATCCCGGCGCTGCTGCTCTCGCTGGCGCTGGTGACCGCGCTCGGCTTCGGCACCCGCAATGTCGCGCTCGCCGTGGGCATCTCGCTGATCGCGAATTTCGCCCGGGTGATGCGCTCGGAGGTGCTGCGGGTGCGGCACGCACCGTATGTCGAGGCTGCGCACGCGTCGGGGGTGCGCTGGTACGCGGTGCTGGCCCGGCATGTCCTGCCGAATTCGTTCCAGCCCGTACTGGCGCTGGCCGCCGTGGAATTCGGGATGGCGGTGCTGGCGGTGTCGTCGCTGAGCTTCCTGGGCTACGGCACCAAACCGCCCACCCCCGAATGGGGTTCGCTGATCTCGGAGGGACGCAACTTCCTGGCCTCGGCGTGGTGGCTGACCACCCTGCCGGGTCTGGTCATCGTCGCCGTCGTGCTCTCGGCACAGCGGCTCGGTCGCTTTGCGGGGAAGGCGGAGAACCGATGAGCACGGGCGGGTCGTCGACCGGATTCGGCGGCGAAGAGACCACCGAACACGAGCATGTCGCGTCAGGACAGGCGGCTTCGCCATCCGGGGCGCCAGAGACAAACACCCGGGAGCGATCGGCCGGTGCCGCCCGACATGGTCGAGACCAAGCTGGACCGCTGCTGCGCGTGACGGATCTGCACATCGCCTACCGATCGAGCTCCGGGCCGGTCGACGCCCTGCGCGGCGCCTCGATCGAGGTCGAGCGCGGCGAGGTGGTGGCGCTGGTCGGCGAATCCGGCTCGGGGAAGTCCACACTGGCGCACGCGGTGATCGGCTTGCTCGGTGATTCCGCGGGAAGCGTGTCGGGCAGTGCCGAATTCGCCGGCGAGCAGGTGGATCCGACCGACGAGAAGGCCCTGCGCCGGCTGCGTGGCGCGCGAGTCGGCTTTGTGCCGCAGGATCCTGGTCTCTCGCTGAATCCCGTACTGCGGGTGGGTGATCAGGTGGCCGAAGCGCTGCTGGTGCATCGGCTGGCAGATCGGCGCGGGGCGCGGTTGCAGGCGCTGGACCTGCTCGAAGAGGTCGGATTGGACCGGCCGGAAGTCCGGGCCCGGCAGTATCCACACGAGCTGTCCGGCGGGCAGCGCCAGCGGGTGCTGATCGCCATCGCGCTGGCTTGCGGACCGGAGTTGATCATCGCCGACGAGCCGACCAGCGCGCTCGACGCGACGGTCGCACGGCAAGTGCTGGATCGGCTGGCCGAACGGATCGCGGCACGCGGCACGGCGGTGCTGCTGATCACCCACGATCTGGCCGTCGCCGCCGAGCGGGCCGACCGGCTGGTGGTGCTCGCCCAGGGTGAGGTCGTCGAATCCGGGCCCACGGCCCAGGTTCTCGCCCGTCCCGCGCATCCCTACACGCGACGACTACTGGCCGCATCACCGGCGCTCGCGCCCACGGCGTTCCGTCCACCCCGCGCCAGGGCCGAGACACCACTGCTCTCGGTTCGTGCTCTGCACAAGCGATTCCACGCGGCCGACGTCACCGCCGTCGACGATGTCGAGTTCACCCTCGATCGCGGGGAAACCCTCGCCCTGGTCGGTGAGTCCGGTTCGGGCAAGTCCACCACCGCGCGCATCGCCTTGCGTCTCACCGAACCGGACAGCGGCACGGTGACTTTCGACGGGCACGACCTCACCACCGCGCGCCGCCGCCGGCTGCGCGAACTGCGCAGGCGTTTCCAGGTGGTGTACCAGAATCCGTACTCCTCGCTGGACCCGCGCTGGCAGATCGGCGACATCATCGGCGAGCCGCTGCGCGCCTACGGTGTCGGCAAACGCGCCGAGCAGGCTCACCGGGTGACCGAACTGCTCGACCAGGTCGCGCTGCCCGCCGAGTTCACCACGCGCAAGCCCGCCGAACTGTCCGGTGGCCAGCGGCAGCGCGTGGCGATCGCCCGCGCGCTGGCGCTGCGGCCGGACCTGCTGGTGCTCGACGAACCGGTCTCCGCGCTCGACGCCTCGGTGCAGGCGCAGATCCTCGACCTGCTCGACGGCCTGCAACGTGACCTCGCGCTCGGCTACCTGTTCATCTCCCATGACCTGGCCGTCGTCCGCCAGATCAGCGACCGGGTGGCGGTGATGCGGCACGGCCGCATCGTCGAAACCGGGACGACGGCAACCCTGTTCACCGATCCGCAGCACGCCTACACCAGGGAGCTGCTCGCGGCGATCCCGGCGCCCGGCATCCGGATCGATCGCATCGACGGAAAGGACCTCACCCGATGAGCAAGGCCACACTGTTCCTCGGCTTCGAAACAGCGGGCACCGGAACGCATCCCGCGTCCTGGCGGCGTGCCGATTCGCGGGCCGAGGATCTGTTCACCGCCCGCTACTGGACCGAGGTGATCGCGCGGGCCGAGCAGCTCGGCTTCGACGCGGTGTTCCTGCCCGACTCGTTCGGTCTGCAGGAGGGCGGCACCGCGGTGACCCGCGGCAGGCTCGACGCGGTCGCGATCGCGGCCCGCACCGCGCCGGTCACCGGGCGGATCGGACTGATCCCGCAGGTGCCGGTCACCCACACCGAACCGTTCCACGTGTCCAAGGCGATCGCCGCACTCGATGTCGCGAGTCTGGGCCGCGCGGGCTGGGAAGTCGGCGTCTCCGCCGATGCCGGGCAGGCGAAGGCGTTCGGCCGCAAGGGTGTTCAGTCCGCACCGGCGCTGTGGCACGAGGCCGACGAAGCGGTCGAGGTGGTGACCCGGCTGTGGGACAGCTGGGAGGACGACGCCGAGATCCGCGATGTGCCCACCGGCCGGTTCATCGATCGGGATCGGCTGCACTACATCGACTTCGCCGGCGAGAACTTCTCGGTGAAGGGCCCGTCGATCACCCCGCGCTCGCCGCAGGGTCAGCCGATCGTGACCGTGCGCGCCGACGATCCCCTGGCCACCGACGTCGCGGTGCGCCGCGCCGACCTCATCCGGATCTCCGCCCCCGACCTCGCCACCGCCGCCGAACGCCGTCTCGCGCTGCGCGCCGCCCTCGCCACGGCGGGCCGCGATCCCGAGACGGTGCACGTGCTCCTGGATCTCCCTGTCCACCTGGCTGATTCGGCCGAGCAAGCGCACGCCGAGGTCGCCGAGCTGGACCGGTGGTTCGCGCGGGACGCCGACACCGCCCTGCGGCACGTGGGCACCGCCATCGCGCTCGACGAACTCCTCGACGAGATCGAGCGCACCGACGCCGCCGACGGGGTGGTCCTGCAACCGCTTGCGGTGCACGCCACGCTCGCGGCGTTCCTCGCTCGTCCCCCGGCCGAATCGCCGCCGGGCACCCTGCGCGACCGCCTCGGTCTCCCCCGCCCCGCCAGCCGCTACGCGACCACGCAAGGAGCAGCGCTGTGACCTCGAAGCCACGCAAACAAGTCCATCTCGCCGCGCACTTCCCCGGCGTCAACAACACGACCGTCTGGGCCGCCCCCGCGTCGAAGTCGCAGGTCGACTTCGCCTCGTTCGAGCACCTGGCGCGCACCGCCGAACGCGGCCTGTTCGACTTCTTCTTCCTGGCCGAGGGCCTGCGGCTGCGCGAACACCGTGGGCGCATCCACGATCTCGACGTGGTGGGCAGGCCGGACACGTTCACCGTGCTCAACGCGGTCGCCGCGGTCACCGAGCGGCTCGGGTTGGCAGGCACCATCAACAGCACCTACAACGAGCCGTTCGAGCTGGCCAGGCAGTTCGCCTCGCTGGATCATCTCTCCGGCGGTCGCGCGGCCTGGAATGTGGTCACCTCCTCCGACGCGTTCACCGGGGAGAACTTCCGGCGCGGCGGCTATCTGGAGCACAGCGAGCGGTACCGGCGCGCGGCCGAGGTGGTCGAAGCGACCAGGGCGCTGTGGGACAGCTGGCCTGCCGACGCGCTCGTCGTCGACCGGGAGCGCGGCGTCTTCACCGAGCAGGTGCCCGGAACCGCTTTCCACAGCAGCCAATTCGACATCGACGCGACGTTCGTCCTGCCGCCGAGTCCGCAGGGACACCCGGTGTTGTTGCAGGCGGGCGATTCCGACGAGGGACGCGAATTCGGCGCGCAGGCGGCGGACGCGATCTTCACCGCGCACGGCACCCTCGAGGCGGGCCAGAAGTTCTACGCCGACATCAAGGGCAGGCTTGCGAAATACGGTCGCACGCACGACGAACTGCTGGTCTTTCCCGCCGCCACCTTCGTCCTCGGCGATACCGAGGCCGAGGCGCACGAGCGGGCCAGGGAAATCCGGTACCAGCAGGTGAGCCCGCAGACCGCGATCGCCTTCCTCGAACAGGTATGGGGCCGTGACCTTTCCGGCTACGATCCCGACGGTCCGCTGCCCGATATCGAGCCCGACGCCACCACCGAGATCACCCGGGGCCGGGTACGGCACGCGAAAGATCCGCTGGCCGTGGCGAAGGCGTGGCGCGAGCAGGCCGAAGCCGGGAAGCTCACCATCCGCGAGCTGATCATCGAGGTCACCAGCCGCCAGCAGTTCATCGGCACCGCGGTCCAGATCGCCGAGCAGATCGACCACTACGTGCAGTCCGACGCCGCCGACGGGTTCATCCTCGTCCCGCACCTCACCCCCGCCGGGCTCGACGAATTCGTCGACACGGTGGTGCCGGAACTGCAGGAACGCGGCAGCTTCCGCACCGCCTACACCGGCACCACCCTGCGCGACCACCTCGGTCTGCGTCACCCCCACCACCCCGCCATCGCCGAAGGAGCACGCGCGTCATGACGATCACCGTCGACACCACCAGCACCGCAACCACGTTCGCCGACGACTGGCACCGCTGGCACGACGCCCGCGAGGACGGCCTGCGCGACCCCCTCGGCTGGCTCAGCCTCGCCGGCCTGCACTGGCTCACCGACCGCCCCGAACGCCTCGACGGCCTCCCCGGCACCTGGTGGGTGACCGACGAGAAGGTGTTCATCACCGCCCAGCCCGCCGACCGGCTCGACGTCGAGGGTGAGCGGATCGCGGGCGTGCAGATTCTGACTCCCGTCGAGGGCGCGCCCGGGCTGAGCGTGTTCAACGAGGAGCGGGTCTTCGAGGTGATCCGGCGCTCCGGGCAGTTCGCGGTACGCGTGCACGACCCGGCCGCGCCCACCCTGGTCGCGTTCGCCGGGGTCCCGGCCTATCCGGCCGACCCGCGCTGGGTCGTCACCGGCCGGTTCACCCCGTTCGGCACCGCCCGCACCGTCACCACCGGCGCGGTGGTGGACGGGCTCGAACACCGCCACAGCGCGGCGGGGACCATCGAATTCCGGATCGGCGACGCCACCGAGACGCTGGTGGCCTTCGGCACGCCCGCGGATCTGAAGGTGCTGTTCACCGATGCCACCAGCGGCGTCACCACCTACCCGGCGGCGCGGTCGCTCGCGATCGGCGCGGTCGAGGCCGACGGCACCGTGACCCTGGACTTCAACCGGGCGGTGAACCTGCCGTGCGCGTTCACCGGCTACGCGACCTGCCCGATAGCGCCGGCCGAGAACCGGCTGCGGGTGGCGATCGAAGCGGGAGAACAGGATCCGACGCTATGACCGTGCCGCTTTCGATCCTCGACCTCGCGCCGATCAGCGCAGGGTCTACTGCCGCACAGGCATTGCGCAACACGATCGATCTCGCCCAGCACGCCGAACAGTGGGGCTACCACCGGTATTGGCTGGCCGAACATCATTTCGTGTCGGTGGCCAGTTCGTCCTCGCTGACCCTGCTCGGCCTGGTCGCGGCCGCCACCTCCCGCATCCGGGTCGGCACCGGCGCGGTGCAGGTGGGTCATCACACCTCGGCCTCGATAGTCGAGGCGTTCGGCACCGTCGATGCGCTGCACCCGGGGCGGCTCGATCTGGGCCTGGGTCGGTCGGGGCACCGGCGCAGCCAGTTCGGGGCGGAGGCGTCCACCGCCAAGGGCGGGCATCCGGTGCTGGACACGGTCACCGGGCGCACCCGGATCCGCGACGGGGTGGTGGTGCCACCGCCGTTCGACCCGCGCGGAATCACCGACCGGTCCCGGTTCGTCGCCGCACTCGAAGCATTGCAGCAGCCGCACGCCGAGGCGCTGGACTTCGCCGACCAGATCGCCGAGGTGCGCGCCCTGCTCGACGGCACCTACGTATCGTCCGATGATGTTGCGTTGCATGCGGTTCCGGGCGAGGGCGCCGATGTCGAACTGTGGCTGTTCGGCAGCACGGCCGGTGAGAGCGCCGAGGTGGCGGGCAGGCTCGGGTTGCCGTTCGCGGCGGCCTATCACGTGGCCCCCGGCACCGCGCTGGATGCGGTCGAGGCCTACCGAGCGGCGTTCCGGCCCTCGGCCACCCTCGCCGAACCGCACGTGATCGTCTCGGCGGATGTCGTGGTCGCCGCCGACGACGCCACCGCCCGCCACCACGCGAGCACCTACGGCCACTGGGTCCACAGCATCCGCAGCGGCTCCGGCGCGGGCGAATACCTCGACCCCGCCACCGCCGCCCCCCTCACCCCCGACCAGCTCCGCCTGGTCGAGGACCGCCTCGCCGCCCAGATAGTCGGCGCCCCCGACACGGTCACCGAACGCCTGGAAGCCCTGGTCAAGGTCACCGGCGCCACCGAACTCCTGGTCACCACCATCACCCACAACCACGCCGACCGCCTGGAATCCCATCGCCTACTGGCCGACGCGTGGGGAGTACGCACCGCACGCGCGGCCTGAACCACCTCGCTGCGGGGTCGCAACGCTACGGCGGCCCCGCAGCACCGGTCGCTCCCGAGATCCCCTGAACCACCGGGCGATGCGAACGAGCCTTGCCCAACATCAGCCTCGGAGTGCAGTGTCTCGTGGATTCAGTCGAAGAGGTCTGCTGTCGTGGCGGCGTCGATCGCGCGCCGCAGCCAGGTGTCGAGCTGAGCCAGATCCCGGCACTGCTCGATCCGGGCCCGTTGATCCTCCGAGACAGCGATTCGGCGCGCACTCAGAACGGTGATGATGCTGGCCGCGATGCCTTCCTCGCGTCCCACCTCGCGACCTTCTTCGCGCCCTTCTTCGACGTACTTGCGGGCGATTCGGCCCTGGTATTCGTAGGTCATCGTCATCAGTTCCTCCAACCGTCGGCTGGCCGCCTCGGACAACACCTCGTCGACCAGGTCATGGTACATCCGTGCTCGTTCGTCGTCGGTCTTCGTCAGGCCCACCAGGAGCGCGGTGAAGACCTCGTCGGCGTGGGGGCCGTTGCCGTGGGCCATCGCCGAGAGAACCGCTCGTTCCGGGGATGATGCGGCCTCCGATGGGTCGGAGACGATCGGCATTCGGTCCGGTCCGACGATGAGTGGACGCAGCGCGAATCCTGGGTGGCCGATGTCGATCGGTTTGGCCGCCCACGTAGCCACGCTGGTGTTGGGTACGACGACAAGGAGCACCACCGGACAGCGCAGTCGTGCTCGCAGAGTAGTCAGATAGACCGGCCAGCTCCATTGTTTGTGGGGCTTCTCCGAGAGCTGGACCTCGACGCAGATGCCGAGCACGGCGGCGCCGTCGGCGTCATGGAGACTCAGCGCCAGATCACCGCGGAACTCCTTGGGCCCGATATCGGAGAAGTCGCACTGCTCAGTGGTCGCTGCTGTGTAGCCAGGGATCGCGACGCCGCAGACCTCGGTGATCAGCGCCGGGGCCAATGTCAGGTCGGCACGGAACAATTCCAGAACACCTTCGTGCAGGTAGCTGGGCATGACCGGCACCATAGGATGCGCGGCGGGCGGAGAGTCAATTTCGATCGGCGGGTCCACTACGCCACGCCGTTGCTGTCCGAAATATCTACCGGCTCAACGGCTTACCCGGCCCTTTGGGTACTCGATTCGATCGTCAGCGCAGGCAAGGGAGTACCCCATGTGTCAACCCTTCCTTTGTCACACATGACAGCTCTATACGTAGGCGTATAACAGCGGTAGCCTCTTCTCCATACGCATCCGTACGGATAGGGGTTTCTCTCATGCGACTTCCCGCAGCGGCACATACCGATCGACCGTGGCGCATCCACGAGATCGCCGGGGATTTCGATGTCGAAGATGTTTGGCGGTTTCGGACGCCCGGTGGGCGGGTGGATGACTTTCCCGCGTTGCTCGCCGCGCTGCAGGCGGCGCGGGCGTCCGATTCCTCGGGGATCAGCGGGCTGCTGTTCAAGATCCGGTGGAAGCTGGGTGAGGTGTTCGGGTGGGATCGGGAGTCGGCCGGGACCGGGAGCAGGGTGGAATCGCTGGTGGACCGGCTGCCTGCCGACATGCGCGATACGCCGTGTCCCGATGACGACGGCAGTCCGTTGACCAGCCTGTACGTCCTCGACGACGAGTATGCCGCCGAGATCGCCAACGGCACCATGCACGGGATCATGCACCTGGGCTGGGTGCCCGACGACGTCGGCTCCGGTTATCACCTGCAGATGGCGGTGCTGGTGAAACCGAACGGCCTGTTCGGCCGCGCCTATATGGCGTTCATCAAGCCGTTCCGGTACCTGATCGTCTACCCGGCGATGACCCGGAGCTGGGAACGCACCTGGAACGAGCTGGCAGTCACGCGCTGAGCGGGGCCGCTGTCACGCCGTAGCCGAGGTTGGTGAGGACCTCGCTGGTCGCCTTCGCGAAGTTGAGGGTGATGAAGTGCAGGCAGGGGGCGCCCTCGTCGATCAGGCGCTGGGCCATTTCGGTGGCGATCTGGATGCCCTCGGCGCGGACGGCGGCCTTGTCCTCCTCCGGGCCGGTGCCCGCGGCGCGGGTCAGGCGTTCCATCACCGCGGGGTCGAGCGGGCGGCCGCAGAGTTCCTCGGCGCGCTGCACCGTGCGCAGCGAGGTGATGGGCATCAGCTCGGGGATGATCGGCTTGGCGCCCTCGATCGGGTCGGTGGCCAGTACCCGGTCGCGCAGGCGCAGGTAGTGCTCCACGTCGAAGAACATCTGGGTGATCGAATACTCCGCGCCCGCACGCAGTTTCGCGGCGAGGTGGCGGGTGTCGTGGTCGAGGTCGGGCGAGCGGTGGTGGCCCTGCGGGAACGAGGCGACGCCGACGTGGAAGTCGCCGAGGTCGCGCACGATACGCACCAGTTCCTCGGCGTACTCGACGCCCTCGGGATGCTTGCGCCACTCACCGAGCGGATCGCCCGGCGGGTCGCCGCGCAGCACGAGCAGGTTGCGGATGCCCGAGTCGGCGTAGGAGCCGACCAGCGCGCGCAGTTCGCCCATGCTGTGGCCGACGGCGGTGAGGTGGGCGACCGGCAGCAGCGTCGTCTCGGTGGCGAGCTCACCGGTGATGCGCACGGTGCGGTCCTTGGTGGAGCCGCCCGCGCCGTAGGTCATCGACACGAAGGCCGGGTGCATCCGCTCGAACTCGCGGACCGCACGCCACAGCCTGGCCTCGCCCGCCGCGTCACGTGGCGGGTTGAACTCCACCGAGAACGGCACGCCGCTGCCCGAATGGGTGCGCAGGCTCTGCACCACCGAGGGGGTGTTCGAGACGATCGGCTGCTTCTGGGCGGGTCGATCTGGGGTCGAACGTCCCCGTCCATTGTCGAAAGTCACCGGTCCAGTGTAGTGGGACGCCGTGACGCCGCCGCGGCGACCAGGAACCGGGGCCGCGGCGGTCCGGAATCGGGCACGGACCAGCCGCTCGACCGTCAAGTCCGCTGGATTCGCGCCGATCGCCGGGCCGGACACCGCCGAATCGCCAGGTGTGGGGTCGGTCGCAGCGGCCATGTGCGCCGACGACACCCCCGCGCCACCCGCGTATTCTGCGACCAGACGCCGGTGATCGCACCGCCGCGTGCGACCCCGGTCCATCCGCTCGCCCACTTCCGCACCTGGAGGCCACCCTGTCCGCCGGAATCGGTACCCCGCTCTCCCGGTCCGTCGCCGACACGCCGGCCTCGGTCGATCTCGTCACGCTCACGCCGGGCACGCCCGCCTTCGTCACCGCGGTCGAGCAGGTGCTTGCCGGTTTCTTCGCCTCTCGGCGCGAGATCGTCGACCCGCTCGGTCCGGTGTTCACCGACGCCGCCGAGGCGCTGGAACAGTTCGTCATCCGCGGTGGCAAGCGGACCAGGCCGGGGTTCGCGTGGACCGGCTGGCTCGGCGCCGGCGGCGACCCGGCAGGCCCCGACGCGGCCGCCGTGCTCACCGCCTGCTCGGCGCTGGAACTGGTGCAGGCGTGCGCGCTGGTGCACGACGACATCATCGACTCCTCGCAGACCCGGCGCGGTTTCCCGACCGTGCACATCGAGTTCGAGGACCGGCATCGCGCGGCGGGCTGGCCCGGCGACGGCGCCGAGTACGGCAGGGCGGTCGCCATCCTGATCGGCGATCTGGCCCTGGCCTGGGCCGACGACCTGGTGCACGAGGCGGGGCTCGCCCCGGCCGCACTGGCCAGGTTCGCGCCGGTGTGGGCGCGGATGCGGACCGAGGTGCTGGGCGGCCAACTGCTCGACATCAACGGTGAGGCCGGTGGCGACGAATCGGTCGAGGCCGCACTGCGGATCAACCGGTACAAGACCGCCGCGTACACGATCGAACGACCGCTGCATCTGGGCGCCGCGCTGGCAGGCGCCGACGACGACCTGGTGGCGGCGCTGCGGATCTACGGCACCGACGTCGGCATCGCCTTCCAGCTGCGCGACGACCTGCTCGGTGTGTTCGGCGACCCCGCCGTCACCGGCAAGCCGTCCGGCGACGACCTGCGCGAGGGCAAGCGCACGGTGCTGATCGCGGAGGCGCTGCGCCGGGCCGATCCGGAATCGGCGGCACTGATCCGCACCGGGCTCGGCACCGACCTCGACGGCGCGGCGGTGGACCGGCTGCGCGCGCTGCTCACCGAGCTCGGCGCCGTCGACGACGTGGAACGCCGCATCACCGAGCTCACCGACACCGGTCTGCTCGCCGTGGCGACGAGCAGCGCGACCACGCAGGCCAAGCAGTTGCTGCACGACATGGCGCTGGCCGCCACCCGCCGCGCGGCCTGAGACTGCTATGAAAAACGTTGTGGGACAAGCGAATCATGTCGTCGTGGTCGGCGCTGGACTGGCCGGGCTGGCCGCGGCGCTGCACCTGCGCGGCGCGGGCGTCGAGGTCACCGTGCTCGAACGTGCCGACCATCCCGGCGGCCGGGTCGGGCGCTACCGGTTCGACGATTACGAGATCGACAGCGGCGCCACCGTACTCACCCTGCCGGAGCTGATCGACGAGGCGCTGGCCGCCGTCGGGCACTCGCGCGAGAGCGTCGGCCTGCGCATCCACCGCCTCGCCCCCGCCTATCACGCGCGCTACGCCGACGGCAGCGACATTCGCGTTTTCGACGACGCCGCGGCGATGTCGGCCGAGGTCGCCGACACCTGCGGACCCGCCGAGGCAGGCAACTACCGGCGGCTGCGGGACTGGCTGGGCCGGATCTACGGCGCCGAATACGACGAATTCATGGACGCGAACTTCGATTCGCCGCTGGATCTGGTGCGCAGCAGGCGCTCGCGGGCCTCGCTCGCGACGCTGGTCCGGCTCGGCGGTTTCGGCAGGCTGGGGCCGCGTGTGCGCTCCTATCTGCGCGACGAGCGCCTGGCCAGGCTGTTCACCTTCCAGGCGCTCTACGCGGGAACGGTGCCGGACAAGGCGCTGGCGCTCTACGGCGCGATCCCCAACATGGACACCTGCCTCGGCGTCTACTTCCCCGAGGGCGGCATGCGGGCGATCACGGCCGCACTCGCCGAGGCGTTCGCCGCCGCCGGTGGACAGCTCGTGCTCGAGGCCGAGGTCGCGGGCATCGACTACACGGCGAGCGCGGGAACGTCGCGGCGCGCCGAGGCGGTCCGCACCGTCGACGGCCGCAGTTTCGCGTGCGATGCGGTGGTCCTCACCGCCGATCTCGGTTCACTGCCGCGGTTCGGCCTGCGGTATCGCCGTGGCCTGCGGGCCTCGCCGTCGGCGGTGGTCGCGCACGGCACCGTGCCCGCCGGGATCGCCGCGCAATGGCCGGTGCAGGCGCATCACACGATCGATTTCGGCGCCGCCTGGGCGACGACGTTCACCGAGATCTCCGCGCGGCGCGGGCGGGGGAAGCTGATGAGCGATCCGTCGCTGCTGCTGACCAGGCCCGCGCTCACCGATCCCGGCCAGTTCGTCGACCGCGCCGACGGCAGGCACGAACCGCTGTCGGTCCTGGCGCCGTGCCCGAACCTGGATGCCGCGCCACTGGACTGGGACCGCCTCGGCCCCGCCTATCTCGGCGAACTGCTCGCGGAGCTGGAACGGCGCGGCTACACCGGCATCACCGAGCATTTCCGGGTCGACCACGTCGACACACCGGCGACCTGGGCCGCCCAGGGCATGATCGCGGGCACACCGTTCTCCATCGCGCACCTGTTCCGCCAAACCGGCCCGTTCCGGCCACGCAATCTGCCAAGGGGCGTGGACAACGTCGTTCTCGCAGGTTGCGGCACCACTCCGGGGGTGGGTGTGCCCACCACGTTGCTGTCGGGCAAGCTGGCCGCGGCACGAATCACCGGCAGCCGGGCGCGCAACGCGACCGACCACCGGGCTAGTGTTCCAAGTTGAAGCCGTAAACTGACGGCCGACTTATCAGCTCGCGGTTGCGACCGCCGACCATCCGGGGGGACCGACCGAACATGCCGCCCCCCGAGACGACCGTAGGCCCCATGGACACCACGCGCACCCTCGAGCCGCAGCGCCACATGCCCACCGGGACCGATCCCGGCGCCCGGTCCTGGCTGCGCACCGCAGGCGACTTCGCCCGTAGCCCCGAAGGCCACGCGGCCATGATGGGCTTCGTCGGCGCGATCATGATCACCCTCGGCGGCTTCGGCGCGGGCGCGGTCCGCAAACGCGACCCGCTGCTCGAGGCATTGCACCTGTCGTGGCTGCGGTTCGGGCACGGCTACGCGCTGTCGACGATCCTCATCTGGGCCGGCGTGCTGATGATGATCACCGCGTGGGTTCGCCTCGGCCGCAACACCATCGGCAAAGGTGGCGCGCGCGTCACGCTGAACGAGCTGCGCGCGATCGTCGGCATCTGGATCACGCCACTGCTGTTCGCGGCGCCCATGTTCAGCCGCGACGCCTACTCCTATCTCGCCCAGGGCGCACTGCTACGCGACGGTTTCGACCCCTACCAGGTGGGTCCCGTCGCCAATCCCGGTGTGCTGCTGGACAATGTGAGCCCGGTCTGGACCACGACCACCGCCCCCTACGGGCCGGTCTTTCTGCTCATGGGCCGCGCGATCACCATGCTCACCGGCGACAACGTCATCGCGGGCACCATCGCCCTGCGCCTGGTGATGCTGCCCGGGCTGGCACTGATGATGTGGGCGGTGCCCTATCTGACCAAACATCTCGGCGGCAAGCCGACGGTGGCGTTGTGGCTGGCCGTGCTCAACCCGCTGGTGCTGATCCATCTCATCGGCGGCGTGCACAACGAGATGCTGATGGTCGGGCTGATGTGCGCGGGCGTCGCGCTGGTGCTCGAACGCCACCATGTGGCGGGCATCGTCGTCGTCGCCATCGGTGTCGCGATCAAGGCGACCGCGGGCGTCGCGCTGCCGTTCCTGGTGTGGATCTGGATTCTGCACGAGAAGGAACGCCGAGCCGCCGAGCGTCGAGCCACCACGGCCGCCGACGTGGGACCTCCCGAGGACCAGAATCACTCGGACGCGGCCCGGCCGTCCGCCGATATGCCGCATCCGCTGTTCGTGTTCACCAAGATCGCCGGCATCGGCGTCGGTGTGTTCGCGCTGGTATTCGGCGCCGCCTCGGTGATCGCCGGGGTCGGCTTCGGCTGGGTCACCGCGCTGCAGGGCTCGAACAAGATCATCAACTGGCTGTCGCTGCCGACGATCCTCGCGCACTTGGTCACCTGGGATCAAGATCCGGCGGGGTCGGTGCTGGGGATCATCCGCAAGCTGTGCCAGGTCGCCCTGATTGCGCTGCTCGTCGCGACCTGGTGGCGCTTCCGGCACAGTGAGCGCGAGGCCGTGATGGGCATCATCATCGCGTTCGTCGCGATCGTGCTGCTCTCGCCCGCCGCGTTGCCCTGGTACTACTCGTGGCCGCTGGCGCTGGCCGCCGGGTTCGCGCTCTCGACGCTGACCTTGCAGTGGCTGGTGGGGATCTGCACCTGGTTGATGCTGGTCTTCCAGCCGGACGGGTCGATCGGGCTGTACAACTTCTGGCACGTCGCGCTGGCCACCTTCGCCGCCGTCGTCGCCGCGGTGTCGCTGCGCCACGTGGACCCACTACACCTGCGTTCGGCCCGTTCGCGTGCGGTCATGAAGGAACCGGCGCCGCCTGTTCGGGCATGACCGGTCAGCGCCTGAGCATGCCGATCGCAGACCGCACGGACCAGCAGGCCACCGGTCTCGACGCGGCCTACGCGAGCTGCCGGCGCATCGCCGCCGAGCACGGGCGCACCTACTATCTGGCGACCAGCTTGCTCTCGGCGCCGCGCCGCCGGGCCGTGCACGCGCTGTACGCCTTCGCGCGGATGGTCGACGACATCGTCGACCACGCCGGCGACCCGGCCCGGGTGCTCGATCCGCGTGACGGCGCGGACGTTGCCCTACCGGTCGGTCCCGCGGCGATCAGCCCCGCCCAGCACCTGGATCTGGTCGAGAAGCAGCTCCGGCTGGCCCTCGAACACGGCGATATCGACACCGCCGACCTGCGGCGACACCAGATCCTCACCGCGGCCGCCGACACGATCCGCCGCTACGACATCGCCCACACCCACTTCTGGACATTCCTCGACGCCATGCGGATGGACGTCCCCGGCACAGCCACCCACCGCACCCGCTACGCCACGATGACCGAGCTGCGCGAGTACATGCGCGGTTCCGCGGCCGCCATCGGCCTGCAACTGCTGCCGGTGCTCGGCACGGTCGTCCCTGTCGCCGAGGCCGAACCCGCCGCCGCGGCCCTGGGTGAGGCGTTCCAGCTCACCAATTTCCTGCGCGATGTGGCCGAGGATCTCGACCGTGGCCGCGTCTATCTCCCCACCGAGGAGCTGGCCGCCTTCGGTGTCGACGAAGCCCAGCTGCGCGCTTGCCGTGCCGCGGGCCGCACCGATCCGCGCGTGCGCCGCGCGCTGGCTCACCTGATCGCGGTGAACCGCGATATCTATCGCCGCGCCGACCCCGGCATCGAACTGCTCGACCCCCGCGTGCGTCCTGCGATTCGCACCGCCGCGACCCTCTACGCCGAGATCCTGGGCCGCATCGAGGCGGCCGAGTACCAGGTGTTCCGGACCCGGGCGACCGTTTCGCCGGGTCGTCGGATCATCGTCGCCGCCAAGGGATTCGGCACCGCGCGCCTGCGCTAGCCCGGCGAAGGCACCGCCGGGAGCCCCGGGGCGCCGAGACGGATCAGCCCGCGGCTTCCGGGCGTTCGGCGAGACCGAGGCGCAGATGCTCACTGTGATAGATCGCTTCGTCGAGCAGTTGAGCGACGTGGTTGTCGTAGAGGCTGTAGACGATGCTGCGCCCGGCCCGGGTGCCGGTGACCAGGCCCAGATTTCGCAGTAGCCGCAGCTGATGCGAGACCGCCGACTGTTCCATCCCCACCGCCTCGGCGAGTTCGGTCACCGGGCGCGGGCCCTGGCGGAGTTCCGACAGGATCAGCAGCCTGCTCGGCGTCGCCAGCGCCTGGAGCGTGGTGGCCACGTGCGCGGCGGCAGCGGCGTCAAGCCGCGTCGCAGGCCGGTCGCGCCCGTCCACACCGTGTCCCATGGGCTGGAGTTTAGCGGACCACATGACATGAATATCTCTTCATATGATCTGTTATTCTCGGGTCCTCATTCCCCCTCGGAGGTGCCCTGTGGTCTCGTCCACCGCCACGCTCAGCCGCCCGTCCGCAGCCGCCGCGCGCGGACCGGCGGCGCGCACCCGGCTGTTCGCGATCCCCGAAATGCGCTGGGCCGTCGCGGCGACCGCGCTGTTCGCGCTCGGCCTGACGGCGAAGCTGACCGGCGCGCCGTCGTGGTTGTGGTGGTCGATGCTGCTGGCCTGCTATCTCACCGGCGGCTGGGAGCCGGGACTGGAGGGGCTGAAGGCCTTGCGGGACAAGACGCTCGACGTCGACCTGCTGATGGTGGCGGCCGCAATCGGGGCGGCGGCGATCGGCCAGGTGGTCGACGGCGCACTGCTGATCGTCATCTTCGCCACCTCGGGCGCGCTCGAAGCGCTCGCGACCACCCGCACCGAGGACTCGGTACGCGGCCTGCTCACGCTGGCGCCCGACACCGCAACCCGGCTCACTGCCGACGGTGAACAGACCGTCGCCGCGGCCGATCTCGCCGTGGGCGACCTCGTCCTGGTCCGCCCTGGCGACCGAATCGCCGCCGACGGGCGGGTCGTCGACGGGGCGAGCGAGGTCGACCAGGCCACCATCACCGGCGAGGCACTGCCGGTGGACAAGTCCGCGGGCGACGAGGTGTTCGCCGGGACGCTCAACGGCACCGGAGCGCTGCGGGTCCGTGTCGAGCGCAGGGCCGAGGACTCCGTTGTCGCCCGCATCGCCGTGCTGGTCGAGGAGGCGGGCCGCACCAAGGCCAGGACCCAGCTGTTCATCGAGAAGATCGAGCAGCGCTATTCGATCGGCATGGTCGCCGCCACCCTCGCGGTGTTCGTGATCCCGCTGCTTCTCGGTGCGGCGCTGCGTGATTCGCTGCTGCGCGCGATGACGTTCATGATCGTGGCCTCACCGTGCGCGGTGGTGCTGGCGACCATGCCGCCGCTGCTCGCCGCGATCGCCACCGCGGGACGGCACGGTGTGCTGGTGAAGTCGGCCGTGGTGATGGAACAGCTGGGCGCGACCACTCGCGTCGCGTTCGACAAGACGGGCACGCTCACCCGCGGCACCCCGGAACTCGCCGAGATCCATCCGCTGCCGGACAGCCAGGTCACCGAGGACCAAGTCCTGCGCCTGGCCGCCGCGGTCGAGCACCCCAGCGAGCATCCGCTGGCCGCCGCCACCGTCCGTGCCGCCCGCCGGCGTGGTCTGGCACTCCCCGCCGCCGCCGACTTCGCCGCCCAGCCGGGTCGCGGTGTGTCCGGCCGGGTCGACGGCAGCTTCGTGCGCGTGGGCTCGCCGGTTGTCCTCACGGACGGCGAAACGGGCGGCCAGACAGCGCCCGCAAGCTGCTCGCCACAGACCTCCTCGGCCAGGGAACTCGTATCGCTCGTGCAGTCACGCGGCCGCACCGCGGTGGCCGTACTCCGCGATAACGAACCGATCGCGGTCCTCGGCTTCACCGATCAGATCCGGCCCGAGGCCGCGGCCGCCATCACCGCCCTCACCGAATCCACCGGCAGCGCGCCGGTTCTCCTGACCGGCGACAACCATGCGACCGCCGCACAGCTGGCCCGGCAGATCGGCATCACCGAGGTGCGCGCCGGATTGCTGCCGCACGACAAGGTCGCCGCCGTGCGCGCGCTGCAAGCCGACGGCGAGCGGGTGACCATGGTGGGCGACGGCATCAACGATGCGCCCGCACTGGCTGCCGCGCCCGTCGGCATCGCGATGGGTGGCGCGGGTTCGGACCTCACGCTGCAGACCGCGGACGCCATCGTCGTCCGTGACGACCTGACGACGATCCCGGCCGTGATCGCCCTGTCCCGCCGCGCGCGCCGGGTGGTGCTGGCCAATCTGGCCATCGCGGCCGGCTTCATCGCGATCCTGGTCGTGTGGGACCTGGTCGGCCACCTGCCGCTGCCGCTCGGCGTCGCCGGGCACGAGGGCTCGACCGTCATCGTCGGACTCAACGGCCTGCGACTGCTGCGCTCATCCGCCTGGCGCCGCGCGCAGGGTCACACCACCGGGCACGGTTCGCACGCGGCCTCCGACAGCAGCAGACCGCCGGCTACGGCCGCAGCATCGTGAGCCGTGCCGCCGCCGACCGGGGCGCGTAGAGCCAGGTCAGCGGCAGGCTGCAGACAGCCATAGCGAGGCCGGGCCCGGTGGTGCCGGGATCAGAAGGGTTCGGCGGCGGCACGGCGGACGACTTCGCGGGCCAGTGGGCCGTGCAGGGCGTCGACGGGGCGGCCGGGGAGGGAGTCGTCCTCGGTGTAGATCCAGCGCAGGATGTCCTCGTCGCTGTATTTGCCGTCGCGCATCACCGTGATCAGGCCGGGGAGCATCCGGACGATCTCGTCGTTGTCGTCGAAGAACCGGGACGGAATGCCGGCGACACCGTTGCGGCGGATCGCGAGGAGCTGGTGGTCACGCAGCAGCTGGTGCACGGCGGTGACCGGGATACCGAGGATGTCGGCGGCCTCGGGGAGCGAGACGACGGTTTCGGTGTCGGGCAGCACATCGTCGCTGCAGGGGAAGGCACTCACCTGCACAACGGTAGTACCTGTGCATGCACCGCATGACAGGGGCTGGCCCGCATCGGCTGGCATGCCACCCTCACCCGGTTACGATCGTGGGGGCCGCACACGGTGGCCTTGTCGCTTGTCGCAGTGTCGCGAGGGGTGAGAAGTTTGTGAAAGCCGGAGGACATCACTTGATCGGCCAGATGCTGGAAGGGCGCTATCGCATCGATGCGCCGATCGCCCGCGGCGGAATGTCGATGGTGTTCCGGGGAACCGATACCCGGCTGGATCGCCCGGTGGCGATCAAGGTGATGGATCCGAAGTTCGCCGGGGATCCGCAGTTCCTGACCCGCTTCGAGTTCGAGGCGCGCGCGGTCGCGAAGCTGAAGCATCCGTCGCTGGTCGCCGTGTACGACCAGGGCGTCGACGGCGAGTACCCGTTCCTGATCATGGAGTTGGTCGAGGGCGGCACGCTGCGCGAACTGCTGCGCGAACGCGGCCCGATGCCGCCGCACGCCGTGCGCGCGGTCGCCGAGCCGGTACTGCGCGCGATCGGCACCGCCCACGACGCGGGCCTGGTACACCGCGACATCAAGCCGGAGAACGTGCTCATCTCCGACGCGGGCGAGGTGAAGATCGCCGACTTCGGCCTGGTCCGGGCGGTCGCCGCCGCCAATACCACCTCCGCCAGCGTCATCCTCGGCACCGCCGCCTACCTGGCTCCCGAGCAGGTGACCACCGGCACCGCCGACGCCCGCTCCGACGTGTACGCCTTCGGCATCCTGGTCTTCGAACTGCTCACCGGCCGGGTGCCCTTCACCGGCGACAACTCGCTGTCGGTGGCGTATCAGCGGGTCGAGAACGACGTGCCGCCGCCGAGCCAGTTCATCGGTGGCGTGCCACCGGAGTTCGACGCGCTGGTGGGCAGGGCCACCTCCCGTGACCCTCAGCAGCGGTATGCCGACGCCAACGAGATGGCCGCGCACCTGCAGACGATCGCCATGGAACTCAACCTGCCGCCCTACCGGGTTCCCGCGCCGCGGGATTCGGCCGAGCACCTCAGCGAAAGCTACCGCACCGGCGACGCGCACCATCCCGGCGAGCGCCCGCTGACCCCGAATCCGGTTGCCGCACATCCTGTTCCGGCGCCCGACCATCGGCCCCAGCACACCAGGGTGGTCACCGCGCCCCGGCCACGGCCCGACGAATACCAGCACGCGCACTCCCCCGCCGCGGCGCACAACCCGTTCGCGGCGAACGAGAACACGTCCCGCCGCACCGGCGTGGTGTGGGCGGCGATCGTCACCGCGCTGACCCTGCTGGTCGGAATCGGCGGCTGGTGGCTCGGCGTCGGCCGCTACACCGCGGTGCCACCGATCGCCGGGATGGACTCCGAACGCGCCGTCTCGGTGCTGCAGGAGGCGGGATTCGAGACCGTGCTGCGCAACAAGGCGTCGGACACCATCCCGGTGGGCGGCGTGGTCGGCACCGATCCGTCGGCGGGCTCGCGGGTCACCAAGAGTTCCACCATCGCGGTGCTGATCTCCAACGGCAAGCCCCGGGTGCCCGATATCAAGCCGGGCGACCAGATCAGCGCCACCAACCAGGCGATCCGCGACGCGGGCCTGCAGCCGATCGACAGCGGCGAGGCGGCGAGTACCGCGCCGAAGGGCTCCCTGGCCAAGGTGGAGCCCGCACCCGGCACGGTGCTGCCGATGGGCGCGCAGGTGAAGGTCTACCGCAGCAAGGGGTCGCAGCCGGTCAACGTGCCCGATGTGCGCGGCAAGACCGCCGAGGAGGCCGCCCGCGCCCTGACCAGCGCCGGGCTGACCGTGCGCGAGACCCGCGTGCAGTACGACAAGAGCGTCGAGGGCGACAAGGCGATCGGCACCGACCCCGCCGTCGGCACCACCCTGCAGTCGGGCGACAGCGTGACGCTGATCGTGTCGAGCGCGGTGAAGGTGCCCAATGTGATGGGTCAGACCGTCGGCAACGCCCGCTCGAAGCTGCAGCAGCTGGGGCTACGGGTGGAGGTCAAGTCCCTCACCGACTCCGACAGCTCCCTGGTGATCGGCCAGGTGCCGGGCTTCAACTCGAATGTGGAGGCGGGCAGCGTCGTGACGCTCACCGCCTTGCCTTGAAGAGATCAGGCCCCGGACAAGGACAAAGAAAAGCCCGGGCGCGGTCATCGCTGACCGCCCCGGGCTCGTCTCGCTGAAAATCAGCGCAGCATTTCCGCGACCAGGAACGACAGTTCCAGCGACTGCTGGGTGTTCAGGCGCGGGTCGCAGGCGGTCTCGTAGCGGTCCTCGAGGTCGAGGTCGGAGATGTCCTGCGCGCCGCCGAGGCACTCGGTGACGTCCTCGCCGGTCAGCTCGATGTGCAGGCCGCCGGGGTGGGTGCCCAGGGTGTGGTGCACCTCGAAGAAGCCCTGCACCTCGTCGACGATGCGGTCGAAGTGGCGGGTCTTGAAACCGGTCGAGGATTCGTGGGTGTTGCCGTGCATCGGGTCGCACTGCCAGATCACCTGGTGGCCGGTGGCCTGGACCTTCTCGATGATGGGCGGCAGCACGTCGCGCACCTTGCCGTTGCCCATCCGGGCGACCAGGGTGAGCCGGCCGGGCTCGTTGTTCGGGTCGAGGCGCTCGACGTACTCCACGGCCTGGTCGGGCGTGGTGGTCGGGCCGATCTTCAGGCCGATCGGGTTGGCCAGCAGCTCGGCCAGCGCGATGTGGGCGCCGTCGAGCTGACGGGTGCGCTCACCGATCCAGAGGAAGTGCGCGGACAGGTCGTAGAGCAGCGGCTCGCCGGTCTCGCTCTCGCTCAGCCGCAGCATCGCGCGCTCGTAGTCCAGCACCAGGGCCTCGTGCGAGGCGTAGATGCGGGCCGACTTCAGGCTCGGGTCGTTGACCTGGCAGGCGGTCATGAAACGCAGGCCGCGGTCGATCTCCTCGGCCAGCGCCTCGTAGCGGGCGCCCGCGGGCGACTGGGCGACGAAGTCGCGGTTCCAGTCGTGCACCTGGTGCAGGTCGGCCATGCCCGCGGTGGTCAGCGCGCGGACCAGGTTCATCGCGGCGCTGGCGTTGGCGTAGGCGCGGACCAGGCGCGACGGGTCGTGGCGGCGCACCGCTTCTTCGGCGACCAGCGAGTTGACCATGTCGCCGCGGTAGGACTTGAGGCCGAGCGAGTCGACGTCAGAGGAGCGCGGCTTGGCGTACTGGCCCGCGATCCGCGCCACCTTCACCACCGGCAGGCTCGCGCCGTAGGTGAGCACGACGGCCATCTGCAGCAGAGTGCGGATGTTGCCGCGGATATGCGGTTCGGTGTTGTCGGCGAAGGTCTCCGCACAGTCACCGCCCTGCATGAGGAACGCCTCACCGCGCGCGACGGCGGCGAGCTGGGTCTTGAGCTCCTCCACCTCGGCCGGCAGGCAGATCGGTGGCACGCTCTCGAGCACGGTGCGCATCGTCGCGGCTTCCCCGGCGTCCCACGACGGCTGCTGCAGGGCGGGCCGAGCCAAGGCGGCGTCGAGTCGGCTGCGCAGTTCCGCGGGCAGCGGCGGCAGTTCCGGCAGGCGGTCAATGGGTACGTCGACGGTCCAGGTCACCAGATCAGAATACGTAACCCGCGCGCGGAACCCCACCGCCGGGCCGATCGGTGCGCAAGTCCGCCGTGCTGTCCTCACGCCAGGCAAGCAGGCGAGTTGGTGGACCCGCACGCGCGCCATCTTGCCCGCCGACCTGTTTGTTCGCTGTGAGGTCACGGCGGACCGACGACCCGTGCGTATCGCGCGCGAACCGCCGACATAGGGTTTCGGTCAACCCATCGTGGGTTACGGACCGCGCCGTCCCGCCGGACGGCCACGGCCGCCCACCGGCACGAAGAGGCGATCTCCCTGCGATATTTCTATGACTCAGAATTCGTCGAGGACGGCGTGACGATCGATCTGATCTCGATCGGCGTCGTCTGCGAGGACGGCCGCGAATATTACGCGGTGTCCACCGAATTCGATGCGGAGCGGGCGGGGCCGTGGGTCCGTCGGCATGTGCTGCCGAAGCTGCCGCCCGCCGGGTCGCCGTTGTATCGCACCAGGGAACAGATCCGCGACGACCTGTTCAAGTTCTTCCTGCCCCGGCCCAGCGTGCAGCCGGAGCTGTGGGCCTGGGTGGCCGCCTACGATCACGTCGCGCTGTGCCAGCTGTGGGGCGACATGACCGCGCTGCCCAAGGGCATGCCGCGCTACACCAACGAGCTGCGTCAGCACTGGACCGCCCACGGCAGCCCCGAACTGCCGCCGATCCCCGACGACGCCCACGACGCGCTGGCCGACGCCAGGCACAACCTGGCCAAGTTCGAGGCTATCGAGGCGTACCGACGCACCCCGCGTCTCTGACCCGAGCACGAGAAAGGCCCCGAGTCGATCGACTCGGGGCCTTTCTCGTTGTGCTTCGATACGCGGTCAGTGACCGTGCGGCTCGCCACCGTTGGCGCGTGCCTGCTCGTTCGCGAGCGCGGTGAGCATCTTGTGCTCCTCGAGGTGCTCGTTCTCGAAGTAGGCGTCGGACTCGGCCTTCGGGTCGGCCCGCAGGAAGCTACCGGTGCCCGGCTTGCCCGCCGAACCCAGCTTGTTCATCTTCTTGGGCACCGGGGCGCCCTGGTACTCCAGCGGGATCGCGTGGCCGTGGTCGTCGACCGGGCCGAGCGGCTGGTGCACCTCGATGTACTCACCGTGCGGCAGGCGCTTGATGACACCGGTCTCGATGCCGTGCTCGAGCACCGCCCGGTCACTGCGCTGCAGGCCGATGCAGAACCGGTAGGCCACGAAGTACGCCAGCGGCGGCAGCAGCAGCACGCCGATGCGGCCGATCCAGGTCGTCGCGTTCAGCGAGATGTCGAACTTGAACGCGATGATGTCGTTGACACACGACAGCGTCAGCACCACGTAGAACGCGATGGACATGGCACCGATGGCGGTGCGCACGGGCACGTCGCGCGGACGCTGGAGCAGGTTGTGATGCGCCGTGTGATCGTTGGTGAGGCGCTTCTCGATCCACGGGTAGGCGATCAGCAGGGTGAACACCAGACCCATGACGATGGCGACCCAGAACACCGCCGGGATCGTGTAGCGACCCAGGTAGAGCTCCCACGGCGGCATCAGGCGCGCCATGCCGTCGGTCCACATCATGTAGAAGTCGGGCTGTGAACCCGCCGAGACCTGGGACGGGTTGTACGGACCCAGGTTCCAGATCGGGTTGATCTGCAGGACACCACCCATGATGCCGACGATGCCGAGGGTGAACGCGAAGAACGCGCCCTGGTCCGCGGCGAACACCGGCACGATGCGCGCGCCGACCACGTTGTTCTCGGTCCGGCCCGGACCGGGGAACTGGGTGTGCTTCTGGTACCAGACCAGCGCGACGTGCGCGCCGATCAGCGCCAGGATGATGCCGGGCAGCAGCAGCACGTGCGCGATGTAGAGGCGCGGGATGATGATGTCGCCGGGGAAGTCGCCGCCGAACATCAGCCAGTGCATCCAGGTACCGATCACCGGGATACCGATGGTGATACCCGAGAACGCGGCGCGCAGACCGGTACCGGAGAGCAGGTCGTCGGGCAGCGAGTAGCCGAAGAAGCCCTCGAACATCGCCAGGATCAGCAGCAGCGAGCCGATCACCCAGTTCGCCTCACGCGGCTTGCGGAACGCGCCGGTGAAGAAGATGCGGAACAGGTGGATGATGATCGACGCCGCGAACAGCAGGGCCGCCCAGTGGTGGATCTGCCGGACGAACAGACCGCCGCGCACCTCGAAGGAGATGTTCAGCGCGGTCTCGTACGCCCGCGACATGCCGACGCCGCGCAGCGGCTGGTAGGCGCCGTCGTAGGTGACGTGCGCCATCGACGGGTCGAAGAACAGCGTCAGGTACACACCCGACAGCAGCAGGATGATGAACGCGTACAGCGCGATCTCACCGAGCAGGAACGACCAGTGGGTCGGGAAGACCTTGTTGATCGACCGCTTCACGAACGCGGCGGCGCGATACCGCTCGTCCATCTCGTTGGCTTGGTTCGCCACCAGAGTGCTCATGAACGACGCTCCCAGAAGGCCGGGCCGAGCGGCTCGATGAAGTCGCCGTTGGCGACCAGGAAGCCCTCGGAGTTGACGGTGATCGGCAGCTGCGGCAGCGCGCGGGCGGCCGGACCGAAGACCGGCTTACCCCACTCGGTCGCCGAGAACTGCGACTGGTGGCAGGGGCACAGGATGCGGTTGGTCTGCTGCTCGAACAGTGAGGTCGGGCAACCGAGATGGGTGCAGATCTTCGAGTAGGCGAAGTAGTCGCCGTAGTTGAAGCTCTCCTGGCCCTTGCGCTTGATCGCCTTCTCCGCGTCGGCGGTGCGCAGACGGATCATCATGACCGCGTTGCGGATGCCACGCAGCGACTGCAGCGTCTCGTGCTCGTCGCCGCGCCACTTCTCTTTCCACGGGAACACGGTTTCCATCGCGCCGGCATCCAGGTCTTCCGGACGCACGAGCACGACATCCTGTGGACGACCGGTGTCGCGACGGATGTAGACGGTCTCGCCCGGGTAGTCCGGGGTCCAGCCCGACACCCACAGCGGCGACTTGTCGCCCTTGGCCCACGGGTTCTTCACCATGCCGCCGATGAACAGCAGCAGCGAGCCGATACCGAGCACGCCGACGCCGGCGCCCGCGGTGCCGAGCATCATCTTGCGGCGACCGAGGGTGGAGGTGTCGAGCGCGTCCTGCAGCTCGGCCGCCAGGGTCCGGCGCTCGACCTCGTCCGACGGACCGTCGTGGCGCTGCTGGATCGAGATCTCGGCGGGGATGAACCGCTTGCGGATCAGCACGACGGCGATACCGATGACCAGCACCGAGATGCCGAAGGTCAGGCCGACGAGCGGGGTGAACAGCGCGTAGGCCTGGTGGCCGTCCTGGCGGTTGCCCTTCCACTCCCACGGCCAGAACAGGAAGACACCGATCAGCGCGGCGGCGGCCAGGCCGGAGATGGCGAACCAGAACGTGACCGCGCGCTCGGCGCGCTTCTCGGCGCGGGTGCCCGGCACCGGCCACCGCTCGCCGCGGTACGCGACCTCGACGTCGTCACGCGCGGTACCGAGCTCGACCAGCTCGTCACGCGTCATCGCGTCCAGTTCGTCTTCGGTGGGTTCGCGACCCATGTCGCTTCGCTCCTGTCCACTCATGGCTGTGTCCTATCCGACATGCTCGTCTCCGCGTGCTGACCGATCATGTCCTGGATCCGATCCACATCGCGGCGCCGACCACGGCGGTGATGCCGATGACCCAGATGGCGAGGCCTTCGGTCGCCGGACCGAAACCGCCGAGGTCCCAGCCGCCGGGCGCCTTCTCCTCGGCCGCGTTCTTGACGTAGGCCACGATGTCGCGCTTCTCTTCCGGCGACAGCTGCCGGTCGGAGAACTTCGGCATGTTCTGCGGGCCGGTGACCATCGCGTTGTAGATCTGCGCCTCGTTGGCCGGCGCCAGGGTGGGCGCGAACTTGCCGCTGGAGAGCGCACCACCGCGGGCGGTGAAGTTGTGGCAGGAGGCGCAGTTCATGCGGAACAGCTCCGAACCACGGGCGATGTCGTCACCGCGCAGCGATTCCTGCGCGATCTCGCCGTTGGCGTCGCGGATCACCGAGGGGCCACCGCCGTTGGCGGCGACGTACGCGCCGAGCGCGTCGGTCTGATGCGCGTCGAACTTCTCCGGCTTGCGCATCGCCTGGGCTTCGTTGCGGGTCATCGGCATGCGGCCGGTGGACACCTGGAAGTAGACGGCGGCCTCGCCGACGCCGATCAGGCTGGGGCCGCGTTCTTCCACACCCTGCAGGTTGGCGCCGTGGCAGGTGATGCACGAGGTGTCGTAGAGCTGCTTGCCCTCGCGGATGAGCGCGGACTGATCCTCGTGCGCGGTGGCGATCTGCGGCTCGGGAGTGAGCGCCGTGGCCAGGAAGCCGGCCCCGACCAGACCCACCAGCAACGCGAGACCGCCCGCGATACGACGGCGAACGCGACGCTGCTTACGCGTCTTGGCGGCCTGACCGTTGCCGGGGCCAGCGGGCTCTGGGGCCGACGGGGGAGATGAACTCATCTGTGTCCCTTTGGAGTAGACGGAACCGACTTGTGCAAATGCTGTGCGCCCGCTAGCGGACGAAGTAGATCGTGGCGAACAGCCCGATCCAGACGATGTCGACGAAGTGCCAGTAGTAGGACACCACGATCGCGGCTGTCGCCTGCGCGGGCGTGAACTTGCTCAGCGTGGTGCGGATCAGCAGGAACACGAACGCGATCAGACCGCCGATCACGTGCAGGCCGTGGAAGCCGGTGGTGATGTAGAAGACCGAGCCGTAGGAGCTGCCTGCGATCGAGGTTCCCTCGTGCACCAGGTGGTAGTACTCGTAGCCCTGGCCGAACACGAAGAAGGTGCCCATCGCCAGGGTGATCAGGTACCAGCGGCGCAGGCCGAACACGTCGCCTCGCTCCGCGGCGAACACGCCCATCTGGCAGGTGAACGACGATGCGATCAGCACGGCCGTCACCGGGATGGCGAGCGTCATGTTCAGCTCGGTCGGCTCCGGGGGCCAGTTGCCGTGCGCCTGCGCGCGCGCAACGAAGTACATGGCGAAGAGGCCGGCGAAGAACATCAGCTCGCTCGACAGCCAGATGATGGTTCCGACGCTGACCATGTTGGGCCGGTTCAGCGAATGCACACGCTGAGTAATGGCCGATCCTGGGGTGCCTACTGCGGTCGTCACGGGGTAAGTATGACTCTTCGTAGTACGACAGCTGTACCCGGGTACGAAAGTTTGTCGCGCAGGGCGGAAAACCCACGCACAGACGGGGTCCGCGACGTCGGTCGGCGTGTTGGCGACGATCACGTGACGACCGATTGTGACAGCGTTGGATGTGGATAACCTGAGACGAGGAGGCGGCGATGGTCGTGGTGCGGATGTGGCGGCGGTTGTTCGGCGGAAACGCGCAGGCGCTCGACCCCGCGCGGGCCGATCTCGTCGTGGTCGCGTCGAGTTTCGACGACGTCGAGGCCTGCTCGGCGGTGCTGGACCGGGCGACCGGCCTGGATCGGGAGGCCGAGGCGGTGCTGCGCCACCACCTGCGCCTGCCTGCCGGGCAGCTCGAGGCGGCCTGCGAGATCGCCGGATATGACGGGTACACGCGCGCCGAGCCGGTGCACGCGGCCGCCGGCGAGCTGGTGCCGATCATCCTGCAGCGGGTGCAGCTGCTCGACCCGCTGACCTGTTCGCAGGAACGCTCGCGAATGGCCGGGCTCGCGCAGCGACACGACGGTGTCGCCGAGGGCTGGGACGCGCTGCAGCCGCCTCGTCCCGCCCCTTAAACTTGCTCAGCGGCGCAATAAGGTTGCGCAATGCAGGCGCGCGCTAGAAGAGTTCGCGCGACGGTGTCGGTCGAACGAAGGATGCGGAGCAGATGAGCGTGCGCAGCTGGCCCCAGGTGCTCGGAACCCTCGCCGACGGCGGTGACCTGGCCGCGGACGACACCACCTGGGTGATCGACGAGATCTTCACCGACAACGCCACCGCGGCCCAGATCGCGGCGTTCGGCGTCGCCATGAAGATCAAGGGCCCCACCCCCACCGAGCTGGCGGGCATGGTCGCGGGCATGCTCGGGCACGCCCGCCTGGTCCATGTCGACGGCGACGCGGTCGACATCGTCGGCACCGGCGGCGACCGGTCCGGCTCGGTCAACATCTCCACCATGTCCTCGGTGGTCGTCGCCTCGGCCGGGGTGCCGGTGGTCAAGCACGGCAACCGGGCCGCCTCGTCCAAGTCCGGCGGCGCCGACGTGCTGGAGGCGCTGGGCGTGCGGCTCGCGCTCGGCCCGGAATCGGTGGCGCAGTCGGTGCGCGAGGCGGGCATCGGTTTCTGCTTCGCGCCGCTGTTCCATGCCGGGCTGCGTTTCGCCGGGCCGGCGCGCAAGGAGATCGGTATCCCGACCGTGTTCAACGTGCTCGGGCCGCTCACCAACCCGGCACAGCCGCGGGCGGGGCTGATCGGCTGCGCGTTCGCCGACCTCGCGCCGGTGATCGCCGGCGTGTTCGCCGAACGGGAGGCCAGTGCGCTGGTGGTGCGCGGGCGCGACGGGCTCGACGAGATCACCACCTCCGACCTCACCGATGTGTGGGTGGTCAGCGGCGGGCGGATCAGGCAGACCGTGATCGATCCGACGCGGCTCGGTATCCCCCGCGTCGACCTGGACGCGCTGCGCGGCGGCGACGCCGAGGTCAACGCGCGGATCGCCCGCGAGGTGTTCGCCGGGACGCCCGGTCCGGTGCGCGACGCGACCCTGCTGAACTCCGCCGCCGCGATCGTCGCCTACGACCTCTCGCGCGGAGCCGGTGATGTCGACCTGGATCTGGACGCCGCGCTGGCGGGCGGGCTCGAGCGTGCCGCGGCCGCGGTCGACAGCGGCGCGGCGGCGAAGCTGCTGCAGAGCTGGGCCGAGCTCACCCAGACCCTCGACGAGGGCTGAGCGAGCGAAAACCTCACTCCCCCAGCGAGAATCCGGCTTCTACGTCGGCGCTCGAATACGACTTGAAGGCGATGTGGGTGGTGGTGCGGACCACGCCGGCCACCTTGTCGATGCCGCTGGTGACCACGTCGGCAACCCGCGCGTGATCGCGGACCCGCACGATCGCGATCAGGTCGACATCACCGGCGCAGGAGTACACCTCGGCGACTCCTGCGGTGTCGGCGAGCGCCTGCGCGGTCTCGGGGATACGAGAGTTCTCGGCCTGGATCAGCACGATCGCGGTAATCATGGGATCAGCCTAATGAGCACAGGCGCGACAGCGCTCCTCAGTCTCTCGCGCATGGCCGGAGCGGATGCGGAGGTACGCCTAGAACTTCGGGCCGCTCGGTGGCCGCTTTGAACCGTCGCATCAGGTCGAGGCTCTTCACGCCGGGCGCCGATTCCACCGAACTGGACACGTCGACGCCGTAGGGGCGGTGGCGGGCGATGGTGTCGGCGACGTTGTCGGCGTCGAGCCCACCGGCCAGCACGACCTTGCCCGGCAGCGCGCGCACCCAGTCGGGGAACTCCTCGAAGATCCCGGAGCCCGCGCTGGCGTCGTAGAAGAAGTATTCGCTGGTCTGCTCGGGTGCGGGCGGGGTGGACGAGCAGAACGCCAGGTTGGGCAGGTCGGCCCACTGGTAGAGCTGCACGACGTCGAACGCGTCGGCCACCTCGGCGACCTCGGCCGCTTCCAGGGCGACGACGAAGGTGGTGATCCGGCCGCGCGCGTAGTCGGCGAGGGCACGGGCCTGCTCGGGCGTGCGGTACCGCTTGCTCTTGGGCGTGACCATGACGCCGATCGCCGAGTAACCGAGCTCGACGGCCCAGTCGATCTGTTCCTCGGTGGTCAGACCACACACCTTCACGAACATCCGCGGTTCGCCCTTTCTCCCGCTGCCACCGGCATGTGACACGCGGTTCCATGATCCTCCGGCCGCGCGGTCACCGTTGCGCCAGGTATTGCTCCTCCGCGCTCCTGGTGGTCGCCGCGGTGCGCGCCAGCTGCGCCCAGCCTTTCCAGCGGGCGGCGCCGTGCAGTGGTTCGCGGTAGCCCGCACTGGTGCGGACGATGCGGGCGCCGGGCTTGGCGAGCCAGCGGGCGATGACACCGACTTCTTCGGGAGATGCGCCGAGCAGCGGCGGGATGTCGTCGTCGGCGGGCGGCTCGTCACCGAACAGCGCCGCATCGGCGAACTCGGCGTCCGCGACCGTCGCGGCCTCCTGATCGGGCATCAGGTGAGCCCCGCTCCTGGACGATGCGGCATTGCCCAGATCGGGGATCACGGTTTCGGCGGCCGCGACGATCTGGTCGACGACCGCCATCGGCGGAGTCCCCCTGCGGGCAGTACCGGCTGCGGCGAGGCGGCCGTAGCGGATGACCGAGAATTCCCAGCCGCCTGCGCCGTCGGGCAGGGCGACGATCAGTTCCGCGACGCGGGCCAGGGCGGCCAGGCGCTGGGTGCGGTGCAGCATGGTGACGACGGTGGCGGTGCGGTCACGCAGACGCGCCGCTGCCTCGAAATGTTCGGCAGCGGAATGTGTTTCGATTCGGTCGAGCATGGCGCGCAGCAGCGCGTCGGAGCGTCCGGTGAACAGGTCGCGCACCGCGTCGACCGCCGGCGCATAGCCGGCGGCGTCCAAGTCGGCCTCGGGGCGCGCGGCCGGGCAGCCGCCGACCACCGCGGGCGGGCAGGTGTGCTTCGCCGCGCGGGTGAGCCGGGTGGCGCAGGTCCGCAGTCCGGCGAACTCGGCGATCGTCGCGGCCACGTCGACGGCGTCGGTACGAGAAGTGAACGGCCCCAATGCTGTTCGCGTCGGGGTGCGCACGGCGACGAGCCGGGGAAAGGCCTCGTCGCTGACGGTGAGCCACCAGCCGCGCCGGGGGAACTTCGAGCGGCGGTTGTACGGCGGCGCGTGCGCGGCGAGCAGGCGCAGCTCGCGCACCCCCGCTTCCAGGCCGTGCGCGCACACCACGTGGTCCACCCGGATCGCCAGTGCCACCATCTCTTTCATCCGGCCGCGGGTCTCCGAACCGGTGAAGTAGTTGCGGACGCGGCGGCGCAGATTCACGGCAGTCCCTATATAGAGGACTTCGTCGGAAGGACCGCGGAACAGATACACGCCGGGCGCGGACGGCAGATCGCCGGCGAAAGTGCGCTTGGCCCGCTGGGTTCCGGTCACACCGGGCAGGTAGTCGAGCAGCTCGGTGAGGCTGTGCACGCCCTGGTTGCCGACCCGGCCGATCAGCGCGTGCAGCACGTCGACGGTGGCGCGGGCGTCGTCGAGGGCGCGGTGCGTCGGCGTGGTCGACGCACCGAGAATCTGCGCCAGCACCCCGAGCCGCGCCGAGGGCGCCTCGTCCCGGGTGAGTACCCGTCGCGCCAGCTTCACCGTGCACAGCACCTGCGGGTTGGGCCAGGTGATGTCCTGGCGCGCCGCAGCGGCTTTGAGGAACGCGGTGTCGAAGCGGGCATTGTGCGCCACCAGCACCGCGCCCGCCGCGAACTCGAGAAAGCCCGGCAGCACCGCCTCGATCCGCGGCGCCTCATACACCATCGCCGTGGTGATCCCGGTGATCTGGACGATCGCGGGCGGGATCGCGAACCCGGGATTCACCAGTGTCGCGAACTCCCCCAGCACCTCTCCCCCGCGTACCTTCACCGCCCCGATCTCGGTGATCGAATCCCCGTCCGGGCTGGTCCCGGTCGTTTCCAGGTCGACAACGACGAAGGTGGTGTCGTACAGCGGAGTGTCGAGTTCGTCGAAGGCCAGCTGACGGGCGGCAGCCGGGAGCGGTACGGGGTCGGGCACGGCGAGCAGCGTAGGACGGGGGTCCGACAAGCTCGCCGTGCCGGACTCAGTTGCCGGTCTGCGGGGACCAGTTCGGCGGGAGCGTCACGCGGGGGCGCGGCGTCGGCCACGGGTAGCCCGTCGGCAGCCGATCAACCGGAAACGTCCGCGGCGGCGGGAGATACGTCGGCGGCGGCCGGTAGTACGAGGGCAGCGTTCGCGAGGTCGGACCGGTGGACGGGGAATCCGTGCCCGCGTTCATGACGCCTCGCACGATCAGGCAGACGAGGAAGACCGTCAGGCCGATGATCACCCTTCCACCGACACCGCCGCCGGAACTCGGTGTGCCCAGGTATTCCTGGCGCCACGCGGGTTCGGGCCGCCGCACAGGCCGCACCGGCGGGGATTCCTTCGCCACCTCGGCGGGTGGCGGCGCGGTCGATGAGCCGGACGTGGCCGACGACGGTTCCGGAATCTGTGCCAGCAGTTCACGCACGTCCGGCCCGTAGGAAGGATCGAGCTCGGCGGCCCGCCGCAACCACGGCTCGGCTTCGGCCCACCGGCGCCGCTGGACGGCGTGGTTACCGAGCAGGAACAGCGCCTCGACATTGTCCGGGTCCAGCCGCAACGCTTCCTCGATCGCCGCCCGACCCGCCGCCGCCCGCTTCGAGATCACCTTGGCGCCCAGCCACAACACCCGGCCGCGCACCATGTGCAAGACCGAGTTCTCCGGCTCCAGCTCGACGGCGGTGTCGATGGCGGCCAGCGCGGCGTTGCGGTCACGGTGCGCCACGACCGTCGCGAGGATCCGATGGCATTCGGCCGACCACGGATCCAGTTCGACGCACCGGGAGGCCGCGTGCACCGCCGCTTCTTCGTGGTCGAGGGCGGCGGTCGGGTCCGATTCGACCAGCTCACCGTGGAGCCCGTGCTCGCTCAAACCGAGCAGCTTCCACGCGAAGACGTTCTCGGGGTGCAGGCGCAGCGCGGTGCGGGCCGACTCGGCGGCGGTGGCGTTCGCACCGGATCGCAGCCAGCTGTAGGACAGCTGGGCGTGGGCGTCGCTGTTGTCGGGTTCGGCGGCCAGCACCGGCGCCAGCTCGGCCCGCGCCGCCTCGAACCGACCCAGGTCGATCAGGGCGGCGGCCCGGTCGAGCTGTTGTTCGCTCATCGCACTCGACTCAGCGCTGTTTCATCCGCTTGAGATATATCGCCAGATCGTCATAGCTGCCGTCGCCGTTGGCGAATTCGACCACATTGCGGGCGGATTCGAACCAGGCGCCGGTGCTCGGCCGGATCTGGGCCAGCGCGGCCTGCACATCGGCCATGCCGATCGGGCGCACTTCACCGGAGCGCATGGAGTCCGCCATCGCCAGCTGGGTGGCCGAGGTGCACACGTGGGCCAGGTCGGCGCCGGAGAGTCCTTCGGTGTGCGCGGCGAGCGCGGCCAGGTCGATGCCCGCCACCGGCCGGTCGCGCAGGTTGTAGTGCAGGATCGAGCGGCGGGCGGGCGCGTCGGGCAGGCCGACGAAGATCATCCGGTCGAACCGGCCCGGCCTGCGCAGGGCGACGTCGACATCCCACGGATGGTTGGTCGCGCCGAGCACGAAGACGCCCTCGTTGCTGTGGGTGGCCGAGTCCATCTCGGTGAGCAGCTGGTTGACCACCGTGCGCATGGTCGAGGAGCCGTGCATCTGGCTGCGCTTGTGGCCGAGCGCGTCGACCTCGTCGAGGAACAGCACGCACGGCGCGTTGCGACGGGCCATCTCGAAGATGCTGTGCACATTGCGCTCGCTGGCGCCCGTATAGATATCGAGGATGTCCGCGATCTCGATCGGATAGAAGTTGGCGCCCAGCTCGCCCGCGACCGCCGAGGCGAGGAAGGTCTTGCCGCAGCCGGGCGGGCCGTAGAGCAGGAGCCCGCCGCGGGCGGAGGTGCCGAACGCCTTGGCCAGTTCCGGATTGCGCAGCGGGGCGAGCAGGGTCAGGTCGAGCTGGCGCTTCACCTCGTCCATGCCGCCGACATCGGCCAGGCGCAGGGTCGGGCGCTCCACCGTGGCCGCGTCGTCGTCGGTGACGAACTCGGTGGGCGCGGCGTCGACGAAGGCCGGTGCGATGATGTCGCCGACCTGATCCTCCGCGGCGTCCCAGTCGTACTCCGGCGCTCGCCTCGGTTCCGGCGCGGGGACGGGCGCCGGCGCGGGTGAACCGCCGGACAGTGCGTGCGTGCAGCGCGTCATCAGCGCCAGGACCTGCTCGTTTCCGGGATGATGGCCGAGCGCGACGCCGCAGTGGGCCAGTGCGTCGGCGTAGCGCCCCCGGTCGAGATACAGCTCGACGACGCACACGCGCAGCGCGAGCACCTCCGGGCTGCGCTCCACCATCGTCAGCAAGTCGGTCAATACCTGGTCGTCGGCCACCCGTGCCCCCTTCGAACTCCGGTCATTCGGCCGTACCCTAACCGCCGCAACAGGATTCACGGAACCGGCAAACGTCGAGTCCCACCCACCGGGACCCTGCTCCGGCGGGTGCCGACTTGGATGCCGCCACAATTCACCGCGAGACTTTCGTTCCGATGCGAACAAAATGACCTTGATCAGACCCGATTGAGACCGGGATCACAGTTTGCTGGAAATCACATAACCGCGCCGAATTTCATCGGGTAAGAGCGATTACCGATCTGGGCACGCCAGGGCAGGCGGCGCGCCGCCTGCGCGTACGACTGGGCGACCGACCGGTCAATAACGCGACGCGCGGAGACGACCTGGGGATTTACCCCCAGAGGTAGACCAATAGGCCGCAACAAGGCCCACTGCGACGCGCCGGGTAGCAGCCCGGAAACTCCCCGGGGGCGACCTGGCGTTATCGTTTCGTGATTGGTGTGACGCAGCTCGCAGCCGAAGCCGGCCGATATCGCCGAATTTGCTTCCCGGACCGCTGTCCGACTTTACAAACCACCGTGATGTCTTCGTAACCTTTTTGAGACCTCACGGAGTCCCCTCAGCCGGAAACGGTGCACCGGGACGAAGCCCGCCGCGTCATACGGACACGGCGTCGTGGGGCAGATTGGAAGTACCGCATCATGGCGACCAACACCGTCAAGCGTCAGGCGCAGCGAGCCGTTGCCGCCGGAGCCGTCGGCGCTGCCACCATCGGCGCGTTCCTCCTGCCTGCCGCTCCCGCGGCGGCGACGCCGGTCACCGTTCCCGGCATCGGCACCTTCGAGGTGCCCAACGAGATCCCGATCCCCCAGGGCGTCCCCGGCATCGAGATCCCCGGCGCGCCGCCGGTGTTCACCGCGCCGCGTGCCACCGCCGCGGACATCGCGCTCGACGCCGCGCTGAGCAAGGTCGGCTCCCCCTACGTCTACGGTGCCGCGGGCCCGGACGCCTTCGACTGCTCGGGTCTGGTCCAGTGGGCCTACCGCCAGGCCGGCATGGAGCTGCCGCGCACCAGCGGCGCCCAGCTCGGTGCGGGCACCCCGGTCTCGATCGACGACCTGCGCCCCGGCGACCTGGTGTCGTTCTACGGCGGCGGCCACTCGGGCCTGTACGCGGGCGACGGCAATGTCGTGCACGCCTCCACCGCGGGCACCCCGGTGCAGCTCGCGCCGGTCTCCTCGATGCCGTTCGCGGGCGCGCGCCGCTTCTGATCGCAGGGACGGTGCGTCGTTCGCGAGGAAGGGCGCACCGTGACCTCTCCGTGGCCTACTGGACACGGGCATACGCAGTTCCGTAACCTGATCGAGACCTTCTCGCCAGACGAGAGGGTCCGGTTCGGGTAAAGCGCTGTATCGGCGGACAACGAGAGAACGGGGCGCGGCGCACTGTGACTGCACACCACCGGAATCCGCGCGTGCCGCGTGGCATCGCCGGAGCCATGTCCGCCGCGATCCTGGTGTGCGCCGCCTATGCCGCAGGCCCCTCCCTCGCCGATCCGGTCGCCCTGCCGACCACCGCCGGCGACGCGATCGCCCGGATGATCGATCTGTCCCGGCAGGCCGAGGCGCTCAACCAGGCCTCCCTCACCGCGCAGCAGGACCTCGACGCCAAGCTGTCGGTCCAGCGCGAGGCCGACGACAAGCTGGCCGCGAGCACCGCCGTCGCCGATGCCGCCCGCGCCGAGGTGCGCAAGTTCCAGCCGATGATCGATCGCACCGTGATCGCCACCTACACCGGCGCGCGCACCGATCGCATGTTCGCGGTGCTGTCGAGCAATTCGCCGCAGCAGCTGCTGGACAAGATGTCCACGCTCGACGTGCTCTCCCAGCAGACCGCCGCGAGCGTGCGCGACTTCAAGAAGGCCGCCGACTCGGCCACCGCCGCCGAATCCGTCGCCCGCGCCGCCGCCGACACCGCCCGCGCCGCGACCACGGCCGCGGAGTCCGTCCGCGCCGACGTCGACCGCAAGCGCAACGATCTCGGCGTGGCCACCACCCAGGTCGTCGAGGCCTGGGGTGCGCTCTCGGCCAGGGACAAGTCCACGCTGGCCGGTTCGCCGTTCCCGCCCGGATTCGATCGTGATTCGCTGCTGCAGGGCCTGGTCCCCGGCAGCGGCACCAGCGCGCTGGCCGCGGCATTGACCCGCGTCGGCGATCCGTATGTCTGGGGCGCCACCGGCCCCGACCGGTTCGACTGCTCCGGGCTCGTGCAGTGGGCCTTCAAGCAGGTCGGCAAGAACGTGCCGCGCACCAGCTCCCAGCAGGCGAGCTTCGGCACCCCGGTGGCCAAGGACGACCTGCAGCCCGGCGATGTCGTGCTGTTCTATCCCGAGATCTCGCACGTCGGCATCTACGCGGGCAACGGCATGATGGTGCACGCCTCCACCTTCGGAGTGCCGGTGGCCGTCGCGCCGATCAACACCACCCCGTACCACTCGGCCCGGCGATACTGAGCCGACGGTGACCGATCCGTCCCGCCGCCGCACGTCCGGCCTCCGTTCCTGGTTCTCGGCCAACGGCCGCCTCGAATTCTTCCTCACGCTCGCCTCGATCACCTTGCTGACCGGAGCGTGCCTCGCCCTGATCCTGGTACCGCGCAACACGGGCCCGCTGCAGCTGGCCACCGACGAGGCCGAGGTGCTCGACACCACCGAGGGAATCGACGACCCCCGGCTGACGCCGGTGCGGCGCGACCTGCAGCCCTTCGGCCCGATCCTGGTGCGCCGCGTCGCCGCGGGCGGCGAGGCCGACGCGCTGCTGGTGGCCCACCCTGATCACCGTGCCGATCTGGATGTCCTCGCACACGAACTCGAACTGGCGATCACCGATGTGAGCGCCGTGTGGGGTGTCGACTGGAATCGCGCGCCGGTGATCGTCGTCGCGGGGACGCCCACCGAGTTCACCGCCCTGACCAGGGCGGCCGGCGCGGCGACCACCGCGGATGTGGCTGCCGTGTCGCTCACCGGCTCCTACGCACCCGGCACCAGGCCCACCGACCAGCGGATCGTGTTCAATCCCGACGCGCGCCGCCGGGTCGGTGACGAGGGCCTGGCGACTTTGCTGCGGCACGAGCTCACCCACGTCGCGACCAGGGGCGTCACCACCGACGGCGCGCCGCTGTGGATGCTCGAGGGCTACGCCGAGTACGTCGCCCAGCGCGGCCGGGGCAACACCTTCTCCCAGATAGCCCCGACGCTCACCACCCGGCTGCGCGCGGGCGCCCTGCCCACCGACCTGATCGGCGACGCCGACTTCACCGGGACCGACGCCGCCATCGCCTACGAATCCGCGTGGAGCACGTGCGCTTTCCTCGCCGATCGCTACGGCCCGGCCACCCTCACCGAGCTGTACAAACGGCTCGCGACCGGCCCACAATCCCCCGCCGCCCAGGACGCCGCCTTCCACGCCGTGCTCGGCGCCTCGCGCACCGAGCTGCTCGACGGCTGGCGCGCCTGGCTGCACGGCCGCGCCGTCTGACCACCGCCCCTCCTCGAGTCACTCCGTAACGCTTACCTATTAGGTTGTTCACTTATGGCCCGAACTCTGCTGGTTACCAATGATTTCCCGCCTCGGCCGGGTGGAATCCAGTCGTATCTGCACGCGCTGGCGAATCAGCTGCCGCCGGACGACCTGGTCGTCTACGCACCGCGCTGGCGTGGTGACAGTCACGAGAAGTTCGACGCCGCACAGAAGTTCCGCGTCGTTCGGCACCCGACGACGCTCATGGTGCCGACCCCCGGCGTCATCAAGCGGGCGGGCGCCCTGCTGCGCGAGCACGACTGCGACACCGTCTGGTTCGGCGCCGCCGCGCCACTGGCCGCGATGGCGCCGATGCTGCGGCGAGCGGGTGCCGAGCGCATCCTGGCCAGCACCCACGGCCACGAGGTCGGCTGGTCGATGCTGCCCGGTGCGCGCCAGGTGCTGCGCTCGATCGGCGAGAACACCGATGTCGTCACCTATGTCAGCAAGTACACCCGCGGCCGGTTCGCCTCGGCGTTCGGCCCACGGGCCGCGCTCGAGTACCTGCCGCCGGGTGTCGACCCCGCCGAGTTCCGGCCCGACCCGGCCGCGCGCGCCGAACTGCGCGCCCGCTACGGCCTCGGCGACCGGCCGACGGTGCTGTGCCTGTCGCGCCTGGTCGCGCGCAAGGGCCAGGACATGCTGATCGTCGCGATGAACGAGGTGCGCGAGCGCGTCGACGGCGCGGTCCTGGTGATCGCGGGCGGCGGACCGTACGAGACACGGCTGCGCGGGCTGGCCGAGGCGCTCGGCGTCACCGACAGTGTCGTGTTCACCGGCCGGGTGCCCTCGGGTGAGCTGGCCGCCCACCACACCATCGCCGACGTCTTCGCCATGCCGTGCCGCACCCGCGGCGCGGGCCTGGACGTCGAGGGCCTCGGCATCGTCTTTCTGGAGGCGTCGGCGACCGGGGTGCCGGTCGTGGCGGGCAGCTCCGGGGGCGCGCCCGAGACCGTCCGGGAGGGCGAGACCGGGCTGGTCGTGCACGGACGCTCGGTCGAGCAGATCAGCGATGCGCTCGTCGAGCTGCTCACCGACCGCGACAAGGCGGCCGCGATGGGCGCCGCGGGCCGCGTGTGGGTCGAGCAGAACTGGCATTGGGACCGCCAGGGCGCCCGCCTGCGGGAGCTGCTGCGGTGACACCCCGGCCGGTATCGGTGTGGCGTCCACTACGCTCAGCGAGGTGAGCAGTATCCAGGTCGCAGATCAGACCTTCCTCGCGGCGCCGCCCGCCGCGATCGCCGACGTGCTGAGCGCCACCAACAACTGGCGCCGCTGGTGGCCCGACCTGCGCCTCGACGTGCGCGAGGACCGCGGGGACAAGGGCATCCGCTGGACGGTGGCAGGTCCGCTGGACGGCACCATGGAAGTGTGGCTGGAGGCCGTCGCCGACGGCGCGATCCTGCACTACTTCCTGCATGCCGAACCCACCGCGGCCAAGCCGATGTCGCCGCGCGCGCTGGCCGCGGCGAACCGGGCACGCCGGGTCGCGGGCAAGACCATGTCGTTCGAACTGAAGGCCCGGCTCGAGGCCGGTCGGCCCGCGGGCGTCGCGCCCGCGGCCGTCGCGGCGCCCTGACGACGCCACCGGCACCGACTGCTCGTCCCGCACGAAAGGAACCGTTGTCCGCCATGGCCGACCGGACCCAGAGATCGATTGTCATCGAGGCGCCGTCGAAGCAGGTGATGGCCGTCATCGCGGATCTGGAGTCCTATCCGGAGTGGGTGGCGGCCGCGCAGTCGGTCGAGGTGCTCGACACCGACGCCGCGGGCCGGGCGGCGACCGCGCGGTTCGTGCTCGACGCGGGCGTCGTCAAGGACACCTACGTGCTGACCTACAACTGGCGCGCCGACGGCCACGCGGTGAGCTGGCGACTGCTCAGTGGTGAACTGCAGAAAGCCCAGGACGGCAGCTATGAACTGCGCGACCAGCCCGACGGCAGCACCGAGGTGATCTACGAGCTGACCGTCGACTTGAACATCCCGATGATCGGCATGTTCAAGCGGAAGGCCGAGAAGGTGATCACCGATACGGCCTTGAAGGAACTGAAGAAGCGGGTCGAGGGCTGAGCGCCCCGGGCGGTACCCGCGTCGAACTGTTCGTCGGCAAGGGCGGTGTCGGGAAGACGACGCTGGCCTGCGCGACGGGCATGACCTACGCCCGCGCCGGGCGGCGGGTATTGATCGCCTCGCTCGATCAGGCGCATTCGCTGGGCGACGCGCTCGGCTTCCGCTTCCCGCACGATCCGGGCACCGTCACCGGGGTGGCCAGGGTGGCGCCCGGGCTCGAGGCGATCGAGATCGATTCCCTCGCCCTGCTCGAGGACCGCTTCCGTGACGTGGTGCGGATGCTGGCGAAGGGCGGCGGGCACGATCACGGCATCGACCTGACCGCCATCGACCCGGCCGAACTCACCGGCCTGCCCGGCGTGCAGGAACTGCTGATGCTGGTGGAGATCGCGCAGTACGCCGAGGAGGACGACTGGGACGTCATCGTCGTCGACTGTCCGCCCTCGGCCGACATGCTGCGCATCCTCACCGCCCCGGACACCCTGCTCAACTATGTGGAGCGCCTGTGGCCCCGGCACACGCGCACGATGAGCGCGATCGGGGCCGATCTGCGCAAGGCGGTGCTGGCGGCCACGGTCGAACGGATCGTCGGCGCGGTCACCCAGGTCCGCGATCTGCTCGCCGACCGCACCCGCACCAGTGCGCGGTTGATCACCGGCCCGGAACAGGTCGCCGTCGCCGAGGCGCGGCGGGTGCGCTCGGCGGCCGCGCTGCTCGGCCTGCGCCTGGACGCGGTGGTGGTGAACAAGGTGCTGGCGCCGGTCCCGACGCCCGGCGACAACGCCCATCCGGCCGTGCACTGGTACCTCAACCGCCGTGCCGAGCAACTCGAGGTGGTCGCGCGGCTGCACGAGCAGCTCACCGACGTCCCGATCCTGCTCGCCCAGCACGCCGGTGCCGAACCGGTGGGGGTGAATGCGCTGGCCGCGTTCTCCTATTCGGTCGACACGCTGCCCGGCCCACACGCTCAGGGCGCGGATTCGGGCGAACCGATGGTTCGATGGGAGTCGGGTTCCGGTGTCGACTCCGTGTACGCGATGCGGATTCGGCTACCGGTTGTCGATCCCGGCACCTTGCGGCTGGGCCGAGTGGAGGACGATCTGATCGTGGGAGCCGACGGGGTGCGCACACGCGTACGGCTCGCGCCGGTGCTGCAACGCTGCACGGTGGCGGGCGCGGAACTCGACGACGGTCACCTCGTGGTCCGCTTCCGGCCCGATCCGCAGGTGTGGCCCGCCGATCCGAACTACACGAAGGCCACCGCAGATGAGCAGTGACAGGCAGTCCGGCCACCACCCCGACGGTTTCGCCGAGTTCACCGAGGAGCTGCGCCTGCTGGCCGAAGTGCTCCTGGCCAGAGTCGAGCCGGTGCTGCGCCGCACCGCCGCCGACGGCCAGGCCGATCTGGGCGGCTGCGCCTGGTGCCCGGTCTGCGCGGCCGCGGCCCTGGTGCGCGGCGAACACCACGATGTGGTCGCCGCCCTCGCCGACCACGGCACGTCGATGGTGACTGTGCTGCGCGAAGCACTCGCCGGCGTCCCCGTCGAGCCGGTGCTGCCCCCGGAGTGGGCCGAACACGCTGCGGGACACCATGATTCGCATGCGGCATGGGGCCACAACGGTGCCGGTGGCCCCATCACGCCGGACCACCCCGGCGAACCGTCGGCTCCCGCCGGCGAATCGCGACGACAGCACCACGGCGCCGCGTCCACGGGCGCATCCCCCGCCGGTACCTCCGCCGCCCGACCTGCCGGAGCATCCGCTGCCACGCCCACCGGCTCATCGGCAGCAGCGTCCACCGGCACTCACGCCGGATCCTCGACCGGCCCCGGCAGACCGCACCGCACGGGCGCTACCCAGGCAGATCCCGCGGTGGCTCCGTCAGCCGACCGAGCCACCGGAACCGCGGCGCAGCCCGACCACCCCGACACCGCGGGCCGGGCCCGCCTTCGCTGGGGCTCCGCGCGCCCCGACCAGGACCCCGCTCCCCGCCCCCGCCGGGTCGACGAATACGTGGCGCCACGCCAGCAGGGCGCTCCGGCCGGAACCCCGGCGCGGCCACCCGTGCCGACCGATCCTGGAACCGCCACCGGCACCGGCCTGTTCGCGGCGCCGAACGGGGACGCCGACCACCGCCGCGACGATCGATCGCGCACGGCCCGCGCGCCACGCTCGCGTTATGTCGACATTCCGGTGACGATCCGGGGATGACCCAGCGGATCGACCGTCAACACCTGCTCACCGTCGGCATCGACGTCGGCGGCACGAACATCCGCGCCTCGGTCGTCGACGGCGAGGGTGAGGTACTCGACAGCGTGCAGGCCCCGACCCCGCATTCGGCGCGCGCGCTCGAGGACGCCATCGACCGCTCGGTGCGTGAGCTGGCGCGCAGGCATCCGATCGCCGCGGTCGGCCTCGCGGTCGCCGGCTTCATCTCCGACGACCGCACGACTGTCCTGTTCGCCCCGCACCTGCCCTGGCAGGATGCCCCGGTCGCGCAACGGCTCTCCGCGCGCCTCGGCCTGCCGGTGATCCTGGAGCACGACGCCAATGCCGCGGGCTGGGCCGAATACCACTTCGGCGCCGCCGCGGGCGGGCACACCGTGGTACTCGTGGCGATCGGCACCGGCATCGGCGCCGCCCTGCTCATCGACGGTCAGCTCTACCGCGGCAGTCACGGCGTGGCCCCCGAGCTCGGCCACCTCCAGGTGGTGCCCGAGGGCCGGGCCTGTGCCTGCGGCAAGCGCGGCTGCTGGGAGCGCTACTGCAGTGGAACGGCACTGGCCGACACCGCGATCGAACTGCTGGCGACCGACCCGGTGCGTTCGGTGCTGGCCCGCGACGTGATCCACGATCCGGGCTCGCTGACCGGACGCCGGGTGGCCGGCGCCGCCCAGGACGGCGACCCGCTGGCGGTCAGGGTGATGGCCGACTTCGCGCGCTGGCTCGGACTCGGCCTGGCGTTCGTCAGCGACATCTTCGATCCCGATCTCGTGGTGATCGCCGGTGGCGTGAGCAGTTCGGCGCCGCTGTTCCTGGACGAGGCGCGCGAGCACTACGCGCGCGCGGTCACCGGTGCCGGGCACCGGCCGCTGGCGCGGTTGCGCACCACCCAGCTCGGCGAGGCCGCGGGCATGATCGGTGCGGCGGAATTGGCCAGGGCGGCGGTCGGCGCGCCGGTCGCGGGCAGCAGCGGGAGATGAGCGTCACAACACGTGACCCTGGCTACCGTCCTGGGTTGGTTGTGACCTGCGACCAGCGGTAAAGTCGGTTTCCGACGAGGCTGCATACGACTATCCCGGTCCCGGGGAAAGGACGCCATGTTCTACTGGCTGCTCAAGTTCGTTCTCGTGGGACCGCTCATGCATCTCTACAACCGGCCCGAAGTCGAGGGTGTCGAGAACATCCCGACCGACGGCCCGGCGATCATGGCGGGCAATCACCTCTCCTTCTCCGACTGGCTGTTCGCGCCGCTGCTGTCCCCGCGGCGGATCAACTACCTCGCCAAGGCGGAGTACTTCACCACCCCCGGTTTCAAGGGGCGGCTGCAGAAGTTCTTCTTCAGCGGCACCGGCCAGTACCCGATCGACCGTAGCGGCGCCACCGCCGCCGAGGACGCGCTCAACGCGGCCCGCAAGCTGCTCGACGAGGGCCGCCTGGTCGGCCTGTACCCGGAGGGCACCCGCTCCCCCGACGGTCGCCTGTACAAGGGCAAGACCGGCATGGCGCGCCTCGCCCTGGAGACCGGCGTCCCGGTCATCCCCGTCGCGGTCATCGGCACCGACAAGGTGAGCCCGCCCGGACCCTTCAAGTGGCGTCGGCACAAGGTCGTCCTCAAGTTCGGTGCCCCCCTGGACTTCTCGCGCTACGAGGGCATGAGCGGCAATCGCTTCGTCGAGCGCGCCGTCACCGACGAGGTGATGTACGAGCTGATGCGCCTCACCGGCCAGGAATACGTCGACGTCTACGCGCACAGCCTCAAGAAGGGCGTCGCCCCTACCGACCGCCAGCTCGACGCGACCCGCATCCCGGACACCGCGGCCAGCTGAGCCGTCATGCGGTGCGCCGCACCGCGATGACCTGACCCACAGCACCGGCCGACGGCAAGCGGATCGTAAGCGCCGTCGGCCAGACTGCTCGCATGTTCAAGCAATTGCTGGCCGCGGCCGGTGTCGGCGGCGCCGAGGTCGAAACCGAATTGTTCACGCCCGGTGTGCAACCCGGCGGACTCGTCGAGGGTGTGATCCGGTTGCGCGGCGGTCGCGTCGACCAGGCGATCGGGCAGGTGGCGGTAGAGTTCGTCACCCGCGTGGAGCGCGAGTACTCCGACGGCGAGGAACGCATCGCCGACCTCGGCTTCGGCCGGGCCGGCGTCGCCGGGCCGTTCACCCTGATCGCGGGCACGGTGGCCGAATTGCGTTTCGCCGCACCGGTTCCGTTCGAGACCCCGATCACCTTCTTCGACGGCCACCACCTGCCGGGGGCCGCGGTCGCGCTGCGCACCGTCGTCGACATCCACGGCGCCGTCGACGCCACCGACACCGATCCGATCGGCATCGGCGCGCTGCCCGCCCAGCACGTCGTGCTCGATGCCGTGCGGCGCATGGGTTTCGGTCTGCTCCGCACCGATGTGGAGGCGGGCACGATCGCCCGCACACCGCAGCGGCTGCCGTTCTATCAGGAGATCGAGTTCGGCCGCTCGCACCACTTCCCGCGGGTCAACCAGCTCGAGCTCACCTTCGTCGCCGCGGAGCAGGGCATGAGCGTCGTTCTCGAGGCCGATATCGAGGGTGGCTGGTTCCGGGAGGACCGGGACGGGATCGGGATGTTCTGGGTCGACTACTCGCGCCTGGCCGCGCAGGACTGGACCGCCGAGATCCACCGCACCCTGGCCGGGCTCGGCGCACTCGGCTGAGGCCGTAAGCCCACCGGGGCCACCCACCCGCTTGGTAGCCTCTTGCGAGGCATGAGCCGACAGGTGGGCAGCCACAGCAGTGGCGGGCGTCGGTGGACAGCGAGGTGGACATGGTCGGACGGGACGCAGAGGGCCGGGTGATGCCCTTTGCTCGCCGTGCGAAGTCGCCCGATGATCCGCGGATCGGCAATCCGCCCACCGGCAAGGTCGCCCGCAGCGCCCGGCTCGCCGCGGTGCCCGTCGCCTACGCGGGGCGGCGCATCGCCGGACTCGGCAAGCGCGCCGTCGGCCGCAATGCCGAGGACGTGGAACGCGATATCCGCACCAGGACCGCCGAGCACCTGTTCCAAGTGCTCGGCGAGCTCAAGGGGTGTGTCGCGAAACTGGGCCAGCTGCTCGGACTGCTCGAGCTCGGCCTCGCCCCCGAGCTGGCCGAGCCGTATCGCAAAGCCCTTGCCCGCCTGCACGACTCGGCCCCCGCCATGCTGCCCGCCGCCGTCCACGCCGAACTGGCCGTGCACCTGGGTGCGGACTGGCGCTCGCTGTTCCTCGATTTCGACGACCGCGCGGCGGCAGCGGCCTCGGTGGGCCAGGTCCATCGCGCCCGCTGGCACGACGGCACACCGGTGGCCGTGAAGGTGATGTACCCCGGCGGCCGCCGCGCCGTCCTGGCCGATCTGCAGGCCCTGCGCCGCGCCACCCCGCTGTTCACCGCGCTGCTGCCCGGCGCCGACACCCGCCCGGTGATCGAGGCGCTGTGCGACGAGATCCACGCCGAACTCGACTACGCCAGGGAAGCGGCCAACCAGCGCGCGTTCGCCCTCGCCTTCGCCGGCGACCCGGACGTGGTGGTCAGCCGCGTGATCGCCCAGCGTGGCGACGTCCTGGTCACCGAATGGCTCGACGGCGCCCCGCTGACGCGGCTGATCGCCCGCGGGGAGGCCGCCGAACTCGACCGGCTCGGCGTGCTGATCCTGCGTTTCCTGTTCTCCGCGCCCGCCCGCGCCGCCCTCGTCTACGGCGACCCGCACCCCGGCAATTTCCTGCGCATGCCCGACGGCCGCCTCGGCGTCGTCGACTTCGGCGCGTGCACACCGTGGCCCGCCGCCTTCCTCGACGTCGCCGGTGACGTGGGCGCGGCCGTGATCGCCGACTCCCCCGCCGATCTCGAGGCCGCCATCCGCCGCCACGGTTTCGTCGCCCCCGGCCGCGAACTCGACATCGCCACCGTCGCCGCCCGCCTGCAACCGGTCCGCGACGCGCTGCTGTCGCCCACCTACCCGCTCTCGGCCGACTGGCTGCGCGAGCAGGTCCGCCTGGCCACCGACCTGCGCCTGTCGAATATCTTGCGCCAGTTGACGATGCCGCCCGACCATACCCCGATCCTGCGGTCCTTCCTCGGCGGCATCGCGGTCCTGTGCCAACTCCAGACCGAGGTTCCGCTGCGCGCGGAATGCACCCGCTGGTACCCCGAGACCGCGGCCGCCGCGGGCCTGTGACCCGTGGCGCACTGGGATATTCCGCGCACGCCGATGGGGGCGCTGCTCACGACTCGCCTCGGTGCGGAGCGCGGTGTCCCCGTCGAGACCTGTCTGCGCGGCACCGGGCTCACCGCCGACCTGCTCGCCGACCCGAACGCCGAGATCTCCGCGACCGCCGAGCTGGCCGTCATCGCCAATCTGCTCCGCGCGCTGGACAATCCACCCGGCCTCGGCCTACGGGCGGGCACCCTGTTCCGGCTCACCTCCTACGGCATGTGGGGTTTCGCGCTCATCAGCAGCCCGACCCCGCGCTCGGCGATCCAGGCCGGTCTGCAGTTCATCGACCTCACCTTCGCCTTCAGTGACATCCAGGTGCGCCGCACCGACACCGAACTCCAGCTCACCTTCACCGCCCCCGACGTCGCCGTGCCGCTGCGCCGCTTCGTGATCGAACGCGACATGGCCGCCATCCAGACGCTGAACCGGGACTTGCTCGCGGCGCCGATCCCGATCAACCAGGTGCGCTTCGCCTTTCCGCCGCCGCCGCTCGCGGACCGGGCGCTCTACACCGAAACCTTCGGGCTGACCCCGGAATTCGATGCCGAGGAGTGCCTGGCCGGTTTCGACCACGCCCACGTCGACGCACCGCTGCCGCAGGCGAACGAGCAGACCGCCGCCGTCGCCATCGCGCATTGCCGTGACCTGCTCGACCGGCGCAAGGCCCGTGGCGGCACCGCGGGACGCGTGCGCGACATCCTGGTCCAGCACCTCGCCCAGCCACTGGACGCGCCCTCGCTGGCGACCATGCTGTTCGTCAGCGAGCGGACACTGCGGCACCGCCTGGCCAAGGAGGGCACCTCCTACCGGGCACTGCTCGACGAGGTCCGCGAGCGCCTCGCCGAGGAGATGCTGGTGACCCGCGGCCTGCCGGTCGCCGAGATCGCCCACCGCCTCGGCTATGTCGAGGTGTCGAGCTTTTCCCAGGCGTTCCGCCGCTGGAAAGGCGTGGGGCCCCGTGCCTATCGCGACCGGGCCACCTCGACCGGCTCGCCCGCGGCGGTGACGACGAACTCCGCGTCGTCGAATCGGCGCAGCCGCCTGCGATAGTCGAAGGTGAAGCCCGGCCAGTTGTTGGTATTGCGGCCCGCCGCGGTGGTGTACCAGCTGGTGCAGCCGCTGTTCCACACCGTCGCGCGAATCGCTTCCTGTACCACGGCATTCGACCGCGCCTGGACTTCCGGCCGCACCTCGATCGCGCGGGCGCCGTCGGCGAGCCGGGCCAATGCCTGGAGTACATAACCGAATTGGGATTCGAGCATGTAGACGATCGAGTTGTGGCCGAGGTTGGTGTTGGGACCGTAGAGGATGAACAGATTGGGGAATCCCGCCACCGTGATCCCGAGGTGGGCCTCGGCGCCGTCGCGCCACGCCTCGTCGAGCCTGCGACCCTCGCGCCCGAGCACCGTCATCGGCGCGAGGAACTCGTTGGCCTGGAATCCGGTGCCGAGCAACAGCGCGTCGACCTCGTGCAGCACGCCGTCGGCGGTGCGCAGTCCGGCCGGTTCGATGCGCGTGATCGCCTCGGTCACCACGTCCACGTTCGGCCGGTTGAGCGCCTCGTAGTAGTCGTTGGAGATCAGGATCCGCTTGCAGCCGATCTTCGCCGCAGGCGTGAGCCGCGCCCGCAGCCCGGTGTCGGGCACCTGATCGGCCAGGTAGCGCTCGAAACGCCGCTGCACCAATGCCATCGCCTGCGGGAACTTGGTGAAGGCGAACGCGCGAGGTTCCAGCGTGAGGTAGGTGGCCGCGCGCGAGAGCGCCAGCAGGCCGGGCACCCGGCGCAGCGCGGTGTGGGCGAGCGCGCTGTAGGCGTAGTCCGGCTTGGGGATCACGTGGGCGGCCTCGCGCTGGAACAGCTCCAGGCGCGCGGCCCGCTGCGCCACCCGTGGCACGAACTGGATCGCGGACGCACCCGTACCGATCACCGCGACGCGTTTGCCGTCGAGGTCGTAGTCGTGATTCCAGGTGGCGGAATGGAACATCTCCCCGGCGAACTCGTCGATGCCCTCGATCGCGGGAATCGCGGGCCTGCTCAGCTGACCGGTGGCGGCGACCAGCGCGCGCACCCGGTACTCGTCGCCGCCCGCGACTCGCACCACCCACTCACCGGCCGCCTCGTCGTACTCGGCCGAGGTCACCTCCGCGGCGAACCGGATGTGCCTGCGCAGGTCGTACCGGTCGGCGACCTCGCGCAGATACGCGAAGATCTCCGGCTGCTCGGCGAACCGGCGCGACCAATCGGCCTTCGGCGCGAACGAGAACGAATACAGATGGGACGGCACATCACACGCGGCGCCGGGATAGGTGTTGTCCCGCCACGTGCCACCCACCTCGTCGGCGCGTTCGAACAGAACGATGTCGTCATAGCCCGCCGCCTTCAGCCGCACGGCCATGCCGAGCCCGCCGAACCCGGTCCCGATGATCCCCACCGAGGGACGAGTGGTGTGTCCAGTCATGCCGATGACGGTAGGTGAGTCGCGACCAGCGCCACAGGGCCGGATCGGCGGCACAGTTACTAGATCCGGCAATGCGGTGTGATCCGTACGGCACCGTTCACGCGGCGTTGCCGCAGCCGAGTCCCCCTGTTCCGCCCGGCGATGCACCGTGAATCGTATGGCTGGTTCGGATTTCGCGATGTCCCGGCGCACCCTGTTGCGCGCCACCGCCGTCGGTCTGGTGACCACACCCGCTCTGGCCGCGTGCGGCGACGGTCCCGGCCTGGTCCGGGCCAGGCCCTCGCTCACCCATGGCGTCGCCGTCGGCGACCCGCGCAGCGACGGCGCGCTGATCTGGGCACGTTCGGACCGGCCCGCGACGCTGATCGTGGAGACCGCGGCGACCGAGAAGTTCAGTGACGTCGAACGATTCACCGGCCCCCTGCTCACCCCGGCCACCGACGGCACCGGCCGGATCCGGGTCGACGGCCTGCCCGCCGGGCAGCAGGTGCACTACCGGGTGCGCCTGGCGGGCGAGGACGGCGCGAGCTCGGAGACCGTCACCGGCGTCTTCCGCACCGCCCCGACCGCACCCGCCGACATCACCCTGCAATGGTCCGGTGACGTCGCGGGCCAGGGCTTCGGCATCAACCCCGACCTGGGCGGCATGAAGGTCTTCGCCACCATGGCCGCCCGCGACCCGCATCTGTTCCTGCATTCGGGCGACTGCATCTACGCCGACAACGCGCTGAAGGAGTCCGTGACGCTCCCCGACGGCCGGATCTGGAAGAACATCACCGCCGAGGCCAAGAACGCGCCCGCCGAGACCCTCGACCAGTTCCGCGGCAACTACGCCTACAACCTCACCGACGACAACTACCGCCGCTTCAACGCCGCCGTCGCCCAGGTGGTCCAGTGGGACGACCACGAGACCACCAACAACTGGTATCCCGGCGGCACCGTCGCCGCCGACAAGGGCTACACCGAGCGCAGCATGGACGTCCTGGCCGCGCGCTCGTGGCAGGCCTTCCACGAGTGGATGCCGCTGGAGCCGGCCGAAGCCGTCGACGGCAGGCTGTACCGCAAGATCGCCTACGGCCCACTGCTGGACGTGTTCGTCCTCGACATGCGCGCCTACAAGGACGCCAACGGCGCCAACACCGCACCGCAGGGCTCGGTCCTGGGCGCCGCGCAGACCAGGTGGCTGATCGACGGCCTGCGGGATTCGACGGCCACCTGGAAGATCGTCGCCGCCGACCTGCCGCTCGGCGTGATCGTCCCCGACGGCAAGACCGCCTTCGAGGGCCCGGCCAACGCCGCCCCCGGCGCACCCTCGGGCCGCGAAACCGAGATCGCCCAAGTGCTTTCGGCGATCAAGACGAACAAGGTCGCCGACGTCGTCTGGCTCACCGCCGACGTGCACTACACCGCCGCGCACCACTACTCGCCCGCCCGCGCGGCCTTCACCGATTTCGACGAGTTCTGGGAGTTCGTCTCCGGCCCGCTCAACGCGGGCGCGTTCGGTCCGAACGACCTCGACCAGACCTTCGGGCCCGAGGCGGTGTTCGTGCACGCGCCGCCCGCGCCGAACACCTCGCCACTGGACGCGCAGTACCAGCATTTCGGCGAGGTCCGCATCGACGGACGCTCCGGCGAACTCACGGTCGACCTGTGCGACGCGACCGGAAAAGTCCTGTTCAGCAAGCAGCTCGCCCCTGCCCGGAATTAGCTGCGAGGTACCGTGCGCAAGAAACGCCGAGCTGTGGTTAGCTATGCGGTCATGGGCACGCCGCACACCGTTATCTCCGAAGAATATCTCCCCCAGGACACTGCGGATGTCGTTCGCACTGTGCGTGATTCGCGTGATCGTTCGGAACGGTTGACGGTTCGCGGCGGCGAGCAGACCGAAGAGTCCTATGGCCTGACCGATCAGCGCGCGGTGCTCTCGCTGCGCAAGATGAACTCGGTGCTCGACATCAACCTGGGCAGGCGCACCGTCCGGGTGCAGGCGGGCGCCAAGCTCTCCGAGATCGACCGGCGCCTCGGCGCGCACGGTCTGGGCCTGCCCGTGGTCGGCGACCACCGCGACATCACCGCGGGCGGTTTCGCCTCCGTCGGTGGCGTCAGCACCGCCTCGCACCGCTACGGCATGTTCATCGATCAGATCGTCGACCTCGAGTACGTCGACCCCGACGGCCGGATCGGCACCTGCGGGCGCGGCCACCACACCGAGCGTTTCCACCGCATCCTCGGTGCGGGCGGCCGGGCGGGCATCATCACCGCGCTGACCCTCGACGTCGTCGAGGTCGACAAGGACCACACCTGGCTCACCACCGACGCCGACCGGTTCCTCGACTTCGATTCCTTCGTCGAGCACGCCACCACCGAGATCACCAACCCCGGCAGCGCGGCGCTGCAGGTCGGCCGCTGGGTCGACACCGCGCCGCTGAAGGTGGCGCGTCCCGTCGGCACCGGCCAGGTGACCCTCGGCGCCGTCCGCTTCGGCCAGTGGTCCAGTCTCTACCCGACCGCCCCCACCCGCGGCCTGCGGGCCCGGCGCGAGGTCGGCACCCGCACTCGTAAGTCGCTGGGCGCCATCGCCTCTGCCGCGGGCGGGCGCGCGGGTATGCCGGTGCGCAATGCCGCGGCCGGCGCGCTGATGTTCGCGCCGAAGGTGCTCACCATGCGCGACGCGGAGTACCTGGCCGACACCGTCATCAGCTCCTCCGAGCGCGGCCCGGCCTACCGGGTGGGCGTGTTCGCGCCACTGGCGAACTACGGTTCGGTGTTCTACGGCCTGCACGACCTGTTCGCCGATCACCGCGAACGCACGGGCTGCTTCACCGTCATCTCCGCGATGACCTACGGCGTGCGCTCGCCGTACCTGCGCGCCGAAGCCGCGGCCCGCGGCCTCGCGGCCGCCGACTACGGCCTGATCACCTTCACCTGCCGCCTGCGCCCCTCGGCCCTGCCCTCGGAGCAGCTGCGTGAGATCGTGTCCGGCATCGACGACATCTGCCGCTCGGAACAGGCGCTGCGCTACAGCGTCTGACCCACAGCCCAACAGGAAAGGCCCCACCGGATTCCGGTGGGGCCTTTCCTGTGTCTTTGTGGAGCTGTGTCTGTGTAGCTGTCGCTCAGTGCTTCTCGGCGCCGAGGTAGTACTCGAACACCAGGCCGGCGGCGGCGCCGAGCACGAGCACGACACCGAGGGCGATCAGCCACATCTGGAAGAACGCCAGGCCCAGCGCGGTCACCGAACCGGCGGCGGCCAGGGTGATGGGCCAGAAGCTACCGGGCGAGAAGAAGCCCAGGTCACCGGCGCCGTCGACGATCTCGGCCTCCTCGTAGTCCTCGGGCCGCAGGTCGATGCGGCGCGCGACGAACCGGAAGTAGGTGCCGATGATCAGCGACAGGCCCGCGGTCAGCACGATCGCGGTCGTACCGGCCCATTCGATGCCGGTGCGCGACTGCGCGGTGAAGAAACCGTAGACGATGCCCACCAGGATGAAGAACGCCGTGAGCAGTTCGAAGATCCGCGCTTCGATCCTCATATCAGAATCCTCACTTGCTCTCGTTCACCGAAGCGCTCTTGATATCACGCTTGGTGTTGAAGGGGTACGTGGAGGTGGCCACCGGCGACTCGCCGATCGACTCGAGGGCCTCACCGTTGGTCTTGCCGTCGATGCGCGCCTGCATGTACTTGGCGTACTTCTCCGGCGAGACCGCGCGGACCTCGAAGTTCATCATCGAGTGGTAGGTGCCGCACATCTCGGCGCAGCGGCCGACGAACGCGCCTTCCTTCTCGATCTCGGAGATCTGGAAGACGTTGTCGGACTGGTTTTCCTTCGGGTTCGGCATCACGTCGCGCTTGAACATGAACTCCGGCACCCAGAAGGCGTGGATCACGTCGGCGGCGGCGAGCTGGAACTCGATGCGCTTGCCGGTCGGCAGCACCAGGACCGGGATCTCGTCGCTGGAGCCGACGGTCTCGACCTTGTCGTAGTGCAGGTACGAGAGGATGTCGTTGGCCGGCTTGCCGTGCAGCGGACCCGGCTGCGGGTGGCCCTCTTCGTTCTTGCGCTCGGCGTACTCGGCCAGCTGCTCCTGGTTGATCAGCTCACGCTCGGAGTCGATGCCGTTCCAGGTCAGCCCGCCGACATTGTTGATGTTGCGGTAGCCGAACTTCCAGTTCCACTGGAAGGCGGTCACGTCGACGGTGACATCCGGGTTGTCGGTCTTCTCGTGCACGTAGTTCTGCACGACCACGGTGAAGTAGAACAGCACCGCGATGATCACGAACGGGATCGCCGTGTAGGTCAGCTCCAGCGACACGTTGTAGCCCGTCTGGCGCGGGAACTCCGGGGAGTCCTTGCGCTTGCGGTGCATGATGACGGTCCAGAAGGTCAGACCCCAGACCAGCACGCCCATGGCGAGCGCGGCCAGCACGGACCAGGTCCACAGCTCCCGCATCCGGGTGGCCTGCGGCGTGATGCCCGAGGGCCAGCCGAACCGCAGCCAAACATTGTCGATCGAGCAGCCCGAGACGAGGACGGCAGTGATCCCCAAGGACACCGCCAGCCCGGCCCGTCGAAGGATGCGGCCCTGCCGACCCCGAACGGGTCGTGCCCCGATCTCTTCGCTCGCCTTGTGCGCCACGCTCACGCCTTCCTGGTCGCTACACATTCCGACACATTGCGTCGTCCGGGCCGCGATCCGCCCGTTCCGACACCGCTTTCAAGCACGTTTCAGGCCGCCCTCGAGTATTGCCGCTGTGACGCCGGCACACCTGAGAAGGACCTGAGTACTACGCAGCGTAGACCAAAGCGGGCGCTGACTTGTCGCGGGGTCGCATTCGACACTCCGCCGCGACCCCGCCGGATGCGGCGACCTGCGGTTTGCCGCCTCGAGGGCAGCGCGGCGGCCGTGGCGACGGGTTGCGCGCGGCGCGTCGTGCGGGTGTGCGGCATACTCGGACACAGCGTTTGGGCCCGGAAGTGGCCACCCCCATCATCGAACGAGAGAAGGTTGCCGACACCGTGTGCGGACTGCTCGGATTCCTGACAGCTGATACGGCGACGACCGAGGTGGTCGATCAGGTGTACGACGCGCTGCACTGCCAGCGGCATCGTGGCCCCGATGAAAAGGGAACCTGGCACGACGATCACATGATCTTCGGCTTCAACCGCCTCTCCATCATCGACATCGAGCACTCGCACCAGCCGCTGCGCTGGGGCCCCGCGGACAACCCGCAGCGCTACGCGATGACGTTCAACGGCGAGATCTACAACTACCTGGAACTGCGCGAGCAGCTGGCCGCCGAGCACGGCGCCGAGTTCCCCGAGGGCAAGATCTTCGCCACCGACGGTGACGGCGAGTCCATCGTGGCCGCCTTCCACTTCTGGGGCCCCGAGGCCGTGCGCAAGCTGCGCGGCATGTTCGCCTTCGCGATCTGGGACACCGAGAAGAACGAGCTGTTCCTCGCGCGCGACCCGTTCGGCATCAAGCCGCTGTTCATCGCCACCGGCCCGGGCGGCACCGCCTTCGCCAGCGAGAAGAAGAGCGTGCTCGAACTGCTGGACCCGCTCGGTGTGTCCGACGACCTCGACCCGCGCGCACTCGAGCACTACACGGTGCTGCAGTACGTGCCCGAGCCCGAGTCGCTGCACCGCAACATCCGCCGCCTCGAATCCGGCACCTACGCCACCATCGAGGTCGGCAAGGAGCCGAAGACCACCCGCTACTTCCGGCCCGACTTCCGGGTCCGCCCGTTCGCCGAGGGGGCCGCGCAGGCCCGCTACGCCGAGATCGCCGCCGCGCTCGAGGACTCGGTCGCCAAGCACATGCGCGCCGATGTCACCGTCGGCTCGTTCCTGTCCGGCGGCATCGACTCCACCGCCATCGCCGCGCTGGCGATGCGGCACAACCCGAAGCTGATCACCTTCACCACCGGCTTCGAGCGCGAGGGCTACTCCGAGGTCGACGTGGCCGCCGAGAGCGCCGAGCTGATCGGCGCCCGCCACATCGTCAAGGTGGTCTCCCCCGCCGAGTTCGCCGCCGCCATCCCGGAGATCGTCTGGTACCTCGACGACCCGGTCGCCGACCCGGCGCTGGTCCCGCTGTACTTCGTGGCCAAGGAAGCCCGCAAGCACGTCAAGGTGGTGCTCTCCGGCGAGGGCGCCGACGAGCTGTTCGGCGGCTACACCATCTACCGGGAGCCGTTGTCGCTCAAGCCCTTCGAGTACCTGCCCGCCGGGCTGCGCAAGCTGGTGGGCAAGCTCGGCGACAGGATTCCCGACGGCAAGCGCGGCAAATCCCTGCTGCAGCGCGGGTCGCTCACCCTCGAGGACCGCTACTACGGCAACGCCCGCAGCTTCAACGACGCGCAGCTGCGCTCGGTGCTGCGCGAGTTCCGCCCCGAGTGGACCCACCAGGACGTCACCGCCCCGATCTACGCCCAGTCCGCGGGCTGGGACCCGGTGGCCCGCATGCAGCACCTGGACCTGTTCACCTGGCTGCGCGGCGACATCCTGGTCAAGGCCGACAAGATGACCATGGCCAACTCGCTGGAACTGCGCGTGCCGTTCCTGGACAACGAGGTGATGCGCGTCGCCCAGGGCCTGCCCTACGACCAGAAGATCACCAAGGAGACCTCGAAGTACGCGCTGCGCCAGGCGCTGGACGGGATCGTCCCCGACCACGTCCTCAACCGCGCCAAGCTCGGCTTCCCGGTTCCGCTGCGGCACTGGCTGCGCGGCACCGAGCTCTACGACTGGGCCGAAACCCAGATCGCGGAGTCCCAGACCGACCACCTGCTGAACAAGCCGGCCATCCTGCAGATGCTGCGCGACCATCGCGCCGGTGTCTCCGACCACAGCCGCCGCCTCTGGACCCTGCTGGTCTTCATGGTCTGGCACGGCATCTTCGTCGAGGACCGGATCAAGCCGGAGATCCAGGAGCCTGTCTACCCGGTGTCCCTGTAGGACCCCCGAACGACGAACGCCCCCTCGATCTTTCGATCGAGGGGGCGTTCGGCTTCGCGTGACTACAGCAGCGCGGAGACCTCGTCGGCGGCGTCGGCGCCGTAGGCCTTGGTGAGGCGTTCGACGGCCTCGTCCTTGTTGAGGGTCCACTCCTGGGTGCCGGTGGTCTCCAGGACCAGCACGGCGATCAGGGAGCCGAGCTGAGCGGAGCGCTCCAGGCTCAGGCCCGCGCGGTGGGCGGTGAGGAAGCCGGCCCGGAAGCCGTCGCCGACACCGGTCGGGTCGACCTTGGACACCTCGGGCACCACGCCGACGCGCACCTCGGTGCCGTCGGCGTCGACGACCAGCACGCCTTCCGAACCCAGCGTGGTGACCCGGATGCCGACCTTCGCGGTGATCTCCGCTTCGCTCAGCCCGGTCTTCTGCTGCAGCAGGGCCCACTCGTACTTGTTGGTGAACAGGTACGCGGCACCGTCGACCAGTTCGGCCGCCTGCTCGCCGTCGAGGCGGGCCAGCTGCTGGGACGGATCGGCGGCGAACGCGATGCCCTGCGCCTTGGCCTGGCGGGTGTGCGCGACCATCGCCTCGGGGTCGTTCGCGCCGACCAGCACCAGGTCGACCTCGTGCGCGGCGGCGATGGCGGCGACATCGATATCGCGCGCCTCGCTCATCGCCCCGGGGTAGAACGAGGCGATCTGGGCCATCGCCTCGTCGGTGGTGCAGACGAACCGCGCGGTGTGCGCGGTGCTCGACACGTGCACCGCCGAGCAGTCGACACCGTTGGTCTCGAGCCACTGCCGGTACTCGGCGAAGTCGGCGCCCACGGCGCCGACCAGCACGGGCCGCTGCTTCAGCAGCCCCATCGCGTAGGCGATGTTGCCCGCCACCCCGCCGCGACGGATCTGCAGATCGTCGACGAGGAAACTCAGGGACACATGATCGAGCTGATCGGCGAGCAGCACATCGGCGAACTTGCCGGGAAAACGCATGAGGTGGTCGGTGGCGATGGATGCGGACACAGCAACAGACACGAGGCGAGGCCCCTTCGACACTAGGCGCGGAAAGCAAAGAAGTCCGGGATCATCAGATCCCGGACTTCAACGGTAGCAAGCGCTACACCCCGATGGTTCACCTCAACGCAACCACCGCGTTTCCACGGTGGGGCAGCAAACCTCTAGTTGAACGAGTCGCCGCAGGCGCAGGAGCCGGTGGCGTTCGGGTTGTCGATCGTGAAGCCCTGCTTCTCGATGGTGTCGACGAAGTCGATCGAGGCGCCCTGGATGTAGGGGGCGCTCATGCGGTCGACGGCCAGCTTCACGCCGGAGAACTCGACGACGATGTCACCGTCGAGGATGCGATCGTCGAAGAAGAGCTGGTAGCGCAGGCCGGCACAGCCACCCGGCTGGACGGCGATGCGCAGGGCGAGGTCGTCGCGACCTTCCTGGTCGAGCAGCGCCTTCGCCTTGGCGGCGGCAGCGTCGGTCAGCGTCGCACCGTGGGTCTCGGTGGCGGTCTCGTTCTGCACAGTCATGGACACTCCTAAGTCGGCCGGCCCGCGAAACGGACCTCAGGTGCACAGCGCACGACTGATTTCAACACCATCGCGGCGGCTGCTATTCCTATTTTGCCACCCCCGCCACGCAGCGTGGATTCGACCTGGGTGGTTCATCCCACAGTACCTGCCGGTTCGGGGTGATCCAGGTCGCAGGGCAGCGCCGATGAGACCGGGCGCACCGCTGACCGGACCGCATTTCCCGATGGTCGACATCATCGAATAGCCTGGTGAACGTGAAATTGTTCCGTCGCGACGAGTCCAGCACCATCGACGAGTCCGTCGACCCCTCGGTGCCGGACGTCGAACAGACCGCCCCCGCACCCGCCTCCACCACTCCGGGCAAGGGTCGCCCGACCCCGAAAAGGCGTGAGGCCGAAGGCAAACGGCGCGGCCCGGTCGCGCCCGCCCCGATGACCGCCAAGGAAGCCCGCGCCCGCCGCAAGGCGGTCAAGGGCACCAAGGCAGACCGCAAGGCCGCCGCGGCCGACCGCCGCGCCGCCGTGCAGGATCGCCGCGCCAGGATGCTGGCGGGCGAGGACAAGTACCTGCTGCCGCGCGATCAGGGCCCGGTCCGCGCCTACGTGCGCGATCTGGTCGACGCGCGCCGCAACCTGGTCGGCCTGTTCATGCCGATGGCGTTGGTGCTGATCATGTCGATGTTCGTCGCACCGGGTCTGCAGACCATCGTCACCCTCGCGATGCTGGTCATGATGGTGTTCATGATCATCGAGGGCTTCGTGCTCGGCAAGATCGTGAACAACCGGGTGATCGAGCGTTTCCCCGGCACCACCGACACCGGCTTCAAGCTGGGCTGGTACGCGTTCGTCCGCGCCTCGCAGATCCGCAAGATGCGCGCCCCCAAGCCGCGGGTGGGCCCCGGCGACGCCGTCTGAGTTTTCCCCTGTCACGAATGCCGTTCCACCCACCGGGTGGGGCGGCATTCGCGCGTTCAGTGGTGGCCGGGCCGGATGTTGTTCGCATAGCCGGCGATGGCGGCGAGTTCGGCGTCGATCCGCTGGGCGTCCCGGTCGACGATCCCGGTCGACCCGGCGGTACCGCGGCCGATGAGGACGGCGAGTCCGATGATGGCGGCGAGGACGAGCAAGAAAGTAACCATGGCAGAAATTTTGCGCTCGTCGCTTTTCGGCCGAAAGTGGCTGTTCTGTCATTGTGCGTAAAGATTCAGCCAGATAGCATGGGGTGATGCTGTCGAAGGTTGCCGTCGTCCTCAACGACAAACTCGCCATGTTCGAATTCGGCGTCGTCTGTGAGGTTTTCGGGCTCGACCGCACCGCCGACGGCCTGCCCGGCTTCGACTTCCGGGTCTGCGGCGCCACCCCCGGCAAGCCGCTGCGCTCCACCACCCCCGGCGTCTCGGTGACCCCCGAGTACGGCCTCGACGAGCTCGTGCACGCCGATCTCGTCGCCATTCCCGCCTTCCCGTTCACCCTCGGCCAGGGCTACGACGAGCGGGTCGTCGAGGCTGTCCGGGCTGCATCGGACGCGGGCGCGATCGTCCTGACCGTGTGCTCGGGCGCCTTCCTGGCCGGGGAGGCCGGGCTGCTGGACGGCCGCAAGTGCACAACCCATTGGCGCTACGTCGACATCCTCGCCGCCCAGTTCCCCGCCGCCACCGTCGACCCGGACGTGCTGTTCGTCGACGAGGGCAACCTGATCACCAGCGCGGGCACCGCGGCGGGCATCGACGCCTGCCTGCACCTGGTGCGCCGCGAGATCGGCACCGCCGCCGCCAACGGCATCGCCCGCCGCATGGTCGTGCCACCGCAGCGCGACGGCGGTCAGCGCCAGTTCATCGAGCAGCCGGTGCCCGAATGCCGGTCCGAGGGCCTGTCGACCACGCTGGCCTGGCTGACCGAGAATCTCGCCCACCCGCACACCGTCGACGAGCTGGCCGCGCGCTCGAGCATGTCCACCCGCACCTTCGCCCGCCGCTTCGCCGCCGAGACCGGCACCACCCCGGTCAAGTGGCTCACCACCCAGCGCGTCCTGTTCGCCAAGCATCTCCTCGAGGCGACGGATATGCCCCTCGAGCGCATCGCCGACCAGTCCGGTTTCGGCTCCGGCGCCCTGTTGCGCCACCACTTCCAGCGCCAGGTCGGCATCGCCCCCATCGAGTACCGGCGCCGCTTCGGCGCCCCTACCCTCGAGCCGGCAGCCGACGACCGTCCCGCGCATTGAGCGACATCAGCACGATATTGACCGCGCCCGCGGTGAGTTCCAGCGCCTGCACGCCGTAGAAGACCGCCCCGAACCGATCCGTTCCCGCCAGCACCGCGAGCGTGATCGCCGACGGGATCAGCACCAGCAGACCGTTGCCCGCGATGACCGGCATCCGGCGCTTCTTCGCGGCGATGAGCGGATCGGTCGAGCCGCCCGCCAGCCGGAAACCGCTCGCCCCGGTGACGGCCAGCGCGAGCACCAGCACCGGCAGCCCCCACGGAATCGCCAGTTTCACCGCGCGCACGGCGGCTTCGGACCCGAAGAGCTCGGTCAGCACGGTGGACGTCCAGAAGGTCAGGATCGTGAGCAGTCCGATCGCACCGGCGATCGGATGGATTCGAGCGAGCACGGCTACCTCTCCAGAGTGACGATCGCCTGGCGGATCAGGCGCAGGAACACCTCGCGGTCCGCGTCCGAGAACCCGACGGTGGCAAGGGCATTCACCTCGCGCGCCGCCGCGGTGAGCTCCGGGCGCAAGCGCCGCGCCCGGTCGGTGAGGTGGATCAGGGCGCGCCTGCCGTCAGCGGGGTCGGCGGTGCGCCGGATGAGGCCGTCGCGCTCCATCCGTTTGAGCGTGTGCGCCATGGTCGACTGGTCGATCCGGACCTTCGCGCACAACTGCTGCTGGGTGAGGCCCTCCTCCTCGTAGAGGGCGAGCAGCTGGGCGAACTGACCCGGCACCACGCCGTGCGGGGCGATCCGGTCACGCAAGGCCTGTTCCATGAGTCGCGCGAGATGATTGACCACATAGCCCAGCGATGCGCCGCGTTCCATCGGACGCCTGCCGACCGGTTCCATCCCCACCTCCATCGTCGGGTTCGAACCCAGAATACATGGCAAGCCATCTAAATTTCCACCATGGGCGCGCACTGAGGGTTGCTACGGTGCTGACATGTCAGCGCCCACCCGCACTCTCGTCCTCGGCGGCGCCCGCTCCGGCAAGTCCGCCTTCGCCGAGGATCTGGTCGCGGGTGAGGCCGCGGTCCGATACCTGGCGACCGCGGTTCTCGATCCCGCCGATCACGATTTCGCCGACCGGATCGCGGGCCATCGCGAGCGCCGTCCCGCGCACTGGTCGACCGTCGAGAACACCGAGCCCGCAATCGTTCTCGCCGAACCCGCCCCCGCGACCCTGCTCGACGACATCGGCACCTGGCTCACCGCCCGCCTCGACGCCCGCGCCGCCTGGGATGCCCCGCGCGGCACGGTGGCCCCCGACTGCGATGCGCTCGTCGCGGCCGTCGATGCCTACCGGCAGCGGCTGGTGATCGTCTCGCCCGAGGTCGGGATGGGTGTCATCCCGGCGACCCGCTCCGGCCGGTTGTTCCGCGACGAGATCGGCACGCTCAACCAGCGGCTCGCGCAGGTGTGCGACGAGGCATTCCTCATCGTCGCCGGGCTGCCGGTCCGGCTGAAATGAGCCGGGTCGGTCGGCGCGACGCACCGTGATCCGGGCAAGATGAGCGTCGACACCAGGCACCATTGTCGAAAGGCTTCCCAGTGACTCATGGATTCGCGCCGGTAGCGGCCCCGGACGCGCAGGTGCGCGCGGCGGCCGAGCAGCGCCAGACGCAGCTCACGAAACCGGCCGGATCGCTGGGACGGCTCGAGACACTCGGTAACTGGATCGCGGCCTGCCAGGGTGTGTGCCCGCCCAAGCAGTTCGAGCGGGCCCGCGTGGTGGTGTTCGCCGGGGATCACGGTGTCGCCCGGCATGGTGTCTCGGCGTATCCGAGCGAGGTCACCGGGCAGATGGTGGCCAATTTCCTGGCGGGTGGCGCGGCGGTGAACGCGCTGGCCGCGGTCGCGGGCGCGACGGTCCGGGTCGCCGATATCGCCGTCGCGGGTGACACCGATCCGTCGGTCGCCCAGCACAAGGTGCGCCGGGGCAGCGGGTCGATCGACCGCGAGGACGCCCTCACCGACGACGAGGTCACCGCCGCGCTGGCCGCGGGCCGCGCCATCGCGGACGAGGAGATCGACGCGGGCGCCGACCTCCTGATCGCCGGCGACATGGGTATCGGCAACACCACCCCCGCCACCGTCCTGATCGCCACCCTCACCGGCACCGAGCCGGTCGCCGCCGTCGGCCGCGGCACCGGCGTCGACGACGCGGGCTGGATCCGCAAGGTCGCCGCCATCCGCGACGGCATGCGCCGCGCCCGCTCCGTCGCCAAAGATCCCGTCGACCTGCTGCGGGTCGCGGCGGGCGCAGACTTCGCCGCCATGGCCGGGTTCCTGGCCCAGGCCGCGACCCGCCGGACCCCGGTCGTCCTCGACGGTGTCGTGGTCACCGCCGCCGCCCTGGTCGCCGAAGATCTGGCGGCAGGTGCCAAGGAATGGTGGCTGCCCGGCCACCGCTCCACCGAACCCGCCCACGACCTCGCCTTGAAGCACCTGCGCCTGGAACCGCTGGTCGACCTCGGCATGCGCCTGGGCGAAGGATCCGGCGCGCTCACCGCCCTGCCGATCCTGCGCGCCGCCGTCGCCACCCTCGCCGAGATGTCGACCTTCGCGAACGCGGGTGTCAGCACGGCCGACGAGCCGGACACCGTCGACCTGGCCAAGTGACGCCCGGACGGCCTCCGGCGGGCCTGAGCTCGCGGACTCGGTGTGATCCCGCCGGTCGCACCGACGGCCCCGACCGAGGAGTGCCGTCGTGAACAGCGTGCGACTGGCCGTTTCGTGGCTCACCGTTCTCCCGATCACCGGGCCCGCCACCGTCGATCGCCGCGCCGCGGGTCACGCCATCGCGCTCGCACCGCTGGTCGGCCTGCTGCTCGGCGGTGTCGCCGCGGCAGCGATGCGCCTGTCGGTAGCGGCCGGTCTCACCACCCTGCTGGCCGGGCTGCTCACCGTCGGGCTACTCGCCCTGCTCACCCGCGGCATGCATCTCGACGGCCTCGCCGACACCGCCGACGGCCTCGGCAGCTACGGCCCGCCCGAGCGGGCCAGGCAGATCATGAAGTCCGGCGGGGCCGGTCCGTTCGGCGTCGCCGCGCTGATCTTCGCCATCGCGATCCAGGCCGCCGCCTTCGCCGCCCTCGCCGACGAGGGTCGCTGGCCGGCGATCGTGCTCGCCGTGACGCTCGGGCGGGTCGCCGTCGTCCTCGCCTGCCGCCGCGGCATCCAAGCAGCCCCCGACTCGGGTTTCGGCACGCTGGTGGCGGGCACCCAGCCCCTTGCCCCGGTGCTGATCTGGTCGGTGGCGGCCACCGGCTGGTCGGTTTTCGCGGTCCCCGGCAACCTCTGGCTCGGCCCCCTCGTCACCGTCGCGGTCCTCGCCGTGTCGGTGCTGATCACCCGTCACAGCGTCCGGCGATTCGGCGGATTGTCCGGTGACGTGCTCGGCGCTGCGATCGAGATCACGGTTTCACTTGCGGCCGTTGGCTTCTCACTAGCAGGGTAAACCGCGCCCCGCGATGTGAAACCTGCACTGATCATAATTCCGGGGCACCATCGGTTGTGTCGTCCCACAGACCGTCCGCTCATCGGTACTCGGGTGCTCCCCCAGCACACCGGTGGCAATACAGTGATGACATGTCTTCCGAACGCCTCTACTTCCGCCAGCTGCTGTCCGGCCGGGATTACGCCGTCGGTGATCCGATCGCCACGCAGATGCGTAATTTCGCGTATCTGATCGGCGATCGGGAGACCGGCGAGACCGTCGTGGTCGACCCCGCGTACAAGGCATCGGACCTGGTCGACGTCGCGACCGCCGACGGAATGACCGTCACCGGCGTCCTCGCCACCCACCACCACCCCGACCACGTCGGCGGCACCATGCTCGGTTTCACCCTCGGTGGCGTGCGCGAGCTGCTGGAGAAGACCAGCGTCGCGGTGCACGTGAACAAGCACGAACTGGACTGGGTCGCCCAGACCACCGGGATCGCGCCGAGCGAGCTGACCGGCCACGACAACGGCGACAAGGTCAAGGTCGGCGCGCTGGAGATCGAACTCCTGCACACCCCCGGTCACACGCCGGGCAGCCAGTGCTTCCTGTTCGACGGCCGCCTCATCTCCGGCGACACCCTGTTCGTCGACGGCTGCGGCCGCACCGACTTCCCCGGCGGCGACTCCGACGAGATGTTCCGCAGCCTGCGTCATCTGGCCGCGCTCGACGGCAACCCGGTCGTCTACCCCGGCCACTGGTACTCCGAGGCGCCCAGCGCCGAACTGTCCTCGATCCGCGACAACAACTACGTGCTGCGGCCGCAGACCCTGCCGCAGTGGCAGGCGTTGATGCCGGGCTGACAAACGACGGAGCGGGCCCCGTTCGGGACCCGCTCCTTCTCGAATGCCGTTCCTACACCGTGCGCATCCAGCCGTGAGAGTCGGCGAAGGTGCCGCGCTGGATGCCGGTCAGTGTGTCGCGCAGCGCCATCGTCACCGCGCCGGGCTCGCCGCCGCCGATGCTGAATTCACCCTCGGCCGATTTCACCCAGCCGACCGGCGTGATCACCGCGGCGGTACCGCACGCGAAAACCTCACTGATCTCACCGGATTCGGCGCCCTTGCGCCATTCCTCGACCGAGACCTTGCGCTCCTCGACCGGGTAGCCGGAATCGGCGGCCAGGGTGAGCAGCGAGTCGCGGGTGATGCCCGGCAGCAGCGAACCGGACAGTTCCGGGGTCACCAGCCGGGCCTCGGAGCCGGTGCCGAACACGAAGAACAGGTTGTTCGTGCCCATCTCCTCGACGAAGCGGCGCTCGCAGGCGTCCAGCCACACGACCTGGTCACAGCCCTTCTCGGTGGCCTGCGCCTGCGCCAGCAGCGAGGCGGCGTAGTTGCCCGCCACCTTCGCCTCACCGGTGCCGCCGGGCGCGGCCCGCACGTACTCGGTGGACAGCCACACCCGCACCGGCTTCACGCCACGCGGGAAGTACGCGCCCGCCGGCGAGCCCAGCAGCAGGTACTTGTAGGCCGAGGCGGGCTTCACGCCGAGGCCCGACTCGGTGGAGAACATGAACGGCCGCAGGTACAGCGACTCCTCGCCACCGGCGGCGGGCACCCAGTCGGCGTCGACCTCGAGCAGCTGACGCACGGATTCGACGAACAGCTCGTCCGGCAGTTCGGCCATCGCCATCCTGGCGGCCGAGCGGCGGAACCGCGCGGCGTTGGCGTCGATCCGGAAGGTGGCGATGCTGCCGTCGGGCTGACGGTAGGCCTTGAGTCCTTCGAAGATCGCCTGACCGTAGTGGAACACCATGGTCGCCGGGTCCAGCGACAGCGGGCCGTACGGTTCGACCCGCGCGTTACCCCACTCGCCGTCGGCGTAGTCGATCGACACCATGTGATCGGTGAAGAACCGCCCGAAACCGGGGGCCGCCAGTACCTCTTCCCGCTGCTGCGCCGAACGGGGCGCCGGATGCGGAATACGAGTGAACTGTGCAGCGACTGTCATGATGCGATCCTATCCATTGCGCGGAATTACTTCGTTTTGGTGTCGACGAACGGCGGCTTGACCACCTCGCAGCGCAGCCTGCGCCCGCGCACGTCGACCTCCACCTCGTCGCCGGGCTCCAGCTTCGCCGTGGTGTCGAGCAGGGCCAGCGCGATGCCGACCTTCAGCGACGGCGAGAACGTGCCCGAGGTGGTCTCCCCGACCGGTTCGCCGTCGCGCAGCACGGTCTGACCCTGCCGCAGCACGCCGCGATCGAGTGCCTTCAGGCCCATCAGCGTGCGCCGCGGCCCGTCGGCCTTCTCCTGCTCCAGCGCCGCCTTGCCCCAGAACTCCGGCTTCTTCCAGCCGACCGCCCAGCCGGTGCGCGCCTGGTTCGGGGTGATATCGAGCGACAGCTCGTGGCCGTGCAGCGGGTAGCCCATCTCGGTGCGCAGCGTGTCGCGCGCGCCCAGCCCGGCGGGCTGTCCACCAGCCGCCAGCACCTGCTCGGTGAGCGCGCGGAATACCGCTTCCGCGTCGTCCCAGCGCGGCAGCAGCTCGTAGCCGTGCTCGCCGGTGTACCCGGTCCGGCACACCCGCACCGGGCGGCCGTCCCACTCGGCGTCGGCGTAGGCCATGTACTCCATGTCGGTCGGCAGGCCGAGCGCGGCGAGCACCTCGGTCGACTTGGGGCCCTGCACCGCGAACACCGCGTACTCGCGGTGCTCGTCGGTCACGGTGATCCCGGCAGGAGCGACCTTCTGCAGCTCGGCCACCACGGCCGCGGTGTTCGCGGCGTTCGGCACGAGGAACACCTCGTCGTCGCCGACGTAGTAGGCGATCAGATCGTCGATCACGCCGCCGTCGGCCGCGCAGCACAGCGTGTACTGGGCCTTGCCCGGCCGGATCCTGGCCAGATCGTTGGTCAGCGCCGAGTTCACGAACGCCGCCGCGCCGGGGCCCGCGACGGTCGCCTTGCCCAGGTGACTCACGTCGAACAGCCCGACCGTGGTGCGCACGGCGGTGTGCTCGCCGACGGTCCCCCCGTACTGCACCGGCATCTCCCACCCGCCGAACGGAGCGAAGGTGGCTCCGAGCTCGACGTGAACAGCGTGGATGGGGCCCTCGAGCAGCGCGTTGTCGGTCATGGGCCCGAGCTTATCGGTCGATCCCCGCGCCGCGCGAACCTCCCGATTCGGTGGGTAGCCGCTGGAATCGGGGGCATCGTCCTGACTCGATTCACCGAAAGCCGATGTTCGGCAACGGCGGTAAGGTCGTGGCCGTGAGTGAGTTGCCCGGCCGCAGGTTCCGCACGGTCTCCCGGATGGACGTCGTCATGAGCCGGGCGGTGTCCCGGATTCCGGAGTCGTCGGTCGATCGCGGCATGCTGCGGCTGACCAAGTCTGCCAACACCGGTGGCCTGTGGCTGGCGACGGCGGCGGTGCTGGCGGTCAAGCCGGGTCCGCCGCGGCGCGCCGCCCTGCGCGGGGTGCTCGCCCTGGCCGGGTCGAGCTTCGCGGTGAATCTGGTGCTCAAGTCACTGATCCCCCGCCGTCGTCCACCGGCCGAGCTCATGCCGCACAGCCGGCGGCTGGTCGACAAGCCGATCTCGTCGTCGTTCCCGTCGGGCCACAGCGCCAATGCGGCGGCCTTCGCCACCGCCGTCGCCCTGGAGAGCCCGCGCACCGCGCTGGCCGTCGCCCCCGTGGCCGCCGCCGTCGCCTATTCGCGCATCCACACCGGCGCGCACTGGCCCTCCGACGTCCTGGTCGGCGCCGCCGTCGGTACCAGCGTGGCGCTGGCCACCCGCCGCTGGTGGCCGATCCGCGAATCCGACGAGGCCGAGGCGCGGGTGGTGCGCGATGCCCCCGCGCTGGTCGACGGCAAAGGTCTACTGCTGCTGATCAATCCGCGGTCCGGCGACTCCACCTACGACCCCACCCCCGACATCGCCGAGGCGCTGCCCGCGGCGACCCTGCTGCACACCGAGCCCGATCGCGACGCCGCCGAGTTGTTGCAGGCGGCGCTCGACCCGTCGATCGTCGCGGTCGGCGCGGCGGGCGGTGACGGCACCATCGCCGCGGCCGCCGCCGTCGCGCTGCGCAACGAGCTGCCCCTGGTCGTCGTCCCGGCGGGCACCCTCAACCACTTCGCCCGTGATCTCGGCGTCTACGACCTGCGCGAGGTCGCCGACGCGACCGGCGCGGGCGAGGCCGTCGAAGTCGACATCGCCGCAGTGGAATTCGAGACCGCCGACGGTCCGCGCACCCACTACCTGATCAACACCGCCAGCATCGGCGCCTATCCCGATCTGGTCCGCCTGCGCGAGAAATGGGAGGACCGCTGGGGCAAGTGGCCCGCGTTCGCGGCCGCGCTGATCGTCACGTTGCACCAGGCCGAACCGATCCGCATCCGCCTCGACGACCGCTGGCACGATCTGTGGTTCCTGTTCGTCGGCAACGGCCCGTACCACCCGCACGGCGCCGTCCCCGCGTTCCGCTCCCGGCTGGACGAGGGCTTGCTCGACGTCCGGTGGCTGCGCGCCGATGTCCGGTTCTCCCGCACCCGCGCCGTCATCGCGCTGATGCTGGCCGCGATCGGGCACAGCCGGGTCTACGGCGAACGCCAGATGCACGACCTGCCGGTCGCCGTGCACAGTCCCGTCGCGGTGGCCGCCGACGGTGAAGTGGTCGGCACCGCAAGCGATCTGCGCTTCGTCATCGCGGGCAAGGTCGCGGTCTACCGCCGCAACGAGGACAACCCGCGCTGGGAGAACCGCGCCCGCCCGCACCACCGCCGTCCCCTGGCCTGGCTCCTCGACCGTCGTCGCTGATTCCTCACGAACCCGTCTCACCTCGATCACCATCGGCCACAACAACCTTGCGCGGGCCGCGCCGGTGGACATGATGGAGGCATGAGCTCGCCGGACGGTGCACGTCCGATCACCGCAACCGAAGCCGATCGCCGCTGGGACCCGTGGACTCCGAGTGTGGTCGCCGCCCGCCTGAATACCTGCTCCGCACCGTGGGCGGTGGCAGGCGGCTGGGCCATCGATCTGTTCGCGGGCGGGATCTCCCGCGCCCACGCCGACATCGAAATCACCGTCCCCCGAACGGCTTTCCCGGACATCGCGGCCGCGTTCCCGGAGTACGAATGGGACATCGTCGGCGACGGCCACCTCTGGCCCTACGCCCACGCCGCCGACCGCACCGACCTCCACCAGACCTGGCTGCGCGACCCGTTCACCGGTGCGTTCCACCTCGACGTCTTCCGCGAACCGCACCGCGGCGACACCTGGATCTGCCGGCGCGACCCGGCGATCACCCTGCCCTACGCCGAACTGATCCGCACCACCCCGTCCGGCATCCCCTATCTGATCCCGGAAGTCGTCCTGCTGTTCAAGGCAAAAGCCAACCGTGCCAAGGACGATGCCGATTTCCGCCGGGTCCTTCCGCTCCTGACCCAGGCCCGGCGAGCCCGCCTGGCGTCCTGGCTGGCGCGAGTCCATCCTGATCACCCATGGCTGAGTCCTGAAGAGGCTGTGAAATCGGCTGGGGTGCGACGTCAGTACTCGGACTAATCGCGCCAGACGGGTGAGCGCTTCTCCAGGAAGGCCGCCATCCCTTCCCGGGCGCCGGAAAGTTGAGCGGCGGCGGCCATGACTTCCAGCGCGAGGGCGTAGGCGTCTGCTTCGGGGCGGTCGAGTTGGCCGTAGAGCGTGCGTTTGCCGAGTGCCTTGCTGGCCCGGCTGCCCCGAGTAGCGCGGGCGAGCAACTCGTCCACCGCGGCGTCCAGTTCGGCGTCAGGCACCGCCCGGTTGATCAGGCCCCACTGCTCGGCGGTACGGGCATCGATCGGGTCGCCTGTGAGAGCCAGCTCCATCAGGCGTTTACGGCCGACGGCGCGGGCCACCGGCACCGCGGGGGTATGGCAGAACCAGCCGCCCTTGCCGCCGGGGAGCGCAAACCCGGCCGATTCCGCGGCGACCGCAAGATCACAGGAGGCCACCAGCTGGCAGCCTGCGGCCGTGGCCAGGCCGTGCACCCGGGCGATCACCACCTGCGGCACCGATTGAATAGTCGACATGAGTTCGGTGCACAGCGTGAGCAGTTCCCGCACGCCGAGCAGGTCACGCGCGGCGACGTCGGGAAATCGTGTCCCGCGGAGAAGACCGGACCGCGTGCCCCGAGCACTATCCCGGTGGCGTCGGTCTCGCCGGCGGCCTGGAACGAGGCGAGCAGCTCGGCCAGATGCTCACCCGACAGCGCATTGCGCCGATCCGGCCGGTTCATGGTGATGCGCACCGTGTCGCCATCCCGCGCGACAAGCACGTGCTGGTACTCCAAGGCGGTCATATCTCCACCGTAGCTCGCTCCGGGCAACGACACCTCCCGGAGTTCACGGCTGTCCTTCGCCCGGCGGCTTCGCCCCTCCGGGGGCTTGCGAACCGGTCTGCCCGGTCGAGGCGATCTACGCTTGACACCAATCTGGGGATCGCGCCGCGCCTGATCCCTGATGCCGTCGAGGCTCTCCTCGACTTTTCTCCGGCGCCACTGGGGACCGCCGATGCCATCGATTGCCCTATCGGCGATCAGGGCTCAACCGCAGCAGCCTGACCGGATCGGCTCAGCCGGGCAGTCCGCACCATCCCTGCCGATAGTCGGCCCAATCCTGGGGCCTGGCAGCGAAATCCACGTACAACGCCACCCCGAAGTTCGCGCGGTCGACATCGGCCCGCGTGAGCCCGAGCCGAATCCCGCGTACCGCGGCGGCCACCGTCTCGGCCGCACCGTGATGCCCCGGATCGTCGGCCCAGAACGCGGGCGCCCCCATCAGCAGATCCACCTCCTGCGGGGTCACCTCCGCTGCCAGTTCGGTCTGCTGCGCCAAGTACCCGCTGTAGAGCGCCTCGGTCGGCATCGCGGTGTCGTAGGACATCACCGCCACCTGGTCGACCCGGCGCGCCACATCGGCGAAATAGGCTTGGCTCCACCACTTCCCGTGATCGGCGACCGCGAGCCCCACCGAGTGCAGGCCCGGCAGCGGATCGATGACGGGCGCCGACACCGACAGTGGCACTCGCGCAGCCGAGGTCACCGCTTTGGTCGCGTCGAGCAGCGCGAGGAATCCCGGCGACCCCGACCGCACCGGCTCCAGGTCGTAGTGCACGCCGTCGAATCCGTACGCGAGCACCCGCCGCGCGGAAGCGACCACTCGCTCTCGCGACTGCGCCGATTCCACATCCAGGCCGTCGAATTCGGGCTGCACGACATCGCCCAGCCACGACTGCACCCGGATGCCGGGCACCTTCGCGTGCACCGCGTCGACGAACCATTGCGCCCGCGGCGCCAGCTCGTCGCGCAGACTCCCGTCGTGCTCGAGCGGACCGGTGTGCACATACAGGTCACGAATTCCGGTGCCCACCAGCACGGTCGCCAACTGGTCGACATCGGCATCGGTCTTGCGCCCGTCCACCCACGCGTGCCCGAGCCAGAACGCATCCTTCCCCCTGGTCCGCGCCTGGGCGGACTGCTCACCGATGTTCTGGGCCAGCAGGTACGACACCGCGACGACGACCGGCGACGACACCACCACGAGCAGCACGAGCGCGACCACCGCACCGCGCACCCACCACGACCACCCTCGCCACTTCCCCCGCATCCGACCTCCCCATCGTTCGAGACTCCGAGATTACCCGCAGGTACCGGTCGGCAGATTTCCGGCAAACCGCCCAGCCGTGAAACGCTGTGCGCCGCTGCACAACTGATCGGAGCACCATGAAATACGCCGTCACCCTCGGATCCGCCGCCGTCGCGGCCTTCGCCTTCGCGATCGCGACACCGACCGTGGCCACCGCACAACCGTCCGGCAACTGCCACAAGTCCTACTCTCCCTGCCTGCCCATCGTCAGCGATGTGGACTGCGAAGGCGGCAGCGGGAACGGCCCCTACTACACCGGGCGCGTCCAGGTGATCGGCCCCGACGAGTACGGCCTCGACCGAGACGGCAACGGCGTCGGCTGCGAGTAGTACGCGAAAGGGGCGTGCGATGTGGTCATCGCACGCCCCTTGTCGATGTCGATCAGCGGTTCTCTTCGGGCCCGCCGTAGCCCTCACCCGGCTTGCCCAGATCGGGGCCGGAGCCGGGACCACCGGGCGTTCCGTAGCCCGTTCCCTGGCCGGGGCCGCCGTAGCCCTGATCACCCTGGGCCGGGCCGCCTTCCGCCGGACCGCCGTAACCGGGGCCACCGGAGCCTGGCTGACCGCCGGACCCCGGCTGACCGGGCTGTCCTGGGTATCCGGGCTGACCGGGCTGACCGGGGTATCCCGGCTGACCGGGCTGACCCGGGTATCCCGGCTGACCGGGCTGACCCGGGTATCCCGGCTGTCCCGGCTGACCGGGCTGTCCCGGATACCCTGGCTCACCCGGGTACCCCGGCTGACCGAATCCGCCTGCGGGCCCGCCGTACTGCGGGTATCCCGGTTCCGGCGTAGCTGCCGCGCCGACCACCGGTCCGCCGGTCACCACCCGGTACGCGTAAGTGGAGGCGATGATCGTCAGCGGCACCGTCACCAGCAGGCCGAGGCCGCACAGCAGCGCGCCGACGATATTGATACCGAACAGCGCCAGCGCCAGCAGCAGCAACGGTCCGGCATTGCTGGAAATCGCCGAGAAGCTCGATTTGATCGCCGAGATCGCGTCCTGATCGCGATCGATCACGAACTGCATCGTCCACCAGGTGAAGAACGCGATCACCAGACCCGGCAGGATGCACAGCAGGAAGCCGATACCGGTCGCCAAACCGACCAGAATGCCCGCCAGGATCACCGCGCCGACATTCGTGAACTTGAAGAAATCACCGAATCCCGGCTTGCGCCCATCGGTTTCGTGCAGCGCGCCACGCACGAACGCGGCGGAGATCAAATAGCCGACGATGGCGCTGACGACCGTGCCGATGAACTGCCAGATACCGAATCCGATGCTGAAGTCACCGTCGGCATCGGTATCGGTCGTATTACCCAAACCGAACAGGAAGTTGATCGCCACCTGGATGATGAACGCGATGAGCACGATGGCGACCCACACCACCGCGTTGTTCTTGAATTTATCCCACCCGTAACCGATGGCGTCACCGACACCGAGTTTCGGCCCCGCCGGTGGATACCCGGGTTGCTGCTGTCCATACGTCATCCGAATCGCATCCCCTCACCTTGTGCGACGACCGAAGCCGCCGATATGAGTCTTCCGATCCGACGCCACGGTCACGCCGACACACCCGATCATTTCACACCACCCACCCCAAGTCCGGTTTCGTACACCAAAACCGGCGAATCGCGTTATCCCGTCACAACACCGAACCACACATAATCACGTGCCCTGGTCAAGGCCACCATCGTCTGCCGGGCCACCAGCTCGGCGTGATCCCGCTCGATACCATCCGCCGGGACTTGCGGACGTTCTGCGATGTGAAAGACCGCGGCGAAATCGAGCCCCTTCGCCCGATGAACGGTCCCGATTTTCACCGCATCGTGCTGTGTGCCGTCATAGCTGGTGAGCAGGCAAGTGGAGAAACCTGCCCGTTCCAGCCTGTTCTTGATGTTGCGCACGTCCGCCCTGGTCGCGACGAGCACAGCCACGTCGGTCATGTTGACCGCCTTGACCGCCCTGACCAACTCGGTCTCGACCGCGAAGCGCACTCCCGTGAACGTCTCCACCGTGCCGTCCGGCAGCACAGCCTGGCTGTCGCGCAGCGAAACGCCGGTGCCGCCGTCGAGGTCGTCGACGATATCGGTGGCGTCCACGTCTTTGGCATAGGCGTGGATGGCGGCGCGATTGCGGTAGTTCACCTTCAGCACGGCGCCGCGGCCGACGATCGGAATAGCGGCATCGGAGAGCCGCCAACCACCCGGATACACCTGCTGCTGACCGTCACCGACCAGAAGCAGCTGCGAGTTCGGCCGACCACCCGCGATCTGATGTACCAGCCGGAGCTGGGTCAACGTGAAATCCTGTACCTCGTCGACAACCACCACACCGTACGGGTCGGCGAGCGGCCGGGCCACGAGCTCGTCGAGCGCCCGTTGAATCACATCGTCGAAATCCCATATCTGGTTGTCGTGCAACAGGTTCTGATACGGAAGGTAGATCGAGTTCCAGACGATCGCGCGACGATTGCCATCCAGGCGTACCCGATTCCGACCCGGCCGATCGATCGACTGATATTCCGCGAGATCGGCAATTCCCCGGCCTTTGATCACCCGGCTGACTTCGTCGGCCCAGTACCGCCGTTCCGTCCCCCTGACATCGGCGAGCAGAGCTCCCGATTTCGCCCACACCTCGTTCATCGCGCCGCGAGAACCCTTGGCGTTCAACGGCACGTCGATTCCGCGCTCACCCAGGAATTGATTCGCCCACTTGTGCAATCCGGTGAACTCCGCCCGCGCACCGACTTCCGGCGCGATCCGATCAAAACCCGATCGATGATAGGCCGGAAGCGTTCTCACGAAACTCGTGAACAGAATCCGCCCGGGCTCGCGCTTGGCGAACCGCGCCATCCTATGCAGCGCAACCACCGTCTTACCGGTCCCAGCGGGCCCGCTGAGCCGCGCCGGCCCGTTGAAGTTGCGGTGCACCAGAGCCAACTGCTCGGGATCGAGGAAGGTCATCCAGTCGGCGAACGGCCGCCGCAACATCCGCTCGCGCTCGTTCACCCGCAGTTCGTCCCCGGTGAACAGGCCCTCGGCTACCGTCTGCTCCGGCACCGGCGCATCATCGGTGCTGATCAGGACGTATCTCGACGCGCGCCGGACAACGGTATCTACGACCGATCGAGCCCGCGTGGCGGTGAGCGCCCGATCACCGGCCAGAGCGCTCCCCACCGTCGTCGCATCGACCACCGTGACGCGCCCGTCCGCCCATGGCACCGCCCTGGGCAACGCCACCAGCACGCGCACCGTGTGCGGCACGAACGCACTCCCGGCCGATTCCAGCCCGGCGAACACCTCCTCGGCCTGTCGCCGCACCGCCTTCAGCACCGCTTCCGGAGGAACCTCGTCGGCGAAGAGTACGGCGAACGCCCCGGTCCGCCCGACGAGGAACGCGCCGACCCGCCCGCGCACAGGTTTCGCGACAAGGACGTGCCACCCATGTTCCATCAGCGGAACAGACAGCACAGTGCGCTGCTCCCGCCCGAGAAACGGCACAGCCGCCAGCTGTTGCTCGACCCAATATCTCCGTCGATCCCGCCCGATGCCAGCCATCATTCCCCCAAGATCTGATGCACGGTTGCGGATCCCAGGGTAAGCGAAAATGCACATTTCCCGCTGAATCATGCTCAGAATCAACAGGATTCAGCGGGCTGGCTAGTCCCGGGCAGGCGGAACGCCCCGGCAGGAGAGCCGGGGCGATCGGGGGCGGAGTTACTTGTCCGCGTTCTCCCGCTTGGGCAGCTTCCAGCCCGGCCGGGGGAAATGGCAGGTGTACCCGTCGGGATAGCGGATCAGGTAGTCCTGGTGTTCGGGTTCGGCGTCCCAGAAGGTGCTCGCGGGGGTCACCTCGGTGACGACCTTGCCCGGCCACAGGCCCGATGCGTCGACGTCGGCGATGGTGTCGATGGCGGTGCGGCGCTGGTCGTCGTCGAGGTAGAAGATGGCCGAGCGGTAGCTCGAACCGATGTCGTTGCCCTGGCGGTCCTTCGTGGTGGGGTCGTGGATCTGGAACAGGAACTCGAGCAGTGCGCGGTAGTCGGTCTGCGCCGGGTCGTATTCGATCTCGACGGCCTCGGCGTGGCCGGGGTGATTGCGGTAGGTGGGGTGATCGTTGCTGCCGCCGGTGTACCCGACCCTGGTGGACAGCACTCCCGGCTGCCTGCGGATCAGATCCTGCATGCCCCAGAAGCATCCACCGGCCAGAATCGCCTTATGGGTTTCGGTCACGCGTCCTCCTTCGTAGAGCTCCACGGTCGCACAGAACAGCCACAACCGCCTCTATGGAACTCCGATTTCGGGCCCGGAATTCCCACCAGTAAGCTCGCCGCGCAAGCGATACCTCATGAACGTCCGTGCGTGTCCCAGAGTCACCGAGGAAACAGGAGGAAGTCGGCGAAATGCCACGTAGCGTCGTTGCCCGGAGTTTGACGATCGGATTGGCCGCAGTCGCTGTGACAGCAGGCGCGGTGAGCAGCGCGGGAGCCCATCCCAGCGGTGCCTACACGGTCGAACAGATCTCGACCTGCGAAGTCAGACAACCGCGACAAAACGACCTACGCCTACGTCCGCCTAACCCGGCCGCCACCGGCCAGATCGACGCCGTCCTCATCGCCTCGACCACCCGCACCCCGATCGCGGGCGGCAAGGTCGCCCTCACCGGCCTCGACGCGTGTGGCGACACCATCCACCGGCACCTGTCGACCGGTGCGAACGGCCAGGTCAGCTTTCGCGGTCTCCAGCCCGGCCGCTATCGGGTGACGGCCTACCCCGGTGTGCGGAAGACGCAGTCCACGGCCGACGTGGAGCTGTCCACCCCCACCCTGAAAACGCTCCAGTTCACGGTCGCCACGAACCACGACTAGCGGCCGATCGGGCCGGGCGCTCGCCGCCCGGCCCGAAACCCGTTGACACCCAGCGCGGCCGCACGCCCCGTGATAGAACTCACCCCAGAGTAAGAAGGGGTGGTTTCCGCATGGAACCAACGGCCGAACAGCGGGCAACGCTGGGTTTGATCTGTGACACATTCCTGCCGGGTGACGGGCTCGAACTACCGGCGGCGACCGAGCTGGGCACGGTCGACACGATCTTCCGGATCCTGGGCCGCAATCCGCGCGAAGCCGAACAGAAGCAGTTCGCAATGCTGTTGGGGCTGTGGGACTCCCGCGCTTTCGGCCTGGTGACCGGCAGCGGATTCCGCCGGTTCTCGTCGCTGTCGCAGGAGCGGCGCGAGGCCGCGTTGCTGCGGCTGGCCGATTCCGGGCTGGCGCCGGCCAGGGCGGTGTTCCAGGCACTCAAGCAGGCGTCACTGCTGGCCTACAACGTGACCCCCGGCCCGACCGGGACGAATCCGCTGTGGGAGCAGATCGGCTATCCGGCCCCGACCGGCCCGTCGGCGAACGCGCCCGCGCCCGCGCTCACCCCGCAACGGTTCACCGAATCGACCACCCTGGACTGCGATGTCGTCGTGGTCGGCTCGGGTGCGGGCGGCGGCGCCGCGGCGGCGGTACTGGCCGAAGCCGGGCTCGACGTGGTGGTGCTCGAACGCGGAAACTATTACGACGACAAGGATTTCGGCAACGGTGAGCTCGATGCGCTGACCAGCCTCTACGCCCCTGGTCCCGCGGCGTCGACGGAGGGCCAGATCACGCTGGTGGCGGGCACCTGCCTCGGCGGCGGCACCGTCGTCAACTGGAGCACCTCGCTGCCCACCCCCGACGCGGTGCGCAAGGAGTGGGCGGAATCGGGTGTCCCCCAGTTCGCCGACGACGAGTTCGGCGACGCACTGGACGCGGTGCAGCGCCGCATCGGGGTCACCAGGACCAGGTCGCCGCTCTCGGCGCGCGACGGCATTCTCGAACGCGGCGCCAAAGCGCTCGGCTGGGATGTCGACACCTTGCCGCGCAATGTCGGCGATGCCTGTGACGCCGCGGTCGAATGCGGTCGCTGCGGGTACGGGTGCAGGCTCGGCGCCAAGCAGTCGGTGACCAAGACCTGGCTCTCCGACGCCGCCGCGCACGGTGCGCGCCTGGTGGTCGACGCCGACGTCCGCACCATCACGGTGAAAGCCGGTAAGGCGGAATCCGTGTCGGCGCGGACCTCCGACGGCGTCGAGATCACCGTGCGGGCGCGCGCGGTCGTTGTCGCCGCGGGCGCCATCCAGACGCCGGCGCTGCTCCAGCGATCGGGCTTGCGCAACAAGAACATCGGCCGCCATCTGCGCCTGCATCCCGCCGCCGCGGTGTTCGGGGTGTTCGAGGAGGAGATCCGGCCATGGGAGGGCGCGCTGCAGGCCCGGATCAGCAGGCACCACGCCGATCTCGACGGGAACGGCTACGGCGTCATCTACGAGACCGGACCGATCCACCCGGGCCTGGCGACCGGGTTCATGAGCTGGCGTGGCGCGGCGCAACATCGCGCCTCCATGCTCGATTTCGCGCGCACCAACTCGATCGGGGTGATCACCCGCGACCGCGATCCGGGCACCGTGTCGATCGACGGCAGCGGCGAGCCGGTGGTGAAATACCGCCTGTCCGGCTACGACGCCAACCACCTGCACACCGGCATCGTCGGCGCCGCATCCGTATTGGAAGCCGCAGGCGCGCAACGCATCTACTCCGGTCATCAAGCCGGCGTCTCGTTCGAACCCGGCCTCCGCGGTTCGCTCGCGGAGTTCGACGCGGCCTGCAAGAAGGCCGGTTACGGGCCGGGCCAGTGCTCGATGGGCGCGCTGCACATCATGGGTTCGGCCCGCATGGGTGGCACGGCGGAACTGTCGGCGACCAACCCGGACGGCGCCACCTGGGAGGTCGGCAATATCGTCGTGGCCGACGGGTCCAGCTTCCCCACCGCGCCCGGCGTGAACCCGATGGTGACCATCGAGGCCATCGGCTACATGAACGCCAAGCGGCTGGCGGCCGAGCTCGCCTAGCTGTCGACCCGGCGGATCCCCGCGAGGACGGCCCGCAGCACGTCGAGGTCGGCAGTGCCGACCGTCCGGTGCTGCGGGGCGCGGGCGACCAGCCTGCCCTCGTCGAGGAGGTCGGCGATGAGCACCTTGGCCAGGTTCAGCGGCAGGCCGAGGTGGGCCGACACCTCGGCCACCGCCATCGGCGTCCGGCATAGTTCGACGATCGCGGCGTACTCGGGTTCGGTGCGCCGTAAGCCGGTGCCCGCACCGGCGTCGACCAGCAGCGTCGTGAGGTCGAGTTCGTCGCGCTGGGTCCGGCCGCGCCCGCGGGTCACCGCGTAGAGGCGCACGATCGGCCCCGCGTCCTCCTCGTACCAGTGTTCGCGTTCGTCACTCATGCGCGCGGCGAGACGGCGGGGAACTGACCGGAGATCGGCGAGGACTGATCAGCGGCTTCGGCCAGCGCCGACGGGATCAGCACGACCGCGCGTACTCCGCCGTAGTCCGATTCGGCCAGCCGCACCGAGATATTGTGCCTGCCAGCCAGTTTCGCGACCACGAACAGTCCGAGCCGCGAACTGCCGGATAGTGTCGCCACACTGAACTCGGGTGGGTCGGCCAGCACCGCATTACGTTCGGCGAGTTCGGCTTCCGACATGCCGAGGCCCTGGTCGATGACCTCCACGGCCACCCCGCGCCCGACCACGACCCCCGACACGATGACCTGCGCCTCCGGCGGCGAGAACGCCGTCGCATTGTCCATCAGCTCGGCCAGCAGGTGGATCACGTCGGCCACGGCGTGACTGGCGATGCGCACCTCGGGCATCGGCTTGGTCTGGATCCTGGTGTAGTCCATGCTTTCCGCGATCGCGCCGCGCACCAGGTCCACCAGCGCTACCGGATTGCGCCAGCGCCTGCCCGGCTGCTCGCCGCCGAGGATGATGAGGTTCTCGGCATTGCGGCGGGACCGGGTCGCGAGATGGTCGAGCTGGAACAGCAGTTCGAGCTGGTCGGCATTGGCTTCGTCGCGTTCGGCGCGGTCGAGCAGGGCGAGCTGACGGTGCACGACCACCTGGCTGCGGTGGGCGATATTGAGGAACACCGTATTGATGCCGGCCCTGGTCTGCGCCTCGGCGACGGCGGCCGAGACCGCGGCGAGGTGGGCGCGGTTGAACGCGGCCGCGACCTGGCCGAGTTCGTCGGAGCCGAAGTCGAGCCGGGAGGACTCCTGCTTCGCCTCGACCTTCTCCCCCGCGGCGAGCCTGCGCATGAGATCGGGCATCCGCTCGTCGGCCAGTTCCAGGGTGTCGTGGCGCAGTCGTTGCATGCGGGCGATGAACCGGTTGGCCAGGAGCAGTGCTATCAGGAACGCGACCACCGCGAACAGCGCGACGACCGCGCCGCCGAGCAGCGCGTTGCGGCTGTCGGTCTCGCCCTGCTGCCGGGCGATGGCTTGCGCGTCGACGCTCTGGCCCAGCCACAACTTCTGCAAGGCGAGATTCACCTGGCGGGAGGCGTCCTGCCATCCCGCCAGGCTCAGCGGTAGCGACGCATCACCGCGATCGCTGGTGACCGGACCGCGCGACACCAGCGCGTCCTGCATCGACACCACCTGCTGCCAATCCTGACTCGCGGTGATGGCATCGAGTTGCGCGCGCCGGGTGCCCTTCAGCACCGTGGCGGAATAGGCCACCTCGCCCCGGAACTCACCGACCCGGCGACCGAAATCGAGCAGTTCGGCGGCCGACATCCGGCCGTTGGTCAACGCTACCGAGCCCAGGGTGTCGGCCTGCGAGAGCGCCTCGGCGGCCCGCAACTGCTCCACGGCATAACCCAATTCGATGCCGATCTTCGCGTCCGGCGCCACCCGGGCCGCCAGCACGGACGCGGCGACGATCGTGCCGATCACCTGGGTGAAGAAGGTGAATACCTCCCCGGGTGGGAGCTGCAGCGTGTCGACGCCACCGCGCACGGTCGGCACCATGGCGAACAGCTTGTTGTAGCCCTCGATGTCTTCCCGGGAGCCGTCCGGATTGAGCGCGCGAGCGGCGTCACCCTTGGCGATCACCGCGGCCAGCGCCTCGTCGGAACGCTGGCGGGCAGTGACCAGGGCAGGCGTGGACGGCGGATCACCGGCCAGGCGCAGCAGCGATAGTCGGCGTTCCTCCTGGAACGCCGAGACCATCAGGGTCGCGGGCGCGCTGGTGCTGGCGGCCAGATCGGCCCATTCGGTGGATTCCCGCGCCGAATCCACCAGGTAGACCGCCGTCCCACCCCCGATGGCCAGGAGAACGACACTGGAGCTGAGCACGATCGACAGGAGCCGGGTCCGCACGCTCACCCGGCCGCGAACACCGCGCCCGCCCCGCGAGTTCCCGAGCCATGAGCTACGCCAGATCTTCACACCGAATCTTTCCGCTCCCGGAGCCGCCCCCGGCCCTCCGCTGCGTGCCCGTATCGGGCGAAACCAACAATTCGGCACGCTTGTCTTCGCGCAGAGATTAGCCGACCCGCCGCGCCGGTGCGCGATTTGTGAATGAACCCAAAAAGCGGATACCCCAAGCAAACTCGCAGCTTACGAGTACCCGACGCCCGCAGTGCCCCGACTCTCCACGGCGCGGCCGCACCCCGCGGTCCGAGCGGCAGGTACGCCCGAATCAGTCGGCCGCGCGCACCCGGTGCCGAGACAGATGACTCAGGACGGCCTGATTCGCCTCCCAGCCGTCGGGGAACTTCACCGGCACGCCGAGGTGCACCGGCTCGGCCGACGGGTGCGCGTCGAGCAGTTCGGGGATACCGGCCCGGCCGACGAGGATGCACGCGTGCCGATGCCGCGAGGCCAGCACGCACAACCGGCCCGCCTCGAGGTGGAAAGCACTGGCGTCGCGGCGGCCCGACAGCGGATGCAGCACCAGGGTGACGTCGTATTCGCGGCCCTGCAGCCGGTTGGCGGTGTCGACGGTGACCGGCTCGGCCGCGGTGCCGCGCAGCGCGGTGCGGACGGCGTCGGCCTGATCGCGGTGCGCCGTGCCGATCGCGACCCGGTCGGTGGTCACCGGGCGGCTGCCCGACTCGGAGTGCGCGGTGGCGCCGCGCTCGATCAGCCGGGCGGCGATCGCGGCGATCGCGTGCACGGCCTCGCGATCGGTGCGCAGGGTGTGCCGGGCGGGCAGTTCGTACCAGCCCCACCCCGATGCGGCCGCCTCCTCGAGCACCGCGTCGATCGGGCCGCCCAGGCCGCGAGTCGTGAAATCCATTCGGCGGTCGCCGAATCCGGTGCCGGACTCGAAACCGGTGAAGGGGTAGAAGGCCTTCGACACGACCGGGGCCGCGGTGGCGGGCAGCCGCCAGGACACCGGGAGCCGGTGGATGGGGATGTTGTCGTTGTTGGCCAGCATCACGGTGACGGCACTCATCGTCGGGTCCCAGGTGAGACCGGCCCAGCGCGCGGTCTCGACCGTGGCGAACGGGTCGAGCTGCCCGGGATCACCCACGAACAGGCCGCGATCGAAGCGATTCGCGATGCGCAGCAACATGTCCGAGCGCATCTGGTAGGCCTCGTCGATGATCGCGTGCGACCAGCTGCCGTCGGTGATGGTGGCCCATTTGGCGGCGGTCCCGATGACGATCGTGGCATCGGCGAGGTCACCGGGTTTCGTGGCGACGCGGACGTTCTCGTGCTGGTCGACGCGATCGCTGGTCACATACGTGGCGCTGGAGAGCCTGCCGATGCGCAGCGCGGGGTCGGCGCCGGCCAGGCGGTCGATGAGGTCGTCGACCTGCTCGTTGGTCTGGGCGACGATCATCCGCTGGTCGTCGTCCTCGGCCAGCTGGCGGGCCGCGCGCACCACGAGGGTGGATTTGCCCGCGCCGGGCGGTGAGTCGACGACGATCGCGCGATGGCTGTCGTCGCGCAGATCGGTGAGGATGCCCGCGACGGCCTCGTCCGGTGTGGTCACTGGAGGTCCTCCCCGTCGTCGTCGATGTGCGGTGTCCATTCCGGCGGTGGGCCGCCGTGGGTCCACGGAGTGTCTTCGCGGGCAGGCAGATTCAGCTGACCGTTGAACGGTGCGGGCTTGAACCGCGCGAAGCCCAGGTTCTCGTGGGTCTCGGGCACGGTCCCCGGTTCGGCGACGAGTTTGCGTCCCATGCCGCCCGAGAGTTCGAGAACGATGCTGTCGCCGTCGATCTCGACCACCACCCCGCTCTGTTTCGGGCGTTCGACGCAGGTCAGTTCCTCGCCGACGACCGCGGTGAACGGGTCGGTGGTGCGAATGTGGATGTGCGGGCGCAGTTTCGGGCGCGCACCCGACCGGTCGAGGCGGTCCGGTTCGCTGTGCACCACTGTCCCGCGGAAGGCCGCACCAGTGACCCGGTGTTCGAGCATGAGCAGCGGATCGTCGAACGCGCACTGCGCTTGCAACGCCTCCAGCGCCCGCTCGCGCTCCAGCAGCCTGCGCACCGCGCGGACGGCGGGATCGCGCCGAGCCTGCGGTGTTCCCTCCGCCACCTCGGCCGCGAAATAGGAGAACGCGCCGCGATCGTCGGTCCACCGGTTGTCGACGCTGGCGCCCGGCGGCACGGCGCGGAGCAGCTCGATCGCCCGCCACATCAGCTGCCAGGTGGGTTCGAGCTGGCCGCGCAGGGAGCGCTCGAGCCGTTCGGCGGCAACGGATCTCGCGGTGTCGTCCGCGGCGGCGTTGTAGGCGGCGATCAGCGGGGCGAGCTCTTCGTTGTCGAAGCCGGGATCGGTCGCGGGACCGGCAGGTGGTGACTGCAGCGGGTCTTCGGCGATGGCGGCGGCTTCGGCGCCGGTGCGCCCGCGCGGCGGGTCGATCCAGCCGAGCAGGGCGGCGAGATTGCCGTCCTCCAGCGAGGATTGGCCCGTCGCCCAGTGCATCGACAGCACCGAGGTCATCGCGGGCAGCACCGCGGAACCGGGATGCTCGGCGCGATCGCCGAACCAGGTCAGCCAGCGACCCAGCAGCGGAATCGATGCCGGCACCGGATTGTCGCCGTCGGTGCGGTGGAAACGCACCGAGCGGCCGAGCAGTTTCAGGAAGGTCACCCCGCCCTGGTTCGGCGTCCACAGCTGGGGCGCGTCCAGGCAGCGGGTGTAGGTCTCGCCCGCCTTGCTGGTGAGTTCTTCGGTGTCGGCCAGGAACGACGAAAGATAGGGCAGCACAACATCGGCCAGCTGCTCGATGAACCGCAACCGCAGCACCCGGTCGCGCGGCTGCGGCACGATCAGCACATTCTGATCGCCGGGCGAGGTGCCGATCATGATCGCCAGCGGCGCCGCCGCCTCACCGGCCAGCCGCAGCGGAACCGCGACCAGCGGCCGATCGGCGAGATGCAGATGCCGCACCGCCGCGGTGGGCTGCGCGCGACCCGCCCGGACCGCCTCGGCCTTGGCGAGGGCCGACAGCACACTCATCCCGCGATCTCCAGCCGCAACCGGTGCGCGGTGCGCAGCATGGCGGTGATGTCGGCGTGCTCGGGCCCTGGTTCCAGGGTCCCGTCGGCCAGGCCGAGCACCGTGTGGATGTTGTCGATGCCGCCGACCTCGTCGCACACGCCGCGGCCGAGCGCGTCCACCGAACCGCAGGTCCTGGCCTCGTCGCGGCAGGCGAAGGCGAGCTCGCAGCTCGACATGCACTCCGGTGCGTACCGCGCGGGGATCGCGGCGATCGTCTTCTCCAGATCGTCGCCCGGCGCGAAGGTGGCCTCGGGCGGGAGCAGATCGAGCAGGTCGGGGATGGCGGTGAGCCGGGTCAGCTGCCGGGAGACGACGGCGAGCTGCTTGCGCAGGTCGACCAGCGCGGCGGTCGGCCGGTTGGTGAAGTCCTTCGCGCACACCAGGATCGTGTTGTGCGACACCAGCTCCGGTGACTCACCGATCTCGGTCATCAACTCGCGCAGCGCGATCACGTACACCGCGGACTGGCGTGCGGCGGCCGCGACCTGCGCCGGATCGGCCTGCCCGTCGATCACCGGGAACGCCTTGATCTCGACGACATGGAACTTGCCGTCGAGCTGCACGGCGACCACGTCCGGTTCCAGATAGGCGGTGGCGCCCGCGATGTCGAGACGCAGCATCGGATGGTCGAACAGGGTGCCGTCGCCGGCGGCGATCGTCGACTTCAGCAGCTGCCTGGTGCGCTGGTAGCGCACCGCGTTGCCGGTGTTCTCGCCGACCGAATTCAGGTCGTGATAGGCGACTTCGGGGATCGTGAGGCCGAGCTTGTCGCGCAGCAGCGCCAGCAATTCGGCGCAGCCGTTGGCCTTCACCATCGATTCGAAGGCATTGCCGCGGGTGATGGCGAACTGGGACTGGCCGAACTGCGGTGGGAAACCGAGCGATTGGGCGATCACGGTCTTGTCCACCGCGGCCGCGTCGAGCAGGGCGCGCCGGGCGCATCCGGGATTCGCCGTCAGCGCGGCGATGGTGCGGGCATTGTGCCTGGTCGCGGGCGCTGCGCCGCGCAACTGGTCCAACTGTGCTGCGAGAGTGCTCATTTCACCTCGATTCGTCGCCGATCGGCTACCCCGAGCCGAACACCGAATAGTTGTGCGGCCGGATCGGCCAGCTGCTCCCCCGCCCGACGCGCGGCCGCTCTCCGCTGCCGCGCGTCCTCGTCTTCGTGGACCGCCAGTTCCCGCCGGGCGGCCTCGATCACCAGCGCCGGATCGAGCGCGTCCGGCGCGCCTGCCACGCCCGGAATCGATACGGCGAGCCGCCACAGTACGCGCCTGCCCGCCTGCGCCACGGCAGGCTGCGCCGACAGATGTTCGGCCAGGCGGATCGCCGAGGTCAGCAGGTCGACGCGCGGACTCAGCGGACCGACCATCCGGCGCTCCAGCGGCCACGAGCTCACGGCCATCACGCCGCGCGCCGGGGACAGCAGATCCGTGGTGAGCGCCGCGCAGATGTAGTACGGGCGGGCATACGGCGCCGAGCGGAACGAGCGTTCCTCGTCGCGGCGCAGGCTGGTCAGCCGGGCGGGCAGGAGTTCGCCGGAGAAGAAGGCGTCATGGGTGGCCAGCACGAGTTTGGGTGCGGACGGCACCGACAGCAGCGTCAGCGCGCGGTGCACGTGCTCGCGCACCGGCACGGCGGGTGCGTCGGTGCGATCCGGTGCGGTCGGAGCCTCCGGGATCGATCCGAGTACGACTGCGTCCCAGGCGGATTCGGTCTTGCGCAGTTGCGCGCGCAACTGCCGGGCGGTGGCCCGGTCACCGGACGCGGCGGCACGGCGCACCTCGGCCCTGAGGTCGGCGATGCGCGCCTCCAGCTCCTCGGCCGAGTCCGTCACGAGCGTGAGCGTATTCAGCTGTTCCAGTGTTGTCCAGTGTTTGCCAGTATTCACCATGGGATTGCCACTCGGCACGCGATTGCGCGCCGAACTCACCGAAATCCTCGACCCGCGCACCCGCCCGGTCCTGCACCGGATGTTCGCCGCCGAGCCGCACGGACCCGACCTGGACTTCGACGAACTGCTCACCACCGGTGTCGGACTGCTGCTCGACGGCGTCGCGATGCGGCACCAGACACCGACCGCATAATCTGGGGCGATGACCGCTGTAGCAGATCGTTCACTCGGACCGGAATTGGCGCGCATCGAAACCATCAGCCCGGACACCGATGTGCTGGTGATCGGATTGACGTCCTCGGAGAACGGACCGGCCATCGTCCCCGCCGACCTGTTCGGCGACGTGCTCACCGCCGAGGTTCGGGCCGAACTGCTGGATGCCCTCGGCGCGGTCGGCGCCAAGGGCAAGCCCGAGGAACTGACCAGGGTGCCCGCGCCGGCGGCGCTGTCCGATGTGACCAGCGTGCTCGCGGTCGGCCTCGGCGCGGCCGAGAAGATCGATGCCGAGCAGGTGCGCCGCAGCGCCGGGGTGGCCGGGCGCGCGCTCAGCGGCACCGAACTGGTGGCGACCACCCTCTCCGGTGTCGACCTGGCCGCCGCGGTCGAGGGCTTCTACCTCGGCGCCTACACCTTCACCACCTTCAAATCCGCCAAGAGCGCGCCGAAGCCGGACGAGCAGCCGGTGCTGCGCGTCGAGTTGCTGGTGCCCCAGCCGGAATTCGGCGTGCTGGAACTGCTGCGCGCGCAGCTGGTCGCCGAGGCCGTCGCCACCGCCCGCGATTTCGTCAACACCCCGCCGAGCGCGCTGTACCCGGCCGAGTTCGCCGACCGGGCCCGCGTGCTCGCCGAGGCCGCGGGCCTCGAGGTCGAGGTCCTCGACGAGGACGCCCTCGCCGCAGGCGGTTACGGCGGCATCGTCGCCGTCGGCCAGGGGTCCTCGCGCCCGCCGCGGCTGGTGCGTATCACCTACGCGGGCGGCCCGAAGAAGATCGCGCTCGTCGGCAAGGGCATCACCTTCGACACCGGCGGCATCTCGATCAAGCCCGCGGCCAACATGGAGAACATGACCTCCGACATGGCAGGCGCCGCGGCGGTCATCGCGACCACCCTGCTGGCCGCCCGCCTCGGCCTGCCGGTCACCGTCACCGCGACCGTCCCGATGGCCGAGAACATGCCATCGGCAACCGCGCAGCGTCCCGGCGACGTGCTCACCCAGTACGGCGGCACCACCGTCGAGGTGCTCAATACCGATGCCGAGGGTCGCCTCATCCTGGCCGACGCGATCGTGCGCGCCGCCGAGGACGAGCCCGACTACCTGATCGACGTCGCCACCCTCACCGGCGCGCAGATGGTCGCGCTCGGCACCCGCACGCCCGGCGTGATGGGCACCGACGAATTCCGTGATCGCGTCGCCGCGGTGTCGCGTACGGTCGGCGAGAACGGCTGGGCGATGCCGCTGCCCGCCGAGCTGCGCACCGACCTCAACTCCAAGGTCGCCGACCTGGCCAACGTCGCACCGCACCGGTGGGGCGGAATGCTCTCGGCCGCACTGTTCCTCAAGGAGTTCGTGCCCGAGGGCGTGCAGTGGGCGCACCTCGACGTCGCGGGTCCGGCCTACAACACCGGCGGACCGTTCGGCTACATCGGCAAGGGCGGCACCGGCGTCCCGGTGCGCACCCTGATCACGGTGATCGAGGAGATCGGGGCGGAGTAGTCACTGCTCCTGCTCGCGGGCCCGCCGCTGCTCGATGCGGCGGCGGGCGTCGTAGTCGCGCATGCGCTGCGGATAGCCGATGCGGTTGACGTCGTAGACCGGGATCTTCAGCGCACCGGCCAGCCGCCGCGCGCCGCGCTCACCGACAATGCGACGGGTCCATTCGCCGTCCGCGGCCACCAGAACCGCCGTGACATCGGTCACAGCGGTTTTCGGTTCGACGAACGCCTCGACCCCGCGTCGCGCCGCCGCCCACTCGGCCAGCGCGGCGATCTCCGACGCGCTGTCACGGGCGACTGTCCTGCTCCTGCCGCGCGTCCCGCGGAAACGATCCAGCATACCCACCGGTAGCAACCTCCTGCTTTCCGACGGAATTCTGCTCACCGCCGTACATTCCATGGTGCCAGCTCTGCCCGTATTGCCGCCCTGCGCTACGTCGGCGGCGAGCGGGTGCAAGGATGGTTGCCGGAACAAGAAACCGACGATTCCCGGACGCCTCGCTCGTTGCGGCGGGGTGGACGTACGCCGCGACCCGCGACGCGTGTCTGCCGGGGTCGAAGCACTGTTGTATTACCCGTCTAACAGTCAGAGGAGACAGAGGACATGGCCTTCTCCGTCCAGATGCCGGCTCTTGGTGAGAGCGTCACCGAGGGAACGGTGACCAGGTGGCTGAAGCAGGAAGGAGACACGGTCGAGGTCGACGAACCGCTGCTCGAAGTCTCCACCGACAAAGTCGACACCGAGATCCCGTCGCCCACTGCCGGTGTGCTGTCGAAGATCGTCGCTCAGGAAGACGACATCGTCGAGGTCGGCGGTGAGCTCGGCGTGATCAGCGACGCCGGCGAAGCCCCCGCCGTCGCTCCCGCGCCTGCTGCCGCACCTGCCGAGCCCGCTCCGGCCCCCGAGCCCGCCCCCGCGGCGCAGGCTCCGGCCGCAGCCCCCGAGCCCGCTCCGGCCGCCGCGCCCGTCGCCGCGTCCGGCACGCCCGTCAAGATGCCCGAGCTGGGCGAGTCGGTGACCGAAGGCACCGTGACCCGGTGGCTGAAGGCCGTGGGTGACAGCGTCGCGGTCGACGAGCCGCTGCTCGAGGTGTCCACCGACAAGGTCGACACCGAGATCCCCTCGCCCGTCGCCGGCACGCTGCTCGAGATCTCGGCGCAGGAAGACGACGTCATCGCCGTCGGTGGTCAGCTGGGTGTGATCGGCAGCGGTGCGCCCGCGGCCGCTCCGGCGCCCGCGCCTGCCCCGGCACCCGCTCCGGCACCTGCCCCGGCTCCCGCGCCTGCCCCGGCTCCAGCGCCCGCCGCCGCTGCTCCGGCACCGGCCCCCGCGCCTGCTCCGGCGAAGGCTGCTGCTCCGGCGTCCTCCGCCAACGGCAGCACCCCGTACGTGACCCCGCTGGTCCGCAAGCTGGCCGACGAGAACAACGTCGACCTGGCGACCCTCACCGGTTCCGGTGTCGGTGGCCGCATCCGCAAGCAGGACGTGCTCGCCGCCGCCGAGGCCAAGAAGGCGCCCGCCGCGGCTCCGGCCGCCGCGGCCGCGCCCGCCCCTGTGGCCAAGCAGGCCGCCGCGCCGAAGCTGGCCGGGCTGGTCGGCACCACGCAGAAGGCCAACCGGATCCGGCAGATCACCGCGACCAAGACGCGCGAATCGCTGCAGACCACCGCGCAGCTGACCCAGGTCCACGAGGCCGACGTCACCAAGATCGCGCATCTGCGTCAGCTCGCGAAGGCCTCGTTCAAGAACCGTGAGGGCGTCAACCTGACGTACCTGCCGTTCTTCGCGAAGGCCGTCGTCGAGGCACTCGGTGTGCACCCGAACGTGAACGCCTCCTACAACGAGGACGCCAAGGAGATCACCTACCACGCGTCGGTGCACCTGGGTATCGCGGTCGACACCGAGCAGGGTCTGCTCTCGCCGGTCATCCACAACGCCAGCGACCTGTCGCTGGCCGGGCTGGCCCGCGCGATCGCCGACATCGCCCACCGCGCCCGCACCGGTGGCCTGAAGCCGGACGAGCTGTCCGGTGGCACCTTCACCATCACCAACATCGGCAGCGAGGGCGCGCTGTTCGACACCCCGATCCTGGTTCCGCCGCAGGCGGGCATGCTCGGCACCGGCGCGATCGTCAAGCGCCCGGTGGTGGTGACCGACGAGACCGGTGGCGAGTCCATCGGCGTCCGCTCGATGGTGTACCTGCCGCTGACCTACGATCACCGTCTCATCGACGGTGCCGACGCGGGTCGCTTCCTCACCACCATCAAGCACCGGTTGGAAGAGGCGGCGTTCGAGGCCGATCTCGGTCTGTAGTCGAGGAATTCGACAGTTATGAAGGTGGTGATCGCCGGTTCGTCCGGGCTGATCGGGACAGCGCTCGTCGCGGCTCTGCGCCGCGACGGGCACGAGGTGTCGCGATTGGTGCGCCGCGCCCCTGGCGCGCCGGACGAATTCGCGTGGGACCCCGCGCGCGCCCAGCTCGACGAGCGGGCGTTGCGCGGGGCCGACGCGGCGGTGAATCTGTGCGGCGCGAGCATCGGCGGGCGCCGCTGGAACGGCGGCTACAAGCAGTTGCTGCGCGACAGCCGCATCACCCCCACCGACGTACTGGCCACCGCGGTCGCCGCCGCGGGAGTGCCGACGCTGGTCAACGCCAGCGGCGTGCACTACTACGGCGGCGACACCGGTGACACGGTCGTCGACGAGACCTCCCCCGCCGGAACCGGTTTCCTCGCGACCCTGTGCCGCGACTGGGAAGCCGCGACCGCTCCGGCGAGCGCTGCGGGCGTGCGCACGATCCTGGTGCGCAGCGCCGTGGTGCTGGCCCGCAACGGCGGCATGCTGAGCATGCTGCACCCGCTGTACTGGCTGGGCCTGGGCGGACGCCTGGGCAGCGGCCGTCAGTACACGCCGTGGGTCTCCCTCGACGACGAGGTCGGCGCCATCATCTTCGCGCTCACCCATCCCGAGATCTCCGGCCCGATCAATTCCGCGGGCCCGGCACCGGTCACCAACGCGGAATTCAACCGCGCCCTGAGCCGCGCCGTGCACCGCCCCGCCCCGTTCATCGTTCCCGGTTTCGCCCTGCGCGCCCTGGTCGGCGAGCTCGCCGACGAGGCGATCCTGCGCGGCCCCCGCGCCATCCCGGCCGCGCTGGAACAGGCCGGCTACACCTTCCAGCACCCGACGATCCGCGCCGCCCTGGCCGCCACCGTCGCCCGCCCCGGAGCCCACTGATGTTCATCCGCGACGCCGACAAGGCCGACCTCCCCGCCGTCCTCGCGATCCACAACACCAATATCGCCGAGTCGACCGCGATCTGGGACACCGACGAGGTAGACCTCGACGACCGCATCACCTGGTTCGCCGACCGCACCGCCGCGGGCATGCCGATCCTGATCGCCGAGATCGACGGCGAGGTCGCCGGTTACGCCTCCTACGGCCGGTGGCGCCCCAAATCCGGCTACCGCTTCACCGTCGAGAACTCCGTCTACGTCGACCACCGCTTCCAGCGCCGCGGCGTGGCCACCGCCCTGCTCACCGAGTTGATCGCCCGCGCCGCCGATTCCGGCCGCGTGCACGCCATGGTCGCCGCCATCGAATCCGGCAACGCCGCCTCGATCACCCTGCACGAACGCTTCGGCTTCCGCACCGTCGGCGAACTCCCGGAAGTCGGCCACAAGTTCGACCGCTGGATGGACCTGACCCTCATGCAACGAAACTTCCCGGTCGAGCCGTGACCGGGGGCGATGACCGGTCTGCGCCGCCGTCGGCCGCGGGGCGTAACGTCGGGACGGTGAACGACACGCGCCCCACCGCGTCCGCTCGATTCGATACGACCCCGATCGTGGTCGAGGATCTCGGACTCATCGAATACAACGCCGCCTGGGAGCTGCAGCGGCAGATCGCCGACGAGCGCGCCGCAGGCGAAGGCGCCGACAAGCTGCTCCTGCTCGAGCATCCGTCGGTCTACACCGCGGGCCGCCGCACCGAGGCCGAGGACCTGCCGATCGACGGCAGCCCGGTCGTGCAGGTCGACCGCGGCGGCAAGATCACCTGGCACGGCCCTGGCCAGCTCGTCGGCTACCCGATCGTCCGCCTCGCCGAGCCCGTCGACGTCGTGCAGTACGTGCGACGGCTGGAGGAGGCCCTGATCCAGGTGGTCTCCGGCCTCGGGATCGAGTGCGGCCGCGTCGAAGGCCGCTCGGGCGTGTGGCTGCCCGCCACCGAGTGGTTCGCCGAGCGCAAGATCGCCGCGATCGGTGTGCGCGTGCAGCGCGGCGTCGCCCTGCACGGCATCTCCCTGAACTGCAATTCCGCCCTCGACGGCTTCCAGGCGATCGTGCCCTGCGGCATCAAGGACGCCGGTGTCACCACGCTGAGCCGAGAACTAGGCCGTGAAGTCACCGTCGCCGAAATCAAGCCCCTCGTCGCGACCGCCATCGTTGCCGCCCTCGACGGCGAAATTCCCGTTCAGCCGCATGATATTGATCGCACCACCATCGCCGCGGACGCCGTGGCCCCGAGCGTAGAGTCGGTTCAGTGACCTCCGTAGACGCCTCTGCCCCCGCCGGACGCAAGCTGCTGCGCATCGAAGCGCGCAACGCGGAGACCCCGATCGAGCGCAAACCCAAGTGGATTCGCACCCGCGCGACCATGGGCCCCGAATACACCGAGCTCAAGGGCCTGGTGAAACGCGAAGGCCTGCACACGGTCTGCGAGGAAGCGGGCTGCCCCAACATCTTCGAATGCTGGGAGGACCGCGAGGCCACCTTCCTCATCGGCGGTGAACAGTGCACCCGCCGCTGCGACTTCTGCCAGATCGACACCGGCAAGCCCGCCGCCCTCGACCGCGACGAGCCCCGCCGCGTCGCCGAGAGCGTCCAGGCGATGGGCCTGCGCTACTCCACCATCACCGGCGTCGCCCGCGACGACCTCGACGACGGCGGCGCCTGGCTCTACGCCGAAACCGTGCGCGCCATCAAGGCACTCAACCCCGGCACCGGCGTCGAGCTGCTCATCCCCGACTTCAACGCCGACCCCGACCAGCTCGCCGAGGTCTTCTCGACCAGCCCCGAGGTCCTTGCCCACAACCTGGAGACGGTGCCGCGCATCTTCAAGCGCATCCGCCCCGCCTTCCGCTACGAGCGCTCACTGGCGGTCATCACCGCTGCCCGCGAAGCAGGCCTGGTCACCAAGTCCAACCTCATCCTCGGCATGGGCGAAACCCCCGAAGAGGTCACCGAGGCGATGCGTGACCTGCACGAAGCGGGCTGCGACATCCTCACCATCACCCAGTACCTGCGCCCGTCCCCGCGCCACCACCCCGTCGACCGCTGGGTGAAGCCGGAGGAGTTCGTCGAGCACTCCAAGGTCGCCGAGGAACTCGGTTTCGCCGGCGTCATGGCAGGCCCACTGGTCCGCTCCTCCTACCGCGCCGGCCGCCTCTACGCCCAGGCCATGGCCCACCACGGCCGCGAGATCCCCGAGGCCATGGCCCACCTGGCCCAGGAAGGCACCGCCTCCCAGGAAGCCAGCTCGGTCCTGGCCCGTTACGGCAGCTGACCACGCCGGGCCAGGGCTCGGTGAGCCCTGGCCCGCCAGTAGACTAAGGGTCCCCTCACCCCCGGAAGGACCCATGTCGAAGTTCGAGAACGTCTCCGTTGTCAAGAAGGCCAACGTCTATTTCGACGGCAAGTGCGTCAGCCACAACATCGAGCTGCCCGACGGCACCTCGAAGTCCGTCGGCGTGATCCTGCCGTCCACCCTGACCTTCACCACCGGCGCCCCGGAGATCATGGAGCTCATCGACGGCGAGGCGAAGGTGACCCTGCCCGGCGAGACCGAGCCGAAGACCTTCCGCGGCGGCGAGTCGTTCTCGGTCCCGGGCAACAGCGCCTTCGACATCGAGGTCGTCGAAACCCTGCACTACGTCTGCCATTTCGGCTGATCGTCACGCAGACGAAGGCGGTGGCTCACCCCGGCCACCGCCTTCGTCGCATCCATACCCCCACTGACCTGCGGTGACACCATAGATCGCGCCGATGTCGGTGTGCCTTGCTACTTTTCGCTCGTTCGACACACCGCACGAGCTCAGCGAGGATCCATGACGACCGCCGAAACCACCTACCTGGAACTGTCCGACGACACCGGTTCCTCGCACAAGTTCTACGAGGTGATCGTCACCGGCACCCAGGTGAACATCCGCTACGGCCGGATCGGCGAGCAGGGCCAGTCCAAGGCGAGCTCGTTCGCCACCGAGGACAAGGCGAAGAGCGCCGGCCAGAAGAAGATCGGCGAGAAGGTCCGCAAGGGCTACGCACCCGCCGTGATGGGCGCGCGCGAGCGCCGCACGGTGACCCGCCGCGTGATCACCAGCCAGCGCTCGACCGCCAAGAGCGCCCCGGTCCTGTGGCGTTTCGACTCCGGCGCCGCCGCGTTCGGCATCTTCGTCGACGAGCAGCGCTGCTGGGTCGGCAACGAGAACGGCGAGGTCTTCACTCTCACCCCCGAGGGGGTGGTGACCAACCGCTACCAGCTGCCCGACGGCGTGAAATGCCTGGTGGCCGACGACTTCTGGATCTACGCGGGCTGCGACGACGGCCGCGTCTACGACCTGTCGGGCAAGGTCCCGCGCGCCGCCTACGACGTGTCGGCCACCGACGTCTACTGGCTCGACATCCACGACGGCATCCTCGCCGCCTCCGACGCCGCAGGCGGTCTGACCGTCATCGACCACGAGGAGGAATCCCTCTGGTCGGCCCGCAGCACCGGCTCGGCCGGCTGGATGGTGCGCCTGGACCCCACCGGCGTCTACCACGGCCACAGCAGCGGCGTCACCAAGTACCACCTGGAAACCGGTGCCACCCAGTGGCATTCACCCACCCACGGCTCCGTCCTGTTCGGCTGGCAGGAGACCTCCGACGTCTACGCCGGCACCGGAGCCAACCGCGTCGAAGAGATCACCAAGCAGGGCGTCACCACCCGCGCCTACCAGTGCGACGCCGCCGTCTTCTCCTGCGCCGCCTCCCCCGACGGCCGCTACGTCTTCGCCGGCGACTCGCACTCCTCGGTCTACTGCTTCGACGCCACCGGCACCCGCCTGTGGAAACTGGCCACCGGCTGCGGCTCGGCCTACTCCATGCAGTACCACGACGAGAGGCTGTACCTGGTCACCACCTCCGGCGCGCTGGCCTGCCTCGACGTGAGCGAGTCCGCCATCCGCGACGCCGACCAGGGCGTGCTCCCCAGCACCGTCTCGGTCAAGGCGCCCGAGATCTCCGCCGTCACCGCCTCCAGCACCCTCGAGGTCACCACCGACGCGGGCACCGGCATCGTCGTCGAATGCGTCGAACACGGCGGCTCCCTGCGCGTGCACGTCGTCAGCCCCGGCTACGAGCGTGGCTGGAACGTCCAGTTCCCCCGCGACATCCGCCAGGCAGGCACCCGCTACGTCGTCGATGCCGTCACCGAATCGGCCCGCGGCGGCTTCTACCGTGTCCGCGGCGACATCCGCCGCCTGAGCTGACCGACACGGCCGCTGGTCGGCGGAACCGAAGGGTCCGCCGACCAGCACCGAACTGCTCAGAAACTCTTGTGCGGCACCCCGACCGTGAGCCCGCCGTCGACGACGAATTCCGCACCGGTGGAGTACGACGACTCGTCCGAGGCCAGATACGCCACCAGCGCCGACACCTCGTCGGGTTCGGCCGCCCGCTTCACCGGAATCTGCAGGAAGTCCGCCGGAATCCCCTCGGTCATCGGCGTGCTGATCAGACCGGGATGCACCGAGTTCACCCGGATCCCCTGCGCCGCGAGCTCCAGCGCCGCCGACTTCGTGAGACCGCGCACCGCGAATTTCGTTGCGGTGTAACCGTGCAGCCCCGGACTGCCGCGCATGCCCTCGACCGAGGAGATGTTCACGATCGAGCCGCCGTCGGTCATCGCGGGCACCGCGGCCTGCATCCCGAGGAACGTCCCGGTCAGATTGATATCGATGATCCGCTGCCACTCCTCCAGCGCGAAGTCGACCAGCAGATTCCCGTTGACGATCCCCGCGTTGTTCACCAGCACGTGCAGCCCGCCGAACGTCTCGACCGCCGCCGCGACGACCGCCGCCCACTGCTCGGGCTCGCGCACATCCAGATGCTGGTAGATCGCGGCGTCGCCGAGCTCCTTGGCGACGACGGCGCCTTCGTCGTCGAGCACGTCACCGAGCACCACCGACGCGCCCTCGGCGATAAACCGGCGCGCGTGTGCCGCGCCCATCCCCCGCGCTCCGCCGCTGATCACCGCGACCTTGCCCGCCAACCGTCCCATGTTCACATTCCTCTCACCAGAACTGAGCCACTCTCACCGTAGGAGCGTGGCCCCGTTCCGCGTGGGGATATGCCTAAATGAACGGTCGACTCACAGGAAAGCCGACGAATCCACCCGATCCGGCCCGGTGATCACCCGCCCAGGATGCGTCGCCCGCCGGTTCACTATCCTGACGGCGGTGACGGTCCCCAGTTCTTCCCGCTCGAGCAGCCGAGTCGACGACCGGCGAGCCCAGCGGCGCGACCGATTCCTACTCGCCGGACTCGCCGTCTTCGGCGAAGCCGGCTACCGCAACAGCTCCATCACCAGCATCTGCAAGGCCGCCGGACTCGCCCGCGCCCAGTTCTACGAGCACTTCGCGAACCGCGAAGAACTGCTGCTCGCGGTTTACAACGCGGTGCAGGTCGACGCGCGCCAGGCCGTCGCCGCCGCGGTCGCCGACACCGCCGCCGACGATTTCGTCACCCGCGCGCGGGCCGCGATGCGCGCCTACGCGGAGTCGGTCGGCTCCGATGTCCATCGCGCGCGCGTCTCCTTCGTCGAATGTGTCGGCGTGAGTGACGATTTCGAGCGTCACCGGATCGAGCAGCGCGAGGTCTGGGCCGATTTCTTCGCTACGGAACTGCGGCTCGCGCTCGGCCAGGACTTCACCCCCGTAGGCGGGTATCGCACGGCGGCAACAGGATTCATCGGCGCGCTGATGGCGCTGGTGCACCAGTGGAGCAGCACCGAGCCCCGCACCGGTTTCGACGATCTCGTCGAAGTCCTCACCCGCTTCCTGGTCGCCCTCACCCTGCCCTGACTCCCACCGGGCTATTTGCCGAACCGCCCCGGCGCGCTGTAACGTGCGGCACAATTTAGACGATGGCGTCTAAATCTTGATCGAAGGGGTGCCGCGTGCTCCGTACGCGAAACAGATCCGACTACAGAGGACGGGCAGGCTTGCTCCGCCGCCTCACCACAGCGGGCGGAGCCACGCTCGGCATGCTGCTGATCCTCAGCGGCACACCGGCATCCGCCGATCCCTACGACGGCCCGGTGCAGCCCGCACCGCCGTTCTTCAGCGCACCGGCCATCCCGGAGTTCGACGGGTTCTATCGCCCACCCGCCGATGCCGTCGCGGCCAAGCAACCCGGCGAGATCATCGCCGCGCGCGAGGTCCGGGTCGCGAACTTCTCCCTGCTGCCGGTCAACGTCGACGCCTGGCAGGTGTCCTTCCGCTCCAACAACAGCTACGACCAGCCGATCCCGGCCGTCGCGACCGTGCTGAAGCCGCGCGGTGAGGTCGCCCCCGGCACCAGGAATCTGCTCTCGTATCACATGGCCGAGGATTCGACCGGCCAGTACTGCGCCTCCTCGTACGCGGTGCAGCAGTGGTCGATTCCCGGGCAGATCACCGGCCAGGCGGTGGCGCCGATCTCCTTCCTGGAGGTGCAGGTCGCGCTCCAGCAGGGCTGGGCCGTCGTCATCCCCGACCATCAGGGACCGAACGCGGCGTTCGCGCACGGACCGCTCGCCGGGCGCATCGCCCTCGACGGCATCAGAGCCGCGGAGAACTTCACCCCGCTCGGACTCGACGGCGTGGCAACCCGGGTCGGCATGATGGGCTATTCGGGCGGGTCCGTCCCGACCATGCACGCCGCGGAACTCGCCGCCACCTACGCACCCGAGTTGAACATCGTGGGAGCGGCCTCCGGCGGCACCGACGCCGACCTCGGCGCCCTGGTGAACCTCGCCAACAACAACGCGGGCTCGGGCGTCGTGTTCGGCGGCATCATCGGACTCGCCCACGAGGAACCCGAATTCAACGCGTTCCTCCGCCGCACCGGCACCCCGCTCGCCCAGACGCTGCTCGACGCCAAAGACCGCATGTGCGTCACCTACCAGGCACTCTCGTTGCCGTTCATGAACATCAAGGGCCTACTCGACACCCCGGGCGACCCACTCGACGCCCCCGAGGCGAAGAAGGTTCTCGACCGCACCCGCATGGGCAAGACCACACCGACCATGCCCGTCTACCTCTACCAGGCCAACATGGACTGGCTGGTCCCGGTAGGCCCGGTCAACACGCTGTACGGAACCTACTGCCAGGACCCTGCTGCCCGGATCACCTACACCCGCGACCATCTCAGCGAACACCTCTCGCTGGAACCGATCGCCGTGCCCAGCGTGATGATGTGGATGCGCGACCGCTTCGCCGGCGTGCCCGCCCCCTCCGGTTGCACGCTCAACGATGTCGGCTCGATGACCCTCGATCAGCGGACCTGGCCCGAATGGGTGTCGATCGTCGGCGAGACTCTCGCCGGGCTGCTCGGGGCGCCGATCGGCAACTGAGGCGACTTCTGCCGCGCCGCAGGCTGTTCGGGCCTGCGGCGATCAGCAGGTGAGGTTCGCCGCGCCGTACGAGGAGAACGACACGTGCACATGGTCGTAGTGGTTCTGGGTCGGGTCGCCCCGGTCCTCCATGAACGACCAGCCACTGCCGTCGTTGTAGCGCTGCTGCCAGATCACATAGGTGACGCCGAAGCGCGCCTTGTTGGCCAGGATGAACGCGGCCATCGCATCACCCTGCGCCGGATTCGCCGTCATGAGATCGAGAGCGAGTCCCGCACCGTGATCACCGTCGTAGCGCCCGTTCGCGCCACCGATGTCGGACAGACCGAACATCTTCTGGATCATGTGACTGACCTGCGCGACGTGCGGCTGCGTGCCCTTGAACTCCGTCGAGCACAGGTACTTCAGCTTCCCCGCCGACAGCGCCGCGAGCTCGTCGTCGGCAGCCACGGGTTCCGGCGCGCTCGTCGGCTCGTCGTGCGGCAACTGGGGCAGCGTGTCGATCTCGATCGCGGACGGCGTGTGCGGCTGGATCGCCGCGACCTGCTCCACCTCGGCCGCGGTGGGCCGTAACGCCATCCACAGCATTCCGGGAACCGTCGCCGCGAGGCTGCACACAGCCAGAGACGTGCGCCCCGTGGGCGGCGCAGGGGTGCGATGTTGACCAGGCACTTTACGAATCACCAGCTACTGTCGAGAACAAGTCACTATTACATTACGAAACGGTCGCGGAAATGTCACGCTCGTGCAGCGGGTTGCGCACGATCGGACCAGTATCCCTCACCGACCGCGATTGTGCGGCCCTAACGTCGCCGCGGAGTACGCTCATTTTCATCCGCGTCGGGGCGACGACCTGGAGGTCGGCAATGGACGTACTTCTCGGAATCGGAACCCGCAAAGGGTTGTTCCTGGCCCGCAGCACAGACGGCCGGGCGAGCTGGACCGTGCGTCCGCCGCAGTTCCCGATCGCCGATGTGAAGGCCTTGGCGATCGACACCCGACGACACACCCCACGCCTGCTCGTCGGCGTCCTGAACAGCCACTTCGGTCCGACCCTGGTAGGCAGCGACGACCTGGGCGAAACCTGGACCGAGCCCGACGACGCACCACTGGCCTTCCCCGAGAACACCGATGCCGCCTTGCAAGGTGTCTGGCAGATCACACCGGCGACCGACGCCGAGCCGGACGTGGTGTACGCAGGCGTCGAACCATCAGCCCTGTTCCGTTCCACCGACGGCGGTAGAACTTTCACGCTGGTCAGAGGCCTGTGGGACCATCCACACCGCCCGCAGTGGGAGCCGGGCGGTGGCGGTTTGGCGCTGCACACCGTCCTCCCACATCCCACCGACACCCGGCGGCTCGCCGTCGCCATGTCGACCGGCGGCGTCTATCAGACCTCCGACGGCGGAACCTCGTGGCACCCGACCAACCACGGCGTCACCGCCGACTTCCTGCCGGGCGAACTGCCCGACTGGGGCCAGTGCGTGCACAAGGTCGCCCGCGACGCCGAAACACCCAGCACCCTCTACCTCCAGAACCACGGCGGTGTGTTCCGCAGCACCGACGACGGCACGACCTGGCAGTCGATCGACGCCGACCTGCCCCCATCCAACTTCGGCTTCCCGATCGTCGCCCACCCCCACCGCCCCGGCGTCATCTACACCTTCCCCCTCGTAGCGGACATGGATCGCTTCCGCTTCCCCCCGGACGCCACCTGCGCGGTCTACCGCAGCGACGACAGCGGCCAGACATGGTCACCCAAAACCGAAGGCCTCCCGACGGTGCCGTTCTGGGCAGCGGTCATGCGCGACGCCATGTGCGCCGACGACGCCGACCCGACCGGCATCTACTTCGGCACCCGCAACGGCGAGGTCTACTGCAGCCCCGACGAAGGCGACCACTGGCACCTGGTCGCCGACAAACTCCCCGACGTCCTCTGCGTCCGCGCCGCCGTCATCGGATAACCCATGGCCCGCATCGTCCTACCTTCGGCCCTGCGCCCCTATGCCAACGGCGCCAAGGAATTCGACGTCGACGCCCCCACCCTGCGCGCCGCCCTGGACACCCTCCGCGACCGCTCCCCCGCCCTGGAACGCCGCCTCCGCGACGAACGCGGCACCCTCCGCCGCTACGTCAACTTCTACATCGACGGCAACGAATGCCGCACGCTGGACGGCGTGAACACCCCCCTGACCGCCACCACCGAACTGATGATCATCCCCGCGGTCGCCGGCGGATAGATCGTCGCCAGTGTCAGAGCAACTGACCGAATCCCCTCCGAGGGAATCAAACGGGCAGCCAGCTCGGCCACCACGGCGGCACATTCCCAGGCGGGCAAACCGGGATCCGAGCAGGCTGGCCGGGATCATGCAGCCAGAGCATCATGAACCATAGAAGGCCCAATGAGCCGAGCAAGCAGACCACGACGGCCAAGACAATCCGGAGTACTCCAGGGACCGCACCCCGGAAGCGTCGACTGATCGCCAGCGTTGCGCCCCACCAGAGAGCGACCACGACAATGTTCGGAACCAAGAGCAACAGCAAGGTGAGACCCTCACCAGCTCCAGCAACCCCGCAGTCACGCCACGACCGTGAGACCGTGTCGTTGATCGTTACGGATGTAATCCCGCCTGCGACAAGGCCGATCACGACATAGACCACGATGACGCGGGCAGACGGCCACGGTCGGTCAGTCGTGACGCTCGCCCGCGTCACAACCCGTACTTGCGCACGAACTCCTCGGTCACATCAACCGCGGGAACCCCCAGATCCGCGGCCCGCGTGTCGACCGTCGTCTCCTCGATGAGTTCCGAAGGCTCCGGCGGAAGTTCCCGCCACCGCGCCCGCGGATCGACTCCCTCATTCTGCTCGGACATCACCACTCCCCTCGTCCCTATCAAGCGTAGCTGTCACCGTCACGGAACGGATCGACGTGATCGACACGATTACAGGGCGGCACCTCCCGGCATGGTGTGCCGGGTTCATCGACAACTCCGCCGTACAGTTCCTCACCGAGAAGATCGTCGATCTGGACTACGACGGCGCGGCTGGCCGCAAGGCGGTGAGCACCACCCACGACTATCGTGTAATCGTCACTGCCACAACACTATCGAAGGAGCATGTCGGTGCCGGATCGACTCGACCCGCTGACCGCCACCCTCGGAGGCCCACCTCCGGCGGAGTTCGCGACGCTCGACATCGACGACCTCACCCGTCTCGACGGCTTCGTCGAAAAGGCGCTGGCAGCACGGAAAGCGGCCATGGACGACGCCCTGGGAGCCGGGATGCACCTGATCCCGCGCTTGGCCCGCCCCGCGGTGCGCAAGGTGCTGGGACTGTGAGCAGCATGCGGCACACCGTGGCCGAGATCGCGAAACTGGCCCGGGTACTCGGCGTCGACCCCGCCGAACTGGAATTCCTCACAACGCAATCACCCTCGGCGATCAAAGCATTCCGGGACCAGGTCAGCGACGAGATGTCGGGCCGGGACGTCCTGCGCATGCAACGAGTCGCCGCCGCGGTGAAATTGGTCCCGAAGCCGGTCGCCGCGCTAGTCGCGGAGAAGGCACTGGGCCCGGCCCTGGCCGCGGCGGTCGCCGGCGCGGTCGAGCCCGCCCGCGCAGTGGCGATCGCCGAATCCCTGTCCCCGAAGTTCCTGGCTGACGCGACCGTCCTGCTCGACCCGAAGCGAGCGGCGGAAGTGATCGCCCGCGTCCCCGACGCGATGGCCGCCGAGGTGGCCCGGGAACTGATCGAGCGCGGCGACTACCTCACCATGGGCAGGCTGGCCGGCGCCATGCCCGACTCGGTCCTGTGGGCGGCCCTCCCCCAGGCCGCCGACCGCGACATCCTCCAGGTCGGCCTCCACCTGGAGGACAGCTCCCAGGCAGAGCGCCTGCTGAACATGGTCACCGACCGTGTTCCGGGCATGGTCACCGCCATGTACGCCGAAGAGAAGTGGGCCGACGCGATCTCGCTCCTCGACATCATCGGCCCCCAGGAACGCGCCCGCATGGCCGATATCGTCGCCGAACAGGACGACGAGGTCCTCGACGGCCTCCTGACCGCCGTCACCCAACTCGACGCCTGGGACGCCCTGCTCCCCGTCGCGGCGGGCATGGCCATCACCGGCCTCCAACGCCTGGCCCAACGCCCGGTCATGCACAACCCCGCCACCCTGGAACGAGTCTCCGACATCTCCCTCGCCCAGGGCCTGTGGCTGGACCTGCTCCCCTTGGTCCGCCACCTCGACCTCGACCAACAGCGCTGCATCGCGAAACGCGTACTCGCCGAGGACGACAACTCGCTCCGCGACCTGATCATCCTGGCCAGCCCCGAAGCCCCCACCATGCTCCCGCTCGCCCTCGCGGTCGACGGCGAACCCCGAGCCCGCGTCCTGGCCCTCCTCGACGGCATGACCGAACTCGGCTCCCTCGTCGACCTCCTCGGCAGCGGCGACCACACCGCCTGGGAAACCCTCGTCGCCATCACCGACGAACTCCCCGACCGCGTCCGCAAACTCCTGGTCGTCCAGGCCCTCACCTGCGGCCTCGACGAGGTCGCGTCGGCGTTGTCGAACGAGACATAGTCAGCACGAGGGCACCCTCCGTCCGGTGTCTCGCTCCCACCACAACATCTTTCGCGCGTACGTGGTGCGATAGCTGCCACCGGATTGAAGTGGGGGCTATCGTGTCTTGTCCGTATCACGTTGTCGTACAACACAGCTCGACCAGCTTGGCCGGCAACGTTGCCATCCGGCCGTGTCGGTGATGGCATGACCGATCTCATCGTCGGCATCGGCTGCCTGACCGGATTCCAACTGGACCTCGAGGAAGCCCGAACGACACTCGCGTCGGTCGAGACACGGAACCAGCAGCTGTGACCACCCGTGCACGCCGCACGACAATACGAATCGTCGCCCTCGGATCGATGCTCGCATCAATAGTCGGCTGTTCGAACGAAAAGGCGGATCTGGGATCGATGGCCGCCTGTGGACAGTTGGTGTTCCCCGCCGACACCAAGCTCCGTGAATACAAGGAGGACACGTTCTTCAACGACCAAGCATCGACAGCAGTCGTAGAGATACCCTCGGACAAGATCGCCGAGTTCAAGCGCGAATCGGCACTCGATCGGTTCATGCCCGGCGTGCCGAGCTCCTGGAAACAGTACTGGAGCGACGCCGAACTACTCGGTTCCAGCACCGGAAGCGAGCACTCGGATGAACAGAACCGGGCCGATGCCAGATGGGTGGTGATCCATGACCTCGGAACAGGCACCAATCGGGTGCTCGTCCGAGCTGCCTGCTGACCGAACTCCCGACGCACACCCAGAGAGGGCGTCGACGGACGGCGGCCAGGTGATGACGGTGCTGAACGCGACCATCCAGGTGGTAGGCGGGATAGCCGTCGGATGGTCCGCCGGGATGTTCGCCCTTCCACGGACCGCGAAGCGGTTGAGACAGGCGCTCGGGTTGACCGACAACGCCGACCTATTCGCGTCGATCGCCTACTGGTCCATCGTCGGCGCGATGTTTGCCGCACTTGCCGCAGCCGCTATCACGCTCACCGTCAACAGGAACACGCGCTGGTTCGGCGCAGCGGCGGTGGCGTCACTGACACTGGCTGGGCTGATGCTGTCAGCATTCCTTGTCGTCTTCTCCACCTGACAGACCTCCACGTGCGGACTCGACGAGGGTCACTAGTCTGCGAGTATGGCGGCCATCCCACGGATGTCCGTCCCTCAACCGACGCCCGGCTCCTCGTGGTCCGCGTTCAACGCCGCCAACGTGACGAAGATCGGCACATCCGGTGCGGCCTCCACACCACGCCCCCGCAAAAACGCGTCGATCATCCCCCACACCAATTCCCCTACCCTGCGGACGAATTCACTCGATTCCGGTTCGGGATCGGTCAGCCACAGATCGGTGAGCGCGATCATCACCCCAACGATCGCCCGCGCCAGATATTCGATCCCCTCGGCATCGAGCGGAATCGAATCTGCCACCGCACGCGCCCTTTTCGTGAACCGGTCCGCGACCGCGCTACTGAGGTCGTACTGCCCGGTCGCACCGTCCCCGCTCGTTCCGGCATGCGCCTGCGCCAGGAACCGGAACACATTCGGGTGGTCGAGAATGCCGACGGCGTAGTCGCCGAGCGCCCGCGCGATCGCCTCACGCGGTGGCTGGAGCAGCAAGGTCAGGTCGGTGCCGGTCGCGGCGAAGGCGGTGTCGGCGAAGCGGTTGCCGATGGCCGTGTAGAGGTCACTCTTGTCGGTGAACTGGCGATACAGGCGCGGCTTGGTGATGCCCGCCTCGGCGGCGAAGGCGTCCATGCTGACCCGCGGCCCATCCCGATCGAGCACCCGGATCGCGGCGTCGACGATGGCATCCCGGGTCACCGGCGGGGGACGGCGGCTCGCTCTGCTCACCCCTGACACGGTACACGTACCGCAAGTACGAATCCCACACCTACCAACAACCCTGCTTTACATTCCCGTTCCGGACCGGCAGTATCGCAAAACGTACCGGCAGTACGTTCTGCCGGACGCCGCACCGAAGGAGACGGTCCGTGCCGGATGCCCTGGCCCAACTCACCGCGACGCTCGGCGCCCCGCCGCCGCCGGAGTTCGCCGAGCTCACCCCCGACGAGCTGACCCGCCTCGACGCCTACGTCCGCGCCGCGCTCGACAACCGCCGCGCCGCCCTCGACGACGCCGTCAACTCCGGCATGCGCCTGATCCCCCGCCTCGCCCGCCCCGCCGTGAAGAAGGTGCTCGGACTGTGACCACGACCCACCACAGCACCGCCGAACTCGCCAAGCTCGCCCGCGTGCTCGACCGCCCCGACCCCACCGACCTCACCTTCCTCGCCGACCTCCCACCCGCCGCCCTGCGCCAGTTCCGCGACCAGATCACCGGCACCATCGCCGACCGCGAATCCCACCGCATGCATCGCATCGGCGCCGCCGCCAAACTCATCCCCGCCCCGATCGCCGCCAAGATCACCGAAGCCGCCTTCGGCCCCGTCCTGGCCGCCGCGATCGCCGGCTCGGTAGACCCCGCCCGCGCCGTCGCCATCGCCGGCGCCCTCTCCCCCACCTTCCTCGCCGACGCCACCGTCACCCTCGACCCCCGCCGCGCCACCGCCCTCATCGCCCAGGTCCCCGACCGCATGGCCGCCGCCACCGCCCGCGAACTCATCGCCCGCGGCGACTACCTGACCATGGGCCGCCTCGCCGGCACCGTCCCCGACCAGGTCCTGCGCGCCGCCCTCCCCCACGCCGCCGACATCGACCTCCTCCACGTCGGCTACTACCTCGAAGACACCGACGCCGCCGACCGCCTCCTCACCATCGTCACCGACCGCGTCCCCGGCATGATCCGCGCCACCGCCGCCGAAAACCAATGGCCCGAAGCCATCGCCCTCCTAGACCTCCTAGGCCCCACCGAACGCTCCCACCTGGGCAACGTCGTCGCCGACCAGTCCCCCGAAATCCTCGACGCCCTCCTCACCGCCGTCACCGACCTCGACGCCTGGGACACCCTCCTCCCGGTAGCCGCAGGCATGAAACCCACTGCCCTGCAACGCCTTGTCGAACGCCCGACCATGCAGGACCCCGCCGTCCTCACCGGCATCGCCGACCTCGCCCTCACCCAGGACCTCTGGCTCGACCTACTCCCCCTCGCCGAGCACCTGACCCCCACCCAACTCCACATCGTCGCCGCCCGGATCTCCGCCGAATCCGACGACGCCCTCACCGCCCTCATCGAACAGGCCCACACCGGCAACCACTGGGACACCCTCATCCCCGTAGCCATGGCACTCGACGAATCCGACCGCCGCCGCTTCGCCGCCCTCCCCGTCATGCACCGCCCCGACACTCTGTCGGCCGCCATCACGACGGCCGCCGCCCACAACCTCTGGCCCGCGGCCCTCCCCCTCGTCGACGTCCTCCCATCCCACACCCACGACCTCCTCGCCACCACCATCTCCACTCTCTCCGCCCCGGACTTCCACGCCGCCCTCACCGCGGCCCCCGCCGCCGGCTCCACCACCACCCTGATCCGCATCGTCCTCCGCCAAGACCCCGCCGCCCGAGCCCACTCCCTGACCCTCCTCGCCGACTCCGACGACCTCGAGTCCCTGGTCACCTCCTTCACCACCACCGACCCGGAAATCTGGAAGTCCGTGGCGGCCATGAACTCCGAACTCCCACCCCGCCTCCGAACCCTCCTCGCACCCCAGGCAGCCCACTGCGGGCACAGTGACATCGCCGAGGTCCTGTCGACCTGACCCACCGACGAACCGCGGTCACCGCGACCGACCGCGATTCCCACTACCATCCGCGCCATGCACCCCATAGGCAGCCGAAAGCGCAACCAGCCCGCCCCACCCCAGGCCGTCTATGCCGCCCTCACAAACCCGGACCGCGACCCGTCCCGTCCCTGGCTGATCCTGCTCTCCGACGAGCAACGCCCGATCACCCTCGAGGACAACGATCCCGACCTCGTCATCTGGAGCTCACTGTGGCCGAAACACCCCACGGCCCGCATCCGCTTCGACCTCCCCGCGGCCGGCCGAGGCGGCACCGACCTCCGCTGGACCCTCTACATCGACACGCCGAACCTCGACGACTCGACAGTCGGGCATCTTCGCTACCGCCTGAACACGCTGATCAACGCGAACCTCAGATTCTCGTTCGGCCAATGAATCGAGATCCGTTGCGCGGGTATGGCGCCCGGAACCTGCCAACGCGCTCACGAATCGATCTTCGCCGCAGCCCATCACGAGTCAGAGCGAACCGATCACGCAACACCGGGTCCGCTTCGATACGAGCGACCGTGTCCGCATCGGGCAGGTACGGCCGAGCACGCACAACCCACTCCCGACGCAACTCCGGAATACACACCTGGATTTCGTCGAACTCCCAGGTCTTCCGGCCGGACCAATCCATCTGCTCGGGTTGATCCTGAAAACCGGTCGCATAGCCGAGATAGTCGTTCCACACCGCATACGAGGTCGCCAACGCCACTTCAGCGGGCACATCGAGCGTCAACAACCACCGACCGTGCGCCCATTCATGATCACCGAGCAGCATTCTCGCCGACGTCCGAACGGCCCCGCGCCGCCACGCACGACCGGGCCAGCACCACACCGGCGGCGCGTCACCACCATCGATGCCGCGCCGCCGCATCTCCGCCACCATCTCGACGTACGCACCACGCCAGTTACCGACAACCAGATCCCATTCGGCGCGGTAGACACCGACATGGCGCAACGTCGTCACCACTTCCGGCGCCTGCAGCGTCCAAAGTCTCATCCGCGCAACCATATCGGTGCACCTACCACCGGACTCGACTGAACCCGATCCACATCCTCATCGCCCACGGCCCTACCACACACCCGCGATCGCCTGCCGACAACACCAAGCCTCCAGCCACGACGACACGGGGCCACTGCGGTGAGACCCGAGAGTTCTATGTCCGAAGGGTCTCACCACGCGGTCGCTACCCGTCGCGCGGTAGTCGGCATGCCCCATGGCCAAACGACGAGTCTGTTAGAGCGCATCCCAGCGCCACGGTCGGCCAATTTCGCCCCGCAGGCAGGCAAGACGATGGCGCACCTGGCCCGCTGCGTTCTCGCTGGTTGCTGACCGCGATAGCGCGAAAACGGTCCAGCGGAGTTCTTGGATGTCGGCGAGCAGCCGGAAAGCCGGGTTCGTGGTGATGTCAGCGCCATAGGCGTCTACGAAAGCTAGGTAGTCGGCCTCCGACAGACGGTCGAAATCGGTGTGGTCAGCCGCTATCGGTATGAGGTCCCACTCTGGTCGGCTCAGAGAGACTCTGTCCAGATCAACGATTATCGGCCTTCCTCCGAACGGAACGACTAGGTTGCCTTGCCACGCGTCGCCATGAATGACCGACTTCCGAGCGGGAGGCCCAAGCTCGAAATGCTGGTCGCACAGTCTGTCGTGGTGGTCGAGAAGCCAAGCGCGGTCCTCAGCGGCCAGGCGACCTGTCGACGTGATTGCTCGGCGCAACCCGGCGAACGGTTCGTACTCTGGGAGCACGAACGTTGTCGGCGGCGCGAGGGCGTGAAGTTGGCGAAGCGTGGTCGCGAGTTCAGCAGGTGTCGCTGCGCGGTGGGCCGGAATCCGCTGCCACCAGGTGATCGGACGATCATCTACCACGACCAGGGGAATAGCGACATCGGCAATGTGAACCGCTGGCAGTCCAGAGGCGTTGAGCCACTGTGAGATTCGTAGTTCTTGTTCGGCCGCATCTGTTGTTCCGGCCTTGCCGACCCGCCCGATGATGTCGCCCACACGGTAAATCGTGTTGGACCCCGCCCGGACGAGCTCCGCACGAGTTGGATCGATGCCGCTGATAGCCGCCGCTTGCTCGAGAATGGCCAGCGCGCTTGCCTCGATAGGTTCGGGGCTGCTCATGAAGCTGGCTCGCGCGCCGCTGCCAGCCCGCGAAGCTCGGTTGCGATACGCGCCGATGTCAGTGCGCGGCTATGACCCACTGCTTCCATTCCGATCGCCGCCGCGTCGCGGGGGTCTCCGAGCTTCATCGTCAACGCTGCTAGCCGAATCTACAGGGACTACGAACTCGACATCCTGGCCGACGTGCCGGCCGACGCCACCATCCACCGTGTGAAGGTTTGGCGTGGTGCGAACCATGACGCGGGCAGCCCGTACCCAGGTTGGCGGATGCGAGTGGTCGTGGAGGCGGCGCGCCGAGACCCGCCGATCGTACCGACATTTCCGGAGGACTTCCCCGAGGAGTAGACATGTGAACCGGGCAAGATTCACCACCCACGAACGTTGGGTCCAGCCAGTACGACAAAGCACGGCCTGGCATCGACCGATGCGGATCTCAGCCACGCTGGACACCCCATCACCGGCGGATCAAATATCTAGCGGCACAACGCTATCCGAGTGCGGATTCCGATCCGATACGATGGCTGATTGGCGCTTGCTCTTCCTCGAACGTGCCAGAGCCCCTATCGAACAACCCCGGAGCGGACGGTAGTGACGAACGACGGCTGGGAAGAGATCGCGCCCCATCAGATCCGCAAGGAGATCGACAAGCCGATCTACGTGGTGGTTACCGAGCTAGTCGAGCAGCGCGGGTTTCGTATCCGGCGACAAGGCCACAAGATCGCGCTGTACTGCCCATGCGGGCCCGATGGAAGGTTCATCACTATCGGTGGCACAGTCCGGGACGCCGACGCCGCAGCCAAACGCATCAAACGCGCAGCCAAACGATGCCCTGACCAGCACGACCTCATGCGCTAGCCCCTGTTGTCAATTGACAACAGGGCAGGTGGAGGGCATCATTGAGGACATGACGACGCACGATGTCGCGAGCTTTGAGTTCATGTTCGTAGTCGAAGGCATCACAGACGCCTTCGACCCGAGAATCGAGCTCGTCGAGGCTCACCTCGATTGCGTCTTGGAACGTCACAGCGAACTGACGTTGGTGACACTGGCCGCGACTGGAACCTCGGCTTACATCGCGGGCGTGCATGCTGTGCACATCCTCGAAACCGCTGGAATACGCGTCACCCGCACCTACGCGGACCTTGTCACCAGGCAAGATATCGCCGACCGTGCCGAGGTCACTCGCCAAGCAGTCGGCAATTGGGTGCGTGGCGAACGGTGCGGAACGCAGCCGTTTCCTGCGCCGACGAATCTCGCAGCAGGTGGCTTGTGGCTATGGCGCGATGTGAACAAGTGGCTCGCAGCACGTGGACTCGAGCACGATTCCACCGACCACCTATCACTCGATACTCTCGCACAGATCGACGCGTGGCTTTCCAGCCGGAGCTGCGCGAGAACCGCTGACGCCTCCGTGTTTTCCGAGATCGGTTACATCGCAAACTCGCCACGGTTTGCGCATGCCGAGAGTTCTGTCGACACAACCCAATTCGAGCAGTGGACGGTCGCGCGGTGACCGAAGCCGACGAGACTCCGATCCAGGTCGACACTGTCGACGGGCTCGTCGATATCGCTGAGCTCGTCGATATCGTGTTTTTCGAGGTTGCCGGCAAACGCACAACCTCTAGTTCGCAGACAGAGGCCAACGGTTCAACCGACATCGATATCTCGGTGCGGACCACAAGCACCGGGATCGATGTTCGCTGCTTGTGCCGGGTCATTGGTGGTGGGGGTGAGTACGTGTGTGACGCGGCGGCACGATATGACTTCGGCCGATCGATCACGATCTCTGATTCAGTGCTCCCCGAGTTCGTTCAACGAGTTGGCGTTATGGCTGTGTACCCCTACCTCCGAGAAGCAATCACAGCATCTGCCGCAAAACTCCGTCTCACCCCACCGTTGTTACGGCTGTTGCGACCCGGGGACGTGCACGCTGCCCCCAAAGCACCGCCGCTATAGCAACTGATCAGCCACCCGCCGACCGATCGTCGACGAGAAACCGCTGCAGCGTCGCAGCCGCTTCCTGGGTCAGAGGATCGTGCACTCCACATGAATCTACGTAGAGTTCTCTTGATGTCGTCGATCTTCATCCTCACCGGGTGCGCCGAGACTCGAGATGAATCAGTCGCCCGATATTCAGCGATTTCGAGCATGCATCGTGCCAAGGTCGATGCCGCTACCACCACCACTCGCGTCCCGAATCGAACCGGGATCCACACTCAGCGGCACGGTCCGTGTGCGCCTACCACTGCAGGTGCTGCACCCGGAAGGACCCTCGGCGACCGAATACTTGCCACCTCTTGCCGGGCCCCCGTATTCGGTGTCGTTCTGTCTGGGTTTCTCGTCGACCGCCGGTCCCAATCCAGTCGATGTCGACGGCGAAGCCCTGTACGACGAGTTGGCCGCAGGGCCAGAGACCGTCGCATGCAGCACTCCACTCCAACTACCTTGAGCTGGACCGATCTCAGTCGACCCGATCAAGGTCACGGTCCGGACACATAACCCCGCCAGCATCGCCCGATTCCTGCCAAAATCGAGTCCCGAAGTTCTCTCTCGACGGAGCAGTGCGTGACGAAGATTCGATCCGACCGGAAGCAGCAGGCGATTCGCGCGGTTCTCGGTGCCGGCTCCCGAACTACTGCGGAGCTCGTCGCGCAACTCTCCGAACGAGGGATTCGGATCGATTCCACCGAACTGTTTCTGCTGTGCAGCGAATTCGGATTGGCAACCTTCGACGAGGTGACCAACACTTGGGCAGCGCCGGGTACGACCCGACCGGTGGCGACAACACGGCCAGAACGCCGGGAGGCCGACCGGCAGGTCGGTGTCCGCAGGCAGCCCGGTCTCGAGATCACCCGGCGCGTCGAACTCCAGAAGATGCGCGAATCCCTGCTCGACGACGAAAACCCGGACACACCTGTCGAATACCCGATCCATCCGAGCTGGCCTGCCATCGCCGCGGAGGTATCGGCGGCGCTGCGCGACGAACTGTCGACAGTCACCAGGCAGAGGACCCAGCAAGAAATACCATTGGTTGCAGGCGAACTCGTCGAGCGTACGCCCACCCGGATGATCGTCCGCTATGAGATCCAGAGCAGTGACAATGTCCGCGAGGGTCTCACCGCCACTCTCGTACCCGCCGAGAACTCTGGCGTTGCCGAGGCTGTAGAAGCCGAAGTCCTCACTCAGTTCGGCGCCGAGATCACGCTGAAACTTCCTGCCGACAGTGTCTTTCGGGAGACCGCGCGGCTGCGCTGCGACCTGTCGTGGCTGGTGCATCGCCAGATTCAGGCCTACGCCGAGTTCCGTGCCGATGCGGCACCCGGCTTCTGCACGGAGGCCGCGCTGGCCACGATCAGCCCCGCTGGTCTCCTCGACGCTGTCCCGCCGCTCGACCCGTGCACAGTCATCGGTCTGAACGATCGGCAGGCCAGCGCCGTCGCGCATGGAATGCAACCGCGCGTCACCTGGTTGTGGGGCCCACCGGGTACCGGCAAGACCACCACCCTTGCTGCGCTGCTCGCCGAGCTCCTCGATTCGGGAAGGACCGTGCTACTCGCAGCTCCCACGAATGCTGCGGTAGATGTCGCGCTCAGTGCTCTGCTTGCCCGGCGGCCGACATTCCGCAACGGTGAGGTTGCCCGTATCGGTGTCACCGACAGCACGGCGCTCGTCGGCTTGTCGAGGCCGGTCGTGCTCGACGAGATCGCGGCCGCCGCTGGGGAAAGGCCCGCCCGCCGGTTGGTGGAGGTCCAGGCCGAACTCGGCGAACTCCGTGGCCGCCTGCAGGCGGCCACCGAAGCGAAATCGCCCGACCGCATCGCGTTGACCCGCAAGATCGCCGACCTCACCGAATTCCAGCGCGAGCTCGGCACGCTGCTCCGGGACGTCCGCGACCAGGTAATCCGAAAGGCGAAGCTGGTCGCCTGCACGACGCACCAGGTGATGCTGAAGAGCCTGTACGCCAAGCACTTCGATACCGTCATCATCGATGAGGCAAGCATGGTCTCGTCGGCAATGGCGATGCTCGTCGCCGGTGCGGGTAACGGCCACACCATCATCGCCGGCGACTTCCGTCAGCTTTCGCCGATCGTCCAGGCCGAGTCACCCGGCTCTCAGGAGTGGCTCGGCCACAGCGCTTTCGAGAAGTCGGGTATCGCCGAGGCGGTCCGCCGCGGCCGTCCGCCTGCCAATCTGATCGCCCTGAACCAGCAGCACCGTATGCGCCGGCAGATCGGAGACGCCATCGGCACGGCCTTCTATCCCGAGGTGAACCTGCGCACCGCGTCGTCGGTCCACACTCGACCCACCCGGACTGTCCACACCGACCAAGCTCAACTGGTCATTGTCGATACCGGCGGCCTCGCCGCGCTTGTCGCCCGCCGTGGTGGCACCAGCTCCCGCTACAACCTGGCCAACGCCCAGCTCGCGGGCAATATCGTGCACGTCCCGCTCAACACAGCAACCAATCCGGGTTCGGTCGGCCTGATCAGCCCGTTTGTGCCGCAAGCCCGCCTGTTGCAAGCCCTCACGGCCGGCCGGCAACCCGCGGCAGTGGCGTCTACCGTCCACCGCTTCCAAGGCGGCGAAACCGATATCGTGCTCTACGACGCCGTCGAGTCCACCGGCAGTCGATTCGACCCGCATGCCTGGTTCACCAAGACCCACATGGGCAGCGAGGGCGCCCGGCTACTGAACGTCGCCATGAGCCGCGCCCGCGAACAAGCAATCCTGTTGGCCGACATGAGTTATCTCCGCACCATCTGCCCAGCAGGCACGCCGGTGCGCCGATTCCTCTCACACATGAGCGAATACGCCGAGCTTCGCTCCTGGTCGGCGGTTGCCGACAGCTCAGGCCCGACACGGCGCGAGCAAACCCTCACCCAGGTGCTCGAGGACATCGCCGCCGCGACCAGCACCATCGACATCTTCACCGCCGCCACCGACGGGCCGCTCACCCGCGAGATATCCGAGGCAATCGCCGCCCTCCCCGACACCGTGAAAGTGTCGATCTGGTACCGCGCCGACGACCCCACCAGCTTGCGGTGCGTGGAAGACCCACTCCGCCACCACCACACGATGCTGCACCCGCTGCGCCCGGTCTACGAGTCATGCATCGTCGCCGACTCTGTCGTCTGGTCGGCAACCGGCCCGATCCTGGGCAGCCGACCCGGCACCCTGCTCCGCACACAACACGCCAACCTGGCTGACGCCTTGCGACGCCAATTCCTGCGCCGCACGATCGGTGACGCACCCGGTACCGGCGAACACGCGGTGCGCTGCGGATGCGGTTCGCTGCGTGTTCGGGAGGAAGCCAGCGGCGGGCCCAGGAAGGGCGCCTACAGCGTCTGCCGGTCTTGCGGCGATTAGAGCTACACGGCCGGTCCAACCACCTGCGACCTCGTCAGCAGAGTAGGTCGAACGCGCCGGCCACGAACCAGATCCGATCAATCCGGCGGCGGCTCTATGGCCGTCAACTGGTCGAGCGCATCCAGCGCCGCGCGGGTGATGGCGTCGTCAGTGCCGCGCAGAAGGAGTAGATCGTCGTAGACCTCGTTCAGCACGACAGCGGCTTCGAGCCGCTCCCCGATCAGAGTCAGCAGCCGACCGAGACTGAGACGCAGTTCCAACGCGAGTTGACTTCCGTCGCCTTGGCTTCTACGCACCTGCGCCAGCAGCATCCTGGTCTCGGCTACGGCAGTAGCCAACTCACCCAGCTCGGCCCGACAGGTCACCGCGAATTTCCGGCACTGCAGAGCCAGCTCGTCATCGGGGCCGACCAGCAGCGCGAAGCCATCGGCAAGCTGATCGAATGTTGTTCCAGCCCTGCGGAACTCACCGCCAGACAAGAACGCTTGGGCAATCTTCCGCCGCAGTTCGAGAGACCGGCGATCCTCACTATCGGGGGCTGCTTCCGGCACTACCCTGGCGAGCACATCCGCAGCCTGCGCAAAACGACCTTCGTCGACCAGCTGCTGATACTCGGCCTCCCCCGCCGCAATCTGCTCGTCGAGTTCAGAATTGGCCGGGAGCACGGCATCGCAGCCGAGAAGCGGAGTCGAGGCCCGACGTAAACCAGGTTGCCTCGGTGCGTTCGGCCGCCGGAAGATCTCGACTGGGTCCGGGAATCCAGTCGGCACCAACTCCGAACACAGCGGTGTGGTGGGAGATTGCAGCAGCGCCAGTAGTCGGTCGAAGACCGATTCCGCATCGATCGGCCGACGCTCGGGTGACTTCGCCAGCAGGTCGAGTACCAGCATATTCAGGTCCGGCGGAATGTCCGCACGAAGTGAGGCAGGCGGGACCGGGTCGGTAAAGGCGTGGTGGTGGGAGACGGTGGGCGCACTGCCGATGAAGACCGGTCGTCCGCAGAGCATTTCGTACAGGATGCAGCCCAGTGCATAGAGATCGCTCCGTGGCGTGGGTTTGACCCCGATACCTTGCTCGGGCGACATGTAGGCGACGGTGCCGAGCATCATGCCGGTCATCGTCAGTTTGGGAGTGTTGGAGGCCAGGAGGGCAGCGAGGCCGAAGTCGATGATCTTCACCGTGCCGTCGGCCGACAGCAGGATGTTGTCCGGCTTGAGGTCGCGGTGCACCACCGGGAGTGCATGTGCGTAGGCGAGCGTGGTAGCGATCTGAGCGGCAACGGCGACAGCCCAGCCGACCTGCAGCTCGATGTCCTGGCTCAGGTAGTACTGCAGGGTGGACGCATCGGCGACGTACTCCATCACCAGGCACACTTCGGCGAGATCGGCGTCGAGGATGGCGTCGAACACTTGCGGTACGCCGTGGTGCCGGATCCGCGCGGTGACCCTGGCTTCCCGACGGAACCGTTCGGCGAGTTCGGCGACCTCGGCGCTGGATCGGGCCTGACTCAATCGGATGAGTTTCACCGCAACCTCACGGTCGAGCACGGTGTCGTAGCCGCGCCACACCGATCCCATCGCGCCTGAGCCGATCTCGTCGATCAGCTCGTACCGCGTACCGATGCGCGTTCGCACCGTCCATCACCTGCCGTTCCTTCGAGCCCCACGATGTCGTCGCCCAGCGGGATCGGCTGGAATTGCGCAGCCAGTCAGTCGTTCCGGACATTTCTGATCTGTGCCGCCAGTTCGATGACGCGACGGTCCTGCTCACCGTACCGAACGGCCATCCGCGTGTGGAGCTGCTGCAGCCGCTGCACAGCACCGCGAGCGTCACCGGCGCCGACATCACAGCGTGCCAGTTGCCGTTGGCAATACGTCACCTGGTCGTCGTAGGGCCCCCAGACCTCGGTCAGCTCGTCGATCAGGGGGCGGTACAGGTCGGCGGCTTCGCGGTATTCACCGGTCTCGAGGTGGAGGTCGGCGAGCCTGGTCCGTGCTTCGACCACCTCGCGATCGTGTGCACCGAGAACCGGGGCGACTGCCTCGACAACGGTCTTCAGCCGGCTCGCGGTATCCGCGGGTCGCGCGGCGCCGGTGAGCTCCCGCGTGCGTTCGATCGCCTGCCGCAAACCGACCCTTTCACTGTTCACCACGGCGGTCGATGCGCCGTCGGGCTCATCCTCGGGCTCGGACCGTGTGTGTTCCGCGGCACCGACTGCCAGCGCGTACATCAGCGCGGGCCCGTCGAGCCCGGTCACTTCCGACAGCGAACCCAACCCGGCCGCGTGCCGGAGCAGACCGGCGTGCACCACGGCAGCGTCGTGTGGTCGTTGCGCAGGCGACTTGGCGAGCATGCACATAACCAGCTCGGCCATGTCCGCCGGAATCCCGAGACATGCGGTCACGATCTCGGGTGCCGGCCGATGAATCTGGTTCTGCCACACAACAAATGGTGTCCCACCGGTCATCACCCGTTTCCCGGTGAGCAGTTCGTGCAGTACCAGTCCGAGCGCGTACAGATCGGTCTGCGGCACGACAGCTTTGGCTTCGACCTGCTCCGGCGCCATGAAGGCGGGCGTACCGAGCGTGGCTCCCGTCGTGGTGTAGCGCGTCACGTCACCATCGAGGACTACGGCGAGCCCGAAATCGAGGACCTTCACGGTCCCGTCGGGACACAACATGAGGTTCGACGGCTTGAGATCCCGATGGAAGATCCGGTGACGGTGCGCGGCGGCCAGCACCGCGGCCGTTTGCGCACCGAGCGCGGCCACGACACCGACCGGCAGCGATCCGTGGTTGGCCAGCAAATCGTCGAAGGTGATGCCCTCGACGAATTCCATCACCAGATACGGCCGTTCCGGGCTCCCTGGAAGAAGGCCCGCGTCGTAGATTGCGGGCAATCCCGGGTGGCTCAGTCGCGCCATCACCTCGGCCTCGCGCAAGAAGCGCTTGGTCCAGCCCGGGTCGTTGTCCAGGCTCGGCTGGGTGAACTTCACCGCGATCCGACGCTTGAGATTGCGGTCGAATCCTTCGTAGACCCGCCCCATCCCGCCGGACCCGATCTGCGCGAGGAGCTCATACCGATCCCCGACAACCTGCGGTTGCACGGCAACTACCTCCGTCAGTCCGACCACGATGCCACGGCGAGCAGCCTGCACACCTCCCTCATCTTCCCATCTCGTCTGCCGATCTGTTTGCCGTAGCGCAACCAGGACAACAACCACATCACGATTGACAATGCTTTCAGCAATACATATGATTTACATCGCTCAGCGGAACACTCCCGTAGAGCAACGTCATCAGAGCGCAGTCAGGCTCATCCCGACCACACGCTCAGCCCCACCGCACCATCGAGGACCACCCATGCGCACACCCACCCTCTCGGCCCTGCTCGCCATCGGCGCAGCCACGCTCACCCTCACCGCCGTCGCGCCCAGCGCTGTCGCCGCCCCGAACACCGGCTCCGCCGGCGGTTCTTCGAGCAGTGGATGCGGCCCACGCAGCAACGCCGATCGACTGTTCCTGCGCGAGTCCTACCACGACCGCGAGGATTGTGAAGTCCAGGATGCCGCCATTCAGCTGGCCCTGTCGGAGTGCAGGTGGCTCGATACCCACGGAGGCTCCGCAGCCAACCAGATCGAGCTCGCAGAAAGCACCAGGGACACGCTCGAGTACCCATTCACCTTCCTCGACGCAGCCATCCAGGCGTATTGCCCGCAACACATGCTCTAGCGGCAGGAACTCACGGATGGCCGTCGATGCTTCGAGCAAGCATTCCGGCGGCTACTGTGGTCTTCGCGACGGCGGGGGCCGGGCGATGTAGGGACAACGAGAACAGGACGCGCGAGTATGGACGAGGGTCGGTGGACAACGGTCACCGAGTCGAGTTTCGAGCACGAGCGCCGGGGGCTGGAAGCTATCCGGACACAGTTGCCGAATGTCGATCCGTGGTTTGCCTGGTCGAACTTCACCTTCACCGCCGACACCGGCCATGTGCGCGAGATCGATCTGCTGGTGATCGCCCCGAACGGGGTGCACATGATCGAGCTCAAGGATTGGAGCGGTCGCCTGTCCGCAGAGGGCGGCGACTGGGTTCAGACGAACAAGCGTGGCGACCGCAGGCTGTTCCGGAGCCCGCTGCATCTGGTGAACCAGAAGAGCAAGGAACTAGCGAGCCTGCTCGGCGCCAACGGAACTCGCGTCTTCGTCAGCTCGGCGGTCTGCCTCACCAACCAGGGGTTGCGGTTCGAGTTGCCCGCCGGAGACCGCGCCAATACGCACACGGTCAAAGAGCTGCTGGACCGACTCAATGCTCCGGTCACCGACGTCAGGCGCCGCATCGACGCCCAGCAGGCCAAGCGGATCAAGAAAGCGTTCGAAGACGCGGGCGTCCGACGCAGCGACGCCGAGTTCACCGTCGGCCCATATCTGTTGCAGCGCAAGCCGATCGACGCGGGTCCGACGTGGCAGGACTACCTCGCCGTCCACGCCGAGCTGCGAGAACCGGTTCGTGTGCGCGTCTACCTACGTGAACGCGGCGCCGATGAAGAGTCCCGCAAGTCGGTGGACGCCGCAGCACGCCGAGAAGCGGCCGTGCTGCGCCGATTCCGGCACCAGGGCGCGGTGCAGCTCGAGCATTTCGATTCCTCGGGCCACTCTGCAGGCCCCGCGCTCATCTTCCGGTACCACCCCGATACCCTGCACCTCGACGAATACCTCGCCCGCTACGGCGAATCGCTCGACATCGGCGATCGCATCGGTTTGGTGCGCCAGCTGGCGGAGACACTGCGCTCTGCGCATTCCTCACGCTTGTACCACCGCGCGCTCGCCGCCCGGTCGATTCACGTGATTCCCCAACGTGGTTCGGCCGAAACCCAGCGGTGGCGTGCGCCACTGCTGCAGATCTCCGACTGGCAGGTGGCGACGCAACGCTCGGCAGGCACTGCCCTGTCCATGACCCGGCACGCACCGACACTGCTGTCGGCGCAACACCTGTCGACAGGGTCGGACGCCTACCTCGCCCCCGAGGTCGCGGCAACGTCTCCCGACCCCATCGCGATGGATGTCTACGGCCTCGGCATGCTCACCTATCTGCTCGTGACGGGCAGAGCACCGGCCACGGCGCAAGCAGAACTCTTGGCGCGCTTCGAAGCAGGCGAGGATCTGCGGCCCAGCGCTGTGGTCGATGATCTGCCACCGGACGTCGACCTCCTGGTCGCGGCGGCGACGGACTATCGACCCACGCGGCGGCTCACATCGATCGCCGAGTTCATCGAGCTGCTCGAAGATGTCGAGAATGCGCTGACCGCTCCCGACGAGGAAGAGCTCAGCGCACCGGACAAAGACCCCCTGGAAGCGGTCCGCGACGACGTGCTGGCAGGCCGTTGGCTGGTGCGTCGCCGCCTTGGAACCGGGTCGACGAGCCGCGCCCTCCTTGTCCGCGATCTGGAGGCCGACTCCGACAATCGCAAGAACCATGTGGTGCTCAAGGTCGCGCTCTCCGACGACCGCGGCGAAGTGCTGACCCGCGAGGCGGGAGTACTGCGCGGTCTGCGGCGCCACTCAGGCATCATCGACCTGGTCGATCCCGGAGTGCTGACCCTCGCTGACCGGACCGCGTTGGTTCTCGAATATGTCGGCGACGAACAGGGACTGGAGCAGGAGTCCAAGCACCGCACCGAGGAGACGGTCGCCCGCGAACTGCGCGACAACGGCCGCCTGCAGGTCGGCCGTCTGGAAACCTACAGCGACTACCTGTTCGGCGCCCTCGACTTCCTCGAAGGCGAAGGCGTCTGGCATCGCGACCTGAAGCCGGACAACATCGCTATTCGCGTTCGCCCCAACCGGACTCGCGAACTGGTCCTCATCGACTTCTCGCTGGCCGGTTACCCGGTGCAGAACACCGAAGCAGGCACCGAAGGCTATCTAGACCCATTCATCACCACGTTGACTCGTGGTGTCTACGACGCTCACGCCGAGCGCTATGCGCTGGCGGTCACCCTGCACGAGATGGCCTCGGGCGAGCTGCCACGCTGGGGCGATGGCAGTGTCCTGCCGCGCCAACTCGATGCCGCGGAATTCCCGTATCCCGAGGTCGCCGCGGACGCATTCGACCCGTCGGTGCGCGACGGCCTGGTGAAGTTCTTCCGCCAGGCCCTGCACCGTGATGTAGCCCAACGCTTTTCGGATCTGAAGCCGATGCGCGATGCGTGGCGCAAGATCTTCCTGGACATGAGCCGCTCGGTACCGTCGCGGCCGCTGAGCGCGCATCCGGCACCGCCGGCCGACGTGGACGAGGTGTCGCCGGAGGACCAGCGGCGCCAGATCGCCGAACAGGCGACCGTCGAGACCCACCTGTCCCAGGCTGGGATGACCGCGGCCACTGAGCAGTTCCTCTACGGCCTCGGCGTCAACACCGTCGGCGAGCTGCTCGACTACGGCCGCGGCAAGCTGATCAACGCCCCCGGCCTGGGCGCTCGCGCCCGCCGCGAGATCCAGGACCGGATCAAAGAGTGGGGCAGGCGCCTGGGCAAAGAGGAGCCGACGCCGCTCACTTCGGAGGCAAGGAAGGAAGCGAAAGCCGAGCTCACCGCGGCCAGCGCCGACCTCAGCGCAGGACTGCTGCGCACGCTCAGCCTGGACACGCTCGCTGCGGGTTTCGTCCCCGAGCGCAAGAACAACGGCGCCGGCGGCAACGCCACCAAGGTCGATGCGGTTGCTCGCTTGCTCCGCATTCCTGGAGCGGGTGATCTGCCCGAACTCGATGCGTGGCCGACCCAGTCGGCGGTGGCCGAAACCCTGGGCTTGACCTCGGGCCGAGTCGCGCAGTTGCTGAAAGCTCAACGCACGCAGTGGAAGAAGGACCCTGCTGTTCAGGCGCTGCGCGAGCAGGTGCTGGAACTGCTGGACAGCTTCGGGCGTGTCGCAGCGGCGACGGAACTCGCGGATGCGCTGATCGCCCGACGCGGCACCCGCCTGCACGAGCGCGCGCAACGTCGGGCCTTGGGTTTGGCTGCGCTGCGGGTGGTCGTGGAAGTAGAACAGCTCGCGCCGGACGAGGCCGCGTTCTACGTCGCCCAGAAGCGTGATTCCGGCGCGAACCCGGTAGTCGTGCTGGCCTTGGAGGCCGACGACGACGCATCGTTCGATACACCTGCCGCGCCCGCATTGGCCCAGTACGCCTTGCGCCTGGGCAAAACCGCGGACGCACTGGCCGACCAGGAAACTTTGCCGACCGCTGCGACGGTCCTCGACCGGCTCGGCGCCATCGAGCCGCCGGAAGGCGCCTTCACCTTGGACGAGCGCCGCCTGGTGCAGGTGGCGGTCAGCGCGTCCCGCAATGCGGCGGTCACCCCGCGTCTGGAAATCTATCCGCGCGACCTGCCTCTGGTGCGAGCCGTCCGGTTGACCCAGGCCGGCCTGGTCACCCTCACTCCCGGCATGCCGCTCCCGCAGCAGCCTGGCCTGCGGCCACAGACGGTATTCGACCGGATCCTGGCGAGGTTCCCGGAACTGTCCGTCGCAGGCAGCAACAAGGATCTGCCGACCCCGGAGCTCACAAAAGCACTGCGGGAGGCTGGCTTCGGCCTGGTAGTTGCGACGCACCCGGTCTCGCGGGCCCAGCGCTACATCCCCGAGCACGCCGACGAAACCTCCAGCTTCACCGAGCACGCCCCCCGCTGGACAACGGCCGTCAACTCGCACGCACTGGGCCGCTACTCCGACGACCCGAACCTCGCCAAGGCCGCACGCGCCGAAGAACTACTTGTCGGTGCAGCGCCGCGGGACGGATTCCGCGTACTCACCGCGCCGATCATGCGCAACGACGACAAGGACCGCCCCAACGCCGCCGCCGAATTGCGGGACCGTTTCGCGGCCCGCCCGATGTCGGCGACAGCGCTGTTCCTGGCCACCATGCACGACCTGGTCCCCCCGAACACGAAGCCCACCTGGGAAACGATCCTGCGCGCGGACATCGCGCCGCCCGGCTCCCGTCCCGCCATGAAGTTCTCCGAATACGCACGCACCGCGTGGAGCCGTATCGAAGCCGAGATTGCCGACAACATCACCGGTAACGGGCCGCTGCTGCTTACCGACACCCTGGTGTTCGCCCGCTACGACGCCATGGGTGTGCTCGGCCGCCTGGCCGAACAGGCCCGCCGCGGCAAAGGCGGTCTGTGGCTGCTGTGCCCGCAGTCCGACCCGATGCGCCCACCGCACCTCGGTGCCGTTGCCGTGCCGTACCAGTCCGCTCTCAACGAGTGGATCCAACTACCTGCCTCGTGGATCAACAACATCCACCGCGCCAGCCCCTCGACCGATTCAGGAGTCTCCGCATGATCGACCGCGCCGCACTGCTCTCCGACCTGAAGAAGCAGGTCACCGCGGCAGAGGACGACCTGAACAAACAGCTGCGCGCCCTACCAGAGGTGAAATCCCGCCTACACGACGAGTGGGCCCACGCCCGCAAACTCAACCGCACCGCAGCCACCGAAACCTCCTGGCTCGATGAGCGCATCACCCAGGTCGCCGTCGCCTGGGTCCTCGGCACCGTCTTCGTCCGCTTCTGCGAAGACAACCGCCTGATCGCCGAGCCCTACCTCACCGGCCCCACCGACGACCGCCGCGAACTCGCCCACGCCCGCTACGACGCCTACGTCGAATCCGACCCAGACCCCACCTACCGCGGCTGGCTCACCACCGCCTTCGCCGAACTCGGCGCAGGCCAGGCAGGCAAACTCCTCTTCGACCCCGCGCACAACGCCCTCTACCAAATCCCGCTCTCCCACGACGGCGCCCGCGACCTCATCGAATTCTGGCGCACCCGAGACGAACACGGCGTCCTCGTCCACAACTTCACCGACCCCCTCGACGAAGACGGCATCAACGGCTGGGACACCCGCTTCCTCGGCGACCTCTACCAAGACCTCTCCGAAGACATCCGCAAAAACTACGCCCTCCTCCAAACCCCTGAATTCGTCGAAGAATTCATCCTCGACCGCACCCTCGAACCTGCGATTCGCGAATTTGGGTACGCGGAGATCAAACTTATCGACCCGACCTGCGGATCAGGACACTTCGTGCTCGGAGCGTTCAAACGCCTGAACGAGCGCTGGACCGTCGAGCAGCCGACCAAGGATCGACACGAACGCGTCCAGGCCGCGCTGAAGTCCGTCCATGGCGTCGACCTCAATCCCTTCGCGATCGCCATCGCCCGTTTCCGTCTCCTCGTGGCCGCGATGGCCGCCGCCAACGTCCGCACACTAGTCGAGGCCGCGCGCTACGAGTGGCCGATCAAACTCGCCGTCGGCGACTCACTGATCAAGTCTCGACAGTTGGAACTCAGCCTCGACGGGGACGACGGCGACCCGCTTGCCGAGTTCTCCTACGCGACGGAGGATGTGCACGAGCATCCAGGAATTCTCAGCCCAGGCAGGTACCACGTCGTGGTCGGCAACCCGCCATACATCACGGTTAAGGACAAGAACCTCAACGAGATATACCGCGGACTCTACAAGGCGTGTGCAGGCAAATACGCGCTGTCAGTCCCCTTCGCCCAACGATTCTTTGAGCTGGCAAAGGTTGGCGACCCCGATGGCCGCGGCTTCGGCCTAGTTGGGCAAATTACCGCCAACTCATTCATGAAGCGCGAATTCGGAACCAAACTAATCGAAGAGTTCTTCGCGCACACAGTCGAACTCACCGAGGTCGTAGACACCTCCGGCGCCTACATCCCAGGACACGGCACGCCAACCGTAATTCTGGTTGGAACGCGCCGGTCAGGAAAGAACCGATCAACGACAATCCGGACCGTCCGAAGTGTACAGGGCGAACCAAAAGCACCCCTCGAACCGGAGAATGGCCTGGTCTGGCGCGCCATCGCGGACCAAATCGACAGCGCTCCTAGCGCAAGTCAGTGGGTTTCCGTCGACGACCTCGATCGAGATCGATACTTCAGTCGGCAACCATGGGTGCTCCTTGATGGCGGACTCGAAATGACTGAAAAACTCGACGAGGGTGCGACTAAAAGGCTATCGGAGGTCGCAGACTCTATCGGCATCACAAGCTTCACCCTTGAGGATGACCTCTATCTTATCCCGCCAGAGGATGTCGCACGCCAACACATCCCGAGCGAATACATACGCCCAATGGTAACCGGTGACTATCTTCGCGACTGGAACGGTGGCGGGTTCGATGATGCGATTTTTCCCTACGACGATGAGTTGCGCCCGGTCGCCGTCGAACAGATTCCCGCGCTCTACAAGTTCATGTGGCCAGCTCGAACGAATATTTCGCGCAATATGATGTTCGGCGGGAAGACCAAGGTTGCAACCGGCTTGCGGTGGAGCGAGTACGGACGCCTCACTACGAAAAAGCTGCGCGTGCCAAAATCAATCACCTTTGCTTTTGTGGCAACGCACAACCATTTCGTGCTGGACCGGGGCGGGAAGGTGTTCAAGCAGTCCGCGCCGGTGATCAAGTTGCCGGAGGGGGCGAGCGAGGAGGAGCATCTGCGTCTGCTCGGGCTGCTCAACAGCTCCACCGCCTGCTTCTGGCTCAAGATGGTGAGTCAAGACAAACCAAGCAATGGGGTAGGGCGCGGGCTAGAGTCCGAAAAATGGACCGTTCGATACGAATTCACCGGCAGCAATCTTGAGGATTTTCCCCTACCAGACCGATACCCAGAAGACATCGGCACGCAGCTTGACCGGTTGGCTGCGGAATTGAATTCGGTATCGCCCGCCTCGATCTGTGCATCTTCGATCCCGACCGCCAATAAAATTCGCGATGCCCGCAACAAGTGGCACCGTCTCCGCGGACAAATGATTGCCCTCCAGGAGGAGCTTGACTGGGAAGTGTACTCGATCTACGGCCTAACCGACCGCGACTTCACGGCCCACTCACATGAAATCCCCGAGGTTAATCTTGGAGAACGCGCATTCGAGATTCATCTCGCCCGTCTCGTCGAAAATGAAGGCCTCGAAACCGATTGGTTCCGCCGGCATCGATCCACGCCGATAGTGGAAATCCCTGCACACTGGCCGAACGAATACCGCCGCATCATAGAGCAACGGATCGCAGCAATCGACTCGAACCGAGCACTAGGGATGATTGAACGCCCGGAAAACAAGCGCCGATGGTTGACCGATGGCTGGGACTCACTGCAGGAACAGGCACTCGGTTCTTGGCTTCTCGATCGCATGGAGTCTCGCGAGCTGTGGTTCGGTGACAGCGACCAACCGCAAGTCCTCACCCTGGCCAGGCTCACCGATCGTTTGGCTGCCGACGACGACTTCGTCTCCGTCGCGGCCCTCTACGCACCGCGCACCGATCTGGCAACGGTAGTCGCCGACCTCATCACCGACCAGCACGTGCCGTTCGTATCTGCTCTGCGCTACAAGCCATCCGGCCTCAAGAAGCGCAAAGACTGGGAGAACGTGTGGGGCAAGCAGCGGCAAGAGGACGCCATGCCCGACGGCCACGACAAGAACGAATACCGCAAGACCATCCCTGTCCCACCCAAATACACTTCCGCCGACTTCCTACGCGCCTCCTTCTGGCAAGCTCGCGGCAAGCTCGACGTGCCTAAGGAACGCTTCATCTCCTACGGCGCCACCAACGCCACCACACCGGAGCTGTACGGCTGGGCTGGCTGGGACCACCGCGAACAAGCCATGGCCATCGCCATCTACCTCGCCGAGCACAGCCTCTCCACCGAGGAGATCACCCCGTTCCTGGTCGGCTTGTTCGAACTACAGCCCTGGCTCGACCAGTGGCACAACGAGATCGACCCCGACTTCGGTATCGCGCCTTCGACCTTCCTCGCGGGCGATCGGCACGACAGGCAAGGCGAGCACGGTCTGACCGACGACGACCTGCGGAACTGGTGCCCACAACCCGCCACCCGCGGTCGCCGAACAACAACGAAGCGCACCACCAAGACTGAAGCAGCACAGGGGGATAACTGATGGACCAGCGCCCACTTCTGCGCGACCTCATCGATATCAAGGAGCACATCGCCGGCTCGGACTATGTGCTCACTCTGGCAGACGCAGTCACTGAAGAAGGCTCAACAAATGCTGTAGAGGACTACGTGCTCACTGAGCGCCTCCTCGGAAACTTCGACGAGGCTCTCGCGCTGATCAAGTCGGCGCTCGACGGCAACACGTCGAAGCCAGCCTTCCTGCATGGTTCGTTCGGTGCCGGTAAGTCGCACTTCATGGCGGTGCTCTACGCCCTGCTCTCCGGCAACCCGGTCGCCCGCTCCCGGAGCGAATTCGACCCGCTGCTCACCAAACACGAGTGGCTGCTGTCGGACGGCAAGAAGTTCCTGATGGTGCCGTATCACATGATCGACGCCAAAGCGATGGAGCAGCGGGTGCTCGGCGGCTACGTCGACTTCGTCCGCAAGCGGCATCCCGAAGCGATCATCCCGCCGGTGTACCGTACCGACGCACTGTTCACGGACCTGCGCTCACTACGCACCCGGATGGGTGAGGAGTCGTTCCTCGCGGCCCTCAACAGCGACCACGTAGATGAAGGTGACGACGAATGGGGTGAGCCGACCGCCTTCTGGACCACGCAGAAGGTCGACACCGCACTCGCCGCGTCCGAGGCCCACGACGGCAGCGGACTCAATCTGGTCAATCCGTCCACCCCGCCGGAGCTGCGCGCCAAGCTCGTCCACGATGCCGGCACCACACTGTTGCCCGGCTTCACTCAGCGCGCCGCCGAGGACGAGACCGGCTTCATCTCCCTCGACGCCGGCCTCAGTGTCATTGCGTCCCACGCGAAATCGCTCGGCTACGACGGCATCATCCTGTTCCTGGACGAGCTGATCCTGTGGCTGGCCAGCCTCATCCACGACGAGAAGCGGGTCGCGCGCGAAGCCAGCAAGATCACCAACTTCCGTGAGGGCGGCGACGCGCGTCGCGATATCCCGATCATCTCGTTCATCGCCCGCCAGCGTGACCTTCGCGAGTTGGTCGGCGAAGAACTCGCAGGCGCCGCGGAATCGGCGATTCAGGATGCGCTCAACCACGCGTCGGGCCGCTTCGACCTGATCAGTCTTGAAGACCGCAACCTGCCGCAAATCGCGCACGCCCGACTGCTCAAGCCACGCGACGACGACGCAATAGCCCAATTCGACGCGGCATTCGAACGGACCAGGAAACTCAGCCCGAAGGTGTGGGACACCCTCCTGGGGTCCGACGAGTCCACCACCGGCGCCGACGAGGCCTCGTTCCGGTTGAGCTACCCGTTCTCCCCCGCCTTCCTCGACACCCTTGTCCACATCTCGGCCGCCCTGCAGCGCTCTCGCACCGGCCTGAAACTGATGGGCCAGCTCCTCGCCGATCATCGCAACGAGCTGCGCCTCGGCGACCTGGTCCCGCTGGGTGACCTCTACGAACAGCTCACTCGCGGTGGCGACCGCCCGTTCGTCGCCGACAAGAAGGTCCTCTTCGACGCCGCCGACAAGCTGTACAAGTCACGTCTGCGCCCGTACCTGCTCAACACGTGCGAGGTCACCGAAGACGACATCGACGCCTACATCAACCGGCGCGAGACCATCACCGATGCCAAGCTCCTCGGCAACTGCAAGAAGTTCGTCGGCCAGAACCGCCTCGCCTGCACGGTACTGCTGGCTGCCCTGGCACCCAGCGTTCCTGCCCTGCGGGACTTGACGATTCGCCGTCTCGGCGCACTCAACTACGGCTCGATCACCACCATGATCCCCGGCCGGGAAGAGGGCGTGATCAAGGACATGATCGGCGAGTGGGCCGGTCGCTTCCCCGAGATCAAGCCCACCGGCACCGACGCCAATCCCGGTGTGCGCCTGGAACTGTCCGGTGTCGACGTCGAGTCGGTGATCGCCAACGCGCAGGTCAACGACAATCCGGCCAACCGGCTCGCCCTCGCCCGCGACCTGCTCGCCGAGGAATTCGGGCTCGATCGTGCCAACGGTCGCTTCGATGCCGATGAGCTGCGCTTCGTCTGGCGTGGGTCCAACCGCATAGCGGAAGTCGTGTTCGGCAACGTCAGCGATGACGACGCGCTGCCCAACCACGACCTGCAGCCCGCCTATGAAGGACGCTGGCGCATCGTCATCGACCTTCCCTACGACGAAGGCACCCACACCCCGATCGAAGACGCCGACCGTATTCGACGGCTCAAGGAAGAGCAGGGCACCAACCATCCCAACACGGTTGCGTGGCTGCCCACCCACCTGACCAAACCCCGCTGGGAGGACTTCCGGCGGCTGCTGGTCATCACGAAGGCGCTCGCCGATCCGTATCGGTTCGACACGCAGTACGCCCAGCATCTCAACCCCGACAATCGGGCCAGTGCCAAACAGCTGCTCGAATCGCAGCGCGAGGTCCTGCGTCAGCGCGTACTCGCCACCTTCAAGCAGGCTTACGGCCTGGCCGAACGTAAACCCGAGGACGTCACCAACGACCTGGGCGAGTTGTTCCACCCGCTGCCCGACATCGATGGACTGACCGTCTCGATCGGCCAGCCACTGCACGACGCCATCCGCAACCTCGCAGGCAAGCTCCTCGCCCACCAGTTCCCCGAGCACCCGAACCTCGACCCGGACGGGAGCGGAGTAGCGGTCAAGGCGACCGATGCGAAAGTCGTTCTTGCGCAGGTGAAGGGTGCTGCCGAAGCTCGCGACGGACGTTTCGAAGTACCTGCCAAAGAGCGCGCACTCATGCGCCGGATCGCGGAACCGCTCGGTCTGGGCCAGCAGAAAGAGGCCTACTTCGAGCTGTCCAAACGATGGGCCGACCACTTCCGGCGCGCCGCCCAGAACAACGGCAGCACCGGCGACCTGACGGTCATCTCGCTCGGCGATTGGATCGACCTGCCGCAGCCGCGCGGCCTGGAACCACACATCGCCAACCTGGTGATCGCCTCGTTCGCCGAAATGGACGACCGGATCTGGGTCCGTGGCGGCGTGCCCATCGACACCCCTGAACTCACCAAGATCCACAACGGCGACGCATTGCGCACCCAGCCGCTGCCGAGCGAATCGGACTTCGACTCCGCCCGCAATCGATTCGAGGTGATCTTCGGCGAGAAGGCTCCGACGCTCCTTCGCGGTGGGCCGGTGCAGCAGTTCGCGCGTCAGATCAACGGTGCCGCCACCAGGTACCAGGACTCCACGGCTCGCCTTGTCGAACAGCTGGAGAAGCACGCCGATTTCCTCAAGCTCGATGACAGCGATGCCGGTGAGCGGCTTGCGCTGGCTCGACGCTCGCTCGAGCTACTGACCGCCCTCGCCGCGGTCGGCACGGGCGGGTCCGCCGGCGCGAAGAAGGCTGTCGAAACGCTGGCTCGGTTCGATCTGGTCGAGGTCAATGCGGACCGATATGCGACCTCGATCAAGTCGGCCGATCAGGTCACCTCTGCCCTGACACACGCTGCCTGGCGCAACCTCGAGCAGGCCACCCTGCTCGGCCCTGCGGGCACGTCCCTGCTCGACTCACTGCGCACCACAGCGCGCGCCGACCAGCGCTCGGCCGATCTGGCAGAAGCACTGCGCACCATCGACCGGCAGGTCACCGAGCTGACGACGCGCAAGCTGCGCGAGGACGCTCTGCGCCAACAGCAGAGGGACACGCCGGCGACGCCTGTCGAACCCGCGCCGGTGATCGCCCCACCCACACCGACTCCCGACGAAATTGACCTGAGCACCAAGACCAGCACGCCACCGATCGACCCCACCAAGTCTCGCGCGGGCCGCCGGACCGGCATCTACACCACCACCGCGCGCGACGCCGCCGCGAGCTTCTCCGAACAACTAGCTGAGCTGGCGGCGCTCGAGCCGACTGCGCACATCGAAATCACGTGGCGGGTCGTCGAATGACCAGCACCACCGACACGACTGCCCTGCGCATGTCGAGGGCCACTGTGGCCCAATATCTTTCGGCACACAAGAAACTCCAGACGGAGCTGGCCACGCCAGGTGGACCTGTCACCCTGCTGCTGCGCGGCGAACCGGAGTGGGAGGGCGAACCTGTCCTCTCGCTCGCTGAAGGCCGTCGAGCCCAGGTATCGGTGGCTGCGTCGCCGCTGGCGGTGCACGAAACCGTCCTTGCACACGCCCGCGAAATCGCTCCCGACCCGCGGGTTCTCGTGCTGCTCACCGATATCGAGGAACACGATCTCGACCCCGCGATCCTCGCGCGCGCCCACCGAGGACGGGTCTATGCGATCGACCGCTGGGACATCGTCCGAGAATCGTTCGGCGCCATATCCATTGATCCCCGGCTCAAACGGGACGGCTGGGCCTGCGAGGCTCTGCTCGACGCTGCCGGCGCCCCAGGGTGGCCCACCGCGATGGCAGGCCGCGTCCTCTCCCGCGTCGCAGCACTCACCGCTCTGACCGGGCGTCGGCTGCGCATCCAGTCGGGGACCGATCGCATCGACCCCGTCACCCTGCTGGAGTGGACACAACGTCCGGGCGCGTCCCAACAGCTACTCGATCTCCGGGCACCTGAGCGCGACGGCCTCATCGAATTCCTCAGCGAGTCAGAACAATGCGGTGCTACCGGCACCGCGGTAGCCGCGCTGACCGTAGCTGGACACGGGGCGGAAGCACTCGCATACGGGCTCGTTTGCGCTGCTTTGTGGCAGCACGCCGCCCCTGGCAACGCCGTCTATCAGGCGCGTGGGCGCGTCGAGCGCTGGCTCGGTGATCGCCCCCCTGTACAGGGCGAAGCACTCGACCGCCTGCTCGCGACCTACGGCCGCACCTGCGAGGACTACGTTCGCGATCTGTTGGTGAAAGCACGCGCCGCCACCGACCTCGACGACGAAGCTGACGACGCCGCTATGGCTGCGCACAAAGTCGCGAAGACCGTTCTGGCCCAGGCTGATCTATTGGTCCGCCAGTTCGGCGCAGGCGAAGCCGCAGCGCAGAGCCCGCTGCTCGCGGCCGGACTCGAAGCCAGGTTCACCGCTGCCGGACAAGCGCTCGGCCGGGGCAATCCGAAGGAGATCGACCAGGCCGTCGCCGCCCTGCGCGACCACGACCTCGCCGCGGATCACCGTGTGCGCATCACCCGAGTTCGCATGGCCCAGCGCCTCACCCGGTGGCTGCACACCGAGCCCGACCCCACTGTCGACACCCATGTCGGGGCTGCGCTGAACCGTCAAATGCACAGCACAGCCTGGGCCGACCGCGCCCTCGACTACCTCGACGCCGGCGGGGACGACGATCCTGCCCTGCGCGTCGCGTACGACACCATCGCCACCCGTGCCCGCGCCATCCGCCGCGAATTCGACCGCGAGTTCGCGAAAAACCTTGCGGTATGGACGGATGCGGGCACGACACCGGCATCCTTGCTCACTGTGGAAACCTTCCTCCACCGGGTGGTTCGGCCACTGGCAGCCGAGCACCGCGTGCTACTGATCGTGGTCGACGGAATGAGCGCCTCCATCGCCACCGAACTGGCAGGTGAACTACGCGCCACGTTCGCCGAACACGACCCGCTGTCCGACGGTGACGCTCGCCGCCGCTGCATGGCCGCGGCGCTGCCGAGCTTGACTGCAGTCTCGCGCACGTCGCTGTTCGCCGGAAAGCTCATGAAAGGCGACCAGAAGACCGAGCAGCGCCTATTTCCCGCGCACTCGTTCTGGGGAGCCAGGCGCGCCGCGGTCTTCCACAAGAACGACCTGCGCAGCAAGCCGGGCGATCGATTCGGCGCCGATCTCAACAACGCGATCAACGATCAGGACTGCCACGTCGCGGTAGTCCTCAACACGATCGATGACCGCCTCGCCAAGGAAGCCAAACTCGACGACTCCGGCTGGGAAGCCCGCGAGATCGGTGACCTGCGGGCACTCGCCTCGGCAGCGACAGCCCAGGGCATGGTCGTACTGATCACCAGCGACCACGGTCACGTGATCGACCGACATGGCCAGACCGTCGACGCCACCAACATCGAATCGGCGCGACACCGCCTGCCCGCCGAGTTCGACCGCGGTTCCGAAACCGAGATTGCGTTGCGCGGCCCGCGCGTCGTCTGGCCCGAGCCCGGCGCATCAATCGTTGCCTTGTGGGACAACGACTCCCGCTACACCGCGCAAAAGGCCGGCTATCACGGTGGTGCTTCGCTGGCCGAGATCACCATTCCGGTCCTGGCTTTCCTCCCCTACGGTGCCGAGCGCCCCTCCGGCTGGCGCGAGCTGGGCGACCAGCGCCCGTCCTGGTGGCGCGACGATGCTGATGCGCTACCCGAACCCGAGGCCCCGGTGGCCATCAAGAAGGCCAACAAGCGCGTCACCGACCGAATCGCGGAAGAGACCTCCGCACAGATCACTCTCGATATACCGCTGCCAAGTCCTGAACCGCTGTCACAACCGGCGAATCCGGCCCAAGACCTGGTCGCCCGACTCCTCGCGTCGGACGTGTTCGCGGCACAGCTGGAACAACTCGCACGCAAACCGAGTAGCTCCAAGCTGGAGAAGGCCATTCGCGCTCTCCTCGACGGTCCCCAATCCACCACAGCCCTCGCCCAACGGGTCGGTGATCCACCGATCAGGGCAAACGGATTCGCGGCCGTTCTCGGGCAGCTCCTCAATGTGGATGGCATCCAGGTACTGGAGATCCTGGCGGACGGCCGCACATTACGACTCAATATCGGGCTGCTACGCGCGCAGTTCGGCATCCGTTGACGAGTCCGGCCGCCGCAGTGTGCAGCATTGTCCAGGATCACCTCATGGAAAGATTGCCCTGGTGAACAGCGTTCCTTCCCCGGTCAGCGCCGTCCGCCGCCGTGACGTCATCGACGCCCTGCGGCGCGGAGCAGTGCCGGGCAACGGACTCGACCTGCTGGCGACCGGCCTCGACCGGTTCGAGGCAGCACTCGATACCGAGCTGGACACCGTCGCCTCCGGCGGTGCGGTGTTCAAGGCGGTGCGTGGTGAGTACGGATCGGGTAAGACGTTCTTCTCACGGTGGCTGGGCGAGCGCGCCAGAGCGAAGCGGTTCGCTGTCGCGGAGATCCAGATCTCGGAGACCGAGACGCCGTTGCACAAGCTCGAGACCGTGTATCGGCGGGTCACCGAGCAACTGACCACCACAAGCTTTCCGCCCAGTGCGCTGCGACCGGTTGTCGATGCCTGGTTCTACGCGCTCGAGGAAGACGCGTTGGCCGCCGGCGCGGACGAGGACGGGCTGGCGGACGCGGTCGGCGAACTGATGGCCGCACGACTGGCCGAGGTGTCGCGCCACGCCCCGTCGTTCGCCACGGCGCTACGCGGCTACCACCGCGCGCTACTCGACAACGACGAGGCCACGGCGTCCGCGATCATCGCCTGGCTGGGTGGCCAGCCCAACGTTGCGGCGGCCGCGCGGCGGGCCGCCGGTGTCCGCGGTGAGCTCGACCATTTCGGCGCACTCGGCTTCCTGCAGGGGCTGCTGACGGTGCTGCGCGACAGTGGTCATCGTGGCCTGCTCCTTGTCCTGGACGAGGTCGAGACTCTGCAGCGGGTGCGTTCGGATGCGCGAGACAAGGCGCTCAACGCCTTGCGCCAGCTCATCGACGAAGTCCACTCGGGTCGCTTCCCCGGCCTGTACCTGCTCATCACCGGCACGCCTGCGTTCTACGACGGGCAGCAAGGCGTGCAGCGATTGGCACCCCTGGCCCAGCGCCTCGCCACCGACTTCACGACCGACCCGCGATTCGACAACCCGCGGGCTGTACAGCTGCGATTGCCCGGATTCACGATGGAATCCCTTGTAGCGCTGGGCAGCACGATCCGCAACCTCTATGCCGACGGCAGCACCGAGCCGGACCGCATCCGCCGCGTCGCCGACGACGCCTACATCGCCGACCTGGCCACCGCGGTGAGCGGCACGCTCGGTGGCAAGGTCGGCATCGCACCACGGGTGTACCTCAAGAAGCTGGTCGGCGATGTACTCGATCGCGTCGACCAATTCCCCGACTTCAACCCCCGCGAGCACTACACGCTGACTGTCGGCGTCACCGAACTCACCGATGCCGAACGAAATCTCGTCAGCGCAGACGACATCGACCTCGACGTGTGACCTCGGGATCCACACGTCACGTCGCCACCTCCGACCTGGACACCCTGAAATCGTTCGTCCGAATCCTCGACGACCACCTGCCGTAGCGGGCGAGCGATCCGACGCATCCGACCACATGGCAAGATCGGCCCGTGACCGACGAGGTATGGGATCGACTCGATCCGGTGGTGGTGCACCACATCGTCAACACGCTCGGCTGGCCAGGCCTGCGACCCTTGCAGCAAGAGGCGATCGAGCCATTGCTTTCGGGCGAGGACGTCGTGTTGCTCGCGCCGACTGCGGGCGGCAAGACCGAGGCAGCCTGCTTCCCGCTGCTCAGCGCGATGACGCAGCAACACTGGACCGGGACATCCGTGCTGTACCTGTGCCCGCTCAAAGCGTTGCTGAACAACCTGGCGCCCCGGGTCGACGGTTACGCACAGTGGCTCGGCCGTCGCGCCGCGCTATGGCACGGCGACGTGTCGAACGCCAAACGCGACCGGATCCGCCGGGAACACCCCGATATCCTGCTGACCACGCCCGAATCGCTCGAGGCAATGCTGATCGGCACGAAAACCGATCACAACCAGCTCCTCGGCAATATCCGCGCCGTCGTCATCGATGAAGTTCACGCCTTCGCCGGCGATGACCGCGGCTGGCACCTGCTCGCGGTTCTCGAACGACTCCAACGTGTCACCGGCCGCCCGATCCAGCGCGTCGGCCTCTCCGCCACGGTCGGCAACCCCACCGAACTCCTCACCTGGCTGCAAGGATCAGGGGCGGTGGCCCGGGCGGGGCGGGTCATTGCCCCCGGCGTCACCCTGCCCGCGTCCGGCCGAACAACGTCCCCACCACCGGGCGATGTCGAGCTCGACTACGTCGGGTCGTTGGAGAACGCGGCAAAGGTCATCGCCGCACTCCACCGTGGTGAGAAACGGCTGGTGTTCTGCGATTCCCGCCGCCAGGTCGAAGAGCTCGGGTCCGCTCTGCGCACCCGCGGGGTGACCGTGTTCCTCTCCCACGCCTCGCTCTCTGTGGACGAACGTGCCAGGGCCGAACAAGCTTTCGCCGAAGCACGTGACTGTGTAATCGTTTCCACGTCGACATTGGAACTCGGCATCGATGTCGGCGACCTCGACCGCGTGATCCAAATCGATTCGCCGACAACAGTCGCCTCGTTCCTACAGCGCATCGGCCGCACCGGGCGGCGGGCGGGCACGACACGCAACTGCTTGTTTCTGTCGACCACAGATGACGCCCTCGTCCAAGCCGCGGCCCTGATCCTGCTGTGGAGCCGTGGCTGGGTCGAACCGATCGTCGCGCCGCCTGAACCTCGTCACCTGGTTGCACAGCAACTGCTCGCCGTTACGCTGCAACAGCACTCCATCGGCGACCGTATCTGGGCACAGGAATGGAATGGGTTGCCGCCCTTCGACATCAGTGGCGCGCCGATCCTGCACCATCTCATTGCGGAGGGGCATCTCGACGACGACGGCGGTCTGCTCCATATCGGCCCCTCCGCGGAAAAGCGTTTCGGCAAACGCCACTTCCTCGACCTGACCGCCGCCTTCACCGCACCTCCACAATTCACGGTGCTGGCTGGTCGTCAGGAAATCGGCCACACCGACCCCTCGGTCCTGACGGACGACCGGCCAGGACCGCGCCTGCTGTTGCTTGCCGGTCGCAGCTGGCGAGTCACCTACATCGACTGGTCCCGTCGCCGTGCGTTCGTAGAGCCGGCCGATGGCGGCGGTGTCGCGAAGTGGTCGAACATCGGGTTGCGCGGACTTTCCTTCGAGCTCGCGCGCGCCATACGTGACGTGCTGCTCGGTGCCGACCCCCCGGTCACCCTCACCCGGCGAGCAAAGAATGAGCTCGCCGACATCCGAGCCACGAAGTCGGTGAACAGCGTCGATGGCAACGCCACCGTGATCGACCGCGAGGGTGAAGCATTGCGCTGGTGGACCTTCGCCGGCTTCCGCGCCAACGCCACCCTCGCGGCGTCTCTAGCCGCGGTGGTCGATCCCACCCAGCGCCCCAACGACTTCAGCATCCGCCTCCGACCGGATCTGACCGCCGAAATGTGGCGCGCTGCGGTAGCCGACCTACGCAAACCGGACTCGGTACTGGTACTTCCGATGGCCGACGAGCGAGCAGCCCGCGGACTGAAATTCTCCGACGTACTACCTGACAACTTGGCAACAGCAACGATATCCGCGCGTCTAGCAGATATCGAAGGTGCTCGAAAGATACTGACCGAAAGCACAAGCTTGCACTTGTAATGACCTGGTGGACTGCCGGTCGCGCCGTCACACTGAGGCGGCGTTGGCTCCGGGCCCGAGGTGTGACGGTCCGGGAACCAGGCTGGTGAGCAATTCCTGAGTGTTCGGATCGGTGGCGTAGATGACCACGCCCTTCATGCCGCGTGTAAGCAACACCTTGTAGATATTGCGGACCAACCGGTCGAATTCGTCGTCGAACAGGTCCTTGGCCCGCATAATCCTATCCTGATTGCCCACCCGGACACTCTTCAGCGTCCTGTCGTGAACCACCATGTCCAGGCCGATAATGACCCCTGCCCAGTCGAATTCGAAGCCTTGAGCGGTGTAGACACAGCCGATCTGATCGAAGCCCGCCGGTTCGGTCGCCCAGTACAACCGGGACGGAATGCCGTTGACCGACCTGTCGCTCTTCAGATTCCACGGCATGGACCACGATCCGATACTGACATCGTGGACCAAGCTCCCGTCCCGGTTCGGATCACTCCACGGCCAGCAGTACCCGGCAGTGATGCGTGCCACCTGGCCTTCCTCGTTCTTCGCCCGCAGAAAGTCCTGCATCTGCTGCGGCGACTGTGCCACCAGAACCTGGAAGTTCGGGTCCCCGGTCCAGGCAGTCGGACCGCCTGCCCGCAGTCCGAGCAACCGACGAACCCATTCGTCATATTCCTCGCTGCCACCGTACCGGAACAGCCCATCCAACTCGACGTGGTGCACTCGACAACCGGCACGAGTCGCGTGATCGTGAATCTCGCGATAGGTCCCGACCTCTCCCGGCCGAACGACCTGATGCTCGTCCAGGAGGAACACTGGGACGTTGGCGGCTGCGATGAGCTCGTCGACCTGCGGTCGGCCGGTCCTTTCACTCTGCTTCGAGAATCTGTTGGTCGAAACAGCCCGGATACGATGCGCCTCATCGCAGATCAGCACATCCAGCTCGTTCTTCTCGTATTTGGCGAATGTGCGGTAAAACTGAAACAAACTCTTGAGCGTGGTAGAACCTTTGGCCGGAAATTTTCGAAGCGACTCGGTGAATGCCTGCGATCCAGTCGCATGTTTGACCCGCTTTCCTTCGCGGTGCAGTTCCGCCAGCAGCGTGATCGCAATGAGGCTCTTGCCACTACCTGGACCGCCGGTAACAATGACGACGCCCTTGCCATCCTGCTTATGAGACAGCCGTACCTGGTCGATAACTCGCCGGTAGGCAATTTCCTGCGAGTCGAGCAGCGAATACTCCGTCGCCCGACGCAATTCCGATGCGATGAAGGAAATCAGGTCTGCCCGCGGCCGAATCGGACTTTCCAGCAACTTTTCAGCTGCCGCGGCGCCGGACTTCGGAGCCAATCGGTTCGCGAGGAACCGCAGGAAGTCCTCGCGTCCCTCGGCGGTATACATGCGGCCGGACTGATCGGGTTGCTGAGCTCGCAGACTGCCGATCGAACTCTCAGTCGCGTTATGGAGGTAGGCAACGCCGTGTACCGCTCGCGGTTGATCGTGTAGCACTTCGACGTACTGCGTGAGGTACTTGCAATAGCCTCGGACCTGGTCGATCGGATGAAGCTTCTCGCCCGGAAGGCCGGTGGCCCTGACGATTCGGTCACTGTTGAACTCCAGCTCGGCCGCGCTCCACTGCTTGAGCTCGACGACCACGTAGGTGTCTGCGCCGGTTTCGGGATCGATCCCGCAGAGGATCACGTCCGCCCGGGAACTCGCCTCCGGCAGACGATATTCGAGCAACATCTCGACCTGATCCAGGCCGAGATCGGTCAAGTGCTGCGCGATCAGCGGAAGGCTCCAGACCGGATGCTGCGCTGGACAGCCTGGCCGGACGCCACCGCCTGCGACGCCTACGAACCCGAACCGTCCCGCATGACTCCGCGACGACACCCGCCATGCACTCAAGAATCTCGTCAAGTCCCCATTTATTGCTTGACAATGTTTTCGTCTTCTTGCAGCCTGTATATGTACACCGGGGCGCCGGTGTGGCCTTCACTCGCGGCAGCACACCGCGAACTCCCCGCACTCGACCACCAACCCGAGAAGGCACCGTGATCTATCCCAGCACCACACATTCCGCCCCCACACCTGCCCGCCCGGTCAGTCGGTAGCGCGAAACCACTGGTCATCGCCTTCGCGGCAGTCGGCGGCCTCTGCACCACCGGGTCCTGTTCGGCGCGATCGGTGCGGCGTGCGACCCCCGCGACAACAACCACCAGTGCCGCAGCATCGGCAGCACCCGCGGCAACGATTCGACCCACGACAACCACCCCGCCAGCTCCCCACCGAATACAACATCACCCCGAACCTGACCATCACGGGGAGTAGTACTACGGCTCGGCAGGCTGCAACTTCGAGTACGAGCTTCGGATCGTCACGACCGCACGGGTCGTCTTCGCCCCGACGACGCGCTACCGCGTCACCGTTGCACTCGACGAGGGCACCAGCTGGGAGCGGATCCACTCGATCACCGTCGCCGGTACGAAAGCCGACGTAATAACTGGGCGCCTGAGTAGCGATACCAGCACTGCACCGGTCGCCACGGTCCAGCCGATCACCCCGCTCTGACCTCAGTTCCCAGGTTTCACCCGAATCACGTTCAGTACGAGAAGGGTTCACCGCTATGTCAGACACCACCGAGGTACACCCTGCCGCCACCGATCTCGTTCCCTGGATCGCCGATCAACTCGATCGAGCCGAACTGAGCGACGAAGTCGGCCTGATGATCCTCACCGCACTAGAGGGCGACCAGCCGCTCGACGACTACCTCGGTGGTTCATCGCGAGACCTGCCCACATCTGGCACGAGCTCAGTTGGCGCACCGGATAGTTCACGCGGCACATTCCTCACCGCGATCGACGTCGAGGGCTTCCGCGGAATCGGCCCGGCCACCACGTTGACGCTTCGACCCGAGCCTGGCCTCACCATCGTCGCCGGCCGCAACGGCTCAGGAAAGTCGAGCATCTCCGAAGCATTGGAACTCACGCTGACCGACAGCGCCTACCGCTGGGCCGGCAAGAAGTCGACTCAGTGGCGCGATGCGTGGCGCAACCTGCACCACGGGACGGCACGCATCGCCGTCCACCTAGTCGAAGAAGGCGACGACCCGATCACGGTGAGCATCAACTGGGCCGACGGCGAAACCGATGTCGACCAGTACACCACCCGCACGCAACGTCGCGGCGGCAAACAGCAGATCGGACGCGCAGACCTCGGCTGGGACGGTCCGTTGCGACAATTCCGGCCGATCCTGTCCTACGACGAGCTCGGCGCCATGCTCACCGGCACACCGAGCGACCTGCACGACGCGATCTCGCGGGTGCTCGGCGTGGGACAACTCACCGATGCGATCGACCGAATCCAGGTGCGGCACAAGGCCCGCAAGGGACCAGGCGATGAGCTCGCCAAACAGCGCCGCGACCTCGCTACCGACGCCGCCGCGCTCGACGACAATCGCGCCGCCACCGTTGCGCCCCTACTGAAGAAGACCCTGCCCGACCTCACCAGCCTGCGCGGGCTGCTGCACAACGCCGAGACCGACAACGGCCCACTGGCCGGCCTCCGTGCGCTCGCACAGCTGCGCGCTCCCGCCACCTCCGACGATGCGAACGCCGTGGCGAAACGTTTGCGAGCGTGCATGACCGCGCTGGCCGAGCTCGGCGCCGCGGCCAGCGATAAGCAGCTCGCCACCCTGAACCTGCTCGAACAGGCTCTCCGGGTACACGCTGAGCACGGCGACATGACCTGCCCGGTGTGCCAGGGCGGCCGCCTTGACAACGCGTGGGCCTCACGCAGTCGAGAAGCGGTGAGCGCCGACCGCGACCACCTGGCCGCACTCGCTCAGGCCCGGAAACTGGTGGAGCTGGCACAGTCCGAAGCACTGGGCATGCTGTCGACTCCGCCTGCGCTTCTCCACCACTCCCCCGTCCCCGAACTCGACTCGGCCGTCGCCGCCGCCCGCACAGCGTGGAACCAGTGGGGATCGATCACCCGTGGCGACACCGCGCCTACCATGCTGCAACTCGCCGACCACCTCGAATCCGAGGTCGATGCGCTGGTCGAGGCCATCGATCAGCTCACCGAATCCGCCGCCGAATGCTTGTCCACGCGTGAGGACAGCTGGCAACCGCTCAATGCCCGCATCCGCGCCTGGTGTGCGGCCTGGGAAGCTTGGCTCGCGGACAAGCCGGTCGTCGACCAGCTCGCCGATGCGAAGAATTGGCTGCAGGACAACGACCTTCGACTGCGCAACGAACGGCTCTCGCCCATCCGCGAAGGAGCCATCCACGCGTGGGAAATGCTGAAGCAGGAAAGCAACATCGAGATCGGTGACCTCGTCCTGGAGGGCTCGTCGACCCGGCGCAAGCTGCGGATCGACTCGAAGGTCGACGGCGTGCCCGCAGGCGGACTCACCGTGTTGAGCCAGGGCGAACTGCACGCCATGGCGCTGGCATTGTTTCTTCCGCGCGCAACCATGGCCGAATCACCGTTCCGCTTCCTCGTGCTCGACGATCCGGTCCAGGCGATGGATCCCGCCAAGGTCGACGGGCTCGTTTCGTTGCTCAGCGAACTCGCCCAGACCCGGCAGGTCATCGTCTTCTCCCACGACGACAGGCTGCCCGCAGCAGTGCGCCGCGCGAACTTCTCCGCCACGATCGTGGAGGTGAGCCGCAACAACGACTCGCAGGTGTGCATCACCCCTGTCACCGATCCGGCACGTCGCTACCTCAGCGACGCGTTCGGGCTCATCAAGGAGTACGAGAACGACCGCATCCCCGACGTTGCACTGCGGCGCACATTGCCTGGAATGCTGCGGTTCGCGGTAGAAGCTGCCGCGCGCCATACCTACTTCACGCGCAATATCCGTGCGGGACAAGCGCTCACAGCCCTCGAGTACGAATGGGGAAAGGCGACGGCCACCCGATCGAAGGTGACCCTCGCAATCTTCGGAGAACAACGGGAAAACCACGTCCTCGACCAGTGGGCGCGCGCGGAGTACCTCAAGTCGGCATTGAGCACGGTGGGAACCAAGATGCACAACGGACTCACCGCGACGACCGACCCACGGCAAGCGGCCAAAGATGTTCAGCGCATGGTGGACGACATCGAGGCGGCGGCCAGATGAGCGCACTCTTGGCAATGGCGTTCACACAGATTGCCGGTCGGACCCCACACACCAACCGGATCGGCGCTTGGCTGACGCGAACGGCATTGGAGGAAATCATCGGTGACCTCCTCCGCGCACGTGGCATCGAACCCGGCCGCGCCAGCGGCCACGCCCGCCTCTCTTGCCTGGAGGTCGCCTACCGCGACAGCCCGGAGGTGGCGACGCAGGCGCAGTACGCATGGACCCGGCTGTCCGAGGCCTGCCACCACCACGCCTATCAGCTCTCACCGACCCACCAGGAAGTGGTCCATCTGCTCGACATCGTGCAGAAGCTACATGAGCGGATCGCCTCGAGATCAACCCCTCAACAATAGGAGAATCACCGATGAAGACCACCCTTGCGGCACTTGCCGGTTCGGCCCTGATCGCCCTCGGAACCGCCGGCCCTGCGGCTGCGGAGGCAACGCCTCCTGTCACCGCGTCCACAGCCCCGTCGGCCGCGATCCTCATCAGTCTCGACGCCGCCGGACATCCGGTAGCCATGTGCATGATGCCCGGCGACACGTTGGAACTGCGCGCAGGCATCGGTGCAGCGATCGGCGCGTTCGCCGGCCTGCCCATCTTCATAGTCGGCGCGGTGCCAGGTGCCCTTATCGGCGCCGGGTCCGGCGCACTGTCGTGGTGGATCGCCGACCAGCAGCGCCACCGGATTCCCGGCCCCTGCTGACAGCTACAGGCAAGTCATAGACCACATGCGAACCCGGTCGGCGACCACACGACGTCGCCGCCGGCCTCGCGAATGTAGAAAGTAGTTAACGTAAATGAGTCAATTTGTTGACCGGGAACTCGGCGGGCGCCCCGACCGCACGATCACTGATCACGATCGAGGCGTGACAGTCGATCTCCGGAAGGTGGCACCCAGACAATGGCGGTTCGTTGTTCGGACTGCTGAACTCGATTCCAGCGGCGTACTCCGGATCGGTGAGATGGTGAGTGCGGGTGAGCGCTCGACCGGGCGCCGTGCCGATTCGCTCGCGCTGGAGCTTGCTGTGGAGTCCGAACCGGCCGCTCAGGCGTTCCGCGCAGCCAAGTTCGCCGAAAGCGCTGAACGGAGGGCATATTGGCGGCGTCAGGAGGAGACGCGGCTCGCGGAAGACCAAGCGAGAGGTCCAGCAGTCCAGGAGGCACTACGCCGACGGCTCGGCTGGGGTGATCCAGAACGTAAGGCCGGTGAATGGCGGCCCGGCAGTGTCATCGAGACCGCACCGATTCGTCCCGGGGCGGGCAAGCCGATTTCCGTGGCGGAACTGTCTGCCTATCGTGTGGTCGCCGCCGATCAGGTCGACCCGGATGTGTTCGCGACATGCACTGAACACCGCACGCTATACGGGACGTACAGCCAAGGCCGCGCCCGCGAGCTGGCTCGACGTGACCGCTGGTGCCCGGACTGTAGCGCACCAATGCGAAACGCCTCCGTGTCCGGTCGGGACTGATTATCGTCGGTGTGACGTTGCCGAATCCTGAGACCTCGAACAGATAGTAGGGCCAACAATGAGTTTGAGGGAACGCATCGCGCAAGCTCCGTCCGCAGCGCGGGCGCAGATCTCGGATATCGCGGCAAGCACCCGTACGCGCCTCAGCGCTGCCCGGCAACGCGCGCGTGAGCTGAAAGACGAATGGCAGGAACGCTGGTACCGCCGAAACCATCCTTCGACGGCGCAGGATCCTCAGATCAAAGATGCCGAGGATGCGTTCTACCAGGCAGCGAAGTCCGTCGTCGGCCACATCAGTGCGATCGAGCACGCGCAGCGAGAACTCGGCTCAGAGATGCCGCCCAGAGAGTTCCTCTCGACCGGGTCCATGCGCGAGGAGCGACGGATGCATCGAGACACCATCCGTCAGTCCACGTCAGACGCACGCCGCGAATTCCCTTTCCTCCGAGAACAATTCGCGACGACGATCAGACAGTCGTCCGTGCCCGAAGTTGCGCTCCAGTCGAGTGCGATGGTCGACTCCATCGACCTGTACTTGCGGAACCGATTCGATGGCCAGTTCCATCCGGAAGATGCGTTGACCCGCCTTCACGCCGCAATGTTCGATCAGTGCCCACTCGTTTCCGCCGAGGACGACGACGCAGCGGACACCGATTCGGCCACGTCTGATTCCGAGCTGACCGACGCGCGAGCTGACGACGAAGCGCCGAGCGAAGCTGAACCAGCCGCGGCGGTACTCCTCGCCCGACGTATGCGTGACCCGGAGTACCGACGGCACCAGCATTCCCTCGTCTACATAGATCGCCTGGCACCGATCAACCAGCTCGTCGACGCGCTTCGCAGTGAGCAGGGCGAATGGATGCCGTACGTCGCACCCACCTACGGCGGCATCGAGGCGCGCATCCTGGCTGTGTTCCGCGATCCCGGTCCACGCACCCAGCAGGACAAGGGCAGTGGATTCCTGTCACTCGAGAACGACGACCCGTCCGCCGAACGACATCTCGGGTTCGTCACCGATGCCGGTATCAGCCCTACCGAACTCACGGTGTGGAACACCTATCCCTGGTACATCAATCGCAACCCCGCATCAGGCGAGATCGACCGCGGGCTCGACCCGCTGCGTCGACTGATCGATCTGCTTCCAGAGCTGCAGGTGGTGATCGCGCACGGCGGTGCAGCCCAGACAGCGTGGCTGCGCTTTGAGCGCAAATACCCGCGCGTCTCCAGTCGTCTCAAGGTGATCAAGACGTATCACACCAGCCAGCAGGCACTCTGGACGCCCAACGTCGAGGAGCGGGAACGTCGCCAGGCCGATATCGCCAATGCATATGCGAAGGCCGCCGCCCTGCTCGACTGAATCGCTTGCTACACCCCGTCGATCCCGACGACGCCACCAACCAACGCTTCCGCCAGCACGTCCCGCATCTCCTCCTCAGCCTGAATCGCCGGCCGCAGGGATACGATCCGCTTTCACAAGTGTTCGGGCTTCGGCGCGTGCTTTCCCTCGGCGCGGAGCCGTTAGGCGGTGGTCAACATCTCCTCATTCGCTCGAGGTCCGAGCTGGTCGATCAGATCGTCGGTGACGTAACTGCATACTGTCTCAACCTTCTCGGACGCGGCGCTAGATGCCACGGAATTCTATGTGGACGATCCGCGTAGCCTCATCCCGCACGTCGACAGTGACTTCGCGAATCATCACCTTTCCCGACGCCGAGGTGAACCACGCCTCCTGCCCTTGTTCCACCCGCGGCGATGATTCCAGCGGCGGCCCGGCGATCGTCTTCACGGAGTAGGGAGTTACGCGATGGACGAGCACGTCCGGGAATCGAGATTGCTCCAGCATAAGGGCGAGGTCGGCAGGGGAAGCCTTCAACGCAATCTGGTATTTTCGGTCTCGTATGATTTCGCGCTTTACGAGCAGCACCTCAGCACTCGCAGGCAGGACCCATCCGCCGTATTCAGTTGCTTCTTGCAACAATTCCGGACTGGTCGACTCCTCGACATCTGCCACCATCATCCGATCGACGGCGTGGTTGACTGCGCGATTGCATCCGTACAGCCCGAGGGAAATCAGTAAGCACAATCCCAGTGCCCACGCGACCCAAGCCTGCCATCGGCGGCGACTGACACCCGGCTGACCAGCTGCGGTCGGTTTCATCGAGGAGTCCCTGTTCCACTCGGCGCAGGCAGGCCCAGATCGCCCACCGAGGGCAGATCTCCCGCGTAGTGTTTGATCGTAGACGAGCCGATCATGTCGAACTCTTTCGCCAGACCCGCAGTGTGCAGGGCACCTAGTTCACGATCGGTCCAAGTGACTCCACCGATCTCAGTCTGCTTGTCACCATCCCAGTTATATCGATCATATAGGTGGCATTGATAGTCTAGCTCTATGCGATACTGCACACCTGCACCAGTCAATTTCTCGATCTTCACCGCTCCGCATGCAGTAGTTTCTACCGCACCGATCGCCAGATACCAATCGCGGTCGGCGAATATATACTCTTTCCACGCCGCCTGAAACGACGCCGAGATGGACTGATCTGTTGTGATGCTGCCGATACGTTTCGCGATATTCGAAACCTCGACGGTGATGAGGTTGTCGAAATGCACCTTCAACGCCGGCTCGTCATTCATGATTCTATCCGGATCCAACTTCCAGTCCGTGCCTGTGTTCGCAAGATAGTGTTCGAGATGATCAGCGGCATTGGTCAGTCCAGCCGCATCGGCAGCGGCGGTCGCGAAGATCATTTGGTCGAAGAACTGCAAGTCATCGTACCGAGCCCACAGAGGCTGGGAACCGTGCGCGCCCTGACCCGGATCTGGTGGCGGCGTCGGCGGCATGCCAGGAAGATTACTTGTCATCTACGTCAACCAATTCTGGATTAGCAGCCAGGTAGCATCACGGTCAGAATACGGAGTCAACGCGATCCTCCCACCACATGTTGTCACCATATCCAAACTTCCGAGTGCCGATGTCGATAGCGATCTTCGCCGGAAGATCGAATTCACTGGAGGTGAAGACAGGTATCGATCGCCCCGGCGCGTACTCCAGCACCGATGAGATCTTGTCTACCATCGTCTGAATCTCCTCCTGACGCGAAGTTGTAGATGTTTTGAGCGCATCCAAGGCTGCGGTTATCTCTGACTTCATCGTGTCGTTGATCGGGTTATTGATATGCGGGGCCCATGCGCCGAGCGGAAAAGTTGCGCCAAGAAATGTCATCGGCTGCAGGACTTTTCCGCACAGATCCGCCGCTTGGTTGTATACTAGACGTTCGATATAGTACCCGCCGTACTCGACAATTTTGGACACCGCGTCGAGATCGAGGCTCCTGGTGCCGACTGTCTGCCCGAGCTTGTTCGAGCTCACCCCGAATGACTGCGCGGCCTCCCCGGACCAACTGCCCTGGAGCCACTTGGTGCCGTTGATGAGGTTTTCGGAAGTGACATAATCGTTGATTCCGAGCAAGCCGATCCGCTTACCAATCGCTTGTAGCGATTCCCAGTCGGCCACCAACGGTGAGAGTAGGTCGACCGTCGGCTGGACTCCGATCGCAGCGCTCAGTCGCTCGTCGTAGACAGAGAGCAGGCCGATCGCCGATTCCACGGTCTGTCGCACTGTGTACACGTTGTCTGGTACCGCAGGAAGACTCGGAAGCTGCAACCCGCCGAAACGGCTTACTCCGAAACCCCCGCCGTCGGCAGACTGCGCACCGCCAGCGCCCACACCATTCGATGTCGCGGAGATCGCAGCCGCAATCGCCCCGTCCGTCGACCCCAACTGTGTCGCTGCCGTTGACAAGTTTGTCCCGAGGCCACTGATAGCGGTCGCCTCGGTGTTCAGCGCCCCACCTACCGCGCTGCAAAACTTCTCTACCGATGGCGCCACAGTCGCGATCAGCCCTGTAGACCCCGCTGGTAACGAGACCGCTGGCAGCAAGCGTGAGACATTCGAGGCCGAGCAAGCTCCTATTTCTCCAAGATCTACGGCGAATCCCGCGCAGCTCGGCAGCTCCACCGACAGGTCAGCCACGCGAACTCCACGACACCCGAGCGTCAGCCCCGGCCGATGCCGTAGCCTCGCATCCAAATGTATTGCCAAACAATAACATTGAGCACACCACCCCTTCCGATCGGAGTGTATACCGTCAGGTGGCTGGCGGGTCGTCTTGCTCATTGCTCTCGCTGCACGGACCGGAGCTAACGGCGATAGCGCTAGCTCCGATCTCACATGCATGGCCGTCCACACCCTTCGTGCCGAGAGGAACCGGGGCGGCATTCGACAGGAAGGCGTGCTGATGACAGTGACTGTTGGCCGGTTCGCCGTCGGGTTGGTCGCCGCGGCCGTGGTGGCGCTGGCAGGGTGCAACGGAGACACACCGTCGACTACGACCACCTCCACCTCCACCTGGTCGGTGTCGCAGAGTTCGCCCGCGTCAGAGCCTCCGCCTGCTACACCTTCTACCCCGGCGTCGCCACCACTCACCACAGACAGCACGACCATGGACACACCACCACCACCGGCCCCGCCCGCTGAATTGACGCCGACTGCCACAGCGCCACAGGCGACATCACCTGCGAGCCAGCCATCCGAGCTGACATTCTTGTACTGCGAGAACGGCACTGCGATCTACAGTGGCCAGGCGTACGTCGTCGGAGACCCGCGCTGTCCACAGCCCACGCCGGCCGGCGACCCTTACGGCCGGGACTACCAGTGCGATGCGCAGGGGACCAACTGCACCTACCCCGACGGCTCTCCGGTTCCTGGTTATCAGCGGTGCGGCACCCGGTGTGGCGAAGCACCGACTTCCGGTGAGGTGCAACGCAAATGGATCGAATGCATCGCAGTGAAGTCGGAGGAGCAGTGTCGAGCGGAGCGATGAGAATCCGGGCGTAGGATCGCTCACTACTCGCGGCCTGGAGCCAGTACCCCCGCGGTCAGCCCCGTCCCGATCAGCTCGGCGGCACTGACCGCGGCATCCGCGGTCCGAGCCGCCGCTACTCGCAGGAGATGCAGTTTGCGGAAAGCCTCCGCATACGGTTTCTGCTCCGTGAGACGGAGGATCGGGATCCGCAATCGTGACGGGTCGAGCCGGATCGTGGTCGAGCCGAACATCGCCGCCGAGTTGTCGGGGCTGCCTATGAACCCCGCGAAGAACCACGGATCCATCCTGCTCGGGTCGGTCCGGAACACGATCACGCCGGAACCGGGGACCGCACCGATGTCGGCGCCCTCGGCGACGCGGGCGCCTTGAGCGGCGCCGTGGTCGTCGCGGAATCTGGAGACCAGGACGTCACCTTCGCGGATCAGTTCGGCGGACACTGGAACACCCGCGCCAGTGAGGCCAGACGGGCCTTGCCCGGCGAGGAGATCGCGGCCGGACAGCACGGGACGCTGGGGTGCGTCCGGGTCTGCGGCTTCCGGGGTTGTCGGTACGAGTCGAACCGCCCCACCTCGTTCGAGATCACCGACGGTGGCGGTGCGCAGCGCTGTGTCGCCGCGGGTTGACCATTCCTTCACCGTCTCGGCGACGCTGCGAAGTTCGGCGAGTTGCTCTCCGAGAAGGGCGATGGCGGCGTGTGCGGAGGCCGCCACATTGCTGGGGTCGATAGCGGCGCGGACTCGGCGGGCGGGCGTCAGGTCGACGTCGTCGTCGAGAATGTCCATCGTTCGGACGACCGCGGAGAGGTCCGCGACGGTGGCGGCGTCGACGTCACCGTGGTCGAAGGCGCGCCACGAGTCGAGGACTCGTTCGGCGAGAACTTGCCAATCCGATTGGGCGTCACCGTGACTGGGGAGTCGTGCCGAGTCGGTGAACAGCACCGATTCAGCGGGTTCCGCGCCGGGACGACGCAGCACCCAAATCTGGAGCCCCACCTGACGTGGCGTCGATGCCCCCTGCGGCAGCGCGATCACCGCACGCAGGGCACCGCCGCGGAGCAGCTCCATGCGGATCCGGCGTCCAGATGTTCGGGAGGCGACGGCCGGCGGAAGAAGAACAACAGCAGTCCCTCCGACACGCAGGTGCGCAAGAATGTGCTGAACCCAGGCGAGTTCGGATTCACCGCGCGGCGGCACCGAATACTCCCAGCGGAGGTCGACCGCCAACGACTCCGCCCCCCAATCACGTTGTGCATAGGGAGGGTTGGCTAGCAGCGCGTCGAACTTCTCACCAGGGAAGGCGTCGTCGAGCAGGCTGTCACCGGTACGGATGTCGACCGTGGCGGCGGGGACCCTCGCATGAAGAAGAGCGGCGGTCCGGGCTGCCTGAACGGGGAGCACGTCCTGGCCGGACAGCGCGGTGACGCCGATCCGGGCGGCTTCGAGAAGGAGAGTGCCACTGCCGCAGGCGGGGTCGAGCAGGCTGCGTGGCGGTGGAGAAGCTGCGGCCGTGAGGATGTCGGCCATGAGAGCGGCGACGGGCGGGTCGGTCGGGTAGACACCGGTGCTGGGCACCGCGTCCAGGCCGCGCTCGGCAAGCACATCCAGGACCTGCTTGACATCGGTCGCAGCGATGGCGTCGCGAAGGGCTGCGTGCAGTGGAGTATCCGGCGCCGAAGTGAGGTCACCTACCAGCTCCATCAGCGCCGGCACGGTGGCTGGGTCGACGCCGAATCGCAGCACGGTGCGCAATTGCTGCAGCGGTGAGTCGGCGGTCTGCACCCCACGTCCGCGCAGCCATTGCTGCACCTCGCCGAGATCGAACAGGGGTCGAGCCTCGGAGCCGCCGGTCACCGGGACCGGGAAATCGGCGTGCCTACGGCGCCAATTGCTGACGGTGGCGCGGGTGACACCGGCCATCCGGGCGATCTCCGCTGCGGCGACTGTGGCGGTTGAGTCCGACATATGCCTCCCTTTCGACCTGCCACCACGTGGAGGGGTCGTCAAACGCAAGGTTACACGGTATGGGATTGACGATGTTTTCAACACTCATCCCAGTTCGCAGCCAATGTTCACCACACGAAGGATTGAAAACATTGTTAATTGCTTGACGTTGAGATGACGCAGATGCTACGTTTTATCCATCGGCAACGCACCTCCCCGCCGACCGCAGAGCAGACCGAAGTTGTTGCTCCGCAATAGATCCCGACCACGATCCGGCCGCCACAAGGCCGTACTTCGTCGTGCCTTCCATCACCCGAGAGGAGAGCGTATGTCCACCCATCGACGAGCTCGGCACCGTCGACACCGGTCAGGAAGCCCTCGTGCAGTAACTCTCCGGAATGGCGACGACCTGCGCAAACAGCGACTGCGTACCCCGGTGACGCGCTGCTTCCACGGCAAGCGGCGGTACTTCACCCGTGCTGATGCCGAGCTCGTCCTCGGTGGCATCGACACCCGCGATCCCCGACGTCGCGAGGTGCGGTGCTACCAGTGCCCGGCATGCCACGGCTGGCATCTCACCAGCCAGACGATCGAGCAGTACGCCGCAAGCACCTCACCAACTCCACCCGGCCGGGCGCCGATCAAGCTGGACGTTCCCATCAGCAGCAGCCCGGTGCCGACCCCTGCCCAACTGGCAGCCCGACTCGGGGTTCGGCCGATAACCCCACCCGCACCGCATCCTGCCTCGACGATCGCCCGGCTGCGCACGCTGTTCGACCGGATTCGGCGACGGCTCGCCGAGCGCCGCAGGCGCTGACATATCCATCGAATTCTCGCCGGGCAGGTACTGCCACGGCGCGACCCCGCACGCCCCGATCGGGTGTTGCCGACCCACGGAGTTGACATGACAACGACTTTCGCGCCACCGCTGGTGGTGCTCGACACCACCGATCAGGAGCTCGTGGTCTGGCAGGTGAACATCAGTCCGGAGCCGATGGTCTCGCGATTGACCGGTGCCTGGGTCGTCTCGCACAGTCGAACCACGACGATCCAGCATCTGGTGCACGGACTTCCGTCGGTGCGACACAAGCCGATCGATCTCCCCGCTGGGGTCACCAGCTCAGCCATGATCGACGTGCACGCCACCGCGGACGCGGTGCGACGCGAAATCGCCTCGGCCGACGCCGTATTCACCGCCGAAGTCGCCGGCGGCCGGACGGTCGAGCGTCCGCGGTGGCCGGTGCTGCCAGACGTCAGACCGATCAACGTTCTCGCCTTGGCCACTGCCATTGCCGACATCGCCCATGGCTGGGCCGAATTCGAAGCACTCCGCCTCTCGCGGCCCTACCTCGTTCAGTGCGGTGGCCCGCGTATTCGACCCCTTCCCCTGGAGGAATCCCGATGACTCTGTCGTTCGCCGCTTTCGACGTCGAAACCGCCAACCCAGCCCGCGGCAGTATCTGTTCGATCGGCATTGCGGTCGTCCGCGACGGTGTGCGGGTGCGGACTCACTCGCTGCTGTGCAGGCCGCCCGCCGCTGTCGACAGTTTCGCGCCGTTCAACGTGCGCGTCCACAAGATCACGCCGGCGACGGTTGCGGGCCAACCCACCTTCGCCGAACGGCTGCTCGAGGTGCGAGCCCTGGTAGGTGACCTGCCGGTGATCGCCCACAACGCGACGTTCGACATGAACAACATGATGCGAGCCTGCGAATTCAGCGGTGCTCCACTTCCCCGGTGGACCTACGGATGTTCGTTGTCGTGGTCGAAACGGCAACTGCGGCTGGCGAATTACAAGCTCAGCACGGTATCGGCCGCACTTGGGGTTTCGCTCGAACAGCACCACGAGGCGGGAGCCGACGCCGCCGCGGCTGCAGACATCACCCTCGTCTTGGCCCGTCTTGCGGGCGCTGTCTCGATCAACGAACTGGCCCGGCTCAACAGCTCACCGCTCAGCGTGCTCGGCGGGGTCTACGGCTGATCGCAGCCAGTCCCGACAACTGAATACCAATTCCTCTCTCTCCCCAGGAGTCACGATGACCAACCCCCAGTACCCCGCCCAGCCCGGCTACCCGCAGGGACCCCACTACCCGCAGCCGCCGCGGAAGAAGAAGGTGTGGCCGTGGGTGGTCGGTGGAATCCTTGCCGTCATCCTGCTGATGTTCGGCGGCTGCGTCGCGCTGATCGGCGGGGCTGCGAACGAGGTCGCCAAGGCCGAGGAGAAGCGCAACACCGCCGCGCCGGCCGGATCGGAAGTCCGCGACGGGAAGTTCTCGTTCCTGGTCACGGGTGTGGAAGAACCGGTGACGGTGATCGGCACCAATGACATCCTGAAGGAACAGGCGCAGGGCGAATTCATCCAGGTCCACGTCGACGTGACCAACGTCGGTAACGAGGCGCAGTACTACTTCGGGTCGAATCAGAAGCTGATCGACGATCAGGGGCGCGAGTTCGCCAACGACACGAGCGCCGAGATCAACGTCAACGACCATCTCACCGAGGAGATCAATCCCGGCAACAAGGTGTCGATCACCCTCGTGTTCGACGTGCCCCAGGGCACCGTGCCCGCCGCGGTTGAGTTCCACGACTCGGCGTTCTCCGGCGGCGTGCGCGTCGCACTGAAGTAGCTTGATTCGGCGCCGGGACAGGTAGTCCCGGCGCCCTCGGACCGAGGAATCTCGATGACGAACCCGCCCGGCTATCCCTCGCAATCGCCCTACAACGTGCCACGCCCGTACCCTGCCCCCGGTTTCCGGCCGCCACCCAAGAACAACAATGCGCTGATTCTGTGGATCGCGGGCGGCTGCATCGGTGTGTGCATGCTCGGTGTATTCGCCATCGGCGCAGATACATCGGACTCGTCGAATCGTTCAAGCACCACCACCAGCCGCTCGGTCCAGGCGGGAATCCCGACCGGTACTCTGGCGCCGACGACAGTCGCTCCGAAACCCGCCAAGAACCATCCGGCGCCCGCCGGGACCGCGGTGCGCGACGGCAAGTTCGAATTCCTGGTGACCGGCGTCGACCAGGGCGACACGGTGCTCGGCGGTGGTTTCTGGTCCGAGCGGGCGACCGGGGAGTTCGTCGTGGTCCGGGTCCAGGTCACCAATATCGGCAACGAAGCCCGCACCTTCTACGGCACCAACCAGTACCTCTACGACGAGCACAACCGGAAGTTCGACAGCAGCTTCGGAGCTAATGCGGCACTGTCGGACGATTTCGGCAGCATCGAGCTCAATCCGGGCCTGAGTGTGACGACGGCCATCGTGTTCGATGTACCGCCGGGGACTGTGCCCGCGGTGCTGCAGTTCCATGACTCGATGTTCTCGGGCGGAGTCAAGGTCCGGGCCGGTTAGCGCGAATCTGTTCGCAGCCCGAAGTTCTCATTCAGCCAGGAAAGTCTCATGCCGAACCCAACGCCGCATCGCTGGGACCGAGTCGGCGGTATCGCCTGTTGATGACTTCTCTGAGCGCACACACGGCTTCCATGGTGTTCTGGCAGGCGCTCAGAGTGGCTCTGGATCGCTACACAGATGGGTCTGTGCTTTGAAGTCGAGATCGCGATAGTCATATCGCTGCTCGCCGTCGCGTTCAGTCGGCTCGGGGGTAGTCGTCATCGAGCGCATCAGTCCGACACAGAAGACGATGTGTCCTGGTCGCGAGGGCATGGGCGCGAGGTCGCCGGGGTCCAACGGCTCATATGGATGAATGGTGGTCAGGGGTAGGGAAACGTTGAATTCCTCGGCGAAGGTGGCGCCGGGGTCGATCCGAAGCGAAGCCGGCGTCGGCGGTGGGATGTACAACAGCTTCGGGCAGTCGGCGGGTCGGAAGAAACGTTTGCTGATCTCGACGATGCCGTCGCTACGCGGAACAATGTAGTGTCCCTGCACTCCTCGATCTCCATCGGCGTCCGGGACACGGACTGCGACGTAGACCGCTTCGGACCGGTGGTTCGTCAGCCGATATCCAACGACGATTCGATCACCGCGTAGGTCGAATGTGGTGTCGAGCTTCACGGTAGGGTCGGCGGCGGCGACGGGCCGCGCTTCACAAAGGAATGAGTTAGCAGGTGGGCTGGCCGCCTCCGTCGACTCCGCTCGACGGACCGGACCTGTTGGACCGCAAGCAGTAACGAGTCCGAAAGCAACGGCGCCGACCAGCGTGAGGATCTGCCGGGCCCTTATGTGCCTGGTCATCATTCCGCCGGGTTCGCCGGGACGTAGTGTTCGCGAGTCGGCAGGCCGAGTTCTTCTCGCATCGCGTTCTCCGTGATTTGCGACGGATGTTCGCTGTCGGGCACGCGCTGCTCAGGGGTCTCCGGGTTGTGGTCGTGATCGATCGGCAGGCCTACCGCTACGCGTTCTCCCTCCTGCATACCCCTGTCGACGACATCGTCGCCGTTGTACTCGATGGGATTCTTGTCGTTCCACCGAATCGTTCCGTGGGTGACGTCGTAGGCGTGGGCGGCCTCATGCTGGAGAACGACCGAGGGCGGCGAGTGATAGTAGGGCTCATTTGCGTACTTGTCACCGAACGTGACCATTGTCGGATCGTAGGTGATCGTCGAGTCCGAACCGACATTCGGTTTCCCCGAAGGGGCGATAGTCGCCCGGCTCCAGTCGCCATTCGTCGAGTTCCGGCCGTCCACACCCTCTTTGATCGTGACCGTGTGCTCGGTGTTGCTGAGTCCCTCCAGCGTCTGCTGACCGGTCGGGGATGACCGGTAGAACTCGAGGTCGGCGTTCACACGTTCTTTGAATTCGTCGCTGCCTTCGACCTTGATCTTGTCGGGGTCGATATTCGTCAGGACGACATCGACCACGGTGCTTGTTCCCCCGTTGCCTGCCTCCATCGTGGTGTCCTCGCCACGCTGCACGTAGTAGGTGTCATTGCCGCCGAAGCTGTCGCCGACATCGTCTTTTCCTGCTCCTGCATACAGCTTGTCGTCGCCGACGCCACCCCGCAGGATGTCGTCGCCGAGGCCACCGGACAGGATGTCGTTGCCGTCGCCGCCGGTCACGAAATCACCGCCTTGGCCGCCGTCGAGATAGTCGTTGCCGCCCTCGCCTTGTATCTGGTCGGCGTCGTCGCCACCGTAGATGACGTCGTCGCCATCGCCTCCCTTGATGAGGTCCTGGCCGGTGGATCCGTTGATGTAGTCGCGGCCACTACCACCGACAAGGGTGTCGCTGCCCTTGCCGCCCTCGATCTTGTTGTCGCCGTCGCCGGCTGTGATCGTGTCATCGCCGTCGCCGCCGGAGATGGTGTCGTTGCCTGCGCCGCCACGGATCGTGTCCCGCCCGTCGCCTCCTTCGATCTTCACGCCGACCCTGGTTCCTGGCGAGACGGTGATCGTGTCATTGCCTGCGTCGGTCTTGATCGTGATGTTCTTCGATTGGTCTGCCGTCAGCGGGGGTTCGACCGGCTTCCCGTTCACCGTGACACTGGCGATGTGGGTATTCGGGTCCTCCGTCACCTCGACGGTGTCGTCGCCGGCTCCGGTTTCGATGACGATCCCCGTGTTATCGCGAGAGATGTTGGGTTGATTGCCGGGCGCTTCAACGACCACGTCGCCTGCTGCTCGGTTCAGCGCAACAGCGTTCTCGTCATCCAACGCGCGCGCGTCGGTGATGACCTTGGCAGCGTCGACTTCCAGTTGCGCTGCGACCCGCGTGCGGCGCGCCTTCTCGTCGTCGGACAGGCCCTCCGTGCGGCCGGTTTCGGCCCAGAGATCATGCAGCTTCCCCTCCACCGACACGGTGAATCCTTCGGTTCCTGCGAGGCTTTCGATCTCCACAGCCTTGGTGCGCAGGCCCTCCATCGTGGTGATGGTGTTCAGCGCCAGCGAATTCAACGGTTCGACTTGGCCGGCCAGGCGATCCAGCTCCGTGGCGAACGAGGTGATCTTCTGCTGGGCCGCATCATCGGCGGCGCCCGCCCACCCCTCGATATCGGCCGACCGCCGCACCACGGACTCGAGCAGGCGGATCGATGCAGCACGCTGCGAGTACGCCCGTGCCATCGCCTCGAGACTGTCGCCGTTCCAGTCCTTCACGTCGTTCCATGCCAACGTCATCACGCCACCATCCCGGGCGCCCGCCGATCCGCGGTACCCAGTCGAAACTCACCCCGATACCTATAGAGACGCGGCTCGACCCGAAACGGTTCCATTCGATCCTCCAAAACCCGGATCTTCTCCAAACACCCTGGAATACAAAAAGTTTCATGGTGATCGCCGGGTGTCACGAGCCACACGATGGCGACTGCGGAGCATGTCGATGAGTCATACTGCGATGAGCAGCAACGGCGCTCGAACGGCCACACTCCCAGCACAACCAGGGATCGTGGGGCACGGGCAGAGGATGAGCTCCGCAGAAGTTGAGGATCCAATGGGCGTTAACGAGAACATGTCGGTGGCCATCACGGCCTTACAGCAGACGGCAACCCGGCTGCGTGACGAGGTGACGACCTCCGGGATGGACCTCACGTCGTGCTCCAGACAGATGGCAGACCAGCATCAGGGGTGGGGTCCCGCCACCGAGGCCGCCAGCACCGCATTGCAAGCCGCCTGGGACCAGGCAGACCAGGCCTTGCTGGGCAAGCTCAGCGCGATATCCGATGACTTGGATGCGTGCGCGCGCGCCTACACCGCGGTCGACTCGGCAACAGCCGGCGCGCTGTCACAAACCCAGACCTGAGTTCGGAGACCCGGTCCAACACCTCGCCTCACAGTGCCTCGAAATAGTCTTCGTCGAGTTCCACGACAGAGAAGACCGCGCGCTGCTGAACGCCGACCCCGTACCTGATCATCAGATCGGCCAACCGCTGCCCATCGATCAGAATCACGCGAATAGGGACGTTCTTCGCATACTCCCGCGCGTATGTTGTGAAGCTGCTGGTCGTGATGAGCACACCACGAGTCGCACCGACACCGTGCAGCGCGCCGACGAACGACTGCACCGTCTCTCGGCCGACCGAGTTTCCCGGGCCGTACCGTTTGGCCTGCACGTAGATCTGGTCAAGGCCAAGCGCATCCTGGTCGATCACTCCATCCACGCCGCCGTCACCAGAGCCGCCGATCCGCTGCGCACGCTGCTCTGTGCCGCCGTAGCCCATCGCGACCAGCACGTCGAGCACCGTCTGCTCGAATGCAGTAAGGATCCTGACCGCGCAGCTTTCGCAACAGTTCGGAGGCGACATCCGCGTGCAGACTGGCGACGCCGGATTCGATCTGTTCGAACGGCGATGCGGCGGGCAGCAGGTCAGTGGATGCGACTTCGGCGACAGCGCTCGCGGCAGGAACATACGCTTGGTACGCAGGGAGAGCCTTCAACGTCTTGTCGTCCAGTCCGTGCGGGTACTTCACAACAACGTCGTGACCGGCCTGCGTGATCTGGAAGGTGGCTCGTGCCGGCTTGCTGACCAAGTCGGCACGCACCAGTCCGCTGAGCGCCCAGCCGATGCGGTTGTCCGCACGGAGCTGCCCCGACGGCAGAACCTCGGATCGTTGGTCGGCCGTGAGACCGAGGTGGTTGCAGACAGCATCCACCAAATCCCTCCTGCGCCAGACCTTATCGTCCTCCAGCACTGTCAGAATCGGAGTCAGCATTCCGTGCCACACCGGCATAGCCGAAACAGGTTGGTTCACTGTTGTACCTCGCGTCCTGTGGCCGCCATCGACCAAGCGACTCCCGTGCATTCTCCACGGATGGCGAGCCGCGGGTCTTACAGGGGCAAAAGAGCCGTGGCTGCATCGTTTTCGGCCTCCAGGCGAAAACGCGCCAGCTGGCTAGGGCCTGTCCTGCAAGTCATCGGAGCCAGAGGACAATCGCGGCGATGGTGAGTTCTGCCTGGTAGTAGACAGCACGTTTGGCGTAGCGTGTGGCCAGGTCGCGGAACTGCTTGAGCCGGTTGAAGCATCGATCTACCACGTTGCGCCGTCGATAAGTGTCGTGATCGAACGCTGGCAGGCGCCCACCGCGTGCCCCTTGCGCTGCGCGGCGGGTGATCTGGTCCTCACGTTCAGGACTGACGAACCGGACCCGGCGACGACGAGGGATGCGAGTACGCCTTGTCCGCGATCACCATCTCCGGTCGGATCCGCGGCCGACCGGGCCCGGTTCGAGCCACGCTGATGCCGTCGAGTAGCGGCAGGATCTGTGGATTGTCACCGGCTTGGCCAGGCATCAGCAGGATCTGCATCGGCAAGCCACGACCGTCGACAGCGAGGTGGATCTTGGTGCTCAGTCCGCCGCGAGACCGCCCGAGCGCTTCTCCGTCGAGGATGTTGCTGCAGGTGATGCTCCCTTTTTCCGGGCGCCTGCAGCATGCTGGTGGGCCCGGACGACGGTGGAATCCACGTTCAGGATCCACTCGACCTCACCGATCGAGTCGTCCTTTGACGATCACCTCGTCCAGGATCGTCTGCCAGGTCCCGTCGGCGGTGGCACTGGTCGACGCGGTGAACACCGTCGGAGTGATGGGCAAGGGGATCGCGCTGCGGTTCAAGCAGACCTACCCAGAAATGTTCCGGGAGTATGCAAAAGCCGCGCGGGCCGGCGACCTCCAGATCGGCCGAATGTTCGTCTGGCAGACCGGCGCGACGACCGGGCCGCGGCTCGTGATCAACTATCCGACGAAGCGGCACTGGCGCTCGGCCAGTCGCTTCATAGAGCGTACGACATACGGGTGTACGATTGGTGTAGCATTTCGGTGCGCTCAGGTGTCCACATAAAGGGGGCTGAATTTATTTCGAGGCTGCCTGTACGGCGAATCGCCCAAACATCGCCGGATTCCAAGAAATATACGATCATGTCATCGGTCGTCGCCGCAAGCAGTTTGGTCGCGATGAACAACATATCGGTGACTTGAGCATCCAGGCTTTCGGTCTTATTTAATCTAAAAAAGACCGATACTGTCGGCTTGAATCCGAATTGCTCCTCTATGGGGTTTCCCCAGGACGGAGATCGGGCGGCGCTAACGCGAATATACAACCCCCGTTGAACCGAAATACCATCGATGAGGCCGTCCACAGTTGCCCGATCAGAAATTTCGCCCGAGAGGCAGATCGAGTTCACCAAAGCGGCAATTTCTGACACGCTTCGATCTGTTGCGACGGCCACCATGTAGTCGAGTGCCATTCAGGTCTCCATTGTGTGATATTCAGGGAAAGACCGGGACTACGTTACCAGACTTGTCGATGACCAGAACCTCCTGCAGACCCTGGACCGGCCACTGCTTCAATTGATTCGCTACGTCTTCCGGACTTGCACTACTGTCGCTGAGGTTGAGGACAATCCGTTCGGTTTGTCCAGAAGATACCTTATCATCGATGACACCCGCTATATTCCTCACGTTCCCTGTCGACGGCGAGTAGCAATCGAAGACTTTGCCTTCGATTCTATAATCTGGATTCTTGTCGCCAGGGACCGACGGATTCTGTTCAACTTGATATCCCTTATCCGCGAGAATGCTGGCGGATTCATTTTCGCGTGTAAGTGACCGAATATTGTTGGGATCTTTGTCGTTCGGGTTGATGTAAGTCGGCGAGCCGGATGGTTTGCCTCCGAGTGTCCCGGTCGGTTTCGTAGTAGAACTCTCGTCGCCACCCTTCTCAGTGTTCGTGGCAGTGATCACTATCGGCAGCTCGACAATGGTCAGAAGTTCGCCGTTTGTCAGCGTGGCGGTGGTGAAATTGAGGGCGCTGAGCGTGGTGAGGAATATGTTGGCTGGCCCGGCTATCGCCCAAGCCGCGTCGTTGAGGAAGTCGATATCTATATCGACTTTGTTGTCGTTGGGCGACTGTTGTTGCTTGCGCGGTGCCTTTTCTTTCGCTGGTTGCTCTTTGACATTTACCATCGAACGCCCAATCGATATGGCGGTGACCACAACTACCGCTGCGAACTGAGTGTTGATGTCGGCACGCATTTTCGTCAAGGCTACGTTGTGGGCTTCGACTGCGTTGGCGATGTCGTGGGCGGCGGTACGGATTTCGCGGAGTTTGTCAGCGAGCTTGCGAAGGTTGGCTGTGTGGTTCGGGATGTCGTCCGGGACTTTAGGTCCGAAGCCTTGTTCCAGCCCGGAGGCGACAGTTAGCAGCCGGGCCACGCCGTATTCGAGAGGGTCTGAATTGGCGAAGGTCTTCCACATAGTTGCGGCGCGTGCGAGTTTGTCGGTGTCTCCATCGGGGACTTGACCGCCGGTGACAAGCGTGGTGACCTTGTCCTGCAGTTCGGTCCAGTCTGTCTGAAGCCCGTTGGTATAGGCTCCTGACGACGCGATTCCGACTACTGTGCCCGCGCCGTAGGGCAGCTCGGACGGGATGCCGGTAGGCGAGGATGGTGGGTCGCCTTTGTTGGGATTGCGGTTGGCTGTGTATTCCGCGGACTTCCAGTTGTAACTGGACGCAGTCAGTATGTCCCCGTAGTGTTACAGGGCTCGCGCGAAGTTGGTCGCGACCATTGTCAATGCGGCGGCACGGTCGTCGTAGGCTTTCGACCACGACTTGACTGCTTCGTAGCCGCCAGCCATCGCGTTTGTTTCTAAGAGTACGGATTGCGGCGTTTCGTAGACGGTTTGGAATTTCTTCGACAAGTCGTAGCATGCCGTGGCCGCGCTGTCATAGGACTGCGGCGAGACTGCGGCCATAGAAGTCAGCCACCACTCATTCTCAAGTTGGCTTGCTGCGCCGCACTGTAGGCGTCGCGGGCGGTGACGGCGGCATTGTACATCTGGGTGAGTCCTTCAGTTACCGTGGTAGCCCCGGTAGCCCATTCTCGGTAGGCTTCCTCTTGCGCGTCGGCAGCGGCCCCCTGCCAGTTTTGCTGGATGGAGGCGATTCGGTTGTCGATGCCGTCGAGGCTTTCGGTGAGGAACCCGATGAACCCATTGGCCCGGCTGATGAGCTGGTCCAACTCATCGACGTCGAAGGTGAAGTCGCGGGAGTCGTCGGCCATCACATGTTCAATTGTGGTAGGTCGAGCGAACTCAAAGTATCGGAGTTCAAGATGTCTTGGCTGGCAACGGCTTTGCTTGCGATGCCCAGTAGTTCGCCCATCGTCGTGAGGGCGTTCAGTACGTCTGCGGCACCCTTCTTGGTTTCAGTCCAGCCGTCCCCGAATGCCTCTGCTGCCGCACCGCTCCAATTGTCCAGGACAGTCGATACCTCGCGGTCAAGCGTGCCGAGTCCGTTGATCAGGGACTCTGCGACCTGCTGGATATAGACTCCGGCATCGGTCACCTCGCCCGGCACCATCGCGAAAACTGTTCCAGGCGTATCGTTTTCACCCGCCACGCGCCCCCCGTTCTCAGGCCATCGGAGCTAGCCTAGTCACGGCCGCGTGGGGCTGCAACAGACGAGGTTCAACCAAAGGAATCGAGCCCAGACAGCACCTCGGGCGTCACCGGGGGGTCATCGAACGCACCATCGCCTGGCTTGGTGGCTATCACCGGCTCTCGATTCGCTACGACCGCAAGGACACTCACTACTGCGGTTCCTTACGCTGGCAGCGACGCTGACCTGCTACATGAAGCTCGCCAAGGCCCGCACCACCACATGAGACACGCTGTTAGGGGCACCCCTCACGTCATTACTTCTCGCGCGCCGGTGTCACCAATTTCAGTAGGTCGAGCAACTCCCTCGCATCCGCCAGCTTCTGCGGCTCGTCCTCGGGTGCGTCGATATTCCAGTGGGCGATTTCGTTCCGGTACTTGGCCACAGCGCGTAGTCGGTCTACGACCCGCAGCTGCTCGAACGGCCAGCCCAGCCATTTCCACACTTCAGCCCTCTCGAAAAGGTACGAGTAGTTGCCCAGTGTGAGATCCTCGGGCTCCTCGAGCACCATGAATGGGGTTACCCGCGCCTCGAGCTCGTCAGCGAGATCCGCCGCGGTCACGATGCCGGTGACCACATTCTCGGAGTCGACCATGATGACGAACCCGAACTTGCGGATATCGTCCATGCGGCTGAACAGTTCCTGCTCACTGTGCGCAGCTGGTGGATACTGCGCCGCCCGCGCGTTCCACAGGTCGTCGGCTGCACCTGTGATCGACCTGTGGGCGATGCTCTCCCAAGTCACCACGCCGACCAGTCGGTGGTGGCCGTCGACAATAGGCAACTGCGACAGGCGTTTGGTCACCATGAGCTCGATCGCCTTGTGGAGCGAATCAGTCTGCTGGACTGCCACTACCGCCATCTGCTGGCGAACGTTGCCGACGCGCCAGGTGAGGTCGCTTTCCTGTCTCGACGACCTCGCTTCCACTCACGGCCGGGGAGGCTTCGGTATCCTCGGGATCGTTCGCGACAACGGTGACGATACTGTCGAGCTGGACGGTCGTGAAGTCTGGGCGTACAGCAAGCCCATTCTCTTGTAGTGCAGATCCAACCTCTTCGAGCGCATCGCTGGTCCGGCGACCGAATCCCCACAGCCCCAGAAGATCTCGCACTGACAGCTGGCGCGAACCGGCCGTGTCCACATCCGAAACCAGCGCATCAATGTCGGCTGGCGCAGCGATTGCGCCGGAGTACCCGGGGTCGATTCCGGTCTCGGCCAGCGCCTTGACACGCTCGGCCGCGTCGCGGCGGCTCAGCTCACTGACAGTCAGCAATGTACCCATGCTGTCCCGGAGATCACCTGAGATGGCTGCTCTTGCGACAGTGTTGAGCCACTTCACCGGCCGAATATGCCGGTAGCCGATGGGCTGGTCAGCTCGATAGCTGTAACCGCCCATGATCTGTCCGATCTCCACGACATCCCGGTACTTGCGCGGCATCACGACGAAGTCCCCGACGGCGATCTCGTGCAGGAAGCGCCAGATTTGATGCGCCCAGTTCTTCCGCGTCCGCTCGCTCTCAGCGGGATAGCACTGATCGAGCAAGGCACACAGATCGTCGAAGGTTTCCAGGTCTGACAGATCGTGACGAACTTCGGATCATCCCGCGATCGCCGCCCCGATCGCGAGTGCGGTCTCCTCGCGGTGACCGTCCCATCCTCCGCGTACTGTCCACGCCCGCAATGTGTTCCCCCTGTCCACGCTGTGATCTGGCCATCATTCCACCACTTGCCGCATGGTGGTGTCGGGTCTGCATGATTCACAGATCACCGATCAAGCTCTTCAGCACCGACTCCTCATGCACCGCTTGTCCGGCGCGTTCCATCGCAATCTGCAGATCCGGGTCCCACGGCGTTGCGACTGAGCGCCCGTTGAGCGGAATGCGGGGAATTCCCGCTGAGACCGCCTCCTGATAGTCCTGCAAGCCCATCCGCCATGGCTCAGCGCCGGCTGCGATCATGCGGGCGGCGATCGCAACACCGGGCCAATCGAAGTCGCCGTGGTAGCGGAATGAGACTCGGGCCGCCAGCAGTCGCCCTGCCGACGAGGGGTTCCCGCTGAAGCAGGCCACCGGTCGATCGATTCCTGATTCAGCGATCCGCTGAAGGACCTGCGGGTTCTCACAGCCACTGACGATCTCGTGTGTCGGGACCAGAGCGCGCGGCGCGACAGCGAGCTCCGCCATCGTCATATGGCTGATAAGGCCCAGGTCGGCGCGCATCTGCATCATCCGTGACCACGCGTCCCGACCTGGCGGACGGAAGCCCCAGATCAGGACCGTGCCGGAAATCCTGTCGACTGACACCCCTACCTGTTCCCACAGTTCGATTCTGCTGCGGGGCGTTTGCGGGTCCTCGACGCCGAGCGCGAAACCCAATCCGCGCAAAGCGATTCGGCCGGCGAGCTGATCGGCATCGAGGGCGTGCGAGGACCCACCGACCGTGTTGGCCAGTTCGCCGAGCATTCGGCTGGTCCCCGGTTCGGCCAGCACGATCGCCAGGGCTCGTGCGGCGACCTCGAACTCTGCGACCGCGGTGTTACCTCCTCGGACAAGCAGTGTCGACCGATGCAGCCACGAAATCCAGGATCGGGCCCAATCGACGGCGCCGAGGCCGTTTGCATGCAGTGACCTCTCGACGCTATCCCACAGTTGGCGCACAGCTTCAGCGCGTTCGAGGCGTTCCGAGGGGCGGTCACGGAGCGGCCCGCCAGTGAGGTCAGCGACGACAAGAACCAAACCTGTTTTGGCGGCGCTCTTTCTCAGAGAGTTGTCGAGCTCGTCTAGCTTCAGACGCTTCTGACCAGGGCTGATGCGTGCACCCAACAGGCCCGACAACCGCTGTGCTGCAGCGCTATCCAGCTCGACAGCGACGGTGCCGACTGCCCGGTGTCCGTTGCTTTCCAGCCGCTTTCGGATCTTCTGCCAGACCTCGGCCAACGAAGCATCCGCCAAGTATGCCCTCGTCTTCGCGGGCATACTCATGCGGACGGCACCATCTGCATGTATGTCTTGTTCCGGCCGTTCCACTGGATCCAGGTCGGGATCACCGCGCTACCGCCGATCCTTCGAATTTCGTAGATGTCGAGAGCAGGGACTTCAGGCACGGTGCCCCACAGTGCATGCCCGGTCATCACGAAGTCGATATCGAGGCGCACCAACAGCCCCATCAACTCTCCGATCGCTCGCTCGTCGACCTTTGCGAACGCATCGTCGAGAAGCACCAAGCGCAGGGCTCGATCGCTCTCCGGCAAGCCGGAAAGGAAGCCGTCGGCAGCGACGAACAGTGCCACGTACGAGACGAACCGCGTTTCACCCTGGGAAATTTTGGCTCGCCGCGATATCTGGCGCCGCTGTCCGAGATCGGGACCGAGGATGGTCACCTGCACGGCATGCCATGCCCGGTAGTCCAATGCGGCACGGAGATGTGTCACGTAGCCGGCAGAAGAGTCCGCCGCGTGCAGCTGCTCGACGCGGCGACGGATCAGCCTGACGAGCTCCTCGTCGCTGTCTTCATCACGGATGTCACCGTCTATCCGGATGAGGTCCATCGCGCGCCGCAGCTCCGGATCCGTGGTGTCGAGTGCCCAGGCGATGGACACCCCGATGCCGTGACTGGTGCGGGTGCCGGACAAGCTCTTGTCCATTGCTTTCATCAACTCATCCGCCTGATCGACCCGACGCCTGAGCTCATCGGCAACACCTCCGAGGACGAATTCGGTGAAGACTTGACGCTCCCGTTCGGACAAAGCGGCACGCCCCTGTTCATCGCGCTCGGTCAGGTACGTGAGCACTGACGTGCAGTCGTGGTGTTCCTCAGCCCCCTCGATATGGACCAGGTACGCATCGGATTCCACCGATGTGGCGACATCCAGTTGGCCGCTGACTCCTGCCTCGAACCGCTTCAACCCCGCGATGAGCATGTTCAGGTCTGCTGGTTTGGCGACCTTCCACGCGGCTCGGGCAGCTCTGACAACCTCGCGAATACGGTCCAGGTCCGTGATGTCGTCGATGCGTTCCACAGAGACTGCGGAGGCCGCAGCGGCCAAACCAGGCAGCCGCAACCGTGCGTCGTATGCGGCTGTTGCCGCGCGCAGTTCGCTGTGGCGCCGCTTCACAGTGGCCGCCGACTCCGCTCGGTCACGTTCAGCCACCGCCAGCCGGCGAGCGGTATCGGTTTCGCGACCGCGCAGCTCATTCAGCTTGTTCTCGGTGCTCTTCAGAGCGGCCGTGCTCAGTTTGAGTTCATTCGTCAGCTCCTCCACCGTGAGGTCGAGTGCGGCGTGCCGGGCAGCGATCTCCGCTGCCTCGGTCACCCACTCAGACCTACGCCGTTCGGCCTCGTTCTCCGCTGCGATTCGCGCATCCCCTGCCTTGGCAAACCGCGATGGGAGATCACTCAGCTGGCTTACAGCTTCGACAGTGTCCGCAATCGCGCGTTCCAGTTCCCGGCAGGCTTCTCGAGCCCCAGTGCACAGTTTTCCGATGGATGCCAGCGCGTCGGCTGCGACAGGCAGGTCCGCGCTCTCACACAGCTGGCTGTGGGTCTGAAACTCGGCGCTCCACACCTGGCGGGCCGCCGTCGCGGCCTTCCGCTGGGCCAGCGCATCAGCTTCGGCCTTGGTTGCTTCCGTTTCGGATGTGCGCGCAGCCTGTCGCTTCAGCTCCAGTTCGAGCGTGCGTGGAGCCGTGACCAGGTGCGCATCGAGAGCAGTGCGATGCTCATCGATGTCGACAATCAGTGATGCACGATGCCTTTCCGCGGTTTCCAGTTCGACGAGCTGTGCTGCGATCTGTTCGAGTTCACTCGCGCGTGCGGCTGCTCTCGCCGCAGCACCGATGTACCTGGCGGTGGGCTGGCTGTGTCGGCCTGCAAGAACCCCGTTTCGCCAGCTTCCGTCAGTGCCGATCGACGCCGCACTCTCGGGATCATGCAGCCCGATACGGCTGAGAACTGCCTCGACCACACCTGTCGAAACCTTCGCGGCAGGGTCAGGACGGAGGACCGCCGATATCGGCGAGCCACAAACCGCTGCCGACCCTGCCAGCAATACTTCGCCGTCCGTTGCACGGACCGTGGCGTCAGCTGTGACCGTTGCGGTGAGAAGCCCCGAGGCGAGCAATGCTGCTTCGATACCCGCGCGCTCTACCGGGGTCACCTGCGGTTGGAAGTCGACGGCCGCGCAGAGGGGAACGCCGGAATGCTCACGGTGCCACGGACCGTATGGGGGTTCCGGATCGCGTTCGGCTTCGAGGTCGGCACGACGCTTCGCCACCTCTTCTCGCCTGCTGTCATCAGCACGCTGATCGTTGGTCAGGGTCTGGCGGCGCAGCGCCAGCATCTCCTTCGTCTGCCCGGCCGCGCGCTCAGCGGTGGACGAGAGCTCCGACAGCACAGCGTCGTCAGGATCGGCATCACCGCAGAGCGCCTCGTCATCAGAGGCGAGCACGTCGCGAATCACCGCGGGCCACGTGACGCCCAGCATCAGGCGAGCCGTTTCAGACGCCGAGACCCATTTGCGCCATCGCTGATTCAACGAAATGGCTAGCTCATCGCGGGCGTCGGCGTCCGCGTTAGCCGCCGCTCTGCGCTCCTCCGCGACGTGAACAGCCCGCTCCGCGCGATCTTCCTGATCATTGACCCGACCGAGGTCACGGTCGAGCCGGTGCGCCTCGTCGGTTCGACGTTCAACTACTTGTCCTCGCTGGAAAGCCGCCTCACCACAGCGCGCAGCCGTATCAGAGACCAACCGAGGGTCTGGAGGGTCCACAGTCACCGCATGCAGGACCGGCCTCGCTATCGAGACCGGCGGACCATCCAACGAATCCTGAATAGTTGCGGTCGGCGCGGGCGCGCTCTCGCGGTCACAACTGATCACGTCGGGAAGTTCACCGAGGCCGAGCCTCGAGGCAATCAGCCGGTCCTTGGCGGTGCCGAGCAGCTCGGCCGCCTTACCGACGGTGTCGGCGACCTTGTCGATTTGCGCCGTCATGCCGTCAGCTGCCTGTTGCTCGGCCGATCGAGCCGACTGGGCGGCGTTCAGTGCAGTCTCGGCGGTGGAACGAAGCAACACGAGCCGGTCGTCCCGCAATTGCAGCTTCTCCGCGTCGGCGAACTCTGGTCGTTCGCGCAGGACATCGATGGCGCCGACGAGTGTTCGTCGCTCCTCATCGTGCTCGCTGATCTTCTCGGCGACAGTCGTGGCGCACTTTGCCAGGGTGCCAACCTCGCCGTCGGCTTCTGCCCGCGCTGCCTCCGCAGTGTCGACCGCCGCCAGGCACGACTCCACTGTCACGGCGCCCGCGCTCAGTGTCGTTGCCGTATACCGTTGATAGACCTGATGGAAAGCCCGCACATGCTCGAGCGTTTCTGACAGTCGTTGCTGGGCATATCGTGTCTCGGACAGGTCGTCGAGCCGCTCACCGGCCGCGTCGAGCATCTGCTCGCTCAGCGGCGGTAGCGCATCGGACAGAATCTGTGGGAGTTTTCCCTCGTCGATGCGGTTGCCGACGTCCGGCGATCGCAGCGTGTGCAACAACTGCATCAGGCCGGTGAACCGGTCACGCCCGGTTTCACCGTGCAGACCGAACACCTTGGTGCGCACAGCCTCCCGATGATGATCGGCATCGCCGACACGGCCGGCTCCGACGAGCTCGATGAGCTTCTCCCGGGGCAGTGGATCGCGGCTGTCCCCGATGAGAATCAAGTCGTCCCCGACTCGGCGATCTGTCGTGAAGAATCTCACCTCACTGCGTCGTGCAGAGGCGCTGTACTTGATGTGCGCGCCGAGTGTGAGGTACTCGCCCGGTCGGGAGAGTTCCAGCCACAGATAGCCCACCCGATTGGTCTGAGAACCGATACCGGTGTGCATGAGCTCGTCCAGGCTGACCTTCTGCGAGCCGGTGGCATCCATGCGACGACGGTCGGCGTCGAGCAGGAAGGGCAGCAGCATCTCCAGCGCTCTGGACTTCCCGGAACCGTTGCTGCCGCGCAGGATCAGCCGCCCACCCGACATCGTGAATTCGGTGTCGATGTAGTGCCAGACGTTCACCATCCCGGCGCGCGAAAGCCGCCACCGGTCCTCGAAATGCTTCATAGCCAATGCGTTCATGGCATGCTCCTCATTCGAACGCCAGCTGGGTGCCGGTGGAGTTGGGCCGTGGCCGATAGCGCGCGGCAGCAGCGTGGAGTGTCAGCATGTCCGGTGTGGTCTCGGCCAGCCGAAGCGAGACGAGTAGCTCAACCGCATCGTCTCGCAAAGTTCTGGGAGCTCCGGCATATTCGCTTCGCCAAGCCCGACCGTGCGCACGGAGCAGTTCGGACACAACAGAATCGACCAGCGGCCAGGTGAACTCCATCGCCGCCGCGTCGTCATCGACGGAATCGAGCAGCCCACCTATCAGCAGCAGGGCCGCCTGTTTGACAGTGCCAGACCCAGGAAATTCTATGTCCGACAGCGCACCACCCGGATCGTAGCCGAGCACACCCTCGGCCCGTACCTCCAGAACCAGGCCGAACGCGTCGCTCAGCATCCGCGTGAGCTCCGATCGTTCACGGGAAAGGACATCGAGTTCTTCCGGCCCGAGATCGGAACGCGGCACCACCGGTTCCTCCACAAGCCGTCGTCGGAGCAACCGGCGCGGGGCATCAGGCTGGGGCGCAATCACATCGGCGGATGCTGTTCCTGGTCCAATCGTTCTGACGAGCAGATGTGGCAGGAGCGGACGGCAGATCGTCAGCAATGCCTCGTCACCTGATTCTCCCCACTGCGCCAATGTTCCGTCTACCTCGGTCAACACACCCCATTCGAGTAGAACCGCCAACGCAGCTACTAGTTGTCGGCGATCACTGATTCCGTCCGACAACGGGATCGCCTGCTGCGCAGCGTCGGTGCGGATCTGCGTCACCAAAGCCGACAGCAGAATCTGCTCACCGACTCCTGGAGCGAGCAGTGCTGCACCAGCGAGCGCAATCAATGTGTAGCCACGGGCACCGAATTGTGTTCCGTTGCGACGAGCCAACACCCGGCGGGCGGCGTGTGGCTTCGGCGGCAACTTCGCTAGCCGCGCGAATCCTGATTCCACCACCAGGTGATAGCCGACATTTACCGAAAAGAGTCTTCGCAAGGCGGTCGAATGCTTGCGGATCAACGCCATAGCCTCGGGGGCACGCGCCGCAGTCACAATCGGTGTTCGCAGGAGTATTCGCGCGGCTTCACGCGTTTCGGCGGCGTCCTGCTTATCCGTTGCAAGAGATCTATCCGACGTCGCCATCTCGTTCTTCCCCCCACATCGGTGCTACCGGACGGCAGCTGAGCTGATAGCCACGGACGACCAGCAAGCCGTCGGGTGAGTTCACCGTTGTCGACCCACCCGGGACAGCATCCAGCACTACACCGAGGTCGTGATTGGTAATGGTGGTGGTGTCAGCTGCGAGCAAACGAGCGAGCTCGTCCAGCAGCGCCGTCCGAGCTTGTGGCGACAGCTGAGCACCATCGAGTTGCCCCGCTGCGGACAGTTCGGCGGCAACCTGCGCATTGCGTTCCGTCTCCAGCCGCACCGCGGCCTCGACCACCGCACGGTCACCGGTGATGTCGGGCACTCGGGCCGAACGCCCCTTTGCCGCGCGAGTACCACGCTCTCGCAATGAAACCGGGACATCGATCGGATCTGCGACCAACCACGATGTCATCGGGCCCACGCGCGGGTCCGGTTCTTCAGGGCCGAGCGATAGGTGCCTGGTCGACCACACGCCGAATGCCGCGGCAAACAGCTGGTGGGCTTCGCCGTCGCTGGAGTGCTGAAACCAGCCCGCCAAACGCAGCAAATCGGCTCGCCGGGAGAAACCGGTCGACGTCGAATGGAGCATTCGTTTGGCATTGGCCAATAGCTGCCCCAGCGCCTGACCAGCCGCTGCACGCAACTGCTCCGGCCCAGAGTCATGCCCAGAGCCGGTGTACCACTGCTGTAGCTGCGCCCAGTCCGAACGACTTCGGCCACCGGCTCTTTCGACCGTCGCCAGATCACCCAGCTCGAGCCGCGCCACTGAGTCGAGGATCGACAGAAGTTCATCCAGCCTGTGCGCCACGACTGCGAGCCGTTCGGCGATCAATGGCGCATGGCGGTTCACATCAGCAGTGATCAGATCGACGTAGTCGAGGAGCAGGCCCTTGAACTGCGCATACTCTTCGCCGTGCAGGTCGAAGCGACTGAGCACGCCAGCTATGTAAGCGTAGAAGTCTGTGACGCTCGCGGTAAAGAGCCGCTGGTTGTTGAAGATTGTCGTGACGACGCCGGCGAGTTTGTCTGCCCGATCGGCCGATCGAGGAAGTCTCGTGATTGCGATGACGTCCGCCAGCGAGTCCGCAATCTCACCGAGCAGTTCGCGAGCGACCTCCCGGGCGCCGTCCGCTGCCTCCATGATCTCCACCGCACCGCGGTGCACGCGGCCGCCCAAACTCGAGACCTGATATCGAGAGCGGGCACGGAGATAGTCCTGCACCGAGCTCACCCGCGCATCGCGCAACGAAGGCACAAGGTTTCCCCATCGGACGAGCTGCTTACACCTGGCCTCGACCGTGTCCGAATCCATCGATAGCCCCTCGCGATCGAGCAGCTCGACCACGGTCGACGCCGACATGTCGGCCAACAATGATGCAGTGAACCGCGACATGATGGCGATGTAATCCATCCGTTCGTCTGCGGCGAGGTAGCGGAAGAGATCGAGGTGCGCCGAGGTGACGCGTGGATCCGTCATGTGGAACCTTGCTCTGGGGATTGTCATCGACGCCGCGTTCTGTGACGCCTGCGGGTTTGAGCACCTTCATCGGGGAGACCACAACAGCGCCGGCCACCTGTGCGAAACGAGCTAGACCTGACCACGCGTATCATCCAGGCAATCCGATCCGGACGAGACATCCAATCGGAGCTGCCGGACCAACCGCTCCATCTCCTTCTCCCATCCGGGAGTCCCGCCGCCGGCGCTATGGATTGCGGTTCGCACCGCAGCTGTACCGCGAGTGCAAGCTTGGAGTAGGTCGTCGGCGCGGACCTGTAGTTCGACCATGATCTGGCCCTCGCGGTGGTCCAGCCGGGCGGATGAGATGTGGTCCAGTGCTTGCAGATTGGACCACAACTCCTCGATATGGGCAGCGAAGTCGGCTCGATCTTTGATGCCGTCGGCACTGATCGAGGCCCGAAAGCACACCGACCAGGCGCGCTCAGGAGAGCCACCCCGATCCATGAGATGTCGCCTCACCCGTGCGCCGACGGCGTCGTGTCCAGGAGCTCCACTGATCGTTTCGGATTCGAGCCGCACGCGATACCCGAGAACATGCATCATGCGCGCCAAGCTTCGCAGGGTCAGGTTGCGTCTGCCGCTGAGCCGCTGACTCACTTCGGTTGGCGTCACCTCGAGCAGCTCGGCCAGCTGCTTCTTACTCATGCCCTTCGCGTCCAGTGCGCCGTGCACCATCTCGGTAGCCGACAACAGCAGACGCTCCTCCGCGAACAGCGCCTCTGCCTCCGGCGTCCGCCGGAACCATGTCGTCATTGTTCTTGCGCCTCCTTCCAGATCCCCCGTGCCCGTTCGGCCTGCGCGCATACCTTGCGGTCGGACGGTTTGACAGCACCATGCGTCGCCACCCAGTCCTGCCTCGACCTGATCACGTAGAGCCGATGCCCCGACCTTGTCTTGATCTCATGAACTGGCGGCTCGCCATTGCATTGCAACGGGCGCATCTCCTCAGGACTCCGCAGGAAGCCCACCTCCGTCAGCCTGTCCAACCTTGCCCGGAACTGAGCCTGAGGCTGCAGCGGTAGGCCATCCAGCCAGGCCGAAGCGAGGCATCCGCGGCCCGGCACTACTACGCCAAACACCGTCAGCGCGCGACCCTCATAGATGACCTCCAGCTCAAATGAAGACATAACTTCACTTTCTTGGCAGTGTACTGCCCCGATCCAGTAACGCGTGAACTTTGACGCAAAGATGTGACTGGGAGCGAAACCCGCTGCGATCCCCCGCTGCGATCGATACCGTACTTGAACTCCCATGGCCTGACCAGCGTCAGTTGCCATCCAGTTCTGCCCTCCACTGCTCGACCGTCCTCACCGCAATGCATTGCACCCATCCTCCTGGATGTCAACGGAAGTCGGCGGTTCGCCGCAGCGCCGGCCGCAGCGATCGGCACCGATGACCCGGGAGCCGTCCGGCCAGAAGCAGCCGTTCGCGCCGCACTCGTATCCGCGCCCGTTCGAGGGTGCGCCCGACTCGGATTCCGCGTCGAGGTTCTGCTGGCCGCCTCGGGTGTCGAAGCACCATTGGGAATAGCGGGTGGTGCAGTCGCTCCAGACGGCCGGTCCGGGCGTTCCTTCCAAGCATTCGACCGGGTACGGCTCGGACGCACGGGTCGGCTCAGGCTGAGCAGCCGGTTCGGTTGGTGCGGCCGAAAAGGTGGGGTGGGTAACGGCGCGAGCGTTTCGGGCGAAGGTGTTTCTCCCAAGGATCCTGCGCGTGCAAACCCCTGCGAGATCGACTGTGCGCGCGAAGCGTCTGCAATTTCGTCAACCGACTGTGTGAGCCGGCCGGGCGTAGCACAACGGCAGCCGAAATCCGTTGTGTGTCTTAGTACCTGGAGATCAGTAGCCCACACTGATGTGCTGACCCCATGATGATTCACACCAAGCGCCTCAGCCCACTCGACGATCTCAACACCGCACTCCGCACCATCTCCGAGTTCAATCGCGTCATCCTCGCCGCTGACACCAAAGCGGGCCTGCTGTTGACCGCCAACGGATTCGCGCTGACCGGGCTGGTCACCACCGCGCGCACGTCGATGAACACCGTACTTGTCGTGATGGCGATCGGACTCGCGGTGAGCCTGATCGTCTGTATGGGCTACCTCGCCGCGACGCTGCGACCTAGACTCGGCGGTTCCGGAACCGGTAACTGGTTCTGCTTTCCGAGTTTTCCCGTCGAAGCGGACGACCGACCGCGGACCCCGGTGCTGGCCGATCAGGCATGGTGGCAAGCCGGCGCTCTGGCCGAAATCGCCCAGCACAAGTACCACCGGTTCGCGGTGGCCCTGCGCTGGACGGCGATCAGCCTCGTCCTCTTCCTTGCTTGGTTCACTGTGGCGCTACTCGGCGCGCCCGCCTGATCGACGCATCCGGAGCTATCCGCTCCAGTGCTGCACCGGAGACACACACGGCTGGCTATCGGCCACGCACGACCCGCTGTTCCACGAGAGGAATGCCAGGATGAGCAGGATGCCCGCGATCGCTCGCCGAAACTTGCCGACCGATCCGAGAATCCGCAGCACAACGGCCAGAGCGGCCCGCAACCAGTCCACCAAGACCAGCACGCTCTCACCGTAGCCGTACACGAAGGCTCCCGGCTTTCGCCCGGCTTTGACCAGGAGCTTGGTTACCAGCCACTCCGGCGCCAACAACACCACCGGGACCGGCGCGGTGAGCCGCTCTTCGTGCCCGACCAATTTGCCGCTCACCCACGGCACCAGCTTGCCGACGACAACCGTCAGTACGGTGAACGCCACCGCCGCGGTGGTCAGAAACTCCACCGTCTCGGCCCATTTCGCGGTGAAACCCAGGTCGAGCAGGACTTTGTCCAGCTGCGCGATCAGTCCTCCGAACACGGGCAACTCGATCAACGGATTTCCCGCAAGGGGGTCAGACATCGTCGTCATCATCATCATCGGACCGATCGAGCACCTCGGCCTCTTGGACGAGTGCCGACATCGGTGACGCGGCCAGCTCGGGCTTCGGCGGTACCTCCGGGCCAGTTCCCAATGCCGCTGGACTCAAATGGTCGGCGATGACCGCCGTCGCCCGCGCCATGATGTCTTGGACATCGCGCTTGTTGACCAGACTTTGATCCAGCAGCGCGTTCAGCATGCCGTGCGCGGCATCGAAGTCAACCTGCTTCTGACGCATCATCAACGCGATGACCTCGTTGACATCGTCACGGTTGGACGCCAGCCGATACGCGAGCACGCTCAACTCACCACCTTGCAGTGCCTCCGCATAGAAGCTCATCCGCTGTTGCTCCAACTCGAGGTCGCGTCGCTGGGCGAGCTTGACGAGCTCGTGGTCCTGGTGGGAGGTCTGCAGTCGCAGACCGTGCTGGGATTCGTTCTCGCTCAGTTGCAGTTGCGCGGTGTGCAGACGCGCGTCGTGCTCGGCGGCACGACGTTGCGCCTTTCTGTGGTCGAACGTGGCTTCCTGGATGTAGGCGTGCGTGCTCGATTCCGGAGCCAGCTTCACCGAACAGCTCAATAGCGTGATCCCGCAGCCCAACTCGAACACTCGGCCGGCGAAGTACTCGTTGATGTCACGCTCGGCCACCGCGAAACCTTCGACCTTATGTTCGCGGCTCAACCGACGCAATTCCCGTTCGAGGAACGGCCGGTACACCTGCTCGCCGCTGGCGGGGTGGTCCTTGACCGCTTTCACCGGGTCGGTCACCTGCCACGTTGTGTCGACCTCGGCGGTGAAGGTGAACACTCCCTCAGCCGCAGGTAGATCGAACTTGCACGGTTCGTGATGTACTGCGACATCCACCCAGTGGACGCCGACAGGACGGCCGAAGAACACCTCACCCGCCGAGGGCCGACGAGTCAACAGCAGCAACTCGCCTGCGCGATCCACCGACACTGCCGCGTGTCCATCGGTCGGCGGACGAAATGTCCGCCACGCGGCCCGCTCCACCGCGGCGTAGCGGATCAGCGGGCGCGCTCCGTCGATTGTCATGTCAATTCATCCTTTTCGGATCGATCATTGTCAGCAGTTCGGCAACAGCCGCAGCCGGACCGTTGCGCTCGTCAGCCCATTCACGGAGGTAGTACGGAACGACTCCGTTGTTCTGATCCGCCTTCTCCAGGTCGGCCAGCAGTCGCCCCAGCGGCCCGCGTAATTGAGTGTCGTGCTCGGCGATGTATACCCATCGCCGTATCTCGTCGTAGGCAGCCGGCAGAAAATATGGTGCTTGCATCAGGCGGGCGAAGAGCACGACGATATCGTCGCGATGCTCGCTGGATCGATCGGCCAGCCAGACCAGGACCGGCCACGGATGCACACCCTCGGCGGTATCGACCGACAGATCGAAGCTCAGTTGCAGGACGCATAGGAATCCGGTGGCACGCAGGCCTTTCCGTTCCGACGCGGTCCATCTTCGCAGCTCACGCAGGACGCGACCCGTCTGCTCTCGAACGTTGAAGAGCTCGATCATGCTGTAACACACAGCATTTCGCAGTTCAGGGTCAGCGCTGCGAGCTGTCTGGCGCAACAGCCCGATGGCACGATGCGGCATGAGTTGCCCCACCGCGCTACCCAGCGCAGCCGTCGCCGTGACTCGCCGTGCCGGTGGCTGTCCCGGCCGCGACCATGCCGCGAGCATCCGCGCGACCAGCGGCGCGAGTTCAGGCTGCAGACCGGGGAACTGCAGCGCGCCGATCGCGGCATACTGGTCGTTGCGCCGGCCGCTGTCGGCCCACGGTTCGATCACCAATTGTCTGGCGTGTTCGAACTCGAATGTGGACAACAGGCCCACGGCGACGCCCGCCCGCGTACTCACCCTGAGGTCGCCGACCCCGCCGAGTTCGCGCAACCAGTCACGAACCAGCTCGTGCGCAGCGGGGTACTCCTGCCAAACGTATTCGAGCAGTCGCCGGGGAATTCGTTCGTCCGCGAATCGCACGACGTCGACCGGGATTCGGCCGTATTCACTGTCCTCGTTGGACCGATACGACTGCGCCCTGGCCCTGTTCAGCAGCTCGGCGCTCCGCACGCCGAACACCGACTGCGCCGGCCCGCCGTCTTCGTCGACGGCCTCCACTGCCGCAATCAGCCTCGCCAGTGTCCGGCCCGCCGCGGATACGATGTGCAGCGGCATATTGTTGAACACCGCCAAGGCGATCGCGAACGGGCGAGTATCGGCGTCGAGATCGTCGAACCACTGCCGGAACCGATTGTCGTCGGACGCTGAATACCTACCGACAACCTCGGCGATATCGATGCGGCCCCGGGCGACGTCGACAAGCTGCGCGGCCAGTTGGGTCAGTTCGCGGGCCGGCGGGCGATGCTCGGAAACGAGGCTCAGCAACTGCGTCACCTCGGCCCGATCGAGCAGGCCGAGCTCATCAGTGGAAAGCTGACTGACCAGGTAGTTGTGCACCGTCGCCGAGACATCGGCGGGCTCACCGCCGTCGAGCACGAATGGGTAGATATCGGCGCCCAGCTCGGCTCGTTCGTCCACGATGACGACCAATCGGCATTCGTGCTCGACCAACCGTCGCCCGAGTTGCTCGAGATGGAACTCGCTCAGGAACCGCAGCTGTTCGCTCTCGGGAGAATCGAGCAGATAACCCGTCCGCTGATCGAACTCGATATCCAACGACCGTAGTGCCACATCAGGATTGAGCTTGTGCACACCGCCTGAGCACAGGCGACTCAGCGCCCGCAATGCGGTCGCGGTCTTTCCCCAACCCGCAGGGGCGCGCAGAAGCAATACCGGCTCCGACTTCAGGCGGTCGCACATCTGCTCGAATCTCGGCGGCGGTTCGAACATCTGCGCGAGATCATCGAGCCGACCGGCTGACACCGGCCCGCTCGGCACGAACCCCACGCCGGATACGCTCGCGTAGTTGTCGCGGCCGACCAGGGTGCCGACCTGTGTGTCACCGATGATCACCGTGTTGGCACTGAGCGACAGCCCGAGCGCGCCGACCGCGTCGGTCAGCGCGGTCACCGCGGCACGCGCCTCACGTTTGCGTTCCGCGTCGGTGGCTCGCCGGCGGATACCCGCCGCCTCCGCCTCGGCGTCCTCGACGAGCTCCGGCCGCGTGGTCTCCTCAGCGACCGGCGCCTCGGAATCGGTCACGCCGGCACCGTCCCGCCGACGTTGTCACCACCGATGATGGTGCGGGCTCGCACATCACCGACGATCATGTTGTTGGCCCTGATCGAACCGGACTCGTCGATCGGGACGGCCTTCTTCCGAGCTCCGCCAGGCTCGGGGGCAAGGGTGGGAAGCGGAGGCTCAGGGTAGCCGGGGACCCGAAGCCATGCCCGTACCTTGCCTTCCTTGGTCGTGATCTCGGCATCGCGGTACTCGGCGGGGCTCACCCTCGGCCGGTAGTTATGACGAACGACACCCTGATACACGAGATCCGAGACGGCGATGACCCCGACAGCCCTGGCCGCAATCTTCAGCGTGTCTTTGACAACGGCGGCATCGTTGAGCCGGAACGTGGCGGTCAGCGCGTCACTGGACCAACCTTGCTCGTCCTTGTGCACATAGCCCTCGTGCACGGCGATACGGACACGCATCCAATCGAGCGGGCCGACTGTGTGGTTGTGGACACGCACGCCCTCCACCACGGACTCGGCAACCTTGTCCAGGACGTCCAGCACCGGTAGGTCGAGTACGAACAGGCAGCCGTCGCCCCGATCATCGCCCACGACAACCGATCCGGTGCGATCGGTTACCTCGCCGAGAATCCCGTATAGCGTCGAGCGCATCGCCGCGAGTTCGGCATTGCCCAACTGACTCGAGTTCTCGACGTCGACGACGAGAAAGCTGCGGTGCAGCGGTTCGTTCATGGTTTCCTCCGTATGGTGTGGATCGCCTCATGTCTATCGGGGGTCGTTGGGCATGTCTGCGTCCAAATGCACACTCGGCAGCCCTTCCACGATGTCGGCGAGAAGATCTGGCCGCAGTAGCTCCACCCGTCGCCGACCGGTCCGCACGGCATCGAGCGCACGCAACCGCTTCAGGGCCTTGGACACTGCTTCTCGCGACGCGCCCGCCGCGTGCGCCAACTCGTCCTGTGACAACGGCAAAGTGATGATCACCCCATCGTCTCCCCGCTCGCCGTAGCGTCGGGCGTAGTCGAGCAGCAAGCGCGCGATTCGCTCGGTAACGCTGTACGCACCGAATTCGAGGCGCTGAACATCGGCTTCACGCAGGCGGCTCACCACTATCCGCAACAGCGTGAACGCGACCTTGCCGTCGCCGATGAGCAAGTCGCGAAACGCCGACCCCGAGAGCACGGTCGCGGTCACCGAGGACAAGGCTGTCACCGTGGCCGAGCGAGCCCTGCCGTCGATCGCGGAGAACTCGCCGAGCAGATCGCCCGGCCCACGTATCGCCAGCAGCGCTTGTTTGCCACTGACCGCCGCTGAAGCCACCTTGACACGCCCGGCCTCGATGACCACAACATGCTCAGATTGCTCGCCTTCGCGCATCAGCACCGACCCGGCGGACCATTGACGCCGTATACCGGCATCCAGTAGGGACTTTCGACTGAGCTGCCACGCCTCGTCGAGGTTCAGATCTCCCCCTAGGCAAAGTCACTGCCGATGTATGACAGTGATCTTGTCTAATTATCAAGTGCAACAACATACTTCGGGCAGTTGCGCCCCCGGCTGAAAATCTACTCAACACCCTCCCCCGACCGCAACACGATTACCTCACCACACGAGTTGTCGTGCTGAGGCAGGACGGTCGCGACAGCCGAGCCGCAAAAAGACACCAACGGGATCGGTACGGATTCGGGTTGAGCAGGTGCAGCCGCCGTCACCCAGTGGAGTCCGTCGGCGTTGATCTGCGGTAGCCGCTTGCGGCGGCTGGTTGAACTCGATTGTTGCTCAATGCAGTACTGACACCCCGCTCAGAAACAGAGACCGCGCCGTTGAGCGGCGGACGACCACGTCGTCCGCCGCTCAGGCTTTGAACGAGTGCAGGGCCGCGGCCAGCAATGTCTGCTCGGCGTCGAACTGCTCGAAGGTGCTGACCGTGCGGAAACCCAGGCGGACCGCGAGTCCGAGTGAACGCTGGTTGGCTGTCTGGGTGACGACCAGGACCGGCTGATCGGGAAGTTCGTCTGCGGCTGCACGCAATACGGCGGTGGCGGCCTCGGACGCCAGTCCCGCGCCCCAGGCGTCGCGCCGCACCAGATAGCCCAATTCCAGCTCTTCGCCGCCTTCGATGACTCGACCGGGCTGGTCCGGGGCCCGGCGTTTGAGCTCGAATGTTCCGATGAGGTCATCGGTCGCTTTGTCGGTGATGACGAAGGTACCGGGCGCATCGGTCGCGTTGGCCGCACCCCCGATCGCGTCGAGGTATCGCTCGATATCCTCCCGGAGACGTGGACCACCGATATAGGCCGCAACCTCCGCGTCGATCCGTAGCTCTACGAGCCTCTCCCGATCGGCGTCACGCGCCTTGCGCAGCAGAACCCGCTCCGCGACGATCTCCACAGCAGACAGCGTCGGCAACTGGCTCATACGGCGCCCCCTTCGCTGATACCGGAGACCACCGGCACCACCCTCGATACTAAGCGTCGCCTGTTGCCTTCCAGAACGGCGGCTGACGCCTACCGTCGGCGGGGTTGCCTAGATCGCCGATGAGCGCCGCACCGAGGCGCCGGCGCCTTGGGCATGCGTTGGTGTCGACACGATTGGCGCCATGGCGGAGATCGCGACGATTGTTCCTGTCGAGGGAGGTTGGCGGGTCCACAGTGGCCGTGGGCGAGAGGTGGTCGTCGAGGACATACGTCAGGCGGCATTCGACATCGCCAGATTGATCGATCCAGATCGCTGGTACGAAATAGCGCGCAGCCTTGTTCTCGTCGACACGAGCGGCGCACAGGTGCACGCTTTCACGGTGTTCTTCGACTGGAACAACGATGAGGCGCGTGTCCGCGCGATTGCCGACGAGGTGCCGCCGGAGGGCTGCCGGTGGTATCTCGAAGGTTCGGGTGTGCATTGCCTGCGCCCTGGTGGGACCCGGTTGGAGGCGATAGCCGCGCTCGCTGCGGAACTTCGCGAAAACTATGGATTCACAGTCGACTTCGGATACGACAAGGACGAGTGGGACGGCGAGCCGGACCGCATCGCGCATCTGCTGCTCAATGCCGTCAACCGGGCAGCGTCGAGCGGCGTGACGAACACCAGTTGATGCGGTTCGTCACCACAGCTCTCGGCGGAACTGTCACCATGACAGAGGGTTCGGACGAAATGTTCGAGAGCTACGTGCTGGAACGAGACCCGCCCCCGCGAGAGACCTTGTCCGGGAACGCAAAAAGGCCCTCCAACCATAGGTTGGAGGGCCTTTCGCAATGATGTTCCGGCGGTGTCCTACTCTCCCACACCCTGTCGAGTGCAGTACCATCGGCGCAGGTGGCCTTAGCTTCCGGGTTCGGAATGGGACCGGGCGTTTCCCCACCGCTATAACCGCCGTAACACTATGAAACTAGACAGCGCTCCCCACCCAGAAACAATCCCCAAAAGGATCACCCCTGGCGGGTGTGCTGCAGTGTCTGTTGTTTCAGATACCGCACAGTGGACGCGTAACACCTTCGATAGTAAGCCCTCG
>NZ_JBHVHX010000010.1:193976-221177 GCF_042799895.1 Nocardia sp. NPDC057663 | reverse complement strand
GCACTCGGCGGACACTCACCGGCCAGCCGCGTTCCCAACCTCTCAGGTCAGTACACCTAGTCCAGGCCCATCCGCACCCGTCCAAAACTGGTTCGCCCCGCTGCCAGCTCCTACCTCGCGCACCTCGGAGGAAGTCGCCGGCTGATCCACCCCGCATCGCCCGACCGGGCATCGGATCGACAACCTCCTCAGCCGCCGATGTCCGGTCGTTTTCGGTCTGCCATCAGTTCGGCGGCAAGTCCAAATACATGGCGAGTGCCAAGATTTGCGCCCTCATTCCTTTCAGGACTGCCTGCAGTCGGACCTAACCGTCCGCATTCGCCCACTCGAGCACCACATCGCGGACGGGCAGCTTCCCCATGTCCCGGAGCCTTTCGAAGCGCTCCTCGAAACTAAGGTGTAACCACACCTCATTGTTGCCCGATTCCCATGACAATTCATCGAGTTGATCGCCCGATTGAGTCACTGGAACATTTCGCAGTACTATAGTTTCACGAATCCCTACGGCATCATAAATTCGCCGGAGCGCTCCGGCGGCGAGCCATCTGATCTCGCCGTACCGATACGGAATCTGTGTCTTGCACGGCGTCCTGTTGTCGAGTAAAGCCTTGACGTATGGAATCAAGCGTGCATCTGGATTCGTTGATTTCTTTAGCGTTCGCAGCGTTATGGACACATCGTCTGTGGAGCCATCGAAGGTTTCGGCAAGGTACTTGAAATCCTCATCCCGTTGCGCTTTCGAATCGTTCGTTGCCATTTTCGCTACTTCCATATCCATGGGTGATTTATTCCTATCTCCAGCTATCAACTCGAAGGAATTTGACACGCTGCAGGAGCTCGCTCTGGGTGAGCTGGGTTCCTCGCGGCAGCCCAAGCCTGCCTGCGCCCGAGCCTGTTAGTGTAACCAATGCGCTCCCCGTAGCCTTCCAATCGGCGAACTGTGGGCTCCGCTCCAAAGATGTCCCGTCGATAAGCATATGTATCCGAGCCTCAGAACGAGTATCGATGGCGGCCGCGACTTCTGGCCGTATCCGAATATTACCATTTGTGACGTCACTGATCGTGTCGGTGAGAAATTTGTATTCGTCCCGCAGCGCTTGTGAGTGCGCCGTAGTGTACGCTCCGTTGAAAGTTGTTTGCCAACCTCGCTGTTGCGCGTCGGACATTCCATCCCATCGTCTACCCATGAAGTCGAACCCAGTTTGTCGCTCGAATGTCTGTAATGCTTTCACCTCAGATGCTTCGTGTACTAGGTAGCGAACGTCACCAATAGTGCCGTTTCCGTTTCCGAGACGGGTCCACGCATTGTAGTTCTCGGGGCTGAACTGCAGGCCACGACTGTTGAAGTTGTATTCCTTGATCTCCTGCAAGGTTCTGGTGTCAATATCGACACCACCCGCGCGCATCGACCGTCGGATTCGATCGATGTCATTCCGATTGATCACTTCTTGTCTCAGCCGCTCCACCGTATGATCGAGCCGCGGACCCGACAAGCTTGGGAACGCGGCCTGCCAACCGCCCTCGTCGATACCGGCGAGACCGCCACGATGCAGTCCTGTTTCGGAAATCCTGGCTTCTACTTCGGTCGAAACCTCAGTGCGCGGTGCACCGGATGGGGTAGCGACGTCGGTGCGGTCGGTGTCGACCCCGGGCCGGGCTGGGCGTTCAGTTCCTGCACCGACGGAAGATGGGACTTCCGCTGGTGAGGTGCTCGCTTCTGCCGAGGCCGCCTGCGAACGGTTGCCTTCGGGCCGAGATATCTGGGATGGCCCTGTTGTCGTGGGCGCCTCGCCCTCGCGGACGGCGCGCTGCCGGTAGCTGTCGACAGCGTCAGTGAGTTCACGCTGCTGGGTGGTTTTGCCGATTCGAGCCGCGTCGGCTGCGTTGTCGGCCGCGGCGAGGGCTTCCCAGGTCTTGGGGGCGATTCTGCGGAGGCCGGCTTTTGCCGCTGCCCCTGTCAGGGAGCCCAGGCCGGGGATGATCGAGGCGGTGTTGATACCGAGTTCGGCGGCTGCCCAAGCGATTTCCGCGCCGCTGTAGTCGCCGCGGTCGTGGGCGGCATCCCACAGGATGATCGCCGGTCCCACGGTCGCACCGACCAGGAAGTCGTTGAGTCCTTGCTTCAGGTCGCCGACGGTGAGTTCGGTGCGGGCTGCTTCGAGCGCTTGTCTGCGGAGCTCGGCGGGGCTGTACATCGACGGGCGGGTGTTGTCGACGGTGCTGTAGGGGTCCTCGGCAACGGTGATCTTCTGCTGGTCGGCTACCCATGCGGCGATGGTCGGATCCAGCCACGGGATCCCGGCTTGGTTGAGGCGGGTGACTGCGGCGAATCGCTCTTCGATTTCGGCCTGGTTGCGCGGTACGTGATTGGCCCAGACCAGGTCATTGAACTGTTCGCCCGGGGTGTACATGGCCGCGGTCAGCCGTGCTCGGGCTACGTCGTAGGCGGTCGGACCGTTCGGGCCGACCCACACCAGTGGCCCTGCGTCGAAAGCCTTCAGGTCGGCTTCGAGCTGTTGGCGCGTATAGCCGGGACCGGTGGGGAAGATCGTTTCCGGGTTGGTGACCGACCGTGGGACGACGCCGGGTTCGGCGAGTTGGACCGGCACCGTGCATTCGACGGATACCTCGGTCACGGGATCTTCGGTGATCTTCATCGTCGTGATCGGCGGCAGCTCGGGTACGGTCACCGTCGTTTCCGTGACCCGGATGCCGTTGGCGGCAGAGGAGGTCTGTTGCAGCGAGCTGCCTTCTGGAAGTGCTGTGGCCACGACCACGGGAAGCGCTGAGCCCGGGTCGACGACCGGGGAGTTCGGGACCGTGACGGGGTTCGTCCCGCCCGGGAGAACGCCCAGCTCCTGGAGGGGCAGCGTGGATGGACTCGGCGTCGAGGTCGAGGGTCCGGCCGTGGCAGGAGGTGAGGTTGGAGCCTGAGGCGTGGGTGCCGGGGATGATGGCGTAGCCGCGGGGGTCTGCGGGGTGTCAGCTCCTCTGGGGACAGCGACCTTCGGCGTCGCGGCCTTGCTCGCCCCCTTCTCCCCGCCGGTGGGGGTATCGAGCGGTGCGTCGATGGGATCGGCCTGCACGGGTGATTGCCGCGCATCGTCGAAGAGCCTGCGGCTGTTGTAGATCCGGTTCATTTGTCTGGCGGCGTCAGCTGGGGATGACACCGAGATGTTGAATACGCGTGGCTGGCGGTCGCTTTCGGCGGGAGAGGCTGGCGTCGCCGGTGTCAGCGAGTTTCGCCACTCGATGGCCCGGGTTGCCCAGTCCGGTGTCGTCATCGCGAGGCCTGTGCGGGGACACGGCATCGACCGAACTGCGCAGCGATAGCGTGGTGGTCGAGATGGGGGCTGAGGTGGTCCGTTTCGGACACGGGATCCTCCTGGATACGGGCACGAAAAAGCCCCGGCCGATCGGCCGGGGCTCTACCTGTGCTGTGAACGTTGATTGCCAGGGGCACGGGATCGAAGCAGGGTGCAGCGAGTTCGCGATCGGCGATGGATCCGATTCCCTGGGGTCGGCGCAGGACTTCGTCCGTCGACGGCTTCGGGCGATAGCCGCTCGAGTGGAGGCCTCTGCAAGGGCCGAACCGCGCATGCCAAGAGCTGGATGTCTGCGACCGGAGGCAGACGAGTCCCGATCGTTGTCGAGAAATGATGGGAGGCTTGAGAATTGGGCACAGCGCAGCCCGACCCATCAATTGAAGATCAAGTTGCGGCGTTGGTCAATGGTCGAGCATGTTTGCCCTGCTCAGGGGCGAATCGCGACTGGACGGGGGAACTAGAACCGCCGAATAATGCGGCGGCGTAAGCACACCCACTCCTGCCTGCGCGGAGAATGAACATATCGCGCGGGGCGGATCTCGTCTCGCTACTGCGTTGGGCCGCCGGGCGATTCTCCACCTCTCCGCCGGTGTCCGGTGAGTGCTTGCTCGACGTGCTCGACGTCGACGGTGGTGGCGTCGCTGTCGCGGGCGATGCGCTCCGCGACCTCTAGCAGGCGTTGTAGCGCAGGCGAATACAGTGGATCAACGTCGATGACCACGGGCTCACCGAGTGTGGCGAGTGCGGCAGCGGCGTCGGTGAACACGTCGCCGTCGTCATGGCCCTCGTCGACCGGGCCGATCGCGAACACCGGCCCCACCTTGCCGCGGTAATCGACGGGCGCCCATGATCCGTCCTCGCGGTGCAGCCAGCCCGCCACCTGGCGCGTGTGGGCTCCGACTATGCGCGAGGCGGCGTGTGCTTCGTGCATCGCCTCGGTGACGGCGTGGCGGGCGCGGTCGAGTTCAGTACCCGGCACGACGGTCCAACCGCATCACGCCCGCACCGACGAGCACGTTGACGGCGGCCATCTTGCGCGGGCAGATGGCGCGGTCGCATCCCCGGTGTACCTGCATCATCCGGTGCGCCTGGTCGAGCGTGAATCGCTTCTCCGGTGCCGAGTGCACTATCACCGTGGTTCGGCCGGTCTGCTCGTCGTCGCGTGCGATGGCGTCGCGGGTGTCCTCGCCGGCGATCCGCGCAGCGATAGCGTCAACCGTCAGCTCGCTACGTTTGGGCTTCTTCCCCCACATCGTGAACTCCCCTCGTCGATGGCTGCCCCCGCCGCCGGGGATTCATGGCCGACCCGGCGGCGCGGCCTGGAATCAGCGTCTCGCTGATCGTCGGGACGACGGAACCTCCTACGTTTCCCACTTTGGGACGTCCTGAGGGGTGTACAACGTCCCTATGTCGAATGAGCGGTTGCGCGCCGCGATAGCGGCGCGAGGATGGACTCACGCGCGATTGGCTGAGGCGACCAGCGTGGACCCGAAATCGGTTGAACGCTGGGTGAACCTCGGTCGAGTCCCTCGGCGGCGCACCGCAATCCAAGCTGCCGAGTATTTGGGTGAGGACGTCCATGCCCTGTGGCCCGCCCTACAACAGGCGCGTACGGCCCGCGCCGTCAGCCCCGAACTCGTTGCCCTCTACGACCAGCGAGCAGATGTCTCGGCGTCGATGTTCGTCAACCTATTGACGCCAGCGCGCGACCACATCGACATCCTGGTCTACGCGGCCGTCTTCCTCCACGAGGCATACCCACGGCTCAACGATCTGTTGATCGAACGAGCCGAGGCGGGCTGTGCGATACGGATAGCCGTGGGTGACGCCGACAGCGCCAACGTCCAACAACGGGGCAGGGAAGAGAAATTTGGGCACGGCATCGAATCCCGCTGCCGTCTCGCCTTGATGCACTACCGCGCGCTGCAAGCAACGCCGGGCATCGAGCTGCGGACCCACGCCACGACGCTCTACAACAGCATCTTCCGCGCCGACGACGAAATGTTGGTCAATGCCCACGTTTGGGGAGTGAACGCATACGGTGCGCCCGTCTGGCATCTGCGCCGTACCCTCGACGGTGGCCTCTTCGACACCTACACCGCCAGTTTCAACGCGGTCTGGCAAACGGGCCGGCCGGTGAAAGGCTAAGCAGATGGCTCGTACCGAGTTCTATGACGACCCAGCCGCGCCGGCGCCGAACAGTCTTGTCGTCGCGGCTTCCGCCGTGGTGTGCGACGAAATGGGCCGCATCCTGCTTCAACGGCGCGCTGACAGCGGCCTTTGGGCACTGCCTGGCGGCGGTATGGAGATGACCGACAGCCTCCCCGGCTGCGCGGTGCGAGAGGTCAAGGAAGAAACCGGCCTCGACATCGAGATCACCGGGCTCGTCGGTACCTACACCGATCCACGCCACGTGATCGCCTACAGCGATGGCGAGGTTCGACGCCAGTTCAACGTGTGCTTCCTGGCCCATGTCATCGGGGGCAACCTCGCCATCTCCGATGAGTCCACCGAATTACGGTTTGTGGCCCCCGCCGAACTGGACAGCCTCGACATGCACCACACGCAGCGACTCAGGCTCACCCACTACCTGGAGGGGCGGCGCGCGCCATACCTCGGCTGACGATTCAGCGCAGGCGAACCGGGGTGGGTCCCACGGTATGCCGCGTACACAGCAGGCCGCTCGGTTCGTTCCGGGCGGCCTGCTGAGTTCGGCCGCGCAGATCACCACCGACCAGCGGATGAGCGTCACGCCCAATCACTGGAAATCGCCCGCGCCTAGCCAGCTGATGTATCGCTCCGATATAGTTGGAAGTCGCATCCATCGGTTAGGTCTGTTCGGCCTGTCGGGTCGACATAGTCAGGGAGTGAGGTCGGCGAGTGCTCGAATTGGCGATTCTCGGCCTGCTCCTCGACGCGCCCATGCACGGTTACGAGCTGCGTAAGCGGCTGACGGGCCTGCTCGGGGCGTTCCGGGCCTTCTCCTACGGTTCGCTCTACCCGACGCTGCGCAGGATGCAGACCGACGGGCTGATCGCGGAGGAGCTTCCGGAGGGGGCGATCGCGCGCCGTGCGCGCCGCGTCTACCGGCTCACGCCGGTCGGGCGGGAACGGTTCAACGAACTCCTCGCCGACACCGGTCCGCAGAACTACACCGATGACGGCTTCGGCGTTCACCTGGCCTTCTTCAGCCGCACCCCCGCCGAGGCGAGGATGCGGATCCTGGAGGGCCGGCGACGTCAGGTCGAGGAGCGCCGAGAGGGACTGCGGGAAGCGATCAAGAAGGCCAGCGGCTCGCTGGATCGCTACACCCGTCAGCTCCACCAGCTCGGATTGGAATCAAGCGAGCGCGAAGTGCGCTGGCTCAACGAGTTGATTGCGGCGGAGCAATCGACGAAGGCGGCACCACAGAAAGAGGGAAAGAGCGGCCATGAGTGATGTCAACAAGGTTGGGTCCGGCGAGGTTCGCGTCGCGATCGTCGGTGTGGGCAACTGCGCATCGTCGCTGGTGCAGGGCGTGCAGTACTACAAGGATGCCGATGAGAACGCCACCGTTCCCGGCCTCATGCACGTCAAGTTCGGTCCCTACCACGTCAAGGACGTGAAGTTCGTGGCCGCGTTCGACGTCGACGCCAAGAAGGTCGGCTTCGACCTGGCGGAGGCGATCTTCGCCAGCGAGAACAACACGATCAAGATCTCCGATGTGCCGCCCACCGACGTGACGGTCCAGCGTGGCCCGACCCTCGACGGCATCGGCAAGTACTACGCGCTGACCATCGAGCAGTCCGAGGCTCCGGCGGTCGACGTCGTGAAGGCGCTCAAGGATGCCCAGGTCGACGTGCTCGTCTCCTACCTGCCGGTGGGCTCGGAAGAGGCCGACAAGTTCTACGCGCAGTGCGCCATCGACGCGGGCGTCGCCTTCGTCAACGCGCTGCCGGTCTTCATCGCCTCCGACCCGGTCTGGGCGCAGAAGTTCGTCGACGCCGGCGTCCCGATCGTCGGTGACGACATCAAGTCCCAGGTCGGCGCGACCATCACCCACCGCGTGATGGCCAAGCTGTTCGAGGACCGCGGCGTGGTGCTCGACCGCACCTACCAGCTCAATGTCGGCGGCAACATGGACTTCAAGAACATGCTCGAGCGCGAGCGCCTGGAGTCGAAGAAGGTCTCCAAGACCCAGGCCGTCACCTCCAACCTCAACGGCCCGCTCTCGGGCAAGGTGCACGACCGCAACGTCCACATCGGTCCCTCGGACTACGTGGAGTGGCTCGACGACCGCAAGTGGGCCTACGTCCGCCTCGAGGGTCGCGCCTTCGGTGACGTGCCGCTGAACCTGGAGTACAAGCTCGAGGTGTGGGACTCGCCGAACTCGGCCGGCATCATCATCGACGCCGTCCGCGCGGCCAAGATCGCCAAGGACCGCGGCATCGGCGGACCCGTCATCCCGGCCTCGGCCTACCTGATGAAGTCCCCGCCGGAGCAGATCGCCGACGACGTGGCGCGCACCCAGCTGGAAGCGTTCATCATCGGCGCCGAGTAATCGGAGCGAATAAGGCCGGGCCACACGGTATTCCGTGTGGCCCGGCCTTTGTTCGTGGCGTGCTAGTCGAGCGAGACGTAGACCTCGACACTCGTCGGACCCGTGTAGCGCTCGAGTTCGGCCGTGTGTGAGCGGGTGATGATGCCCGCGTTCTCGGCTTTGATGACCTGGGCCCACGCGGTGCGCAACAGGTCGTACGGCTTGTCGGAAACGACGAACTTGGCATAGCGGCCCGCGGGGATGCGGGTCAGCACGTCACCGGGGTCGATGTCGTCGAGGTCGCCGACCTCGTAGCCGAGAACCGCGACGGCATGGTCGTTCTGGCCGATGTAGGCGGCGGCGCGGGGAACCGTCTTCTCCCTGGACAGGTACCGGTCCCAGGTGAAGTTCACCAGGTCGAGGTCGCGGGCGGTCACCTCGCGACCGGCCAGCGGCACGGTTAGCCCCGCGATCAGACCGTCCTCGAGGGTGACGATCTCGAAGTCGACAGTCATGGCTATTCGCCGCCCTTCTCGTCGATCAGCGAAACGAAGATCTCGACCGTGTGCTCGTCCGGATACTGCTCGTAGTCGCCGGAGTAGGCGCGCTCGAACTCACCGGCGGCCTCGGCGTCCCAGATCTGGCGCCACAGCGCGACGATGGTGTCGCCGCGGTGCTCGCCGCCGGCGACGAACCGGGCGTAGCGGCCTGCCGGGATGCGCGCGAGCACGTCACCGACCTGGAGATCGGCGAGGGTCTTGCACTCGTAGCCGACGATGTGGGTCAGGTAGGAGTTGATTTCTGTCGCGAAATCGACGTAACCCGTCGCGATCGGTCCCGGTAACTGCGGTCTTGCCAGCAGGTGCTTCCACGCCTCCACCACCTTGGCGCGGCGTGGCCCCTCCACGGCGAGCGCCGGACTGCGGAGCACCGTGCCCGCGATCAGCATCTCGGGACGGTCAACGACATTGAAATCCACCTGCGTAGCCCCTATGTCTAGTCTCGTCGTCGCTCGAGCGCATATCTTCCCGCATCGATATGACAGGTTTCGCGCCGGGATCGTTCGACGCATCGTCGCGTCGCGGCAAACCGGCGGTGCCGACTGGTCGGGCTGGTTCGCGCTCTGGCCAACGATGTTGCCATGTCCGCGGGGGTGTGGGGTCCGGGTGGCCAATCCGTGATCTATCCACCGCCGTCGCCGCCGAGCCCGGGGAACAATTCACCGGGCGCCGAGGACGGGCGGGGCGCGGGCGGGATGATGATCACCGGTGCCGGATTGCGTGGTGTGGTGGTCGGCGGGCTGATGATGTCCGGCGGCGGATTGCGTGGTGTGGTGGTCGGCGGGCTGATGATGTCCGGCGCCGGACTGCGCGGCGCGTTCGTCGGCGGGTTGAGGATGTCGTAGGGGCCGCCGCCACCGCCCGGCGCGGCGGGAGCGGGAGCGGGCACCAGTGAACCGCCGCGGCTGGGCAGTGCGGGCGTGGGGAATTGCTCGACCGGCGTGCCCGCCAGCGCGTTGTCCATCACCTGCTTCCAGATGTCGGAGGGCAGGCCCGACCCCCAGATCGCGCCGCCGCGCCCGCTGCGCAACGGCTGCGGCTGCTCGGTGCCGACCCACACCGCGGTCGACAGCGACGGCGTGTAGCCGATCATCCAGGCGTCCTTGTTGTCCTTGGTCTCGCCGAGCTGGGTGGTGCCGGTCTTGGCGGCCGACGGCCTGCCCTCGGCAAGGCCGTGCCCGTTGGAGTAGTTGGCGATCGGCGTCATGGCCTGGGTGGTGGCGTCGGCGATGCTCGCGATGATCCGCTGCTCCGGCTTCGGAAGCTGTGCTCCCGCGCGGTTTTCCGGTGCGCCGCGGTCGAGCAGCACCCGCCCGTCGCCGGTGCTCACCCGCTGCACGAAGTGCGGCTGGTGGTACACGCCGGACGCGGCCAGGGTCGCGTATGCCGAGGCCATGTCGAGCGGGCGCACCAGGTACTGCCCGAGCACGATCCCGTTGAGTGGGGCTTTGCCTGCCTCGGTGAGTGTTCGGTCCGCCAGGCCCGGGATGTACTCGGGGATGCCTGCCAGGTGCGCGGCCTCGGCGACCGAGCGCGGGCCGTCGGCCAGCATCATGGTGAGGCGGTAGAAGCTGGTGTTCAGTGAGCGTTTGAGCGCCTCGGTGAGCGCGCATTGTCCGCAGGAATCGCCGTCGGCGTTGGTGATCGTGGTGCCGCGGTCGACCACCGGCGAGCTGTCGATCGCCCTGGTCGTCGGGATGCCCTGCCGCTGGGCCGCGACGAGCGCGAAAACCTTGAACGACGAACCGGTTTGCAGCGGCGCCTGCGCGAAATCGAAGCCGGCGCCGTTCTCGCCGCCGTAGTAGGCGCGCACCGCGCCGCTGCGCGGATCGATCGAGACCACCGCGGCGCGCAGTTCCGGCGGCTGCCACTCCAGCCGCTGACGCACCGTGTCGACGGCGCCCGCCTGCGCCACCGGGTCGATGGTCGTGGTGATCTGCAGTGCGCCGGTGTTGATGTCGGCGTCGGTCAGACCCGCCGCGCGCAGCTCGCGCAGTACCTGGGTGCGGATATGGCCTTCGGGCCCGAGCGCCACCGGCTCGGCCGGGATGTCGGGGAGCGGGATGATCGGCGGGAACACGGTCGCGTCGCGATCGCCGGGGGCGAGCACCTGCATCTCGACCATGCCGTCGAGCACGTACTGCCAGCGCGCCCTCAGCTGGTCGGGGTGGTTTTCCGGGTCGAGCACCGAGGGCGAGCGGATCACCGCGGCGAGCACGGCCCCTTCGGCCAGGGTCAGCTCCGGCACCGGCTTGTCGAAATATGTCTTGGCCGCGGCGGCGATGCCGTACGCCCCGCGCCCGTAGTAGATCGTGTTGAGGTAGGCGGCCAGGATCTCGTCCTTGCTCCACTGCCGCGCCATCTTCGCCGCGATGATCAACTCGCGCATCTTGCGGGTGAGGGTGCGCTCGGAGGTGAGGAAGGCGTTCTTCACGTACTGCTGGGTGATCGTCGAACCGCCGCCCGCGTTGTCGTGGCCGAGCAGGTTGTCGCGGGCGGCCCGCAGGAACCCGCTCGTCGAATAGCCGGGGTTGGTATAGAAATTGCGGTCCTCGGCGGCCAGCACCGCATCGCGCACCGGCATCGGCACATCGGTGAGCGGGATCGGGATCCGATTGCCTTTCGGCGGAATGAATTTCGTCAGCACGGTGGTGCCGTCGGAAGCCAGCACGGTGGCGGGCTGTTCGACGGCGACCTCGGCGGGCTCGGGGATCTCCGAGCTCCAGTAGATCGCGACGAACAGCAGCGTCGGCACGCAGACGAAGATCACGAACAGCGCGAGCAGCAGCCGCCGGATCCGCTGGCCCCTGGTGCGGGGTTCGGCGGCCAGTCGCGCGGCCTGGGCCCGCCGCGCCGCACCTTTGCGTGGCGGCTGATCACGCCTCAGCGGGTCCTTGAAACCGGCGATCGAGGAGTACGGCGCTTCCGCATCGGAACGCCGGCGCCCACCCTCGGAGGCCACGACCATCTCCTTCCGGAGCGACGGAAGAACTCACCTGCACCGACGTGCACATCGACAGGTGACTCTACCCGCCGGGGGCCGCGGAACCCGGGAGGAGCTCGTGGGGGCGGCGAACGCGCCGCCCCGCACCGATCAGCTCTTCACGCCACCGGCGGTCAGACCGGAGATGATCCGGCGCTGGAACACCAGCACCATGATCACCAGCGGCACCGTGACGATCACGCCCGCCGCCATGATCGCCGCGTACGGCTGCACCAGCGGATCGTTACCCGAGAACTGGGCGATCGCGACCGTGACCGGCCTGGTCTTCTCGCCGGACAGCAGCCGGGCCAGCAGGTACTCGTTGATCGAGGCGATGAACGCCAGGATCGCGGTGGTGAACACCGCGGGCGCCGCCAGCGGCAGCATGATCAGCCGGAACGCCTGGGACTTGGTCGCGCCGTCGATCCGTGCGGCCTCTTCCAGCTCCCAGGGCAGTTCGGCGAAGAACGACGCCAGGATGTACACGGTCATCGGCAGCACGAAGGAGATGTTCGGAATGATCATCGCCTGGTACTCGCCGATCCAGCCCAGATCGGTGAACAGCTGGAACAGCGGCGTCACCAGCACGACCGCGGGGAACATCGAGGCCGACAGGATCAGCCCCGAGATCAGGTACTTGCCCGCGAACACCATCCGGGCCAGCGCGTACGCGGCGAGCACGCCCAGCGCGAGCGCGACCGCGGTGGTCACCGAACCGATGATCACACTGTTGAGCAGTGCCTGGCCGAAGTTGTTGCCGCGACTGGTGTCGAAGGCGTTGCGGAAGTTGTCCAGCGTCACGTGGGTCGGCCACGGCGTGCTGTCGAAGGTGTAGGCCTGATCGCGGAACGCGACGACCGTCATCCAGTAGAAGGGCCCCAGACCCCACACCAGCACGATCAGCACACCGAGGTACATCCGCACGGTGCCGATCCGCTTGCGCCACGACACCGGCTGCACCGGCGCCGCTGCGCGCTCGACGGGCGCCTCTTTCGTCATCGACATGCTCATCAGTTCGCCTTCCGCTGTTCTTCCTGCGTGCGAACAGCGTTGGCGCCCAGCACCTTCACCAGCACGAACGCGATCGCGAAGACGAGCAGGAAGGTGATCGTCGAGAGCGCGGCGGCGCTGTTGGGGCCCTGGCGCACCTGCTCGACCACCAGGATCGACAGGGTGTTCGTCGAGGGGTTACCCAGGGTCATGATCGCGGGCAGGTCGTACATGCGCAGCGCGTCCATCGTGCGGAACAGCACCGCGACCAGCAGCGCGGGCTTGAGCAGCGGCAGCGTGATGTTCACGAACCGCTGCCAGGCCGACGCGCCGTCGACCTTGGCCGCCTCGTACACGTCGGCCGGAATGACCTGCAGGCCCGCCAGAATCAGCAGCGCCATGAACGGGGTCGTCTTCCAGACGTCGGCCGCGATGACCGCGAACCGCGACGCCCAGACGTCGGAGGTCCACAGGATGTGGGTGCCGAGCACCCGGTTCACCACGCCGTCGTACTGGAACATGAACTCCCACAGGCGCGCCGTGACGGCGGTGGGGATGGCCCACGGGATGAGCACCGCCGCGCGCAGCAGGGCCCGGCCACGGAAGGTCTTGCCCATCACGATGGCCATGCCGAGGCCGAGGAGCGCCTCCAGCGACACGGTCACCACCGTGAAGAACAGGGTGACCCCGACCGCGGACCAGAACTGGGAGCCGAGCGTGCCGGTGGGGCACGACACCGTGCCCATGAGCGAGTTGCACTGCTGCAGCAGCCAGTGCGTGTAGTTGCTCAGCCCGGCGCTGCCGCCCTCGACGAACATGCCGGTGGCCGGGTCGATCCCGGCGTCCTTCTGGAAGGACATGAAGATCGCCTGGACCACCGGATATCCGATGACTACGGCCAGCGCGACGAGCACCGGCGTGACGAAGAGCCACGCCTTGCCGGATCGTCGCAGTTCCAGCGCTAGCCCGCGCTGCTTGGCTCCCGAAGGATCCGACACCGTTACTACTCTCCTACGGTCTGGTCGGGTCCGCTGCGCGCTCCGCTACGAACCGGCGGTCTCGATGCCCTTTTGCATGCCGGCGACGGCGTCGTCGACGGACTTCGTGCCGTTCAGAGCAGCATAGGCGTTGTCCTGGATGGCCTTCGACACCGCGGGATAGAACGGGGTGACCGGACGCGGCACGGCGCTGGCGATGGATTCCTTCAGCGCGGGCAGGTACGGCATCTTCGCGATCAGGGCCGGGTCGTCGTAGAGCGAGGCGCGCACCGACGGCAGCGCGCCCGAGGCGACGATCTGCTGGGCCTCTTCGCTGATCAGGTAGCGCACGAAATCGGCCGCGGTGGCCTTGTTCTTGGAGAACGCGCTGATCGCGGCGTTGTAGCCACCCAGGGTCGAGGCGCCGATGCCGGTGTTGCCCGGCAGCGGGGCGACACCGAACTTGTCCTTCACCGAGGAGGTGTCGGCGTTGGCCTGGGCGTACAGGTACGGCCAGTTGCGCAGGAACAGCAGCTTGCCGGACTCGAACGCGCTGGCGCTCTCGCCCTCCTTGAAGGTGATGGCTTCCTTGGGGATGTCACCGTTCTTGTAGGCGTCGACGAGGACCTTCAGGCCCGCCTTCGACTCCGGGCTGTTCACGGTCGGGGTCTTGCCGTCGGCGCCGACGAAGCTGCCGCCGAAGGCGTTGATGACCTCGGAGGTATTCACGGTCAGGCCCTCGTAGGGGGCGAGCTGACCTGCGTAGCAGCCGATGTTGTTGTCACGGGCGATCTGGCACTGGCCGAGCATCTCGGTCCAGGTGCGCGGCGGGTTGGGGACCAGGTCCTTGCGGTAGTACAGCAGGCCGCCGTTGGTGTTCTTCGGTGCCGCGTACAGCTTGCCGTTGTAGGTGGCGCTTGCCACGGTAGGCGCGAGCAGCGGCGCGGTGTCGATCGCGAAACTGCCCTCGAGCGGCTGGACCCAGCCCTTCGCGGCGAATTCCGCGGTCCACGGCACATCGAGGGCGACGACGTCGTAGCCGTCCTGCTTGGCGCGGAAGTGCTCGGCGAGGTCGTCGTGCTGCTGGGTGCCGTCGGCCGACTGCTCCTTGAACGTCACCTGCTCGTTCGGGTGCGCGGCGTTCCACCGCTCGATGAGCTGCTTGACCACACCGGTTTCGGTGACGTCCTTACCCTCGACGTAGGTGATCGGGCCGCGGCCCGTCAGGTTCTGGTCGAGCGCGTTGCCTCCGTTGTCGCTGGAGCAGGCACTGGCGAACGATGCGGTAAGCAACGCAATCGAGGCAGCAGCCATCGTCGCTCTCGGGACAAACTTCAAGGCCATCGCAGACACTCCAGGGTCGAGACGTGAGCAGCAGCACACCCGTGCGGTGCACAAGGCAACATACATGGTGGCGGGTCTTCGCGTCCGATCGTCCTGCCACTTGGGCTACTTTCCAGTCAGTTCTGCGACGTTCGGTGTCGGGGGAGTGTCCTACGCTCGACGACGTGACCAGTCCATCGCCGTCGACGCCCGACCGGATGCTCACCCGGATCGGCGGTTTGCTGCGCAAGGCCGAGGCCACCGACAACGAACACGAGGCCGAGGCTTTTCTCGCCGCTGCCCAGCGGCTGGCGACGAAATCCTCGATCGATCTCGCGGTCGCCCGCTCCCACGTCGCCGATCGTGAGCGCAGGTCCGCGCCGGTGCAGCGGATCATCCCGATCGGCGAACCCGGTCGAAAAGGACTGCGCACCTACGTGCAGCTGTTCGTCGCGATCGCCACGGCCAACGATGTGCGCTGCGATGTCGCCCGCAGTTCCGCCCAGGTGTACGCCTACGGTTTCGCCGCCGACATCGATGCCTGCGAGGCCCTGTACGCGAGCCTGCTGATCCAGATGGTTCGCGCCTCGGATCACTACATCAAGTCCGGCGCGTACCGGGAGGCGACGGTCGTCAAGATCGTCGCGGAGAAGCGCTTCGGGCGCACGGTTCGCCGCAAGGTCGAGGCGCCGGTGGCCGGGGTGACCGCGCGCTTGAATTTCCAGATGGCCTTCGCCGCCCGCGTCGGCGCGCGCCTGGCGGAAGTGCAGGCCGAGGTGGTCGCGGAGGAGACGCCGACCGCGTCGGCCGGTACCGCACTGGCCCTGCGCGACAAGGAAGTAGCCCTCACCGACTTCTACACGGCCACCTCGGAGGCGCGTGGAACCTGGCGCGGACCGCAAACGTCTACCGGCCACTCAGCGGCTGCCCGTCGTGCGGGTGACCGGGCGGGCCGCACGGCCAGGCTCGGTACGTCGCCGGAACTGCCCGCCGCGCGGGCGAAACTCACCGGCCGATGAGAGTGCTCGGCGAGTTCGTCACGGCGCGACTCTCGGCACAGTGCCCTGGTCCGGTGCGTGCCGCCGAGCACCGAACCAGGGCGAGTCTGTGTGGACCGACGACGGCGGCCGGAGCGTGCTGTGGCACCGGGTGATCCACACCGCCGCCGCGATTCCCAGCGGGCCAAGGTCTATGACGCCGAGCAGCTGGTCCGCGGGGTGTTCGATCGTGCGCAGGAGTTCGGGCACCGCACCGTCGACGTCTACGGTTCGCAGCTCACGCTGCCCGTCGAGCGCCGCTTCGCCTCCGTCGAGTCGGTGCAGTCCTACGTGGACAAGGTGCTGGCGCTGAATTGGGTGCGCACGCAATGGGAAAGGGCCGGGTTGCCGGTTCGGGTTCGCGCGCGGGCCGGGGCGTCGGCGGCCCACTACGAACCGGCCGACGCGGTGCTGGCCGTCCCGCTGCACACCGGGGCGACCGCGTGGGCATTACGTGAGCTGGTGGTGTTGCACGAACTCGCCCACCACCTCGCACCCGCCGACGAGGCACCGCACGGCCCCGAATTCTGTACCCGGTACATCGAATTGGTGGACGGGGTGATCGGTCCCGAAGCCGCCCTGCTGATCCGGGCGACGTTCGCCGGCTGCGGAGTCCGTTTCGGCTGAGGCGTGGTTCCCGGACGCGGCGAATCCCGCCGATGCGCGACCGGCGGGATTCGCTGGGACGAGGATCAGTCCTCGGTGACCTGCACGTCGACCGCGATATTGCCGCGGGTCGCGTTGGAATACGGGCACACTTGGTGCGCGGCCTCGGCCAGCGCCTGGGCCTCCTCGCGCGGCAGATGCGGCAGCGTGACTTCGAGGGTGACGGCCAGCTGGAATCCGCCGTTGTCGTTCGGGCCGATCGAAACCTGCGCGCCGACAGCGGAATCCGCGATGTTCGTGCCCGCCTTCTTACCGACCAGGCGCAGCGCCGAATGGAAGCAGGCGGCGTAACCGGCCGCGAACAGCTGCTCGGGGTTGGTGCCCGCACCGTCGCCGCCCAACTCCTTCGGCGGAGCGAGCACGACGTCGAGCTTGCCGTCGGTGGTGCGCGCGGTGCCGGTGCGGCCTTCGCCGCTGGCCAGGGCTTCGGCGGTGTAGAGGACCTGCATGGGAGTTCTCATTTCTCTGTGAGGGAATCGGTGAGTTTGCGTAGGAGTCCGCGCAGTGCGGTGACTTCGTCGGCGGACAGTGACGCGATCTCGGCCATCTCGGCCGGAATCCGGCACGCCTCCTCGCGCAGCGACCGCCCGTGGGCGGTGAGCACGATGTCGACCCGGCGTTCGTCGTCGGTCGCCCGCCGCCGCTCGACGAACCCGGTCGCCTCCAGCCGCTTGAGCAGCGGAGACAACGTTCCCGAGTCCAATTCGAGCGCCTTACCGAGCTCGCCGACGCTGCGCCCGTCGTGTTCCCACAACGCGAGCATCACCAGATATTGCGGATACGTCAGCCCGAGCTGTTCCAGCTTCGGGCGGTAGACCGCCGTCATCGCCCGCGAAGCCGCGTACAGCGGGAAACACAGCTGCTCGTCGAGGGTGAGTCCGTCGGTCATGACAACAATGTAGCCCACAATTAAGTTGTGCACAACCATTCAGTGGAACGCGATGGCGAGAAACCCCGAGACGTACGCGAGCGCGAAGAGCACCGGAACCCACTGCTCGATGTGCGACAGCGGCCAGTACAGCGTCCGATCCCGGCCTTCACCGAGGGCCCACCATTCGGCCTTCCAGAAGGGCGAGGCGGGAAGCCGCTCCTCGAGCGCGCCGATCACCCGGAACTTGGCGCCGTTCAACAACCGGTAGCTACGGACAAGATAGAACCAGGCGAAGCACTGGCCCAGGACAGCGATCAGCGGTATCACCAGCCACTCCGCCGTATCGGGTGGTGGTGTCTTCCCGAAGAGGGTGACGAGGGTGAAGATGCCGGTGTTGAGGGACAGGAAGAAGGAGTTCGCCAGCCCGCGCCGGGCACTCACCCGGTCGGCCATCTCCACATAGAGGCGGTACTGCTCGAGCACCATGTTGTCGTAGGTGGAACTGCGAGCGTCTGGCCCTTCGTTTTCCGGCGCGTCGTTCCAGAGCCGGTCACCGAGCTCGAATCGTCGATCGTCAGGGGGCACCGCGCACCTCCGGAGGTCTCGGGCGCCGGGAGCCGTCCATTCCGGCAGTGTCGCGGTAGTGCACGTCCGCGTCGGCGCCAATGTGCATGGTTTGCAAGGGTTGTGGAGCTACGCCGCGTACTGGCATGCAGTATCCCAGCTGGACGGCTGATCCGCACCCCGCTGCCGCAGCCAGTGGGCAACTTCCCGGTCGACCCGGCGCGAGGCGGCGGCCTGCGGGGAGAGGACCACGATCAGATACCGGGCACGATCCATCGCGTCGGTGACCCTGCCCCACAGGTCGGGGCTGGCCGTCAGATCGGTTCCGTCCCGGAAGACCCGCAGCGCGCGCAACTGACCCACACGCCGGCCGATGCGGTGCAGACCGGACTGGATTCCGGCCGCGACCGGGCGATCGTGGTGGGTATAGGAGATGAAGGCGTCGTAGGCGAACGTCTCCCCGTGCGCGTGAGTCGGCCGCCCCGGGGCGGCGTCGGCCTGCACGGACATGGGCTCATCTCCACAAAAGGCTCATGAACTGGACTTTCTGAGCCTCCCGCTTCCGCGCGCGGATATCGCGGGTAGTCCACTACTCGGCTTCGCGAGCAATGGTCAGCCCAGGGATTTCCGACGGCGCCAACTCCGGCGGCCACCGAGCGACCGGGCGCGTACTCCGTCCGTCGGCACGGTCGAGCCGTCCGGCCGCAACCACCGCTGGGTGGCGGGTACAGCAGGATCAATCCGTGTCGAGCAGCGCGCTGACCCGCTCGTACCGCCGCAACCACCACTCGGTCCGCTCCGGATCGGGATGCCGGTACTTGTCGAGCAATGCGGGGTCCGGTTCCGGCGCGACCGTGGGAACCGTGAGCCACCCGTTCACCGGCAACAGCGATTCGGCAACGAGATCACCTTCGAACAGCGCGAGAGTCCCCAGACCGCAGGCGAATTCGAGTTGCGGAAGCGCGCCTGCCAGCGCGATCTGGGCAGCCAGCCCGACACTCGTCTCCAACGCCGACGACACCACAGCCGGCAGCCCCGCCGCCTCGGCAACGGCCAGCGCCCGCCGAACCCCGCCCAGTGGAGTGCATTTCAGCACCGCCACATCAGCGGCCCCCGCCACCGCGACCCGCAACGGATCCTCCGCTCGCCGAATCGATTCGTCCGCCGCGATCGGCACCGAAACCCGCCGCCGCACCTCGGCCAGTTCCTCGACGGTCCGGCACGGCTGCTCGACATACTCCAATCCCCCAGCAGCCCGGTCGATCTCCCCGATCTGCCGAACGGCGGTCTCCACATCCCACACCGCATTGGCATCCACCCGAACCGCCCCGTCGGGCCCGATAGCCTCCCGCACCGCCGAGACCCGAGCCATATCCTCGCTCAACGACCCGGGATGATCGGCCACCTTCACTTTGGCTGTCGCACAACCAGACTGACGAACAATCCGCCTAGCCCGCTCGGCATCCACCGCGGGAACAGTGCAGTTCACCGGCACCCGATCCCGCACCGGCGCCGGCCACCCCACCGTCGCCTGCTCGACCGCGGTAGCGAGCCACCCCACCGCCTCCCGATCGTCGTATTCGGGGAACGGGCAGAATTCTCCCCACCCCAGCGGCCCCCGAATCAACATCCCCTCGCGCACAGTGATCCCCCGAAACCGCGTACGCAGCGGAATCGCATAAACGAACGTATCGGCGCCCACCCCGCGATCGTAGAGCCCGGATAGTTCCGCGCCGTACCGGTGGCGGCGCTCGCGGGAAGCGCCGCCGACCGGTTCAGAGGCGTTCGATGATGGTGGCGTTGGCGAGGCCGCCCGCTTCGCACATGGTTTGCAGGCCGTAGCGGGCGCCGCGCTGGTGGAGGGCGTGGACGAGGGTGGTGGTGAGGCGGGCGCCGGAGGCGCCGAGGGGGTGGCCGAGGGCGATGGCGCCGCCGTTGACGTTGACTTTGCTCAGGTCGGCGCCGGTTTCCCGGGCCCAGGCCAGGACGACCGGCGAGAAGGCCTCGTTGATCTCGATCAGGTCGATGTCGTCGAGGTGCAGGCCGGCCCGGCGCAGGACCTTCTCGGTGGCCGGGATGACCGCGGTGAGCATGAGCAGCGGATCGTCGCCGGCCACGGCGAAGCTGTGCAGCCGGGCGAGTGGGCGCAGGCCCAGTTCGGCGGCACGTTCGCCGGACATGATGAGCACCGCGGCGCTGCCGTCGCTGACCTGGCTGGCCGATGCCGCCGTGATCTCCCAGCCGATCTGCGGGAAACGGGCCGCCATGGCCGGGTCGTAGTAGGCGGGCTTCAGCTTGCCGAGCGTCTCCAGCGTGGAGCCGACTCGAATACCTTCGTCGGTGGTCAGACCGTTCAGCGGCGCGAGCTCGGCCGCGAAGAGGCCATCTTTGGTTGCGCGGGCGGCCTTTTCGTGACTGCCGAGGGCGAACTCGTCGAGCTGGGTGCGGGTCAGTCCCCACTTGGCGGCGATCAGTTCGGCGCTGATGCCTTGGGGCACAAGCTCATCCGGGTACCGCTCGGCGAAGGCGCCGCCGGACAGATCGGTGGCCCCGATCAGATTGGCGCCCATGGGAACCCGGCCCATCGACTCCACACCGGCCGCCACGACGATGTCGTACGCACCCGCGATCACGCCCTGGGCGGCGAAGTGGATGGCCTGCTGACTGCTGCCGCACTGCCGGTCGACGGTGGTGGCCGGCACCGATTCGGGATAGCCGGCGGCCAGCGCGGCCCGCCGGGTCATGTTCGCGCCCTGTTCCCCGACCTGGGTGACGATGCCGCCGATCACGTCGTCGACCAGGGCGGGGTCGATACCACTGCGCTCGATCACCGCGCGCAGGCTGTGCGCGAGCAGATCGACGGGATGGACGTCGTGGAGTGCGCCGTTCGGTTTGCCCCGGCCGATGGGGGTGCGTACCGCTTCGACGATGACCGCGTCTCGCATGGGAGTCCTCTTTCGACGGTGAGCCAACTCTGGCTCTATCCAACAATAGCCAGCGTAGGTGCTAACTATCATCTACTCAAGTTAGAGGTGGGTATGATGTCGGTCATGGCAGCCGTGATGGAAGGACCCTTGGCCGATCTGAGCAGGTGGGACACCGCCGGCTGTTCCATCGCCAGGGCCATGGACCTGATCGGCACCCGCTCGGCGATCCTCATCCTGCGCGAGGCCTACTACGGCACCACCCGCTTCGACGGCTTCGCCCGCCGCGTCGGCATCACCGACGCCGCCGCGGCCGGCCAGCTCCGCAAGCTCACCGCGGCAGGACTCCTGGAAAAGCGCCCCTACCAGGAAGAGGGCAAGCGCACCCGCAACGAATACGTCCTCACCCAGATGGGCCGCGACCTGCTCCCGGCGGTCGTCGCGCTCTGGCAGTGGGGCGACACCTACCTGCAACCCGGCCCGCCGCCGCTGCTGCGCGTCGACGCCGAGACCGGCGAACCGGTCCGGGTCGAGTTGCGCAGCGCCGACGGGACCGAGGTCGAACTCGAGCGGCTGGCGGTCCGGGTCAACCAGGACTACCTACGCGCCCGCAAGGAAGCGGCGCGCGAGAAGTGACGCTCAGGCGCTGAAGACGCCGACATTGACGTCCTCGGTGCCCAGCGCCTGGAACAGGCTCACCCACAGCAGCACCATCGGTTCGGTGCTACGCGCGGTGTGCAGCGGGCCGAGATCGATGAGCTGATCGGGCGCCCACCCGAACGCGGTCAGCAGCTCGGTCACCTGCTTCTTGGCACCGGCGTCGTCGCCGCTGAGGAAGATGCTGTGCTTGCCGGGGATCCGCGCCGGATCGACCATCACCTGATTGTTGGTGGTGTTGAGCGTCTTCACGACGAACGCGTCGGGGAAGGCGGCCTGCAGCGACTCGGCGACGCTGCCCTCCTCGGGCACAACGAGTTTCGGTGGGAAGCCGTGCGAGAAGTCGAGCGGATTCGACACGTCGACGACGACCTTGCCGCGCAGGTTCTCCGCACCGGCCGCGGTCAGCGCGGCCAGCGAGACAGTGCCCGACGTGGCGTTGACGATCAGCTCGGCCGCGGCCGCCGCGTCGGCGAAAGTGCCGTGGGCGCCCCCGGTTTCGGCGGCCCAGGCGGTGGCATCGGCATTGTCGGCCGTGCGCGACCCCATCGTCACCGTGTACCCGATCTCGACCAGCTTGCTCGCCAGCCGACGGCCGACCTGCCCTGTGCCGAGTACTGCTACGCGCATTCCGCTACCCCGTCTCCGAGAAACCCCCGCCCGGCGAGCACCGGGCCAGGTCAGCATAGGTTCAGGTGAGAGGCCTTGCCGAGCGACTATGCGCAGAGCAGAATCGGGCCGGCGACACCGGGTCACCGGCCCATCCCGGTCAGCGCAGCCTGCGACCGTCCGCGGCGCCGAAGAAGTACACGTGCTCGGGATCGACGGTCAGCTGCAGCAGTTCGCCCTTGGCCGGCGGCTTGCGCCAATCCACTCGCGCCACAATCGTTTCCCCGGTCTGGGCGCTCGCGCCGTCGGCGACCGCGCGGCCGTAGACGTAGGCGTCGGAGCCGAGTTCCTCGACCACGTCGACCTCCATCCGCAGCCCGCCGTTGCCCACCTCGAGGTGCTCGGGACGGATGCCGAGCACGACCGTGCCCTCACCCGCGTCGGCCACCGCGCGCGGCACCGGCACCGGGTAGCCGCCGATGGTGACGGTGCCGTCGGCGACGGGCAGCGTGAACAGGTTCATCGCGGGCGAGCCCATGAACCCGGCGACGAACATGTTCGCCGGATCGCGGTAGAGGTCGCGCGGGGACGCGCACTGCTGCAGCAGCCCGTCCTTGAGCACGGCGACGCGGTCACCCATCGTCATCGCCTCGACCTGGTCGTGGGTGACGTAGACGGTGGTGGTGCCGAGCCGGCGCTGCAGCTGGGCGATCTGGGTGCGGGTCTGCACGCGCAGCTTGGCGTCGAGGTTCGACAGCGGCTCGTCCATCAGGAACACCTGCGGCTGACGCACGATCGCGCGGCCCATCGCCACCCGCTGACGCTGACCACCGGACAGCGCCTTGGGCTTGCGGTCCAGGTACTGCTCGAGGTCGAGCAGCTTGGCCGCGGCCAGCACCCGCTCGTCGCGTTCGGCCTTGGCCACCTTGGCCAGCTTCAGCGCGAAGCCCATGTTCTCCGCGACCGACATGTGCGGGTAGAGCGCGTAGTTCTGGAACACCATCGCGATATCGCGATCCTTGGGCTCGGCATGGGTGACGTCGTTGTCGCCGATCAGGATGCGTCCGCCGTTGACCTCTTCGAGGCCGGCCAGCATCCGCAGCGAGGTGGACTTACCGCAACCGGAGGGGCCGACGAGGACCAGGAATTCGCCGTCGGCGATCTCCAGATCGAGTGCGTCGACGGCCGGTGTGGTCGCACCGGCGTAGAGCCTGGTGGCGCGGTCGAAGGTCACGGTAGCCATGCGTAGATCAACATCCCATCCCGGCAGGAACGTGCCGGACGATCCGAGTACAGGGTCGCAGGGATCGTAGCGGCCCACCCGGACCCGCTCACCATTTCCGGGTAGCCTCGGTCGCGGAGCCCACGGAGTGCGGAGGAGCACGGTATGAGTCGTCCAGTTCGTATCGGAGTCCAGCTTCAGCCACAGCACGCGCCCGAGTACGCGCTCATCCGCGACGCGGTGTTGCGTGCCGAGGACGCGGGCGTCGACATCGTCTTCAACTGGGACCATTTCTACCCACTCACCGGCGACCCGGTGGGCGCGCATTTCGAATGCTGGACGATGCTCGGCGCGTGGGCCGAGCAGACCGAGCGGGTCGAGATCGGCGCGCTGGTCACCGGCGGCGGCTATCGCAATCCCGATCTGCTCGCCGACATGGCCCGCACCGTCGACCACATCAGCGACGGCAGGCTGATCCTCAGCATCGGCGCGGGCTGGTTCCAGCATGACTACGACGAATACGGCTACGAGTTCGGTACGCCGGGCACCCGGCTGAACCTGCTGAAGGACAACCTGCCCCGGATCAAAGCCAGGCTCGCGAAGCTGAACCCGGCGCCGGTCAGGGAGATCCCGATCCTCATCGGCGGTGGCGGCGAGCGCAAGACGCTACGGCTGGTCGCCGAGTACGCCGACATCTGGCATTCCTTCGCCGATTTCGATGCCCTGGCGCACAAGAACAAGGTCCTGGCCGAGCACGCGGCGGCCGCCGGCGCCGACGCGTCGCGAATCGAACGGTCGGTGCCGTGGCCGGGCCGGGCGAAAGCTGACGCGTTGCACGCTGCCGGTGTCACCCTGTTCACCGTGGGCGTTTCCGGTCCCGGTTACGACCTCACCAAGGTCGAGCAGGCGATCGAGTGGCGTGACGACGTGAACCCGGAGCCGCTCGAAGGACTCGCCTGACCAGGTGATCCGCGTCGCCGACAGGCGCGTAACCAGCACTGTGCGAGGTTGCGGCTAGGGTTTATCGCCATGGCTGGTGTGCGTGCTGTGCGAACCCGGGCGCGGATCGCCGCGTTGTTGCTGCTCGTCGGCGTCGCCGCGACCGGCTGTGGTGGCGGCGACACGGCGACGCGGGATCTGTGCTCCCCGCCGGGCCAGAGCGCTGCCTCTGCGGCGCCGAACAATCTCGCCTCCTCGGAGACCGCGGGCACCGACCGGTACACGACGGCGACCACCGCGCCGGTCGAGTCGATCGACACGAGCAAGCTGGGTCTGCTCAACCCGGGCACGCTGAGCGTCGGCACACTGTCGGACGCACCGCCGAGCATCTGCGTGAACGGGCAGGGCTCGTTCACCGGTTTCGACAACGAGCTGCTCCGGGCGATCGCGGCGAAACTCGGCCTGCAGGTGGAGTTCTCGGGCACCGAGTTCGCCGGTCTGCTCGCCCAGGTGTCGGGCAAGCGGTTCGACGTCGGGTCGTCCAACATCACGACCACCGATGCCCGCCGCGAGCTGGTCGGCTTCACCAACGGCTACGACTTCGGCTATTTCTCGCTGGTCGTGCCGCAGGGCAGCGCGATCAAGGGCTTCGGTGACCTGAACGCCGGCACCCGCATCGCGGTCGTGCAGGGCACGGTGCAGGACGAGTTCGTGGTGAACCAGCTGGGCCTGGACCCGGTGAAATTCCCCGACTACAACACCGCCTACGCGAATCTGAAGTCCGGCCAGGTCGACGCCTGGGTCGCGCCGTCGGCGCAGGCCGAGGGCGCGATCAAGCCCGGTGACGGAATCGTGGTGTCGGAGAACACCTTCAGCCTGGACAACTTCGTCGGCTACGCCGTGGCCAAGAACAACCAGCCACTCATCGACGCGCTGAACTCGGGCCTGGACGCGGTGATCGCCGACGGTACCTACGCCCGGCTCTACGCCGACTGGGTGCCGCGCGAACTGCCGCCCGGCTGGAAGCCCGGCTCCAAATCCGCACCCGCGCCACAACTTCCGGACTTCGCCGCGATCGCGGCCGAGAACCAGCCGGATGCGACCGAGCAAGTGGCACAGAAGTCGACCTTGCAGCAGTTGAAGGACACGTTCTTCGACTGGTCGCTGTACCGCAAGGCCTTTCCCGACCTGATCAAGACCGGCCTGCCGAATACGCTGATCCTCGCGGTGGTTTCGGGCGTGCTCGGCACGGTGCTCGGCATGATCCTCGCGGTGATGGGCATTTCCCGCACGCGCTGGCTGCGCTGGCCCGCCCGCGTCTACACCGACATCTTCCGCGGCCTGCCCGCCGTCGTGATCATCCTGTTGATCGGTCTCGGCATCGGCCCGGTGGTCCGCGACCTCACCGGCGGCAATCCGTACTGGCTCGGCGCGGTCGCGCTGGCGCTGCTCGCGGCCGCCTATATCGGCGAGATCTTCCGCGCCGGTATCCAATCGGTCGAGCCAGGCCAGCTCGAAGCCGCGCGCGCCATCGGTTTCGGCTACCGCCAGGCGATGACGCTGGTGGTGATCCCGCAGGGTGTGCGCCGGGTGCTGCCCGCGCTGATGAACCAGTTCATCGCGCTGATCAAGGACTCGTCGCTGATCTACTTCCTCGGCCTGCTCGCCTCCCAGCGCGAACTGTTCGCCGTCGGCCGCGACCTCAACGCCCAGACCGGCAACCTGTCCCCGCTGGTCGCGGCGGGTCTGATGTATCTGGTGCTGACCATTCCGCTCACCCACCTGGTGAACTACATCGACGCGCGGATGCGCACCGGCAAACCGACGCCCGCCGACCCGATCGAGCAGGCCGTCATCACGGAAGGACGCGGCGCATGATCGGTCAGCGCCCGGAGGCGGCAGCTCGCGTAACCACGCAGGGCGCCCGAGCATGCGAAGGAGTCACAGCGTGAGTGCATCGCTGACCGGCACCGGTCTGAACCTGACGCTGGGCAACAACCACATCCTGCGCGGCGTCGACATCCACGTCGAGGCCGGGCACGCGACGACCGTCATCGGCCCGTCGGGCTCGGGTAAGTCGACCCTGCTGCGGGTGCTCAACCGCCTGCACGAGCCCGACTCCGGTGACGTGCTGCTCGACGGCAAGTCGGTGCTGCGCGAGGACCCCGACCAGCTGCGTCAGCGCATCGGCATGGTGTTCCAGCACTTCAATCTGTTCCCGCACAAGACCGTCGCCGACAACATCGCCCTCGGCCCGCGCAAGCTGCGCGGCCTGTCCGCCGAGCAGGCGCGGGCGCTGGCGCTGGAACAACTCGAGATCGTCGGCCTGGCCGACAAGGCCGATGCCAGGCCCGCCGCGCTGTCGGGCGGCCAGCAGCAGCGCGTCGCGATCGCCCGCGCACTGGCCATGAAGCCGGAGCTGATGTTCTTCGACGAGGCCACCTCGGCGCTGGACCCGGAACTGGTCAAGGGCGTACTCGCGCTGATGGCCGACCTCGCCGCCGGCGGCATGTCGATGATCGTCGTGACCCACGAGATGGGCTTCGCCCGCAGCGTCTCCGACAGCGTCGTCTTCATGGATCAGGGCGTCGTCGTGGAGACCGGAACCCCCGACGAGCTGTTCGACGACGCGAAGACCCCGCGTCTGCGCCGCTTCCTCGATCAGGTCCTCTGACCAGGTCTTAGGGCAGTCCGGCGGGGTCGCAGCAACGCATGCGCAACTGTTAATGTCGGATGTGCTCCAGCTGCAATCGACCGGTACGAGTACAGGGAGATCCGCATGACAACGGCACACGTAGAGCACCCCGAACACACCCACGTCCACGGCCCCACCTGCGGCCATGTCGCGGTCCCGCACGGCGACCATGTCGACTACGTCCACGACGGCCACCTGCACCGCGAACACGCGGGCCACTTCGACGAGTGCGAGGTATCGGCACACGTCGAGTGCACCGCCCACGACCACGTCCACGGCCCCGGCTGCGGCCATGTCGCGGTCCCGCACGGCGACCATGTCGACTACATCCACGACGGC
>NZ_JBHVHX010000010.1:36617-193877 GCF_042799895.1 Nocardia sp. NPDC057663 | reverse complement strand
GCTGCGGCCATGTCGCGGTCCCGCACGGCGACCATGTCGACTACATCCACGACGGCCACCGCCACGCGGCGCACGACGGTCACTTCGACGAACACTGATCATGTGATTCCACCCGGAGCGCACGCCCGGGTGGATTTCGTTTCCCCGTAATACTTCTGGCTCGACGATCGATCATCTGCCCGGATACTGTCGGTGTCCTGGCGGCCAGTGGTATGTCTGCCGATTCACGAAATGGGAGCTTTCGGCAGATGAGAACATCAGTCAGGCGCGCGTTGGCCTTCGGTATCGCCGGCAGCGTGTTGGCGGCCTGCGTAGCCACGTTCGGCGCGGGCAACGGTCTGGCCGAAGGCCGTGATCCGATCATCGAGTCGAAGAAGCTGCTCGCCTCGCCGACCACGGCCGACGGATCGCACATCATCTCCAGCCGGGTTGATGATCGCAATCTGACCATGTTCGTCTTCTCCGCCGCGATGAACAAGGGCATCACGGTGCGGGTGCAGCGTCCCGAGGACGCGTCCGAGCCACGTCCGGTGCTGTACCTCCTCAACGGCGCGGGTGGCGGTGAGGATCGGGCGACCTGGTGGCAGAACACCGACATCGGGGACTTCCTCGCCACCAAGGACGTCAACGTGGTGATGCCGATCGGCGGCGCCTGGGCGTACTACACCGACTGGCAGCGCGACGACCCGGCGCTGGGCCGCAACAAATGGCGCACCTTCCTGCTCGACGAGTTGCCGCCGCTGGTCGATCAGGCCCTGGGCACCAACGGCGTCAACGCCATCGCCGCGAACTCGATGACCGCGACGGCCGTGCTGCAGCTCGCCGAAGCCAGGCCGGGCTTCTACCAGTCCGTCGCCGGTTACAGCGGCTGCGCGCAGATCGCCGACCCGATCGGCAGGCAGTTCACCAAACTGGTGGTGGAAACCTACGGCGGCGGCGATGTCCGCAATATGTACGGCGCCGACGACGACCCGGCCTGGGCCGCCAACGACCCGGTCGTGCACGCCGAGAAGCTGCGCGGCACAAGACTGTTCGTCTCCGACGCCTCCGGTCTGCCCGGCTCGCACGACCGCATCGACGATCCGTACATGATGAACCCGACACCGTTCGGCCTGGCGAATCAGCTCGTCGTCGGCGGCATCATCGAGGCCGCGGTCAACTGGTGCACGCGCAATCTCGAGGCCAAGCTGACCGAGCTGCAGATCCCGGCGACCTTCGACCGCCAAGCCACCGGCACCCACTCCTGGGGCTACTGGCGCGATGCCTTCTACCGGTCCTGGCCGGTCCTGGCAGCGGGACTCGGTCTGCCCGAATAGGCCACGTCAGTCGGTCACGGTGGCGAAGGCGGCCCAGAGCAGCGGGGAGTTCTCCGGGGCGGGGTCGCTCCGCCATGCGGCCAGTTGCGCGCGTTGCCAGGTCAGCAGGGTGGGGATGGGTGTGGGCGAATCGTGGGCGCTGTCCACGGCGCAGATGGCGGCTTGCAGCGGGTAGGCCGTGGTGTCGGTGAGGGTGTGGAAGGCGTGGTCGGTGGGCAGCGGCCAGCGAGTCGCCGTCACCAGTTCGGCGCCCGCGGACAGCGCTGCGGTGGTGAGGCCGAGAGCTTCGGTGAAGCGCAGGTCGCCACCGCTCTCGCAGGCGATGAGGGCGACGCGGCTCGGCATCGGCCACAGTGTTCGGCCCGGCACCGGCGACGGGTCGATGGTGTAGGTGCCGAGCAGGAGGTCTTTGGCCGAGAGCGGGCGGTGCGTGCGATTCGGCGCCGCGAAGCCACGGGTGTCGGCAGTGCAGCTCAGGTGGAGCTCCGCGTGTTCGCTCGCACCGGATTCCGGTGCGGGAGAAGTGACATGGCCGACGTAGACGAGTCTGCTCGCGCCGGTCCTGAGTACCTGGGACAACCAGGTGCGATCGGTATCGGTTCGGCGGAACAGGTCGACCGGGTCGGCGAACCTGGGCACCACCCGGTCGCCGTAGCGCTGGAAGTGCTGGGCCACCATTGTTTCCGAACTCGGCCTGCCCAGTACGGAACCGAGTTCGGAGTCGGCTCTGAACCCGGGAACACGGGGATCGAGTACCGCGACCACGGGCAACTCCCGGGTATCACTCCAGCGGTGCGCGATTCGCTCCGGCGCGTGCACCACCGACACCGGGGCAAGCAAGCTGACATCGGCGATATCGAGCAGCCGGATCTGCGGATCGGGCGCGATGATCTCCCACGGCACCTGCGCCAACCGCGGTGACGGCTGAATCCGCAGATGCGGCCGGACTCCGCGCTGCGACAGCTCGTAGAGCTGCATCGCAAGCCCGTACGGCAGCAGGGTGCGTGACAGGGCCTGCGCCAGTAAATTTTCCGCATCCGGTGCGGCGAGCGCGCCCGTGGTCAGCACTCGCCGCAGCTCGTCGGGTCGCGCCGGATTCGGCACCGCATCGGCCAGCAGCCGAAGGATCTCCCTGACTTCGTCCTGTGGGAGTACCGCGACGCCGCGCGCCAAAGCGTCGTCGGCCCAGCGCCAGGACACGTAAACATCGCCAGCGTCTGCCATTCGAATAAATGCGGTGGGTATCTCGACCGCCGAAACCGGCAATGGTGCAGGCTCTTCCGTGCTGAGACCCGGTGCGGGGCCGCCTGAGCCGACGCTCGATTGTTCGGCTGACGCGGCCGAGTGAGATGCGCCGGACCTCGAATCTGCGTGTTCGTGCGGCGGCTGTTCCGAGACAGACTTCATAGCGCGATCACCCGCTCGTCGCGGACGGCGCGACCGTAGCGCTGCTCTGCATAGGAGATGAAGTCCGCCAGCACTATTCGGCCACTATCGGCCAGTCGTGGTGGCGGAGCGACGGGGATTCCGGCCGCGGCGGCGACATCCGCGAGTGCCGCGCCCAGCTGCAATGCAGGAGTGGTGATGTGTTCGATGGGTGTGGGATCCAGCAGCTGGAACTCGAGCGTGGGCGCGGTCGCCTCCGCGAACGCGGTGGGATCGAGAGTCGTCCCCGCGCAGACGCTGTCGATCAGATCGCTCACCAGTTGGCCGTTGCCGGAGCGGGCGGCGCACTGGAAGGCCAGGCGTATGGCCGGTTCGGCCACGGTGCGGTGCCAGTGCTCGCGCTGGTTGCCGTTGGGGAGGGTGTGGCGCACGGCGTCGATGGCGAGTGCCGACGACACCGCCAGGGTGACAGCGCGGGAGAGCACGGCCGGATCGGGCTGCGGTGCCTGTGCGATCGTGGCGTGCAGGAGTTCGGCGTGCCAGTGGTCGAGCTGGGCGCAGTGCATGCCGAGCCCGTGTGCGGAGTAGACCGCGAACGATGCCGCGAGCAGTTCCTCGGCGACGGTGAGATCGCCTTCGGCACAGGCGACCGTGGCGAGGCGCAGCCGGACATCCGCCGCATCCACCACGGCGCCGCTCGCATCGAATCGCGCCACAGCGTGCTCGTAATACGTTCGCGCTGTGGCCAGGTCACCCCTGTTCTCGGCCAGGAAGCCCATCGTCTTGGCGCCTATCCCGGACCAATGTCCCAGCCCGGCGGCCTCGAAGAACTGCTGACTGGCGCGCAGCGGCTCCTCGGCCTCGTCGAGACGCCCCGCCCGCACCAGCATGGTGGCCAGATTCTGCTGTGACTCGGCGACGGAGGCATCCTCGCCCGCCGCGACGAAAGCGGCCACACCCTGCCGGGCGAAGTCGACGGCCAGTTCCCACCGGCCGGTCTCGAACGAACTCGCCGCCAGGTTCATCAACGGGTGGCCGGCCAGTTCCGGCGCGAAACGCTCGGTCACAACCAGGGATTCGGTCGCGAGTTCACCCGCGCGTGCCCACTGCTGCCGATGCAGCGCGACCGCGGTCAGCGAGAGCAGACACGCCACCCGCAGCAGACCCTGATCGGTTCCGTCGGCCAGCAGCGTGCGCGCTTCCTCGAGCACCTCTTGCGCGGCGTCGAAATCACCGAGGTGCTGCAGTGCCTGCGACAGATTGACCAGTGCGGCCGGGCGCTGATGCGCCGCGTCATCGGGCATGACGGCCAGCGCGGTCCGGAACAGCGTCACCGACCGCCGATGCTCACCGAGCTCGTCGGCCATGCTCGCCGCATTGATCAGCGCCGCACTCCGCAAGCGCGGCGCGGCGCCGTCGGCGGCCTGCTCGAAGATCTCCATCGCCTCGACCACGTCACCACGCTGGTATGCCGCGTACCCCGCGGTGAGCTGCGCGTCGTCCTGGTCGGAAGGCCTACCGGTCGCTGCCATCCCTATCCCCAATCAGCGCGCGGGCATCGTCCATCAGAAGTCCCCGTCCGTTTCGGCAGCCGCCGCTTCGGCGGCCAGGAGCGTGTCGCCGGTGTGCTCGGTGAGGCGAAGACGGGCGAACCGGCGGATCTGAGCACGAACTGCCGACTCGTCGGGCGCAGGATCGGCAGGACCGACGCCGGGAACGAAAACGGCGGGCTCAGGGAAGGTTTCAGGCGGACCGGGAATCTGGACGGATCCCGTCCAGGTGTCGCCCCGCAGGTGCAGCGGCATCGTGAACTCCACGCCGGCCGACGGCGATGGCCCCGCCTGGTCACGCCCCGCGGTGGCAACCTGGGTGGACCGCACCCGCGCGTACGGCCGAAGGTGTTCGGGGACAAGACGTCTACAGTCAGGGGCTGCAACCACACTGACCTGCACTGTCGATATCTCGGCAGTCCGCGCCACCTGCCAGGACACTGCGTTCTCGCCCGCGTCCAGAATTCCGGGCGGGCAACGCCGCCAATCCCACTCGCCACTGCCGCGCGCGAGGATCAGCCCACCGCCGGCCGGAGTCGATCCGCCCGCGGCCAGCGCGTAATCGTCGGCACGGCCGAATGATTCGCTCATCATGCGGTTGTCGTCACGGGCGGTGCCCGGGTCCGGTGTGCGGCTGGGTGATTCGCCGGGTCGGGTGAACGGTTCGGCGTCGGCACCGTCGACTGCGGTGTCGCACGCGCCGGTCAGCTCGGTGATCTCGGCGGCCAGCAGATCGGGATCGAGCGCGGGGATCCCGTCGACGGTCGAGGCAGGCCACCACCGAGCTGCCCAGTGCGCGTACGCGAGTCGGCGCAGCGCGTTCGCCAGCTCCGGTCGCGCAGGCACGGCCGGGAGTGTGTGTTGCCTCCCGGTGTCGGCGTCGGCGAGCGTGGTGTCGGCGACGGTGAGCGCGGCGTCTTCGCCGTAGACCGCCCACAGCCAGTCCTGCGCTGATTCCGGGTCATCGAGTACGGCCGCCGGAAGAGAGTGTCCGGCAAGCAGATTCCACGACAGGTGACCGCCGCGCACCTCGAGCACGAGAACGTCGAGAGCGGGCGCGTCGTCGAGCACCGTCGAAGCGCCCTGCGGAACCAGCGTCACGATGCCCGCCGCGCGCTGGACGCGGATCGTCGTCATCAGCTCGCCCTCGCTTCCGCCGCCGCGTGCTCGCCCATGGTGGTGAGCGCCTGCTTCACCCTGGTTCGATGGTCCAGGATCACCGACCGCGCGACCCCGTCGAGCAGATCCCACAGCTCACCCGGTTCGACGACCGGCATCTCCCGCACGTCACGCCCGTGCAGCCGGACCCACAACCTGCGCAGATAGGGCTGCCATGGCGTATGCAGCTCGGCGGCGACGGCGGCCAGCGGACCCGTCGCACCGTCGACCACATGCACCGTGTACCGCCGGGCTTGCAGCACATACGCTTCCCGCCGCCAGCGGCTGTTCACCACCGCGTGGGCGCGCGACGGCCCGCTGTCGCGCGCACCGATCGGTGAGAAACCCAATGCCAGTTCGCATCCCGCTGCCGCGGTGACCCGCAGCGACTCGTCCAGCAAGCCCCACGGGGAGCAGCTGCGGGAGATCTCCGTGGTCACCAATTCGGGAATGCCGAGTAGGTCGGTGCGGTCGATGCTGCCCTGGAGCACGGTGAAGACCCGCTCGTAGACGGTCCGATCGAACGGCAGTCCGAGGTTGGCGGTCGACGCGGAGGCGCCCAGGTCGGGGCGTTGGGGACAGGTGTGCACAGTCAGGCCGAGGTCGTCGGCGCCGTGGGCCGGGTGTGCTCGCCACAGGGCGATGCCACGTTGGGTGCCGACCTGGTCTTCGATCAGTTCGTCGAGCAGGGGACCGGCGTCGGCCGGGTCGCCGTCGCGGGCCAGCGTGCTCGCCTCGAGCAGTTCGGTCAGCGCGGACGACAGATCGCGGGCACCGAAATCGGCCAGTGGCCGCCTGCGCCAGGCGACATCGAGCAGCGCGGTGAGCTCCACCAGCCGATTCGGTTCGGTCACATGGTCTTTCAAGGCCGTGGTGGTGCGTCCGCCGGTGCTGTCGTGGATCTCGCGCAGTGTCGCCTCGGCCCGCGCCCGCGCGTCGAAGCCGGGCGCTCCGTGCACGGTGGCCAGCTCGAAGCAGCGCTGGAAGTACAGGTCCTGGGCATTGCCCTCGGTGATCCGCAGTGCGCGCCGCACCTGTTTGAGCACGGTGAACCAGTCCGCGCAGGCGCGCAGCGCATCGGAGTGGGCGAGTAGCAGTGCGGTCAGCAGGGCGACACCGTCGGCGGAGAGCACGGTGCCCGCGCAGAGCGGATGCTGCACCGGCCGGATGACGAGCGGATCGAGGATCAGCTTCACGGTGCGCCGCAACGGGCCGCCCTGTGGCCCGCTCAACGCGTCGACGCCGTCGAGACCGCGCCACACCTCGTCGAGCACCATGGCGCGGGGTCTTCGCATTCGACCAGGTTAACGGCATTTCCGGCGGGTGACCCCGCGAAAAGTTGGGATCGGTAGGGCGGCGGCGATTTCTACCTTTCTCTCAACGGGTCACCGACACCGACCCGCTCACACCGAGAGAACGGAAACACCATGAACACCAAGCTGATCGCAGGCCTCGCCGCTTCCGCCGCCGCCACCGCGCTGTTCGTCACCGGCTGCAGCGACTCCGGTAGCACCTCGACCCCGAGCAGCACCGGCTCCGCCGCGCCGGCCCCGGCCGCGGGCAAGTCCACCGCCAGCGTCGACGGCAAGGAATTCACCGCCAAGTTCGACACCACCTGCGCCAAGCAGGGCGGCACCCTCGCGCTGGCACTGACCGACCTGGCCAACGCCACCTACGGCAACCTCTCGGTCAGCGCCTCGGTCGAGGGCGACACCGTCCAGGCGGTGGCCATCGCGGGCACCCAGGGCGGCTCGAACGGCCTGCCCTACGCGGTCGGCTACGGCAACGGCCAGCCCGGCGGCTCGGCGAAGCTCGCCAAGGACGGCAACACCTTCCGCGTCACCGGCGAGGGCGTCAGCGCTCCCGACATGACCAACCCGCTGGCAGGCCCGGCCACCGCCAAGTTCGACATCACTTTCGCCTGCTCGACGATCGTCGGCTGACCACCCGCGACCCGGTCGCATCCATTCGAGGAGGAATCATGAAATCCAAGCTGCGTGCGGCCGCGGTCGCCTTCGGCATCCTGTCCATCGGCTACTACCTCTACTACGGTCTCACCTACACCCCCGACGAGTTCACCGGCGGCCTGCTCGGCTGGGTCGGCCCGCAGATGGCGTTGCCGATCATCGCCCTGACCATCGTCCCGATGGTCTTCGCCTTCACCGGCGACGGCATCATGGAAGCCTTCACCGGCCACAACAGCTCGGAGTTCCGCGATGCCGAGGTGGGCATCGGCACCATCACCTCGTTCCGCCAGACCGGGGTGTCGGTCAACGATCAGCCGCAGGTCCGGATCGAATTCCGGGTCGAGGGCACGGCCGGGAAGGTCTTCGACTCGTCCGCCAAGATGATCGTGCCGCTCACCGAACTGGCGTTGCTGCAACCCGGCGTCGTCCTGCCGGTCCGGTATCTGCCCGGTCGCACCGACAAGGTCGAGGTCGACCGCTCCGGTGATTCCGGCGCCGCGCAGCGGGCGATGAACGAGTCGCTCATCCGCAAGGGCATCACCACCCGCGGCAAGCTCGACATCGCCGAGCGCGGCCTGGCCGCGCAGGCGGTGGTCCGCAGTCTCGACGTCCCCGGCCGGATCCGCGGCGGATACACCGAGATCGTGCTCGGTCTGGTGGTCACCCGCCCGGACGGCAGTACCTTCGAGACCAGCGCCGAGAAGTACCTGCCGCCGTCGGCGATCGGGCTGGTGCAGGTCGGCCGGATCGTGCAGGTGCACTACCTGCCCGGCAACGAGCAGGAGGTGGTGATCGCGCTGCCGGTCAACGCCTGATGACAACTCCACACCGATATCGCGAGCGCTGTGCCTGATCCCCGCGGATCGGTCGCAGCACTCGCCCAGTTTTGGTCGGGTGTTCATCTTCGCGTTCCCGACGGCTCGCCTGAGCTGCTTACCGTGCCCGGAGTCCGACCTACTCAGGAGTCACCGTGAGTCCGAAACCGCTCGCCCTGTTCGTCAAGCACGACGGTCAGTCGGCACGTGCCGCCCTGACCTGTGAATACAAGTGCGGCAACGCCTGCTTCCACGAGCCGCCGAACACGTCCGACGGCGCCTACTTCGGTGACATCGTCAGCGGCCTCAACCGTCGCGGCCTGATCAAGGGCGGCGCTGCCGCGGTGCTCGCCTTCGGTGCGGCGGGCGCGCTGGCCGCCTGTGGTGACGACGCCTCCGAGGCCGCCACCACGCCGGCGCCGACGCCGGCCGGAACCCCGGGCACCGGAACTGCTTTCACCGCCGTCGCGCCGAACAAGGAAGACGCGCTGGTGATCCCGGACGGCTACGAGCAGCAGGTCGTGCTCCGCTGGGGCGACCCGCTGTTCGCCGACGCGCCGGCCTTCGACTTCGACAAGCAGACCGCGGCGGCGCAGCTGAAGCAGTTCGGCTACAACAACGACTTCGCCGCACTGCTGCCCATCGAGGGCCAGGCCAACAGCTACCTGCTCGTGGTCAACCACGAGTACACCACCGGCCCGATGATGTTCCGCGGATACAACAAAGATGCCCCCACCGACGAGCAGATCGCGATCACCAAGGCCGCGCACGGCATGACCGTGGTCGAGGTGCAGGGCGAGGCGGGCAGCGGCAAGCTGACCCCGATCTTCGGCAAGTACAACCGCCGCATCACCGCCGACACCGAGTTCATCCTCACCGGCCCGGCCGCGGGCAGCGCGTTCACCGTCACCGGTGCCGACCCGTCCGGCACCAAGGTGCTCGGCACCTTCGCCAACTGCGCGGGCGGCGTGACCCCTTGGGGCACAGTGCTTTCCGGCGAGGAGAACTTCAACGGCTACTTCGCCAACGGCGACAAGGCCTCCGACCCGCAGGGCCGGGTCAAGCGCTACGGCTTCCCCAAGGGCGGCACCCCCAACCAGTGGGAGCGCACCGACAAGCGCTTCGACCTGAGCCAGGAACCGAACGAAGCCAACCGTTTCGGCTATGTCGTCGAGGTGAACCCGTGGGACGCCTCGTCCACGCCGATCAAGCACTCGGCGATGGGGCGGCTCAAGCACGAGGGCGCCAGCATCTATGTGACCGACAAGGGCGACGTCGTCTCCTACACCGGTGACGACGAGAAGTTCGACTACATGTACAAGTTCGTGTCCTCGCGCAAGATCCAGTCGGGCACCGGCGCCGCGGCGATGCGGCACAACCTGACCATCCTCGACGCGGGCACCCTCTACGTCGCCAAGCTCACCGGCGACCACGCCGACAAGATCGACGGCAGCGGCACTGTCCCCTCGGACAAGGGCTTCACCGGCAAGGGCCAGTGGATCCCGCTGCTGGAGACCGGCACCGACGGCAAGGGCAAGTCCCTGGTCGACGGCATGTCGGCCGCCGAGGTCGCGGTGTTCACCCGCCTGGCCGCCGACAAGGTGGGCGCCACCAAGATGGACCGTCCCGAGGACTTCGAGGCCAACCCGTTCACCGGCAAGGTGTACGTCGCGCTGACCAACAACGACAACCGCGCCAAGGACGACAAGCCGGGCGTCGACGAGGCCAACCCGCGCAAGCTGAACAAGAACGGCCAGGTCCTCGAGCTCACCGACAACCACACCGGCACCGACTTCACCTGGTCGCTGCTGCTGGTCTGCGGTGACCCCGCCGCCGCCGACACCTACTTCGCCGGCTTCGACAAGACCAAGGTCAGCCCGATCTCCTGCCCGGACAACCTGGCCTTCGACCCCTACGGCAACCTCTGGATCTCCACCGACGGCAATGCCCTCAAGACCAACGACGGCCTGTTCTCGGTCGTCCTCGACGGCCCCAACCGCGGCGAGACCAAGCAGTTCCTCACCGTCCCCAAGGGCGCCGAGACCTGCGGCCCGATCGTCACCGAACAGCGCGTGATCGTCTCGGTCCAGCACCCGGGCGAGTCCGACGACGCCACCCCCGACAACCCGCAGTCCCACTGGCCCGACGGCGGCACCGCCCAGCCCCGCCCGGCGGTCGCGGTCGTGTGGAAGAAGAACAGCGGCCGCATCGGCGTGTAACCGGCGCCTGCTCCGTTGACGAAACCGTCACTCGACTGGGCGAGTGGCGGTTTTGTCGTTTCCGTCCAAACTACGTTCGGTAGACGTCGCGGCGGTGGTTGACATCGACCACGGTGACAACCATGCGCTTGTCGTCGATGCGGTAGATCACGCGATAGGTACCGCGCCGTGCGGAGAATCGGTCGTCCAGCGGTGGCTGCAACCGCTTGCCGACGCGGTACGGGTTTTCCAGCAACGGCCCGGTCATGAATTCGAACGCCGCTGCCGCCACGGTCTCCGGGAGTCGCTCGGTGAGCATTCGTCGAACTGTCGGCGTTGTCTCGAGCGTGTACTCCGTCATGCGGTGCGGTGCGTCATCGCGCGCCGCACCGCCATTGCCTGAGCTAGTTCGTCGGCCGTGACGGTTTCCCCACGGGCGAGCTCCGCATCCGAGGAGATCAGGCGACCGACGGTTTCCGGATCGGACAGGATGGCGATGGTCTCTTCCATCGACTCGATATCGTCGACGGCCACCAGGACCGCGGCTGGTTCGCCGTGGACGGTGATCGTGACCCGCTCGTGCTGGCTGCGGACGCGAGCCACCAGCTCGGAGAGGGTTGCTTTCGCTTCGGCCAGCTTCATAGTCACAAGTATGACCATATTTCCGCTGTTCGGCTAGTCGGCAACCCGGTCGGTGGGTGCCCGTATGTTGGTGCGAACATCGGACGACAGGAGTGGTGGGACATGGCGGCGCGCAAGGGTGAGGTGCGGTTCGAGCCCGCGGTGGTGGCGCCGGGTGCGTTGCGGCCCGCGGCGCCGGACGACGACCCGGCCGACGATCTCACCGTGACCGGCGTCGAGTATCGCGGGGCCGATTTCGCCGAGGCCCATGTGTACGGACTGAGTGCCGAGGGCTGTCTGTTCGACAGCGTCCGGTTTCCGAGCACGCTGCGCCAGGCCATGATCACCGAATCCACGCTGCGCGTCTGCGATCTCGCCAATGTGCAGGCCGACGACTCCTCCATGTTCGAGACCGAGATCGCGCACGGTCGGCTCACCGGGTTGTCCTGGACCGCGGGCGTTCTGCGCGATGTGCTGATCGATTCGACCCGCGCCGACCTGGCTTCCTTCGCCGAATCGAGGCTGCGCACCGTCGTTTTCCGCGACTGCGACCTGCGCCAGGCCGATTTCCAGCGCACCGAGTTCCGCAATGTCCGCTTCGAGCGCTGCAATCTCACCGGTGCCAGGTTCTCCGATTCCCGTCCCCAGCAGAACCTGCGTTTCGAGGACTGCGACCTCACCGGCGTCTACGGCCTGACCGCCCTGCGCGGCGCCACCATCCAGGGCGGCGATCTGGAATCACTGGCCGCCACCCTGGCGCGCGAACTCGGCATCACCGTCGAATTGACGACCCTCGCGGGCGAGGACTGACTCAGCCGAGCCAGTCGAGAACCGAAGCGGCGGTCCAGGATTGCTGCATGCTACCCAGCGGCGCACCGGTGAACGGCTCGTAGTACTCGGCGAAGCTGCCGTCGGCGGCCTGGCGCAAGCCTTCCGCGCGCAGCATGTAGGCGCGTTCGGCCCAGCCGCGGCGGGCGAAGGCCCAGGAGAACAGCCAGCTCATCACCGGCCAGACCGGGCCGCGCCAGTACTCGCGTGACCGGAAGTCCTTGGCGACCGGGGAGGTCGACGGCGGCAGGGCGTAGCGCAGATCGGGGTGACCGCAGAAGCGCGGGCCCTCGAAGGTGTTGAGCAGGGCGCGCTCGGCATGGCGCGGCAGCCCGCCGGAGAGCAGCGGCGCGAACATGGCCAGCGTCTCGGTGCCGATCCAGCGTTGCAGCCGCACGTCGTAATCCCGTGCGGCGCCGGTCCGCTCGTCGGTCGTCGCGGCGACCCCCTTGCGGAACCGATCGGCCCAGCCGTGCAGTTCGCGTACGTCGGCGTGCGGCTGTTTGTACTCCTCGCCGATATCGGCCAGCACCTCGCAGGCCAGCGCGAAGATCGCGGAAACGAATACGTCCTCCACGGCGAAACTCATCACCGAGGTGAGCTGGTAGTCGTCGTAGTTCGCCCGCCGCATCTGCTCGACCAGCCACAGGTAGCGGTCGTATTCGCGGTCGCTCGGTCGCTGGGTCGGGTCGGAGATGATCGTGGTGTCGGCGCGCCGGTACGGGGGCAGGTCGTCGCCGGGGACCACATTCGCGTAGGCGCGGTCCCAGCGCGGCGAGTTGTCCATCCCGGATTCCCAGCCGTGGTACAGCGTGACCCGCCCGGTCTCCTTCGGGTCGCGGGCGTGCGCGAGCCAGCGGTGCCAGCGCACCAGATCCGGCCACCGGCGGTTCAGGAATTCCTCGGCGACGGCCCTGGTCGAGCGGCCGTGCCTGCGGGAATGGTCGAGGATGCGCTGGACCGCGATGGCGTGCACCGGCGGCTGGGTGATGCCGGAGGTGTCGGGTCCGTCGGGCGCGTTGGTGGCCAGCTTCCGGCACTCCCAGCGGGCGGGTCCGGGGAAGTAGCCGTCGACGCCGTTGGCGAAGACGATGTGCGGGATCATCCCGTTCTTCCACTGCGCCGAGAGCAGCGTGTCGAGTTCGACGACCGCGCGCTCCACGCTCAACGGCGCCAGCCCGACCGCGACGAACGCCGCGTCCCAGCTCCACATGTGCGGGTAGAGGCGCGGCGCGGCGCTGGTCATCGTGCCCAGGTCGTTGCCGCGCAGGAGGTAGGCGGCACGGGCCGCGAGCTGCGTGGGGGTGAACCCTGGGTCGGTCATCCGTCTATTCTGCGGCGGAGCAGGGCTGATGGCATCTCGGCACGGCTGTGATGGTCAGTACCCCACTTGACGCGTGTCGTTCTCGGCCGCCGAGCCGACCGAGCTGAGCATGGTGGTGATGCACAGCCCGACGAGCAGATTGATCGCCGCGGTCGCGATCTTGGCGTCCATGTCGGCGACCAGGGTGAACGGCAGGATGACCGCGACGGCGGTGACGAGCAGGCAGATCCAGGTGAAGAAGGTCAGCGGGCTCGGCATGGCCAGCAGCAACACCATCAGCAGCGCCGTCGCCAGCAGCGCCGCGCCCGCCGCGGCCAGCGCGTAGGAGGTTGTCGACACCGTGCCATAGGCGCCCGCGCCCTCGGGCGCGAGGATCGCGATGCCGAGCACCCCGCGCACCAGCATGATCGCGACGACGACCAGCAGCGCGGCCACCACGGCCGTGCCGATACCACCGGCCCACAACTTGCCGATGTTGACCTTCGGTTGGGGCGGCTGTTCCTGCCCCTGGGGATGCTGCCCCTGGGGATGCTGCCCCTGGGGGTACTGCCCCTGGAGATACTGCGGGTTCGCTGGTCCGTAGTTGTACCGGGGATCGGTCATAGCCCGACGGTACTGCGCCTGTCCCTGATCTGCTCGGTAACGGTCGTGGTGTCGAGATCTGGGTGGCGCTGCGCCTGATTTGTCGGAAGCAGGGGTTCTGTGGCCGGGCGCACGGGGGCCGATCGGCCGAGCAGGGCGGCCGATTAGCGTGGGACGCATGACGGTGACCAGTACTCCCGCCCCAACCGCTCTGATCACCGGCGCGAGCCGGGGACTCGGTGCGGCGATCGCCCGTGAACTCGCGCCGACCCATGACCTGCTGCTCGGTGCGCGGTCCGCCGACGCGCTCGCGCCGATCCTCGCCGAGCTGCCCGGCGCGACCGGCTGGCCCGTCGCCCTCACCGACTATCCGGCCGTGGCCGCCGCGGCGGGCGAGATCGAGCGGCTCGACGTGCTCGTCCACAACGCGGGCATCGCCGATCTCGGGACTGTCGGCGAGTCCTCGGTGGAGCAGTGGCGCAGCACGCTCGAGGTCAACCTGATCGCGGTCGCCGAGCTGACCAGGCTGCTGCTGCCCGCGCTGCGCGCCGCGAACGGCCATGTGGTGCTGATCAATTCGGGTGCCGGACTGCGCGCGCACCCGGGCTGGGGTTCGTATGCCGCGAGCAAGTTCGGCCTGCGTGCCTTCGCCGACGCGCTGCGGCAGGAGGAGCCTGCGCTGCGGGTGACCTCGCTTTTCCCCGGCCGCATCGACACCGATATGCAGCGGGCGATCGTCGCCGGCGAGGGACGCGAGTACACGCCGGAGGAGTTCCTCACCCCGGAGACGGTGGCAGGCGCCGTCCGGACCGCCGTCGATACTCCGCGTGACGGGCATCCGACCGAGGTCGTGCTTCGACCGGCGTAGTCGGGCGATCAGCGGCATCGATGGCACTATTTCGCCGGTCGGCAAGCCCTCGGCGCGGCGATGTTCGGTATGTTCCGAATCGAGTGCCCGGTTGTTCAGCTGATCGACGGATTCTGTCGGTACGTTCCCGCTGATTGGTCCGTGCTCTGCCTGAGCACCTGGTGCGAGTAGGGGTTCGCAGGTGGAACGACGTCGAATGCTGGCGCTGCTGGCCGCGGGTACCGCTGTGGCACTGACCGGCTGCGCGACCGCGGAAGGCGAGGCCGTGAACGCCGGTTCGGGCGGCGAGATCCCGGCGCCGCCCGTCGCGCCGAACCCGGCCTATCCGCAGCTTCCGCCCCCGCCGGGCGGTCCGAAGTCGATCATCGGCCCCGGCACCATCACCGCGCTGCCCGGCCAGGGCACCAGCATGGCCCTCACCGTCGACGACGGCGCCAGCCCCGAAGTGGTCGGCGCGTACGTGCAGTGGGCCAAGGACACCGGCGCCCGCTTCACCTTCTTCGTCACCGGCTACTACGAATCGTGGACGATCCACCGCGCCGCCCTGCGCCCGCTGGTCGACTCGGGTCAGATCCAGCTCGGCAACCACACCTGGAACCACGCCGCGCTCACCAAGCTCGATGCCCGCGGCGTCGCCGACCAGCTCGGCCGCACAAAAGACTTCCTGCGCAACAACTTCGGCGTCGACGGCACCCCGTTCTACCGGCCACCCTTCGGCTACCACAACGCCGCCGTCGACAAGGTGGCCGCCGATCTCGGCTACACCGTCCCCGCCATGTGGTACGGCTCCCTGTCCGACTCGGGCCTGATCACCGAGGAATACCTGATCGAGTGCGCCCGAAAGTATTTCGCGGCCCAGACCATCATCATCGGCCACGCCAACTTCCCCCCGGTCACCCACTGCTACGGCAGGCTCGTCGACATCATCAAGGAACGCAACCTGTCACTGGTGACGTTGAACGATGTTCTCCAGGTGCGAGCCTGAGTCAACCGGCGCTTGCCCGGCAGTTGTCGCCCGACTCTGTACGCAGTTGATAGTTCACGGCTATGATCGGCTCGATCGTGGCACAGGGCCGAAATTGAAATAACCCCGGCGATGTGACCAGAGTCAGGGATCGTTCCGGGGTCTTCGAAAACAACGCTAAGGGTGGGGTGGGGGAGATGTCAAGTGGGGCTTCGATGCGTTGGCGGCCCGCGGTGGTGGCCGACCTGCTCAGCCACCAGCGACTGAGTTCGTATCTTGCCGTCACTTCCGACCTCGAATCCGCCCTGGCGCTGTACGAATGGAATTCGGATGCTTCGGCGGCGGTCTTCGCGCTGATCGCGCGTACCGAAGTACTGACCAGGAACGCGATGGATGGTGCCCTGGCTCGGTGGTCCAACCGTCGGCACGGGACATTCGAGTGGTTCGATCACGTTCCGCTGGACCGGCGCGGCGATGCCGATCTGGCGGAGGCCCGGAGTCGCACTGCCCGCTGCGCCGCGTCCGAGGCGCACGGAAAGGCCATCGCCGAACTGTCTTTCGGCTTCTGGCGATACCTGGCGACCTCGCGCTACCACGCGTCGGTCTGGGTGCCCGGCCTGCATGCTGCTTTCCCACTGGGTAACCGAGACATTCGACGTAGACGAAGTCAGGTCGAAGGATGTCTCAAGAACCTGCATCAGGTTCGCAATCGGGTCGCGCACCACGAGCCGATTCACACCTACGACCTGCTCCAGACCGTCGACGATGCGCGTCGACTGGCGGGTTGGATCGCACCGGACGCGGCTGCGTGGATCGCGACCCGAGAGCGAGTCACGGTTGCCTGTCAGCAGCGTGCTGAGCTGGCTGTCCGGTCAGCGGCGCCAGGGGAGTAGGTCGGAGAGGCCGTAGGCGCCCGCGAGTGTGCCGGGGCGGCGCCCGTTCATCGCCGGAAGCAGTCGTCGGCGCCGGCAGAAAGCACTTCAGTTTACTTAGGGCGAGTATTCTTCCAGCTGTGCCCGGTATGGGAGTGGCGCGGTCGGTGGATGATCGGCGGTGGCCCGACTTCATCTCGTTCGGGTTGCTGACCAGGGTGTTTCCGCCCGATGTCGTCGACGCGGCGCTGGTCGAGTGCGGTCGGGTCGAACGCCGCGATCGGCTGCTGCCCGCGCGGTTTGTGGTCTACTACGTGCTCTCGTTGGCGCTGTTCGCTCCCTGCTCGTACGAGGAGGTGATGCGCAAGGTCATGGCGGGGCTCGAGTGGGCATTGGGATGGCCACACCAGCGGGTGGTTCCGACGAAGGCCGCCCTGTTCCAGGCGCGCAAGCGCTTGGGCCCGGAACCGCTGCGCGTGCTGTTCGACAAGGTGGCGGTGCCACTGGCCGATCCCCGTGTTCCAGGGGGTTTCTACCGATCCTGGCGGCTGATGAGCATCGACGGATCGACCTTGGAGCTGCCCGGCAGCGAAACGAATGTCGAGGAGTTCGGTTTTCCGTCGGCGGTCGGGGGCCCGGCGTTGCCCCGGATACGGGTCGTCGGGTTGATCGAGTGCGGTTCCCGCGCGGTCATCGACGTCGCGTTCGGGAACTGCGGGCAAGACGAGCAGACCCTCACCGAATCCCTCGTGCGGTCACTTCGCCCAGGGATGCTGCTGCTCGCCGAGCACGCGCCGCTGTGCCCCCGGCTGTGGGACCTGTGCCGATCTTCCGGTGCGGACCTGCTGTGGCGAACGGCGTCGGATGCCGCGCTTCCGGTCGAAAAGTGGTGCTCCGATGGGTCTTTCGAATCGCGGATGAGTCCAGGGACCCCGGTGCGGGTCATCGAGTATTCGCGGGCCACGTCCGGAGTCGACACGGTCCACGGCGGGGAGCGAACCGGCCGATTGCTGACCACCATCACCGATCCCGCGGCCGCACCCGCGGACGAGCTGGTCGGAGTCCACGCACGGCAGCGCGACGTCGAGACGCTGTTCGGCGTGCTCGCGACCCATCGGCGGGGCGCCGGCGCGGTGCTGCGGTCGAAGTCGCCGGACGGCGTGATCCAGGAGCTCTACAGCTACCTGTGCGTGCATTACGCGGTTCGCAACATGATGCAGTGGAGCGGCGTTCCGGACCTGGTCACCGGCGACACTCCACGCCGGGTTAAGTAAACGATCCCGTCGAATTCGCCTGTTGCGCACGTCACATGTGACGTGTCACAGTTCCTCCGCTCGATCGTTACCGAAAGGTAACTATGAATGTTGGAACTGGAGTTTTTGCATGGTCAATGTTGTTCGTACGCAGATCGCTGCGGCTATCACGACGGCTATTACGGCTGCTCTCGCCCTGGTGGCGGCCGCCCCGGTCCAGGCGACACCGGCCCTCAGTCCGTATGTCGCGATGGGCGACAGCTACAGCGCGGGATCTGGCATCATTCCGCTCGACCCCAATGTCACCCCGGTGTGCGCGCGAACCACTCGCAACTACCCGAACCTCGTGGCGCAGTCCCTCGGTCTCGCCTCGTTCACCGACGTCACCTGCGGTGATGCCGACACCTCGCACTTCTACCAGAAGCAGTGGCCGAGCCTGATCCCGCAGCTCGACGCCGTCACCGCGGACACCAAGCTCGTCACCCTGACCATCGGGGGTAACAACAACAACACCCTGATCAAGGTGATCTCCGCCTGCATCAGCGCCGGATCGGTGACCGCCGGCTTCGGCAACCCCTGCGAGGAAATCTACGGCGGCCAGTTCGTCGATGACATTCTGAACAAGACCTTCCCCGACGTGAAGAAGGCGCTCGCCGACATCCGCGCCAAGGCGCCGTCCGCGAAGGTCGCCATCGTGGGATATCCCCAGGTGATGCCGGCGGACAACAGCAACTGTTTCCTGAAGATGCCCATCGCCAAGGGAGATGTCCCGTACATCAACAACATCCAGGGCACGCTCAACAGTGTCGTCAAGCGCGCCGCCGACGAGACGGGCGCGACCTTCGTCGACATGTCGAGTTCTGTCGGCCACGACTCGTGCAAGCCGATCGGCACCCGCTGGGTCGAGCCGGCGGTGTGGGGTGTGAACTTCGTGCCGATTCATCCGAACGCGACCGGTATGCAGAAGATGGCCGACCAGGTGCTGGCGGCGATCCGCTGACACCACGATAGGGGCGGTCCCTGGTGCGCCACGGCGACCAGGGACCGCCTTCATCGTTGCCGGACGTCAGGGGACGATGTTGACCATCTTGCCCGGGACCACGATCACCTTGCGGGGTGCTTGGCCCGCGAGCAGTGCGACGACCTTCTCGTCGGCCAGTGCCGCGGCCTCGATCGTGGCCGGGTCGGCATCGGCGGGGACCTGGATGCGGCTGCGCACCTTGCCCTTCACCTGGATCGGGTACTCGACCGAATCCGCCACCAGCAGTGCGGGATCGGCGATCGGGAACGGGCCGTGGGCCAGGGCCGTGGTGTGGCCCAGGCGTTCCCACAGTTCCTCGGCGATGTGCGGGGCGAGCGGGGCCAGCATCAGCACCAGGGGTTCCACGGCGGCGCGCGGGGCGCCGCCGGGGTAGTTCTTGGTGAGGTGATTGGTCAGCTCGATCAGCTTGGCGCCCGCGGTGTTGTCGCGCAGCGCGGCCAGATCCTCGTCGACACCGGCGATGGTGCGGTGCACCAGGCGCAGGGTCTCGTCCGACGGCGCGGCGTCGGTGGCCTTCACCGCGCCGGTCTCCTCGTCGATCGCCAGCCGCCACACGCGCTGCAGGAAGCGGTGCGCGCCGACGACGTCCTTGGTCGCCCACGGGCGCGAGGTGTCCAGCGGACCCATCGACATCTCGTAGAAGCGGAAGGTGTCGGCGCCGTACTGATCGCACATCTCGTCGGGCGAGATGGCGTTCTTCAGCGACTTGCCGATCTTGCCGTACTCCTGGGCGACCTCGATCTCGACGCCGTCGGGGCCGGTCCAGAAGAACTTGCCGTCGCGCTCGACGACCTCGGCGGCGGGCACGTACGTGCCACGGGAGTCGGTGTAGGCGTAATCCTGCACGTAGCCCTGGTTGTACAGGCGGCGGTAGGGCTCGCTGCCGGACACGTCACCCAGATCGAACAGCACCTTCTGCCAGAACCGCGCGTACAGCAGGTGCAGCACCGCGTGCTCCACGCCGCCGACGTACAGGTCGACACCGCCCGGATCGTTCGGGCCGTGCTCGGCCGTGCGCGGGCCCAGCCAGTACTTCTCGTTCTCCTCGGCGCAGAACGTCTCGGCATTGGTGGGGTCGGCGTAGCGCAGCTGGTACCAGGAGCTGCCTGCCCAGTTGGGCATGACATTGGTGTCGCGGCGGTACTTCTTGGGCCCGTCGCCCAGGTCCAGCTCGACGTGCACCCAGTCGGTGGCCTTGGCCAGCGGCGGGGACGGCTCCGAACTCGCGTCGTCCGGATCGAAGGTGACCGGCGCGAAGTCCTCCATCTCCGGGAGTTCCACGGGCAGCATGGATTCCGGCAGCGCGTGCGCCACACCGTCGGCGTCGTAGACGATCGGGAACGGCTCGCCCCAGTAGCGCTGACGCGCGAACAGCCAGTCGCGCAGCTTGTACTGGACGGTGCCGGTGCCGTGGCCCTCGGCCTCCAAGTGACCGATCATGGTCGCCTTGGCCTCGTCGACCGAGAGTCCGTTCAGGAAACCGGAATTCACCAGCTCGCCGTCGCCTGCATGCGCGGAATCGGTGACGTCGCCGCCCGCGATCACCTCGATGATCGGCAGGCCGAGCGTGGTGGCGAACTCCCAGTCGCGATGGTCGTGGCCGGGCACGGCCATGATCGCGCCGGTGCCGTAGCCGCTCAGCACGTAGTCGGCGATGAAGATCGGCACCTGCTTGCCGTCGGCCGGGTTGGTCGCGTAGGAGCCGAGGAAGACGCCGGTCTTCTCCTTGTTCTCCTGGCGCTCCAGATCCGACTTGGCCGCGATCGACTTGCGGTACGCGGCAACGGCTTCCGCGGGGGTGGCCGCGCCGCCGTTGGTCCAGGCGGCCAGGGTGCTGTCGGGCCATGCGGCCGTGGTCAGTTTGTCGACCAGCTCGTGCTCGGGGGCGAGCACCAGATAGGTCGCGCCGAACAGAGTGTCGGGGCGGGTGGTGAACACCTCGATGGTCTCGCCGTCGGGCGCGTCGAAGCGCACCTGCGCACCGCGCGAGCGCCCGATCCAGTTGCGCTGCATGGACTTCACGTTGTCCGGCCAGTCCAGCTCGTCCAGGTCGTCGACCAGGCGATCGGAATAGGCGGTGATCCGCATCATCCACTGCCACATGCGCTTGCGGAACACCGGGAAGTTCCCGCGCTCACTGCGGCCGTCGGCGGTGACTTCTTCGTTGGACAGCACGGTGCCAAGGCCGGGGCACCAGTTGACGATCGAATCCGACTGGTACACCAGACGATACGAGTCGATCAGGGCGCTGCGCTCGGCCGCGCTCATGGTGTTCCAGTCGCCCTCGGGGACCGGGCGCGCGCCGGTGGCGAACTGCTCTTCCAGCTCGGCGATCGGGCGGGCCCTACCGGCTTCCTGGTCGTACCACGCGTTGTAGATGCGCAGGAAGATCCACTGCGTCCACCGGTAGTACTCGGGATCGGTGGTGGCGAAGGTGCGGCGCGGGTCGTGGCCCAGGCCCAGCCGATCCAACTGGCCCTGCATCGTCGTGATGTTGGACTCGGTGGTCACCCGCGGGTGCGCGCCGGTCTGCACCGCGTACTGCTCGGCGGGCAGGCCGAAGGCGTCGTAGCCCAGCGCGTGCAGCACGTTGCGGCCGTGCATGCGGTGGTAGCGGCCGAAGACGTCGGTGGCGATGTAGCCCAGCGGGTGGCCCACGTGCAGGCCCGCGCCCGAGGGGAACGGGAACATGTCCTGGATGAACAGCTTGTCCGCGGGCGTCTCTCCGGCGAGCGGGCCGACCGGGTTGGGCGCGTGGAAGGTGCCGCGCTCGGTCCAGTTCTGCTGCCAGCGCCGCTCGATCCGTCCCGCCAGTTCGGCGTTGTACCGGTGCTGAGGTACGTCACTCTCGGTTGCACGAGTGTCCTGCACGGTCCTGCCTTCTTGTTCTCGCCGATCCCCGGTAAACATCGTCTATCAGGGTAGAACGTCGGTGCCAGGAGATTTCCCACGGGCACTGCGGTGTGTGGGCGGTCACCTCGGCGGGGAGCGCTCGATCCGGCGTCTGTGCCGGTGCGCTAGCCTGCAGGAATGGTCGTCGTCGCTCTCCTGCTGTTCGCGCTGGCCGCGGTCGCCATCGTGACCGGCGTGCTCGGACTGCTCGGCAAACTGCCCCGCAACCGTTTCCTCGGTGTCACCACGGAGGCCGCCCTGCACAGCGACGACAACTTCCGCATCGCCAACCGCATCGCCGCCCCCACCTCGGTCGGCGCGGGCGCGCTGCTGTTCGCCGGCGGACTGGTCGCCCTCGTCGCCGGCGGTCTCGCCGCACTCGTCGTCGCCGTCGTGGTCGCCGCCATCGCCATCTTCACCCTGGGTGCCGGTGCCAACGCCGCGGCCCGCATCGTCGAGCCTCTGATGCCGCCCGCCCCGGTCGGTGGTTGCGGCTCCTCCTGCGGCGGCTGCTCGCTGCGCGACACCTGCGCGCCCGCCAACTGAGCCTTCCGCGTCTGGTTCTGGCCGCCCGTCCCCTCCTCCGGTACAACTGGAAGTAGGACTGATCGGGGGGTTTCATGAAGATTTTCGGTTCTGCTGTTCTGCTCGCGCTCGTCGGGTTGATCGTGGCCAATTTCTGGCCTGCGGTGGGCATCGCTGTTCTCGTTGTCGCGCTGGTCGTGTTCGCCGTCGGGTGCGTGGTCATCGGGCGGACGACGCGGAGCACCAGGCGGCGTGGCTGGGGCGCCGGTGCCAGTGGTGCGGGCGGTGCGGGCGGTTTCACCTTCTTCGCGTCCGGTGACGGCGGCAGTCACGGTGACGGCGGTGGTGGCGGAGGCTGCGGTGGCGGTGGTGGTTGCGGCGGCGGCAGCTGAGCCGGGGGCCTGACCCATGGATCGTTCGATGAAGTTGTTCGCCGCGGCGTTCCTCGTCGCGCTCGTCGGCCTGATCGCCACCGACTTCTCGGTGACCGTCGGCGTCGTCCTGCTCGTTCTCGCCGCGGGTCTGCTCGCCGCGGGTGTTCTCCGCTATCGAGTCGAGAATCGCGCTGTGCGCACCGTGCGCCAGTTTCGGCGCATCCACGATGGTGGCGGCCCGGGGCGCCGCGGTATCGACGACGCGGATTCGCTCAGTGACGTCGTCGACCAAGGCGGATATTCCGGCGGTGGTGACGGCGGCGGTGGTGGCGGTGACTGAGGCCGCAATCCCGCGCTGACCTGTCCGGTGCAGGCCGGTGGAAAGCCGATTGCAAGGACGCGCGAATACGTTCGGCATCGACAAGACCGGTACTGCAAGGGAGGGTTCATGGCTGAGCTGTTCGGGATGATCGTCGCTCTCATCGTTCTCGGGATGGGGTTCGCGGCGATCGTGCTGGTTCCGATCATGATCGTCATGGCGATCGTCAGGGCGGTGGAGTCGCCGGAGCAGACTCGTGCCAGGCAGACACGTCAGGCGGCGAATATTCAGCGGGCCCGCAACCGGAACCGGAGAAATGGGTCGAGCGGCTGGAGCTCGAGCGACAGCAGCTGGTCCAGCGGCAGCGGCTGGTCGAGCGGTGGCAGCTGGTCCGGCGGTAGTGATTCCGGTTCGAGCAGCTGGAGCAGTTGCAGCAGCGGTAGCTCGAGCAGCTGCGGTGGTGGCAGTTCGAGCAGCTGCGGCGGCGGCAGCAGCAGCTGAGCGGTCAGCGTTCGGGCGGGGTGACCCGGTGGGAGAGGGGGCTTCCCGCCGGGTTGACGTAGAGGACGAGGATGCGGACTTCGGTGGGGCCGAGGTTACGGGCGACGTGGGCGTTGGCGGGTCCGCTCGGCTCACGGAAGATGTGGCCGCGGGGGTATTCGGCGGGGCCGCGTTCGAGGTAGGGGTGGTCGAGGGTGCCCCGGGTGACCAGCACGAACAGGGTGCCGTCGTGGAAGTGCCACCCGCTGGTGCCGCCGGGCGTGATGCGGGTCCGGCGGACCACGATGTCGTGGCCCGCCAGACGCAGGCGCAGCAGGGTCCGGCTGGCGGTGCCGACCGCCGGTGCCGGGTTGGGGCGGAAGGGACTGGGTCGCCGCCAGGTCATCCCGCCATCGAACCACCTGGACGGGCCCGGTGGTGCAGGCGTGCGGCCGCCTCGCCGCCTGGCGATCCTGGCGACCGCAGGTTCACCAGGGCCGCATGCACGGCACGGCCCGCGGCGGGATCGCCGACCGTGATGCGGGCGCTGCCGTCGGGGTACGACTTGGCTTTGATGCCCGCGCGGCGGAGCGCGGTGGCTACGCCGGGACCGGGTAGGTACAGGAAGTTCGCATGGCTGCGGTGTACATCGATGCCACAGGCGCGCAAGGACATTCGCAGCGCTTCGCGTTCCCTGTTGATCCGGTGGACCCGGTCCCGGAGTTCGTCCTCGGCGGAGTAGGCGGCCCGCACCGCGGCGACGGCGGCGGCGGCGATCCCGTAGGGCAATTGCTGGCGGTGGACGCGTTCGATCAGCTTGCCGCGGCCCACGCAGTACCCGATGCGCAGGCCCGCCAGCCCGTAGGCCTTCGAAAAGGTCCGCAGGATCAGCAGATTCGAGTGCCGGCGGAGCAGTGCGTTCAGGTCGAGGCGGTCGGCTTCATCGAGAAATTCGACGTAGGCCTCGTCGAGCAGCACCGGCACCCGGCGCGGTACCGCGGCGAGAAAGGAGCGCACGGCCGCCGCCTCGAGCACTGTTCCGGTCGGATTGTGCGGCCTGCACAGCACGACCAGCGCGGTGCGCCGGGTCACGGCACGCCGCAGCGCGTTCAGATCCTGGTCGCCCCGGCCGTCGAGCGGCACCGGAACCAGCGGCATGCCCGCCATCTCCGCCATGATCGGGTACCCGTCGAAAGTCGGTGTGCTGGTCACCAGTTCGCCACCGCCCAGCGCCCGCAGCACCTGCATGGCGACACCGGTGGCGCCCGCGCCGACCACCACGTCGTCGGGCGGCACGCCCAGGTGCTCGGCGATGACCCGCGGCAACTGCTCCGGGCGGAACTCCGGGTACCGGTTCGCGTGGGTGAGGGTGTCGTTCACCGCGGCGAGGATGGAAGGCAGTGGGGGATAAGGGTTCTCGCTGAGCGACAGGTCGAACAGCGCCTGCGTGGCGGGGGTGCGGAACCGACGGGAGGGGATCGTCGGTTCCGCCAGCTGGATGGTCATCGCGCCGCGCCCCAGCGCACGGCGGCCGCACCGGCGAAGTCGCCCGCGTGCGCGAAGGCCGACATGAGCACCACCGACCCGTTGCGCAGCCTGCCCGCCCGGTTCTCCACATCGAGTGTCACCGGAATGCCTGCGGCGAAGAGGTTTCCGCATTCGTCGAACGTGTCGGGATGACGTTCGGCGGGCAGTTCCAGCGCGTCGTGCCAGTTGCGCAGGAACAGCCGGTTCGGCTGATTGGTGACGAAGGTGTCGATATCGCGGCCCTTCACCCCGATGTGATCGCACACCGCCATCGCGACCTCGGGGACCAGTCGGTTGCCGCGCGCGAACACCTTGGTGATCTTCGATTCGGTGAAGGTCACACAGCCCTGGCCCTCGCCCGGTTCCCAGTACTTGCGTGGGCCGTTGGTGGAGAAGTCCATGTCACCGGCGAATTCGGGGTAGGTGCGGCATTCGATGTCGAGAATCGGGGCCGAGTCGTCCTTGCGCAGCAGGCCGATGCCGCAACCGTCGCCGGGCACCGGCGCCTGGGCGAGCTTGCGGATGTCGGGCTGGGTGAACACCGGTCCCGCGCAGTTCTGCGCGGCGACGATCAGCGCGGTGCGGGCATCGCTGGTGGCCATGATCATTCGCGCCAGCGCCATCATGTGCACGAAGGCCGCGCAGCCGCCGTTGTGCACATCCAGAACGTGCGCCGGTTTCGCGCCGAGCCGCCGGGCCAGCTCGGGGCCCGCGCCCATGACCGGATTGTCGGGCAGCTGGGTGTGGGTGATGAGGATGTCGATCTCGGACGCCAGGCCGTCGCCGTGCCGTTCCCGCAGCGGGGCGTAGGCCTGTTCGGCCATGTCGACGGCGGTTTCGTCGCGGGCGATGTGATGGCGTCCGGTCGGGGACCGGAACATCACGTTCTTCGCCATCCGCTCGGAGCGGGAGTACTGGGTGAAGTAGTCGGTCGGGACGGGATCGCCGGGCAGATAGCTCGCGACGTCGACCAGACTCACCTGCGGGAAATTCACAGCATCCACTCCGGCTTGATGGGCAGCCCGTGAGCCGCGCGGTATTCACAGATGGCTTTGAGGTTGTCCAGCTCCAGCTGGTGGCCTGCGGAGAACATCTCCCAGAAGTCGCCGACCCACACCGGGCGCTTGGGCGGCGCGGTCTCCGGATAACCGTTCTCGTCGTAGAACGGGTGCTTGCAGTTGACCCACAGCACCACCGAGCCGGGCTTGTGGAACACGACCTGCGCGTCGACCACCCGCATCAGGTAGATCATCCACAGGTGTTCGGACTGGTCCCAGGCACAGTGGTAGTCGACGGTCATCGCGTCGGGATTGGCGACGGTCCTGGTGAAACACTTGGTCGTATCGCCGAGCCGGTCGTAGGACAGCCACAGTCCCGGCTCGGTCTCGGTGAATCCGCGGAGGCTGTAGGTCCATTCCTCGAGTGAGCGGGTGTCGGCGAGGTACTCGTAGACCTCGCGCGGTGGCGCCGCGATGTAGGTCTGCACGGGGCAGTAGTCGCCGTAGATCTGGTCGTGCGGGTACACCGACCGCAGCATGTCCATGATGATCGGCGTGGTCGCCTCCCGATCGGAATTCTCGATGCGCAGCACGCCGGGGATCACCTCCTCGGGGATGTCGCTGAGTGCGGGCAGGGCGCTGGTGGTCACGGTGTACTCCTCGAGGCGTCGATGGTCGACAGGAAGGGCAGGAAGGGCGGGATTTCGTCGGGGTCACAGACGATTTCGACGAACGAGGGGCCGGTGGCGGCGAAACTGCCGCGCAGGGCATCGGTGAGGTCGTCGGGGTCGTCGACGGTGCGGGCGGGAAGCCCGGGGAACATGGCCGCGATGCCTGCTCCCAGCTGTGCGGTGCGGAAACGGTTGAAGCTGTATCGATCTCGGTAGTAGAGCTGCTCACGGGTGACGCACATGGCGTGCGCGTTGTTGTTGAACACGACGAAGGTGATCGGCAGGTCGTGTTCGATCGCCGTGTGCAGTTCCATGCCGTGCATGTAGAACGCGCCGTCACCGGCGATCACGATCGTGCGATGCGGACCGTCGGCGGCGTCGTGCCGGGCGAACGCGGAGCCGATCCCCGCGCCGAAGGCGTAACCCATACCGCCCATCCCGAGGGCGACGACGAAACGTCCGCCCTCGGGCACCCTCAGGTAATGCACCACGGACGCGCCGGTGTTACCCGCATCGGCGAAAATATCGGCGCCGGTGGGAAGTTCGCGCTGAATCGCCTCGACGACGGTGCGGTAGCGCAGGCCGGGGCCCGCGGCGCCGGGCACCGGCATGGGGGTGAGGTCGGCGGCCGGTGCGGTGGCGGCGGCCGGGGTGGCGTCGAGACGGGGCAGCAGGTCCCGGATGGTCGCGGCGAGATCGGTCCCGGTGACGTGGAGCGCGGCCGGATAGGGCGGCAGCGCGCCGATGCTGAGCACCGGGATATCGGCGATGACCGCCTCGAGGCCGGCGCGGGCGGTGACCGGCAGGCGGGTGCCGATCAGCAGGCAGGCGCTCGCCGAGGCCAGTGCCTCGCGGAGCTCGGCGTGGCCCATGCTGCCCGCGACGCCGCAGTAGCCGGGTCCGGTGTTGGCGTAGACGTCCTTGGCGTCGGGCGCCAGGCCGATCGAGGCGTCCAGGGCGGTGACGAGTTCGGCGAGTTCGGCGCGCGCATGGTCGCGGGCCACCTGATCACCGGCGATGATCACCACCTTGCCGGTGCGTCGGGCGGCGGCGAGTTCTTCGGCGATCGTGTTTGTCGAGGCGGTCGCCGGTGTGGCGTTGCGTCGGGCGAGGACGCGCTCTTGCTCGGCACCGGTGCCGGTTTCCGGCATCGCCTGTTGCTGAACATCTTTCGGCAGCAGCAGGACGGCCGGACCGCCTTCCTCGGCTGCCGCGACCGCTGCCGCGAACTGCCCGGGCAGTTCGGCCGGATCGGTGACGCGCGCGCAGTACCGGCTGATCGTGGCGAACAGTGCTGTCGCATCGAAGGATTCGGCCAGCCCACTCGAATCCTGGAAGGCACCCTGGCCTTCCAGGCTCGTCGGTGGCTGTCCGATGAGAGCCAGCACCGGCACCCGGGAGGTGTAGGACTCGGCCAGCCCGGCGACCAGATTCATCGCGCCGCCGCCCGAGGTGGCGGCGACGACGCCGAGGCCGCCGGTGCTGCGCGCATAGCCGTCGGCCATGGTGGCCGCCGAGAATTCGTGCTTGGCGACGATGCCCGCCGGGTGGCCGCCCGCATCGAAGATCGCGTCGTAGAGGTCTTCGATATTGGCGCCGTCGACTCCGAAGATATGGGTGACTCCCAGCTCGGACACCGCCGCTGTCAGGTAGTCGACCACTCTGTCCGGCATCTGTCCTCCTCTTGGCGCGTCTGTCTGTCGAGAACCCGATAACCAGCAGGTATCGACGGACGGATCGTCGCGTACACGAGGGATACGGGCTGGCTCCGGCGTGGGTTCACCGGGTGGGGATATCCACCACTTGTGTGTACGTATACATCTACGTATAGTGAGTGCATGCCCAACAAGACGATCTACGTAGCCGACGACGATCTGCCCCTGTTCCAGCGGGCGCAGGAGCTCGTCGGCGGCAACATCTCCGGCGCGGTCGTCACTGCGCTGCGCCGATTCATCGACCTGGAAGAAGGACGCCAGGCGGGTTTCGACGAGATCGTGCTGCAAGTGGGTCGCGACGGCGTGCGGCAGGTGCGTTTCCAGGGCACCCTGCTGGGCGAATGGCGCGACGTCGGCGACGAGCGGGTGCTGCACCAGCAGGTCTACCGCAGCCGCAAAGGCAAGCTCGTGCTCCATACGCACAAGGCGCTGTGGAAGGACTACCCGACCGGCGACGCCGCCGGTGACCTGAAGGACTGGAAGTACTGGCGCCGGATGTTCGGCATCGGCGACCGGCCGTGGGACTGGGGCGACTACGACTACGAGATCCTCGACGACGTCTCGGACCTGAAGGGCCGCGTCCCCGACAAGCTGTACCGCAAGGTCGAGGACATCCACTCGCACCCGCAGATCGAGGAACTCGACATCTAGGTCTCCGGCCACAACCACACACGCACACCACCTACCGCAGCCCCTGGGGGCTGTGTCGATGACTCATGTACTTATTCGCAGTAATGAATGAAATTCTCTGGAAAGGGACGACCATGGTCAACTCGGCCATCACGGCACGGGGCCTGCGCAAGGCCTACGGCGACCACACGGTCCTCGACGGCATCGACCTCACCGTCGCCGAGGGCACGATCTTCTCGCTGCTCGGCCCCAACGGTGCGGGCAAGACCACCACCGTGCAGATCCTCACCACGCTGATCGGCGCCGACGGTGGCGAGATCACGGTCGGCGGCCACGACGTGGTGCACGACCGGGAGGGCGTCCGTGAGCTGATCGGGGTCACCGGGCAGTTCGCCGCCGTCGACGAGCTGCTGACCGGCCGCGAGAACCTGCACATGATGGGCGACCTGAACCATCTGCCCCGCCGCGACACCCGCAGCCTGGCCACCGAACTGCTCGAACGATTCGACCTGGTCGAGGCGGCCGACAAGCCGGCGAGCACCTACTCCGGCGGCATGACCCGCAGGCTCGATCTGGCCATGACCCTGGTCGGCAACCCGCGGGTGATCTTCCTCGACGAGCCGACCACCGGCCTGGACCCGCGCAGCCGCCGCGCCATCTGGGACATCATCCGCGGCCTCGTCGACGACCTCGGCGTCACCGTCTTCCTCACCACCCAGTACCTCGAGGAGGCCGACCAGCTGGCCGACCGCATCGCGGTGCTCGACCACGGCCGCATCGTCGCCGAAGGCACTGCCGCGGAACTGAAGCGGCTGATCCCCGGCGGGCACATCCGCATCGATTTCGCCGATCAGACTGCCCTGGCCGCCGCCCAGTACGCGCTCGGCTCGGCCGCGCGGGTACTCGACGGCGGCGACGGCCTCACCCTGGCTGTGCCCAGCGACGGCGGCGTGCGCTCCCTGCGCGCGGTGCTCGACCTGCTCGATGCCGAAAAAATCGAAGCGGGCGGCATTTCCGTGCACACCCCCAACCTCGACGACGTCTTTCTCACCCTCACGGGCAGGAGCGCTCAGCGGCCGGAGGCGGTAGCGGAGCGTGACCACGCAGGCCGCCAGCTCCTGCCCAATGGATACAGCCCCGCCACCACCAAGCAGGAGTCCCTCGCATGAGCACCCACACCGTGGCGAACAAGCACGCCTTCGCCGACACCATGACCATGTTGCGGCGCAACATCATCCACGCCAAGCGCTATCCGAGCATGATCTTCGGCATCCTGATCATGCCGACCGTGCTGCTGCTGGTGTTCAACTACGTCTTCGGTGGGGCGCTGGAGAAGTCCTCCGGCGGCGAGTACATCGACTACCTGGCGCCGGGCATGCTGCTGTTGCTGCCCGCGTACATGACCGTGTCGGTGGCCGTCTCGATCGCCACCGACAAGAGCAAGGGCATCGTGAATCGCTTTCGGGTGATGGCGATCTCGCAGTCGTCGATGCTCACCGGGCACGTGCTCGGCGCGCTCATCCAGGCGCTGGGTGGCATGGCCGCGATGACCGGCGTCGCGCTGCTGATCGGCTTCCGGCCGAATGCGAACCTCGTCGAATGGGTGGCCGCCTTCGGGCTGCTCACCCTGGTGACCTTCGCGTTCACCTGGCTCGCCATCGCCCTCGGCCTGCTCTCGCCCAACCCCGAAAGCGCCAGCAATGCACCGTTTCCCATCGTGATGATGCCGTTCCTCGGCAGCGGCCTGGTCGCCACCGACACCATGCCGATCGGCCTGCGCCAGTTCGCCGAATACCAGCCCTTCACCCCCATCACCGAAACCCTCCGCGGTCTCCTGATGGGCACCGAGATCGGCGCCAACGGCTGGATCTCGCTGGCCTGGTGCGCGGTCATCGCGGGTGGCGGCTACCTGTGGTCGAAGTCCATCTTCCGCAAGCAAGCCGGCTGATCCGCCTCCCCGCGTATTCAGGCCAGACTCGAGCGCGTTGACAGTCGGGTACGCGGCCGGCGGTAGCGGGCATGGCGAGTTGGCTGGTACCCGGTGAGTTACCCATGTTCTCACCAAATCTGTTGAATAGCCCCGGAATATGTCCGGGGCTATTCCTCGTTCAGACCTGGGCGACCAGGACGGTGCGGCCGGAGTCGATCGAGGTGATCTCGATGGTGCTGATGGATTCCGGTGGGGCGTCGATGGTGCGGTCCACTGTCAGTTCCGTGCCGGGGCCCGCGGGCCATTGGTCGAGGGCGATGCGCTTGTCGTCCGTGGTCACGATCAGGCCGTAGGTCCAGGTGGTGCCGTAGCCGTAGTCGATACCGCCGTAGCTGCAGGTCATCACCAGGCGGGTGCGGTCGCCGTCGCGGACCAGTTTCACCGAGGCACTGATCGGGGTCTGTTCGACGGCCCGCATCTGCTGCTGGGCGACGACCTGTTCGGTGGCGGTGTCGGAGCGGGCGACGGTGACCGTCACCGGGACGGCGATCGCCACCGCGGCGGCGGCGGTCGCGACCGCGCTGCCGATGCCGAGCCAGCGGCGGCGCCTGCGTCGCCGGGTGGCCGCGGCGGCGAGCGCGGGCAGCAGGTCGGGTACCGGTGCCGATGCGGGTTCGGGCGATTCGATCAGTGACAGCGCGGTGTCGCGATCGACCAGGGCGAGCATGCCCGGCATGCCCGCCAGCTCGGCGACCGCCGCCTGGCAGTGCGGGCAGTCGTGCAGGTGCGCTTCGTATTCACGGCGCTCGGTGGCGCCGAGCGAACCGAGGACATAGGCGGCATCCCAGGTGCTGTACTCGTCGGCGAGATCGGTCATCGGTTCGTCACCCCCATCTCCTGTAGCGCTAAACGCATCGCGCGCATGCCGTAGTGCAGGCGCGATTTCACCGTCCCCGGCGGAATACCCAGCTCGTCGGCGATCTGCGCCATCCCGAGTCCGCGATAGTAGGCCCGCACGATCACTTCGCGATGATCCGGGCTGAGCTTGCTGAGCGCGTCGGCGACCAGCCAGCCGTCCAGCGCCCGGTCGGATTGGTCGGGGCTGACCTGCTCCGGCGGCGTGTCGGTGCCGAACTCGCGACGGTGGCGGGCGCTGCGGTGCTCGTCGACGGCGAGGTTACGTGCCACGGTGAACAACCACGCGCGCGGTGAGGTCTCTGTCTGTTCCAGCACCGCGGGCCGCTGCCAGGCCCGCAGCAGCGTCTCCTGCACGATGTCCTCGGCCCGGCCGGGATCGCGCACCAGGCCGAGCGTGAAACGCCACAGCGCGGGAGCGTGCTCGGCGTAGAGCGCGCGCATCAGTTCGTCGCGACCGTCGTTCATCGGCGGCCCGGGTCACTGCTCGTCGATATTCATGGTGTCACTCCTGCTCTGTCGAAGGAGTAACGGGATCAGTTGCGTTCGAGTTCAATCGGGTGCGTCGCCAGCAGGGCCAGCGGCAGCGGCTGACGGCGCAGCACGCTCGCCCACAGGTCGTGGCGGTCGGTGGCGAGCGGATCCGACGGCAGCGCCGAGACCACGATCCAGTCGTCGTTGTCGAGTTCGCCGTCGAGTTGGCCCATCGACCAGCCCGCATAGCCTGCGAAGATCCGGATGCCCTCGAGCAGCGGGCCGATCTCGGCGGGATCGGCGTCCAGGTCGACCAGCACCACCCGGCCGTCGACCCGGCGCAGCCCGCGCACGTCGGTGATGTCGGCACCGGTGCGCAGCGTGCCGAGGCACAGTGCCGCGTCCCGTTTGACCGGGCCGCCGATGTACAGGTCGGTCGGGGTGGCGGCCAGCTCGGCCCACAGCGGGAGCACATCGCGCACCGGGGTCTCGCTCGGCCGGTTCAGCACCACGCCGAGACTGCCCGCGTCGTTGTGCTCGATGACGTACACGACGGTCCGCCGGAACGTCGGTTCCACCAGGTCGATCGCCGACACCAGCAGGTTGCCCGCGCGGACGCGCACCGCGGGTTGCCCGCGCCGCCGGTCATCGCCGTGCCCGTCGCGAGTCCGGCGCTCGTCCGGGTCGTCTCCGCGTGCCACTGAGCCATCATCGCATTGCTACGGTGTCGCGCGCTCCCCGCGGACCGCCGAGACCGGAAATATTCTCCGCGAAACGGCCGTGGGCGCGCCCGGTAGGGTCGCGGCATGCACTCGCCCGAGGTATTGCTCGAGAACAGCGACGCCGTGTACGACTACTACCTGCGACATCAGCAGAATCGCTGGAAGGCGCTGGGTGGCTATGCCATCCTGGCCCGGCGGTTCCGGCCGCGGGTGGCCTTCGTCGATGGCGCGAAACAACAGCTGAAGGCGCTGATCCGCAGCGGGCGCCCGGTCGTCTACGCGATCAATCACCTGTCGAACAGCGACCCGTACACCGTCGCGGCGACCGCCTGGTACTCACCGTTGCGCTCGAAGATCGGCCGCGTGCGGGTGCTGGCCAAGGACGAACTGTTCATCGATCCCGATCAGCGCCGCAAGGTCGACATGATGGGCGGCATCCCGGTCTTCCGCGGGCGCGACCACGGCATCAGGGCCGTCAACGCCGCAGGTCAGCGCATGATGGACATCTGCGCGCAGCGCCTGGCCGCCGGTGATCACCTGGCGGTCTTCCCCGAGGGCACCTGCAACCATGTCGATCCGACGAAGGTGCAGCCGGTCGGTAGCGGGATCGGTCACATCGCGTTCCGCGCGGCCAAGCTGAACGCGCCGCCCGCGCTGGTCGCCCTCGCGATGAGCTACGGGCCGCAACCCGATCCGACAGTGGAACCCACCGCCGAGGAGGCCGTCTCGGCGCGGTTCGTGTTCCGTGAGCCGGTGCTGGAGCTTCCGCAGCGGCCCGGCGACATCGCCCGGCTGGTCAAGGAGGAATTGCAGCTGGCCGTCGACGGAGCCGTCGCCCGCTACTGAGGCAGCCCGAACAGCTCCCTCGCCCGATGCGGCACCAGCGAGATGTAGGCGGGGTGGGTCTTGACGAAATGCAGGACCACCGGACACAGCGGCAGCACGCCGAATCCTTCGGCGCGGCTGGTGTCGAGCGCGGCCAGGGTGAGCACGTTCGCCATGCCCTGGCCCTCGAATCGGGGATAGATCTCGGTGTGCACCAGGGCGCGTTCGGCCCCGGTGTCCTGGTACTCGATATAGCCGGCGGGAGCCCCGTCGGCGGTGAGTTCGAACCGCTCGAGCGCGGTGTTGTTGCGGACCTCGGTCGCCATGCGTCGAAACTACCCCGGTCAGCGGCCGGACCGATGGGGTCTGTGTATGGCGGGTTCGGGCCCGAGCCCGGAGAATGTCGGGATGATCGGTCAGCGCCCGGAGAAAGAAGCCCGCGTAACCACGCAGGGCGCCCGAGCATGCCAGGAGGACACAGCATGACCGACCGACCACGCGTGGTGCTCGCCCCCGACAAATTCAAGGGTTCTCTCACCGCGCCCGAGGTCGCCGCGGCGCTGGCCGCCGGGATCCATCGCCGCGCGCCGGGCGCCGATGTGCACTGCGTGCCGGTGGCCGACGGCGGGGACGGCATGGTCGACGCCTTCGTCGCGGCGGGCTGGCAGCGGGTCGAGGTGGCCGCGCCCGGCCCGACCGGTGCGCCGGAGCGCGCGGTCTACGCCGTCCGCGGTGACACCGCGGTCGTCGAACTGGCGGCCGCGGTCGGGGTGGCCAAGCTGCCCGGCGGCAGGCTCGACCCGATCGGGGCGAACACCTTCGGCCTCGGTGTCGTGGTCGCGCACGCCCTCGACAACGGCGCCCGCGAGGTGGTGCTCGGACTCGGCGGCAGCGCGTCCACAGACGGTGGCGCGGGCCTGCTGCGCGCGCTCGGGCTGCGCCTGCTCGACCGGAACGGGCGCGAATTGGGTGGTGCGCCCAGCGATGTGGTCGCGCTGCTCAGTAGCGTGGTCGCGGTCGATCGGGCGGGGCTGCACCCGGCGATCGCGCAGACCAGGTTCACGCTGGCCTGCGATGTGGACAATCCGTTGCTCGGCCCGGCGGGTGCGGTCGCGGTGTACGCGCCGCAGAAGGGCGCCGACCACGCGCAGATGCGCGAACTGGAAGCTGCACTGACCAATTGGGCTGCCGTGCTGGGCACCGGCTATGCCGAGATCGGTGGGTCGGGCGCGGCGGGCGGCACCGGATTCGGTGTGCTGGCCGTCCTCGGCGCGCAGGTTCGCAGCGGTATAGATGTGCTGCTCGACCTGCTGAAATTCCCGGCGCTGGTGGACGGCGCCACCCTGGTGGTCACCGGCGAGGGGTCACTGGACCATCAGAGCATGCACGGCAAGGCGCCGGTCGGTGTCGCCGCGGCGGCCAAGGCTGCTGGTGTCCCGGTAGTCGCCGCCGTCGGGCGAACGCTGTTGTCCCCCGGCGAGATCCGTGCCGCCGGATTCGCCGGGTGCTACGCGCTCAGCGATTTCGAACCCAACCCGCGCCTGTCGATCAGGAACGCGGCCGCGCTGCTCGAACGTGTGGGTGAGCGAATCGCCGTGGAGCGCTGGTGATTCGCTCAGCTCGCTGAATCACATCGCGACGGAGGCGGTGCGCACCGGTGCGGACTGGGCGCGGGTGCCCGCGGCGAGTTCGGTGCGGTGCGCGTCGCCCCACGCCTCGAGCGGGATCAGCGCCAGCCGCAGAGTTTCCCCGAGGTCGGTCAGCGAGTACTCCACGCGCGGCGGGATCTCGGGATAGATCTCCCGGTGCACCACGCCCGTGCTCTCGAGGTGGCGCAGGTTCTCGGCGAGCACCTTCTCGCTGACGCCGTCGAGCATGCGCCTGATCTGCCCGAATCGCTGCGGTCCGCTGCCGAGCACCCACATCAGGTGCAGTCGCCACTTGCCGCCGACGACGTCGATGGCCAGGCTCATGCCACACACATCGTGATCTGCGTCACTGCTCATGTCCGGTGCACCCTTCTGACCGTATTTCGAACCTCTGGGTAAGCAACCGCACGTCGACGTTCGGTCTTCCCCGACGATACCCGCGCGACCACCATGGATCCCGGCGCCGAAACCATCAAGCATCGAGAATCGAAGGGGCAGTACATGTCCGAGCAGAGCAAGACCCGTTCCGTATCCGTCCTCGGTCTCGGCCCGATGGGCCAGGCCATGGTCAGGGCCTTCCTGGCGGCCGGCGTCGAGGTCACCGTGTGGAACCGCAGCACGGCGAAGGTCGACGCGATGGTCGAGCTCGGCGCGAAACGCGCCGACTCGGTGGCCGAGGCGCTCGCCGCGAACGAGGTGTCGGTGCTGAGCCTGACCCACTACGCCGCCATGTACGACGTGCTCGGCCAGGCGCCGGAAGCCTTGGCGGGCAAGGTGATCGCCAACCTGTCCTCGGATTCGCCGGAGCAGGCGCGGGCCGGTGCGGCCTGGGTCCGCGAACGCGGCGCGGAGTTCATCTCCGGCGGGGTGATGTCGGCGGGCGACAATATCGAGCATCCCGCGTCCTACATCTTCTACAGCGGCCCGAAGACGGTGTTCGACGCGCACGCCGAGCTCCTGCGCCCGCTCAGCCCGCAGGAGTACCTCGGCGCCGACGACGGCCTCGCGCAGGTCTTCTACCAGGCACTATTGACCACCTTCCACCCCTGGCTGCTGTCCTTCGACCAGGCGACGGCGATGATCGCGAAGTCCGGTCACGACATCGCGAAGTTCGTGCCGTTCGCGATCCGCTCGAGCGAGGCGTATCCGTACTTCATGGAGCAGTTCTCGGTGGCCAACCAGAACGGCGGCTGGGCGGATCTGGCGACACTGAAGATGATGGTCGCCGGCGCGCAGCACATCATCGACGCCAGCGAGGAAGTCGGCGTCGACGCGGGGTTCTCGCACCTGTCGCAGCAGTACTGGCGCAAGGCGGTCGAGGCCAGCGAGGCGGCGGGCAAGCCGGTCTCGACCTACGAATTGTTCCGCGGCACAGACTGATCCGACGACGAAATCCGCCCGGCACGCGAGGTGCCGGGCGGGTGCCGGGTCATGCGGTCTCGGTGCCCAACCGGGGGAACGGTTCGGTGGCGAACACCACCTCCACCGCCACCTCGAAATAGGCCGCGATCCGCAGGGCGAGATGCAGGCTGGGGCTGTATTCGCCCCGTTCGAGGTAGCCGACGGTCTGGTAGTGCACGCCCAGCGCCTCGGCCAGGTCCCGCCGCGAGATGCCGCGCTCGGCGCGCAGCATCGCGATGCGGTTGTAGATGACCTCAGAAGGCACGCTGCATCGCTTTCTCGCGGCGGACGGCCACGCTCGAACCGGACTCGTGTCGGGCCGCTCGCCGCAGCACGATCGGCGCGACCAGCAACCCGACGATCGACCATACGCCGAGCACCGCGGCCGTTTCGAGGTGCCGCCACGATCCGTCGATCTCGATGGCGACCGCCTCGGCGGGCAGCAACGCCGAACGCATGCCGAGGCCGAGCCAGTACATCGGGAACAGCTGGGCGAGGCTCTGCAACCAGCCCGGCAGCGCGGTGATCGGGTACCAGATGCCGGAGATGGCGATCATCCCCAGCAACGGCAGTGTCAGCAGGAAGATGTCCCTGGCGCCGACGATCAGACCGCCCAGAATCGCGCCGATCGGCAGGGTGGCCAGCAACCCGAGAACGACCACCCACGCCAGCGTGACCACGTCGCCGCCGGACACCGAGAAGCCACCCACGATCACGGCGCCGAGGCTGACTATCACCACCAGCTGCACCAGTACCGCGCCCGCGGTCGTGCCGACCTTGCCGATGAAGTAGCCGACGATGCCGTTCGGGACCGTCTTGGCGCGCAACAAGGTTCCGTCCTCCCGGTCCAGTGCGAGAACCTCGGCGATCCCGTACAGGCCGTTGAATGCGATGACGCACCCGAGCAGGCCGGGGACCGCGAGTTCGCCGATCGACAGGTCGGTGTCGTGGTAATTCCGGTCGCGCAGGAAGAAGATCGCGATCAGGAACAAGGCAGGCGTCAGGAACTGGCCGACCAGACTGGTCCCGTTCGTGTACAGCTGGCGCAGTTCGATCCGCATGGCAGCCAGGCCGCCCTTGACCGCAACGAGATTCGGATTCATCGCACAACCTCCTGCAACGAGTGGACGGGCTCGGTCGAGCCGGATTCGAAGCGTCGGACCAGCGTCATGTACGTGTCTTCCAGCGAGGCGCGATGCACTTCGAGATCCGCGATCAGGTCACCGTGCTGCTTGAACAGTTCGTGGACGTACTTGGTCGACTCGGTCGTCGTGTGGACGAAGCGCTGACCGTCGCAGGTCCAGCGCACCTCCGCCTCACCCGCGGTGGCGGCGCTGAGCTCCTCGGGCGAACCGTCGGCGATGATGCGTCCGCCCGCCAGGATCAGGATCCGATCGGCCAGTTTCTCGGCTTCGTCCAGATCGTGTGTGGTGAGCAGGACGGTGGTGTCGTCGAGGTCGGCGAGACGGTGTACCAGATCGTGGAAGTCGCGCCGTGCGGCGGGATCGAAGCCTGCCGTCGGTTCGTCCATGAACAGCAGTTCGGGCCTGCCCACGATGCCGATCGCCACGTCCAGCCTGCGCCGCTGGCCGCCCGACAAAGTGGCGATCTTGGCGTCGGCCTGCTCGGTCAGCCCGACGAGAGCGATGAGGTCATCTGTGTCCCAAGGCCGGTGGATTCGGCCGGTGGAATAGGGGCGGTAGTACGCGCCCAGGTGGGCCAGCAGTTCGCGCACCCGCCACCGTGCGTGATCACGCCAGGATTGCAGCACCACGCCGATGCGCGCGCGCCACTGTTCGTCACCGTGTTCGGGATCGGTCCCCAGCACGTCGACCCGACCGGCCGACCTCCTGCGAAACCCCTCGAGGATCTCGATCGTGGTGGTTTTGCCCGCGCCGTTGGGCCCGAGCATGACGAGCACCTCCCCGCGCTCGGCCTGAAATGTCACATCGTGCAGGACGTCGGTGTCGTCGTATCGCATCCGTAGTTGCTGAACGTCGAGAACAACGCCGTTACTCGAAGCCATGAGTCCTCCCAGTCATCGACCTTCGATGAGATGTAGCATACGTACTACATTTCATCGCGGCAATACTTCGGACGAAAGGGGGCATTCGAGAAAGAGAGAGCACTGCTCTTGACAAGCGATCGCGCATCGCGCATGCTTGTACTCAACAGAGAGCAGTGCTCACAGTTCAGGAGTGATCAGCATGGACAACGCCACCCGCTACCTCGGCCCCACCGGCTTCGACCCGATCATGAACAAGATCGCCAACCTGCTGCCCAAGCTCGGGATCAGCGTCATGGGCTCGCGGCTGCTGGCCGTGCGCGGTCGCAAGAGCGGTGAATGGCGTACCACGATGGTCAACGTGATGACCGGCGCCGACGGCGCGCGCTACCTGGTCGCCCCGCGCGGGCACACCCAGTGGGTGCGCAACCTGCGCGTCGCCGGCGACGGTGAACTGCGCCTGGGCCGCAAGGTGGAACAGTTCACCGCCACCGAGATCGCCGACGGCGACAAGGTGCCGCTGCTGCGGCTCTACCTGGAGAAGTGGGGCTGGGAGGTCGGCAAGTTCTTCGAGGGCGTCACCAAGGACTCGACCGACGACGAACTCGCCGCGATCGCACCGGGTTTCCCGGTCTTCCAGCTCGCCTAGGACTTGCTCAAAAATTCGATCGCCGCGGCGTAACCCTGGATGCCGAGGCCCGCGATCACCGCGGTCGCGATCGGGGAGACGAACGAATGGTGCCGGAACTCCTCGCGGGCATGCACATTGCTGATGTGCACCTCGACGATCGGCACCTCGGGGATCACCAGGGCATCGCGCAGGGCGACGGAAGTGTGAGTGAGTCCACCCGGATTGATCACGATGGCCGAGACTTCACCGCGGGCCTGCTGGATCCGGTCGATCAGGGCGCCTTCGTGATTCGACTGGAACGCGACGATCTCGCGCCCGAACCGGGCGGCCGTCCGCTCGCACAGCGCGACCACGTCGTCGAGGGTGTCGGCGCCGTAGATCTCCGGCTGGCGGGTGCCGAGCATGTTCAGATTCGGCCCGTTGAGCACGAGGATCGGGCCGGTGGCCTGCACGGTGTCTGCCATGCAGGCCACCTTAATTCACAGGCCGGTCGGGCCCTCCGAGCGCAGGTCGTCGACCTTGCGCATGGCCTCGCGGAGCTCGGCGAGCCAGGACTCGGCGTGCTTGCCTGCCAGTTTCACCGTCCAGGCCAGCGCGTCGGCGCGGGAGCGGGCGACGCCCGCGTCGATCAGGGTGTCGAGGACCTGGCGTTCGGGCTGACGCAGCCTGGTCATCACCGGAACGGCGAGGTGGGTGAACAGGATTCGCTGACCGTCGACCCGCACACCCCAGGCGACGCTGCGGCCGTAGCGCCGCTGGGCCTCGTCGGCGATCTGCATCCTGGCCGGGCGGGTGGACTCGCGGAAGCGGGCCAGGGCACCTTCTTTCGTCGCCGCCGACACCGGCGGCGCGTCGGCGTCGGCCGACTTGGGCTGCGGCACCGGGAGTTCACCGACGACCACGATCTCGTCGCGGTCGATATTGATCTCGGGCGGGCCGGTGAACCAGTCGGCGGGCAATCGTCCGGCGAACCAGTCGGGGGCGTCGGCCGGGTCGGGGAGATCTGCTTGCTGCCAGCCGCCCGGCCGGCCGAATCCGCGTTCGCGATGGGCGTTCCGCATGGAAATCACCTGCTATCTCTGTTGCGCACGTTGCGATGATTACAAGATTACGCCGATATATGCGTTGCGGTTTATGCTCTGCGAGAACGGTGCCTTGCCGAGTGATCCGCGCCGACGTCCCCAGGGTTGGGTGTCGATGGGCCGGGGTACCCTCGCGTTGAATCGCCGGGACGATATGAGTTCCGCGCGACGTGGCGTGACTGTCGGTACGGTAAGTGCGCCAGTTGTTGCCACTGGCTGGGCGAGGTTCGAAAACACCCCTTCATCGGGGCAAGATTTCGGGCACAATCAAGGTGCTGAGGATGGGTAGCGTCCCGCGATACCGGGGCATCGGAGACGGGTCAACTTCGGGTACGGTGGATTTGTTACCGGAGTGGCAAGAGTGAAGAGTGGGCGATATGGATGTGTGGGGATCCCGCCGCTTTCGCGTCCGGGGCGCAATGGCGATCGCGGGGGTTGCGACCCTCGCCATCGCGCTGTGCTCGTGCGGGGTGGGTGGGAACACGAGTGAGTCGGAATCGGTTGTCCAGCGGTTTACCGACCTGCTGGACGAGCAGGACTACGCCAAGGCCGCCGACCTGACCTCGTACCCCGCCGCCGCTTCGGCAACCATGAAGCAAATGTTCGAGGGCCTGGCGACCGGCACGGTCGACTACGAGAACACTCAGGTCATCGAGCTCGACGCGCAGTCGGCGATCTTCAGCATGCATGTCGCCTGGAACTTCGGCGAGCACAAGGACTGGACCTACACACTGCAGGGCACCGTCCGCAAGCTCGCCATCGGCTGGCGGATCTCCTGGGACCCCGCGGTCATCATGCCCCAGCTGGCAGGCAATCGCACCGTCAAGCTCGTGCGCACCACCGCGAAGCCGCCGCCGCGGGTCGTCGACCTGTCCGGTGACGCGCTGATGACCGAGCAGACGATCAATGTCATCAAGATCGATCCGAGCCGCACCGGTGACCTCGTCGGGTCGACCAACGCGCTGGCAGACGCCATCGAACCGGTCGCGCCGCTGATCACCGGACCGTCGCTGATGCAGCAGCTGGCCGGGTCGCAGGGCAAGCCGGTCGTCGCGGTCAACCTGCGCGATGGTGACTTCGCGATCCTGGAACCACGGATGGCCGCGGTGCCGGGCGTGGTGATGGAGAAGCAGCCAAGGCTGATCTCCGCCGACCGCCGCACCTGGTCGCCGATGCTGGACGCGCTGCGCGAGGTGTGGAAGGACAGCCAGGAGACCACCTCGGGCTGGGGCGTGCAGATCTTCGAAGCCGACGGCCGGTTCGTCAACCAGGTCGCCGGATATCAGGGCCCGGCCGGGCCGGACATCTCCGCCACCATGGACCAGCGGCTACAGCGCGCGGCCGAGGACGCGGTGGTCAGCGTCGGCACGCCGGCCTCGGTCGTCGCGATCCAGCCGTCGACCGGCGCGGTCGTCGCGGTCGCGCAGAACAGCTACGCCACCGAGAAGGGCCCGATCGCGTTCACCGGGCTGTTCCCGGCCGGCGGCACCATGGAACTGTTCCGCACGGTCGCCGCCGCCGCCAAGAACAAAGCGCCGCAGGATGTTTCGGAGCAGGAGGCGGCCGAGGCGGCTACCGCGCTCGGTGTCGGGGTCGACTTCAAGGTGCACGGGCTCGACGAGGTGACCGGACGGATCAGCGCGCCGGGCCGCAGCACCGAGCAGGTGCGCCAGGGCGCGGGCGCCGACGCGGTGCTGGCCAGCCCCTTCGGCATGGCGATCGCCGCGGCCGCGATCTCGCGCGGCTCGGTGGTACCGCCGATGATCGAGAACGGCAAGCCGAGCTCCACCGACACCCCGATTCCGGCCCTTACCCCGCCCGCGGTCGACCGATTGCGCGGCATGATGCACGAGGGCATCGGCAAGCCGGAAACCACCGCGCTGCGCGGGTTCCGCGATGTCACGGCATTCGCCGCGACCGGCGGGCCCGACGGCTGGCTGCTGGCCACCATGAACGATCTGGTCTTCGCGGTGCACATCGCCGACGCCGACAGTGGTGACGCCACTTCGCGACTCGCCGCCGTGCTGCTGAAGTCCCTCGCCTCGCCGGAGCCGTAAAACGGGGTGTGCGTGCAGAGTGTGCCCTGATCAGTGGGGGTTGGTCGGTTCTTGGTGTTGATCATGAACGGTTAGGCTGCTCAGGTGAAGAAGTTCGCGCCGTTCGCCGCTGATGCCTTGTTGGTGATCGTCTTCTGCGCGATCGGGAGGCGCAGCCACGACTCGGCGGTCATCGCCGGTCTCGTGAAAACCGTGTGGCCCTTCGGCATCGGATTACTCATCGGCTGGGCGCTGGCGGTGCTCGTCGCGCGCAACGCCCGTTTCGACGCGACGGCGCTGTGGCCGAGCGGAATCCTGATCTGGCTCGGCACCCTCGTCGGCGGCATGGTGCTGCGCGCCGTGAGCGGTCAGGGCGTCGCCTTCAGCTTCGTCATCGTCGCCGCGTGCGCCCTCGCGCTGTTCCTGCTTGGCTGGCGCGCCGCTATCCGCGCGCTGCGGTGACGTGGATGTCCGGTGCGTACATGGGTAACTCACCGGGTACGGGCTAACTTGGTTCCGACGACCCGCCGGACGCGTCCTCAGATTCTCCGCGCCTGAGTCTGGCCTGAATACGCGGAGAGGCGGAATAGAATTCCTGCTCGTACTCTTCGTCGTCGGCCTGTGGCGTGCGGAACAGGAACGCGAAGACGATCCAGCCCACGATCGCGACCAGGATGAAGCTGACCAGCCGGTAGACGAACGCGGCGGCGACGGCCTGGGAGGCGGGCAGGCCCGCGCCCGCGGTGAGGCCGTAGATCAGGGTCGCGTCGACGTAGACGATGCCGCCAGGCGCGAACGGGATGGAACCGACGGCCTTGCCCGCGGTGAACGCGATGAGCAGGCCGGAGAGCTTGGGATCGGCGCCGACCGCGTAACAGGCCGCGCCGAGACAGGCCACGTCGGCGAACCGGTGCATCAGCGCCCAGACGCCGACCATGGCCGCGTCCTTCTTGCCCAGGTCCACCGATTCGAGCTGGGCCCTGATCTCGGCCAGCTTCGCGATGCCGTGATCGGCGGGCTTCTTGCGGATCCGGTTCACCAGCGCGAGCACGCGGCGCAGCATCGCCTCCAGCGTGCCGGGATGCCGGGCGAGATAGTTGCCCGCGATCAGCAGCGCCGCCAGGATCACCAGCGATCCGATGAGTTTGGGCCCGATCTGATTCCCGACCAGCGCCGCACCGGCGATGCCGAGCAGCGCCAGCCCGGCCGCGGCCACCACGCCGGAGAAGACCAGTTGCCAGGACGCGACGATCGGGCTCGCCCCCCAGCGCCGGGTCTGGCGGTAGGTGAACGCGGTGGAGAACACCTGGCCGGCGGGCAGCGTCACCGACATCGCGGTCGCGCCGTACACCACCGACACCGATTTGCGCTGGCTGACGTCGACCCCACCCGCGTGCAGCAGCTGCTTCTGCACCCGGCCGAACCCACTCATCGACATCGCCTGCAACACGATGCACAGGACCAGCCAGCCCCAGTGGATCTCGGTGAGCGTGCGCCAGGATTCGTGCAGGCGCGGCCACAGGTAGATGCCTTCGCCGACGAGCAGGGCGAGTAGCACCGCGCCGAGCACCCATTTCACCCATCGGAACCGGCGGCGGCGCTCGACCGGGGGCGCGGCGGGTTCACCGGTTAGGTCGCCTTCGGCCGTCACGGTCTCAGCCTAGTGAGCACAGTCGGCCCCCGGCCGTCCGCAGACCGCGCATGGCCGGAGCGAAGGCGGAGGTACGCCTAGCGAACGCAGCTGTTCTTCCTGGTCCGCGTCGTCCGTGGCGGTTGCCGACTTGGGCCAGGCCAGGCGGGTTTTTCTGCGTCTGCCACGCAGCTGGACCTCGTCGCCGGTTTCCCAATGGTCTTGCTCGCTTTCGTCGGCGAAGTAGAGCGCGCTGCCCGAAGCGAGAACGCGGCCGGGTTGATCTTTGGCCAATTCGGTGAGCCGCGACGCCTCGTTGACGGGGTCGCCGATCACGGTGTATTCGAAACGATTCGCGGCGCCGATGTTTCCGGCGACAGCCAGCCCCGCCGAGACGCCGATGCCGACGTCGAGGCTGGTCACCTCACGCAGGGCCTCGCGCAGATCGCGGGCGGCGGCCAGCGCGGCGCTCGGTGCGTCGGGACGGTCCAGCGGCGCGCCGAAGATGGCCAGCGCCGCGTCACCGACGAACTTGTTGACGAAACCGTGGTGGCGGTCGATCACGTCGACCACCACCCGGAAAAACTCGTTGAGCAGGCTGACGACCTCGGTCGGCGGCCGTTCGGCCGCAGCGGCGGTGGAGCCGACCATGTCGACGAACAGCACCGCGACGAACCTGGTCTCGCCGCCGAGCTCGGTGCCGTAGTCCAGCGCGCGCTGGGCCACGTCCTCACCGACGTGCTGGCCGAACAGTTCCTGCAGCTTTCGCCGCTTGGCCGACTCGTCCATCATCCGGTTGAAGCCGACCTGCAGCAGGCCGATCTCACTGCCGTCGTAGACCTCCACCTGCACGTCGCGCGCGCCGCCCTGCACCCTGTTGATGGCTTGGGACAGCTGACGGACCGGGTCGGAGATGGAGGAACCGGTCAGCATCGACAGCGCCAGCGCCTGCAGGATCACCACGCCGCACAGCAGCAGGATCGAGATGGCCAGCGATTTCGCCGAGAACTTCACATCGGAGGAGATCTGGGTGACGCACAGCAGCACGATCGCGATGGTCGGCGCGAAGGTGCCCATGCCCCAGGTCATCGCCATCCTGGTGCCGACACCGGGCGTCAGGGTGTGGTCGAAGGTGCCCTCGGTCAGCGCCTCGGCGGCGACCGGGCGCAGGATGCGTTCACCGAGCATGTAGGTGAAGCCGAACACGATGGTGGCGGCCATACACTCGGTGACGATCACCGCCCCCGCCAGCTCGGGCGATTCGACGATGATCAGCGCCGCCAGGATGCCGCCGCCGATGATCCACAGCACCAGATGCAGGATCGACTGGCGCAGCGGCACGTGCAGCGCGGCCATCTGTTCCTGCCTGCTCGGTGGGCCGCCGCGCATCTGCCAGCGCATCACCGGCCGTAACATCAGTGCCGCGCCCAGGATGCTCAGCACCGCGGCGGCGCCGAAGACCAGCACCGGCGCGAGAAAGCCGGTCTTACGCACGCCACCGGGATCGCCTTCGGGTACGGGCAGGCCGTATTGGATGAAGGCCCACACCAGGACCGCGCCGAAGGCGTTGGCCAGCAGTACCGAGGTCAGATACAGCGGCCAGCGCGTTCGCATGGTCTGTTTGACCGCTTCCAGAGGCGCCGACACGACCACCAATCTAGCGTTCGGACCGATAGGCTCTCTCGGGTGACCGACCAGAAGGTAGATTCCGGGCCCACGTCCGCACCGTGGCGCGCGGACGCCGAGGCGGTACATCCGCTGGTCCGCAAAGCCGCAGCCTGGTCCTGGCGGCTGTTGATCATCTTCGCCGCCCTGCTCGCGGTGGGGATGCTGGTGCAGAAGTTCGCCACCGTGGTGATTCCGCTGGCGATCGCGCTGCTCGCGGCCGCGCTGCTCGCGCCGCTGGTCGACTGGATGCAGCGGGTCGGAATTCCGCGTTCGCTCGGTGTGTTCGTCGCGCTGGTCGGTTCGATCGGTCTGCTCGCGGGAATCATGACCTTCGTCGTGGAACAGTTCGTCGACGGTGTGCCCGGCCTGTCCAACGAGGTCACCAACAGTGTCCACAAGGTGCAGGACTGGCTGATCAACGGCCCGCCGCACCTGAGCGATCAGCAGATCCGCAGCGCGGGTGACACCATCGTGCGCACCATCCAGGACAACCGCGAGAGCCTGACCAGCGGCGCGCTCACCACCGCCACCGCGATCGGGCACATTCTCACCGGCGCCTTCCTGATCCTGTTCGTCCTCATCTTCTTCCTCTACGGCGGCGACCAGATCTGGCGCTTCGTCACCCGGATCATCCCCACCGCACACCGGGACAAGGTCCGCACCGCCGGTGAACTGGGCTTCGGCACGCTGGTCGGCTTCGTGCGCGCCACCGTCGTGGTGGCCGCGGTGGACGCGATCGGCATCGGCGCCGGGTTGGCGATCCTGCACGTCCCGCTGGCGCTGCCGCTGGCCTCGCTGGTGTTCATCAGCGCGTTCATCCCGATCATCGGCGCGTTCTTCGCCGGGTTCGTCGCGGTGTTCATCGCACTGGTCACCAAGGGCCCGGTGACCGCACTGATCGTGCTCGGCATCATCATCGCGGTCATGCAGCTGGAAGGTCATGTGCTGCAGCCGCTGCTGCTCGGCCGGGCCGTGAGCATTCATCCGCTGGCGGTCGTCCTGGCGATCACCGCGGGCTTGGTGGTCGGCGGGATCGCGGGCGCGCTGCTGGCGGTGCCGTTGATCGCGGTCGGCAATACCGCGATCCGGTATCTGCTCGCCGACAGTCCGGAGGAGGTCTACGGCGAGCTCGCCGGTGGTGAGGACCGAAGACTGTTCTCCGCCGAGCCGGACAAACCCGAGCCCGGCCGGTTCGACATCGCGCGCACGCTGCGCAAGGCCGAGGCGGAGCACGGCGATGCGGACGCACACAGCTGAGCTGAGCTCGGCCGACGCGGCGACCGCGCCCCTGTGGCGGGCCGCTCAGGCTTTCCGGCTGGTCACACTGCTGTACGCGATCGGCCAGCAGATCGCCTCGGTGTCCTACTACGAGCATCCGCGGCTGAGCTGGGTGCTGATCGCGCTGATGGCGATCTGGTCGGGCAGTTCCGCGCTGCTGCTCTCGCAGTGGTATTTCCCCACCGCGACCGGCCGGATCCGCGGCTGGGTGGTCTTCGGCGACCAGGTCGTGACGGTCCTGCTGATCGCCTCGACCCGTCTCGTCGCCGACTACGACTGGTACCACGGCCATCAGACCCTGCCGACGACGCTGTGGATCGCCAACTCGGTGATCTCCATGGCGATCCTGCGCGGGCCGGTCGCCGGGGTCGTCGCCGGGCTCGGCATGTCGGTGGTGGTCGTGACGGTGCGCGAACAATGGGGGCAGGACGTGTGGGGCGATGCCACCGCGCCGGTGCTGGTGTCCGTCGGCCTGGCGCTGGGGCTGGCCGCCAATACGGCGCGACGCGCCCAGGTGCAGCTCGAACGCGCGCTGCGGCTCACCGCCGCCGCGCAGGAACGGGAACGTCTGGCTCGCGAGGTGCACGACGGCGTGCTCCAGGTGCTGGCCTTCATCAAACGACGCGGCACCGAAATCGGCGGTCCGGCAGCAGAACTCGCGCAGCGAGCGGGGGAACAGGAAGTGGCGCTGCGGGTTCTGCTGTCCGAGCAGGCGCAGCGGCCGGATTCGGGTGCCGCCGAGGTGGATCTGCGTCCGCTGCTCACCGCGCGGGCCACCCCGACGGTGTCGGTGGCGACACCGGGTGATCCGGTACTCGTCGGCCGGTCCGCGGCGCACGAGATCGCCGCCGCCGTGGCGACCGCGCTGTCGAATGTCGAACTGCACGCGGGTCCGGCGGCGAAAGCGTATGTGCTGCTGGAAGACACCGGTGACATGCTGGTGGTGAGCGTGCGTGACGACGGAGTGGGGATTCCGGCCGGCAGGCTCGCCGCGGCGGAAGCCGAAGGGCGGATGGGGGTTTCCCGATCCATCGTCGGGCGGATCGGTGCGCTCGGCGGCACCGCCGAACTGCTGACCGAGGGCGACGACCTCGGCACCGAATGGGAATTCCGGATTCCGCGCCACCCGGCGCGCTGAGCGAAGGAGCAGCGATGGCGGACAAGGCCATCACGGTGATGGTGGTCGACGACCACCCGATGTGGCGCGAGGGCGTCTCCCGCGACCTCACCGAGGCCGGGTTCGCCGTGCCCGCCACCGCCGACGGAGTAGGCACGGCCACCCGCCGCGCCGCCGCGGTCCAGCCCGATGTGGTGCTGATGGACATGCAGCTCACCGACGGCAACGGGGCCGCCGCCACCGCCGAGGTGCTGCGAGTCTCCCCGCACAGCCGGGTGCTTGTCCTCTCGGCGTCGGCCGAACGCGACGACGTGCTCGACGCGATCAAAGCGGGCGCCAGCGGGTACCTGGTGAAGAGCGCGTCGGCGGCCGAGCTGATCGACGCCGTGCGGGCCACCGCCGCGGGTCAGCCGGTGTTCACGCCCGGTCTGGCCGGTCTGGTGCTCGGCGAATACCGGCGGATGGCGACCGCGCCCGTCGCGGCCGATCAGCCGCACCGCCCGTCGCTGACCGAGCGGGAGACCGAGGTGCTGCGGATGGTCGCCAAGGGGCTCTCGGCCAAGCAGATCGCGTCGCGGCTGAGCCTGTCGCATCGCACGGTGGAGAACCACGTGCAGGCCACGCTGCGAAAACTGCAGCTCGCCAACCGGGTCGAGCTCACCCGTTACGCCATCGAGCAGGGCCTCGAGTAATTGGGGGTTTGCCCTGATGTGCGGTGCCCGATTTCCTGGCACCCTCGATGACATGGGCGGTCCCGAATCCCTCTTCGTACCCGGTGCCACGACCTTCGGTCCCGTCGGCGACCGGGACCTGCGCGTCTCCGACGCCGAACGCGAACACGTCGGTCAGCTGCTGCAGCGCGCCGTCGGTCTCGGCATGCTCTCGCTCGGCGAGTTCACCGAACGCATGGACACCGCGCTCGCCGCGAAGACCCGCGGCGAACTCAACGCCGTGCTCGTCGACCTGCCCGGCATGCGGGTGGCCGGCGCGCCCCAGCCTGCCGCCATGCCACGGCCGCGGCCGGTCCCGCCCGGCGGTTCGACCCCCGGCCTGATCCGCAGCCGCCTCTCGGGCGTCCACCGTCGCGGACCGTGGCAGGTCCCGCCGGTGCTGCATCTCAACAACCTGATGTCGGGCGTCACCCTGGACTTCACCGAGGCCGTCATGCAGACCCAGATCGTCGAGATCAAGGTCGACGACTACTGCACCGGCCTCACCCTGCTCGTCCCCGCCGCCGCCACCGTCGACCTCAACGGCCTCGACCTGATCGGCTCCAGCGTCAACAACAAGGTCCGCACCGGCCCGCCCATCGGCCCACTGCACCTGGTCGTCCACGGCCGCGTCCGCTTCGGCTCCGTCACCGCGAAGTACCCCCTGATGGTCCAATGGCGCCGCTTCCTCGGTTCCTGACCGATTTCACGTAGGAGTCCCGCACCCCACCGGGGGTTTCTACTCATGTCCCGCGCGACCCGCACGTCGACGATGAAGGCATGAGTACGTCAATCGATCCCGCGCTCGTCGCGCGACTCTCGGGCGAGTTCACCACGCTCGGCGCCCAGATGGGCCGGCTGGGCGGTGAGCTGGATGTGCTGCGCGCGCAGTTGCAGCGGGAGGTGGAGCGGTCGGCGGTTGATACGCAGGCTGCCACCGGTTCATCGGTTTCCGGTGCTGGAAGTGCAGTCGCTTCGCATGGGTCGACCGGGAGCGCCACGGTTTCGCATGCGCCGGAGATCGGCCGAGGGGAAATGCCGGTTGGTGGTCCGTCGGTTCCGGGGGGAGCGCCTTTCAGTGGTGCGCCGGTTCCTGGGGGGTGGGGGCCTGGTGCGCACATGGCTGTGGCGCAGTCAGTTCCGCAGTATGTGCCGGGGTATGGGGGTTGGGCCGGGGCTCCTGGGTATGGCCCGGGTGGACGGTCGGCTGCGGTGGGGCAGCGGGGGACCGGGTGGGTTGCGCTGCCGGTACGGGGGCCTCGGACGCCGTGGTGGCAGCGGGAAGGGGTGATCTCGCGGGTGCTGGCGGTGGCCGGGGTCGGGGTGACGCTGATCGGTGTGTTGATGCTGTTGGTGCTGGCTGCGCAGGCTGGGTTCTTCGGGCCGGTGGCGAGAGTTGTTGCCGGTGGGGTGCTTTCGGTCGGACTCGTCGGTGCGGGGTGGCGGGTGTTCGGTCGTCCCGGTGGGCGGGTCGGTGGAATTGCCCTGGTGGCTACCGGTATTGCCGGTGCCTATCTGGATGTTGTCGCGGTGACCGGGTACTACCGCTGGGTGGCACCGGGTGTCGGGCTGGCGGTGGCGTTGGTGGTCGCGTTGGTCGGTGTCGGGGTGGCGATGCGGTGGCAGTCGCAGCCGTTGGCCGTGGGCGTCGTCCTGGGGGCGGCGCTGTTGTCGCCGGCGTTGACGACCGAGCTGATGCTGCTGGGGTTCCTGGTGGTCTTGCAGGCCGCGGGTATTCCCGTGCAGATGCGCAGGGAGTGGCCCGTTCTGCACGTGGCGCGCACGTTGCCCGTGGTGCTGGCCGCGCTGAGCATGATCGCGCTCAGCGGGCTTTCGGCCGCCATCTCCGGTGACGAGGTGGAGCAGCGCGGTGGTCTGCTGGTCGCGGCGGTCGCGTGTGCTGTGGTCGGGCTGGTCGGCGCGGTGCTCGTGGTGCGTCGCAGGTCCGGCGACATCACCGCGAGCGTCACCATCGCCCTCACCGCCCTGCCGGTTTTCGCCGCGGCGATGCTGTTCGACCGTATGGTGACCGCGTCGATCACCGGCGTGCTGGCCGCGGTGCTGCTGGGTCTGGCCGCGACGACGCTCGTTCCCGGTCTCGCCGATCGGCTCGGGATTCCCCGGCACACCGCGCTGGTCTCCGCGCTGACCGGTGCCGTGTCCCTTCTGCTGACCTGCGTCAGCGCTACCGGAAGCGACCCGCACCTCCTGCCGACAGCGCTGTTCGCGGTGGCCTTGGCATTCCTCGCCGTCGCGGCGACGAGCCGCACGCGCGTAGGTGCCTGCCTCGGCATCGCCTTCGCGCTGCTCGGCGGGCTCGTCCTGCTGACCATCGCCTCACCGGAAACCCTTGCGCTGCATAGTCGCGCGGATCAGCATCTCGACATCGCGACCGCTGCGGCGGCGGTGCTGGGGCTCGGCGTCGCGGCGACGGTGGCGTGGACGGTGCCCCGGCTTCCCGGCTGGGCCGATCAGGCGCTCGTCACCGGAGTGTGGATCGCAGTGAGTGTCGCAGGCCTGTACTACGTGCTCGTCGCGGCGGTGTCGCTGGGCGTATCCCTCGGTGGGGCGGACGGATTCATCCTCGGGCACAGTCTCGCGACGATCGTGTGGATGATCGCGGCCACGGCCTCGCTGTTCTACGGGCTGCGCAGGTTGTCCCGGTCGCCGGCCGTCGCGAAGGTGTGCCTGGTGTCGGGTCTGCTCGTCGCCGCCGCCGCACTGGCCAAGCTCTTCCTGTTCGACCTGTCGACGCTGTCCGGTCTGGTCCGGGTCGCCGCATTCCTGATCGTCGGAATCCTGTTGCTGCTCACCGGGACTCGCTATGCGCGAGCGTTCGCGGATTCGCGGCCTTCCGATCCTGCCACTTAGGACCTCGCAGTTGCGGACTTCCGGGTGGATCGCTTACGGTGAGCGCAATCCGATCGGCGCTCTCCAGAAATATGTCGCAGTGTGGGAGCCCCGCCTCATTCGTCGAGGCGTGGAGTGGGCGGCTTGATGACACACGCCCATATCCACTGGAGGATTTCCATGCACATCGGTCTCGGACTTCCCATCGCCGACCCCGTCGCGCTGCCCGAGTGGGCCCGTCGCGCCGACTCCGCCGGGTTCTCGACACTCGGCCTGCTCGACCGCATGGTCTACGACAACCCCGAACCGCTGGTCACCCTGGCCATGCTCGCCGGGGCGACCGACCACATCCGCTTGCAGACCGAGGTACTGATCGCACCCCTGCGTGACCCGGCGTTGCTCGCAAAGCAGGCCGCCACCCTGGACCGCATGTCCGGCGGACGCTTCGCGCTCGGCCTCGGTGTCGGCGGTCGCGACGACGACCACGAGGCCACCGGTACCGATATCCGCACCCGCGGCCGTCGGCTCGACGAACAGCTCGCCATCATGCGCCGCCTCTGGTCCGGCGAGCCGTTCAGCCAGACCTGCGGCCCCATCGGCCCGGCACCCACCGCACCCGGCGGCCCCGACCTGCTCTTCGGCGGCTTCCAACCCGCCGCCATCGACCGTGTCGGCCGCTGGGGCGGCGGCTTCCTCGCCGCCGCCGCACCCACCTGGGCAGGCGGCCTCTTCGACCTCGCCCGACGATCCTGGACCGACCACGGCCGCTCCGGCGCACCGCGCATCGTCGCCCAGCTCAACGCAGTCCTCGGCACCCAACCCCTGATCGACCACGCCCGCACCGCCATCCTCGACTACTACGAGTTCAGCGGCCGCGCCGACTACATGGCCGCCGGTCTGCTCACAACCCCCGACCAGATCCGTTCCGCCATCAAGCAATTCGAAGACCTCGGCGCCGACGAGACAATCCTGTACTGCTACGGCACCGACCCCGACCAGGTCGATCGCATCGCCGACGCCGTGCTCTGAACGCAGAACGACGAAACCCACGGCGGAATCTCGCCGTGGGTTTCGTCGTGTTCGGGTCCGCTGCTGTCAGTCGCTGTCGTCCTCGCGGCGACGCAGCAGCTCGTTCACGCTTACCGTGCGCCCCTCGCCGCCGTGCTGGTGACGCCCCTCGTCGGCTGCTGACCCGCGACGCGAAGAACGCAGCTGCGCCATCCAGTTCTCGATCTCGTTGCGGCTGTCCGCCTGCGGCCCGTCGGATTCCGGTGCGGGAGCGGCACTGTCGTCCAGCGGCGAGGTGGCGGCAGTGGGTGCCTCTTGGCCCGGCGGGGGAACCGCGGTGAAACCGGCAGGAGCCTGCCACTGGGCGGGAGTGCCCGCATGGTTTGTGTCCTGCGGGTCAACGGGTTCGGGCTGCCACGTTGCGGGAGTGCCCGTAGGGATGTCTTGTGGGTTGGCGGGTTCGGGCTGCCACGTTGCGCGTGTGTCCGCAGGGATGTCCTGCGAGTCAGCGGGTTCGGGCTGTCGCGATGCGGGCGTGGTCTCGCCGGGCGTGACGGCGGTGAACCCGGGCGGGGCGACCTGCGGGCGCACCGCTTCGGGCCGCGCCGAATCCTGGTCCGGCGCGGGCGTCACCGGGGCGAACCGCGGTCCGCCATCGGCCTCGGGAACGCGGTGACCACTCGGCGCGGCGGGCTCGGCCGGGCTCCACAGCGACCTTGCCGGCTGCGGCTCGACGGGCACCGGGGTGCCGAAAACGCCACGCGTGGAGGGCTCGTCCGCCGGCTGCGGTGCGTCGGCCGCGGGGCGAGGTGTGCCGGGCGTGGGCAGCTGTGCGTCGGGCACGGGGCGAGGTGCACCGGGCGTGGGCAGCTGTGCGTCGGGCACGGGGCGCGCGAAGCCATTGTGCGGAAGCGACTCGGCGCGATGTGTGCCCGGCGTCGCCGAAAGCTCGGTCGGCGGGACGAAGCCACGTGCCCCCGGTGCGGTGCCGCGCGATTCCGGCTCCGGCGCGGACTGCTCGGTCGCGTCCGTGGCCGGTGCGGGGTCGAACCCGGTCAGCGGGGTGAACCCACTGAATGTGCCACCGGCAGGCGGCTCGACCGGCCGCGGCGTCGGCGTGACCATGCTCGGCGGCGGTGGGTTGACGATATTCTGCGCGGACGATGGAGCGACCCGCGGCGGCGTGTTGACAATGCTCGGCGCCGGCGGCGCCACGACACCGGATGGTGGCACGACACCGGGCGGCGGCGTGTTCACAATGCTGGGCCGCGTCGGATTCACGATGCTCGGCCGCGAGCTGGAATCCTCTGCGGGCGTACCGAACTCGGTCGCGTCGGACGGCGTCGAACCTCGCGGCGCCGACGGGTCTACCCCGCGCGCAGGCGGCGTGTAACCCGCGGGCGGCTGCACCCGCTGCGATCCGCGCGGTGCGGATTCGCGCGTCCTGTCACCAGGCGAGTCGACCCCGGGGAGGTAGCCGCCGCCGATAACGCCGGGCGTGTCAGCGGTGGAGGAGTCGTCGCCACCGATGACGCCGGACTCACTGATCCTGGAACCCACAGCACCACTGAGGCTTTCGGGCGCGCCGAGAGGGGAACGGCCCTGCGAGCCGGTGCCGGAGTCGCCCGGTGCGTTGAAACCGGTGCTGCTCGGCGTGTGGAGGCCGGAGCTGCCAGGGGTATCGAGGCCAGGGTCGCCCGGCGTGCCGAAGCTGGAGTTCCTGGGCGTGCTGATGCCGGGAGTGCCCGAGGTGCCGGCGCCGGGGTCGCGCTGTGCGGCGAAGCCGGCGGCGCCCGGAGCGTTGGAGCCCGAGGCGTCAGGCGCGCCGGAGCGGAGATCGGTGCGAGGCGCTTCCGACTGTCCCTTGTCGGGCCCTGACATCGAATCGCGTTGTCCCTGATCGGACTTCGGTGCCTCCGCACCGAGCTTGACGATCGGCAGCACCTGGGTCGGCTCGCCGCCGGTGTGCTCGGACAGCTCGACCGACGGGGTTTCCGGCTGGTCGCCGGACGAATCAGCCTGTCCCTGACCGGACTTGGGTGCCTCGGCACCCGGCTTGACGATCGGCAGCACCTGGGTCGGCTCGCCCGAGGACAACATCGATGCGCGCGGGCGGGTCGGATCCGGCGACATCGGCGGCCGCGGCCGGGCCGGCTCGGCGGGGTCGGTGTGCTCGGTGATCTTATCCAGGTGCGCGGTCGGGGCCTCGGCCTCGATCTCGGCGACGGTGCGCGGGCGGCGCGGGGTCTTGGCCAGCTTGCTGTCGGGGACCACCGTCATCTGCATGGTCGGCGGGTCGGTGATCGGGGTCGTCTTCACCAGGTCGACCACGGCGCCCTTCTGCGGGCGCTCGTCGTCGAGAATGGGCTCGCCGAGGCCGATCCTCTCCTGGATGCGCTTCATCCACTTCGGCGCCCACCAGCAGTCGTCGCCGAGCAGCTTCATGATCGCGGGCACCAGCAGCATGCGCAGGATGGTGGCGTCGATGAACAGCGCCGCGATCATGCCGTAGGCGATGTACTGCATCATCACCATGTCGGAGAACGCGAACGCACCGGTCACCACGAGCAGGATCAGGGCGGCGGCGGTGATGATCCGCCCGGTCTGGGCGGTGCCGATCCGCACGGCTTCGGTGGTCGACGCGCCTTGGGCGCGTGCTTCCACCATGCGGGAGAGCAGGAAGACCTCGTAGTCGGTCGACAAGCCGTAGATGATCGCGATGATCAGCATCAAGACCGGCGCACTGATCGGCTGCGGCGTGAAGTTCAGCAGCCCGGCGCCGTTGCCGTCGACGAAGATCCACGTGAGGATGCCGAGGGTCGCGCCGAGACCGAGCGCACTCATCAACGCGGCCTTGATCGGCAGCACCAGCGAACCGAACGTCAGGAACATCAGCACGGTGGTGGTGACCAGCACGAGCAAGATCATCCACGGCATCAGTTCCAGCAGGGTGTCGATGCTGTCGGCCATGAGCGCGGGCTGACCGGTGACGTACATCGTGACGCCGTCGGGTATTTCGATCGAGCGGAGGTAGTCGATTGTCGGCTCGGCGCTGCCGGTGGGATCGACCAGGGTCGCCGAGGTACGGAACACCTCGGGGTTGGTCGGCGACTTGACCGGCACTTCGAACGGGCCGACCAGCCCGGGAGCCTGGTTGGCTTCCTTCCAGACCTTGCCGATCGCCGTGGTGTTGTCCGAGACGAAGACCAGCTGGATCGGGTCGGTCTTCTTCTGCGGGAAGACCTCGTAGAAGTGCTCGAGCGCGGCACGGGTCGAATTGTCCGGCGGGAGGTACTTCTCGTTGATGCCGCCGAACGCCAGATCCTTGACCGGGATGATCAGCAGCAGCAGGCCGATGGTGATGGGGATGGCGATCTTGAGCGGGTGCTGCATGACCCAGCGGGTCATATTGCCCCAGAAGCCGTTCTCGACCTGTTCGGCGGTCTTGGTCTTGCGGAATCGCTTGAGACCGAGCATATCGACGCGGTGGCCGAGGATGGCCAGCATCGCGGGCAGGATCGTAATCGCGGTCAGCGCCGCCAGGGAGACGGCCGCGATGGTGCCGTACGCGACCGACCGCAGGAAGCCCTGCGGGAAGATCAGGATGCCGCCGAGGCTGGCGATGATCATCGTCGCGGAGAAGACGACCGTTCGCCCGGCCGTCATCACCGTTCGCCGGACGGCGGCTCGCGTGTCGTAACCCTCGGCCAGCTCCTCGCGGAAACGGCTGACTATGAACAGGCCGTAGTCGATCGCGAGACCGAGACCGATCATCGATACGACACCACCGACGAAGATGTTGACTTCGGTGAAGTTGGTCAGCCCCATGACGAGGCCATTGGCGCCGATGATCGTCAGACCGCCGATGATCAGCGGCAATGCGGCAGCGACGATGCCACCGAAGATGAAGAAGAGCAGCACCGCCACCGCGGGGAAGGCGAGCACTTCCATCCGTTTGGAGTCGTGGTCGAGGGTGTCGGTCAGCGTGACCGCGAGGGGCTGCAGGCCCGAGACCTCCACGTCGACGTCCGGGATGTAGAAGGCATCCTGCACGGCGCGGTAGTTGGTCATGATGACGGTGTCGTTGTCACCGGCGATGGCGATCGAGGCGAACGCGTGCTTTTTGTCCTTGGACCCGAAGGCAGACGGAACGGAGGGCGCGTCGCCCACCTTCCAATAGGTGCCGTTGATCTTGCTGATCTGATCGGGGTGTTCGGCGACGACCGTGCTCAGGCTGGCGACGACCTTTCGCTGGAACTCCGGGTCATCGATCGTCTTGTCCGCGGGAGCGTTGTACATGACGATCACGTCGGCCATGTGATCGCGCCCGTAGGCACCATCGGCGATCTGCGCGCCTTGCACCGACTCCGAGCCGGGATCGAACCAGCCGCTCTGGGTCAGGCGATCGCCGAGCCCCGTGCCGTACGCGCCCAGCGCCAGCATCGCAGCACCGACAACACCGATGACGGCGAAACGGAACCGATAGACCAGATCGCCCCAGCGGGTGAACACTTAAGCGACTCCTTGACCAGGGCGAGACGTGAGTAGTGCCGACAGCGGCCGGAACGGCTGCAGCCAGGCACCCTCGTCGGGCAGCGAATCGAGGCTCACCCGCGGTAGCGGCTCCCGGAATACTCCCGGGATGTCCTCGAGATCGACGAACTCGAGAGTATCGGAAGTCACCGCCCAACTCGCGTGCTCGCGGAATCCGAGGACCTGAGCTGGGATTCCCTTGGCGGCAATCGCTTCGAGCGGTTCACGGAACGCCTGACCGTCGGCCGAGGCGACCATGATGCCCGCCAGGCCGCCGTCGCGCTCGCGCATCGCGATGTGCGCGAGCATGTCGGCGTCGACGTCGGAGTCCTCGTCGATCTTCGGCTTGGCGAAGACCGCGAAACCTACGTTGCGTAACGCCTCGACCCACGGCCGGACCACGTCGGCGGTGCCGGGGGCGATATTGGTGAAGACGGTGGCCTCGGGTTCGACACGGCCCTTCGCGCCGACCGACAGCTCGGCCGTGCGCGCGAGCAGCCAGCGGCCGAGCGCGTCGAAACGGGGACGATAAGCGGCGGTGGGACGTCCACCGAGGATGGCGCCCAGTCCCATGTCGAGGTTCGGCGCGTCCCAGACGAGCAGGACGCGTCGGACATCGGGGCCGGAACTGCCCAGCGCCTCGCTGCCGGCTGCTCCCTGGGCGATATCCGGCATCTCGGTGGCGATCTCACTCACGCTCATCTGTCGATCTTCCCCCATATGAACTCGTTGATGGCGCTACCGGCACGCAGGCCTTTGCCCTCGAACTTGGTGACGGGCCGTTCGAAACCGATCGGCGCGGTGACGCGGTTGGCGGCGCTGTCGCCGCCGGTGGTGTCGTTCAAGCCGGTGAGCAGCGGTTCCGCCGAGCCTACTGCGAGGATGTGCTCGGCGTAATCGGCGTGGTCGGTGGCGACGTGCAGCACGCCGCCCGGCTTCAGCCTGCTGGCGATCAACGCGAAGGTCGGCGCCTGCAGCAGCCTGCGCTTGTGGTGCCGCGCCTTGGGCCACGGGTCGGGGAAGAACACCCGGACACCGGTCAGCGACTCCGGGGCAACCATGTTCTCGAGCACATCGACGGCGTCGCCGCGCAGCAACCGGATGTTACCGATCTCCTCGCGCTCGATCTGACAGACCAGCTGGGCCAGCCCCGGCTGGTACACCTCGATGCCGATCAGGTTCAGGTGCGGCTCGGCCTTGGCCATGGCGGCCGTCGCGGTACCGGTGCCGCAGCCGATCTCGATGACCAGCGGCGCGCTGCGCCCGAACCAGGCGTCGGCGTCGATCGGCTCGTTGGCGACGTCGCGTCCGATCACCGGCCAGGTGCGCTCCCAGGAGACCTGCTGATTCGGCGTCAGCGCGCCGCGCCGCGAGCGGAAGCTCGTGACGCGCGGGTACAGGCGGGAGCCGGTGGTCGAGCGACGGCCCGCCTCGTGCGGGATCTCGGAGAGTTTGGGGTGGGCCGGGGCGGTGGACGGCTGCCCCGGAACCGACTCGACAGGGTGGTTGGCGGCGTCGTTCACGACGTCCATTGTCCAGCATGCGCCGAGCTACGTCGCAGCCGACTGCGGCGGGCCGGGCGACGCGCGGTCGGATCGTGGCATGTAGCGGCAGTGTTGCCCCAGGTCGGCAGATGGTTCGCGACGGCCGGCCTCCCGCGGATCTGACAGAATGCCCTCGGAAAAGGGGGTGGGCAGAATGTCGACAGCCACCGAGTCCATACAGACACGGGCATCCGACCAGCTCGACCAGCTGATCTCCGCGCTCGCTGCGGGTCGGGGTGGGGATCCGGCGATCGCCGACCGGCTCGCCGCCGCGGTCGCGCGTCGTCGCCGTCCGCTGCACATCCAGGTGGCGGGGCGGGCGCTGAGCGGGCGCAGTACGGTGCTGCGCGCGCTGGCGTTGCTGTCGGCGGAGGAGACCCCGCCGGTCGACCAGCCGGGGCTGCCCGATCCGGTCCTCGACGGCGACCTCGTCATCTATGTCCTCGCCGGTGCGCCGCAGGCCGCCGACCAGCGGTTGCTCGCCACCCTGCCCCCCGGCCGCGGTGTCGTCGTGCTCAACAAGGCCGACGCGGTGGGCGCGCGCTGGGGCGAGGCGGTGGCCGCCGCCGACCGGTACGCGCGCGAGCTCGGCCTGCCGATCGTGCCGGTCGTCGCCTCGCTGGCCGCCCACACCAGGGCGGGCGCGGTGGACGCGGCCGACCTCACCGACCTGCGCAGGCTCGCGGTCGGCCCCGATGTGCCGTCCGTGCTGTCGGCCGATCTGTTCGTCGGCGCCGGCTCCGACCAGGACGCGCGCAGGCGGCTGATCGCCCACTGGGACCTGTACGGCGTCGACTGCGCCCTCACCGCCCTGCGCGCCGATCCCGACCTCAGCACCGCCGCGTTGATCCAGATCCTGCACTCCGCAGGCGGCATCGACCCGCTGCATCGGCTGGTGCATCGCCGCTACGAGCAGGTGGAGGCGGTCCGCGGCGGCGAACTGCTCGACGAGCTGACCAGGCTCGCCGCGCGCGCCGTCCCCGGTGACGGTGGCCGCGCCCGCGAACTCATCGAGCAGTACCTCATCGGCGACGACGCGCTGTGGACCGGACTGTGCGCGGGCCTGGCCTGTCCGCAGGTCGCCCACCTCGCCGCCGGCTACCCGTCGCCCGCACCCGCCGACGCCGACGAAGCCCTCGCCCGGGCGACCCGCTGGCGCGCCGTGGTCTCCAGCGACATGCCGCCCGCCGCCCGCCGCGCCGCCCTGCGCGTGCACAACGGCTATATCCGCGCCTGGGAACGGATGAGCAGTGCCGGACTCTGACAGACCCGGCGGCCCGCCCGCGGCCTCGTCGTCGACCGGCGATCCGGCACGCGACTGGTCGCCGGCCAGCCGCGGGCAGGCCGGTTCGGCGGCGACCGGCTCGGTGCGTTCCGAGAACGGAGGCGCGTCGGCAAGCGCGGCCGGGGGCGGGCCGACGGCGGAGGGTGAACGTGCCCTTCCCGCGGAGGCTGTGGCTGTGGTGGAGCGGTGGAATCCGCAGGGTGTGGCCTTGCTGCGGGCGATGGAACAGCCGGGCGCCGGCGCACGCGTCGTCCTCTACGCGGTCGACGACGCCAACACCACCCTGCTGCGCACCGAGCTGGCCCGCTTCGAACCGCGCATCGACCTGGCCGACCCGGCCACGCCCACGTCGGCCGAGGACCGGCCCGCCGCCCTGATCCTCTTCGACGCGGGCAGCGTGTTCGGAGCCGACGTGCTCGCCCTGATCGAGCGCCTGCGCGCCGCCGACCAGCGGATCGTGCTCGCCATGAACGGGTTCCACGCCTATCAGGACTGGCAGGCGATCCGCGAACGCAGCCGCGCCCTGCTCGCCGCGCGCGGCATCGCAGACCTCGACGTGCTCCCGGTGTCGGCGCGCCTGGCCGCCGCCGCCCGCGCCGCCGACGACTCCGCCCTGCTCGACCGCTCCGGCCTGGCCGCCCTGCACGCCGCGCTGGCCGCGGCGACCGCGCAGGGGCCCGCCGACGGCGCCCAGCGCCGCTCCGCCGTGCTGACCAGGGTGCTCACCGACACCAAGGCGCGGATCACCGAACAGATCACCGCGCTGCGCTCCGGCACCGACTCCACCCGGATCAGGGAGGAACGGGTCGCACTGCTGGCCGAGCGCGACGGCGGCCGCCAGACCGGCCTGTCCGCCGTGCGCAGCCAGGTCCAGCTGGCGCGCGTCGACCTGACCACCGAGGTCGGCGCGCTGGTGCGCGCGCTGCACACCCGTTCCCGCGCCGAACTGGACCGCTGCGACCGCGACGAACTGCGCGCCTACCCGCAGCGCCTGCAGCACGCGGCGGGCGACTTGTCGGTCGCGGTCGACACCGTGATCGACGACCGGGTGACCGAGACCGCCCGCCGGGTCGGCACAGCCGCGCCCGCCGCGCGCAGGCGCGATCCGGCCCCGCGTCTCGGTCCCGATCCCGCCCCCAGACACCGCGGTGTCGAAGATCACCTCATGATCGCCCTCGGCGCGTCGGCTGGCGTCGGCCTCGGTCGACTGATCGTCGCGCCGCTGTCGCTGGTGCCGACCCTGGACGTCGCGAGCGTCCCGGTGACGCTGCTGCTTGGCGCGGGTGCGGCCTACTGGGTGGTGCGTGCGCGGGCCCAGCTGGCCGAGCGCAATCACCTGGCGCAATGGGTCGCCGAGGCACTGGTGAATATAAAAGCCCTGCTCGAGCAGCGTGTCGCCGCGGTGCTTGTCGATGTGGAGGCAGAATTGGCCGAGCATGTGATCCGCGAATCGACGGCACGGGCGGTGGCTGTCGACCGTCGTGTCGCGGAGCTGGACGCGCTCGCGCGGCGGCTCGTCGCGGAGCGCCCGGCGCAATTGGCGGCGTGCGAGCGCGACGTCGCCGTGCTCGACCGCTGCGCGGCCACGATTGGCTGATCGACCTATGGGTAGTTATCAGGGAGCCAGATTCCTAACCCGATTCCGTATCGATCGTCATACCGCGTTAACCTTTAACCAGGAACCTGGGCGTCCGCTCCGTGCCAGTCGATGCGCGGCCTCCGTCCGTGGACGGCGCTGTACGCCGTCCATTTGGGGTTGTGCGGTGGTTGGTTCGCTGCGGACGCCTTCCCGCCCGGTGGCGATCGATGGACTTCGCATCGAAGAACCGCCCATCTCAGGAGAGTTTTCATGACCTCAGCGACCATTCCTGGTCTTCGTGGATCCGACGGCACGGCGCCGACCGAGCACAGTGAACTGCTCGCCTGGGTACAGGAAGTCGCAGAGCTCACTCAGCCGGATCGCGTGGTCTGGGCCGACGGCTCCGATGCGGAATGGGATCGCCTGACCACGCAGCTGGTCGAGGCGGGCACCTTCAAGAAGCTCGACGAGAAGAAGAAACCGAACTCGTACCTGGCGTTGTCGGACCCGTCCGACGTCGCCCGCGTCGAGTCGCGCACCTACATCTGCTCCAAGACCGCGGCCGACGCCGGTCCGACCAACAACTGGGTCGACCCCGCCGAGATGCGCGCCACCATGACCGAGCTGTACCGCGGCTCGATGAAGGGCCGCACCATGTACGTGGTGCCGTTCTGCATGGGCCCGCTCGGTGCCGAGGACCCCAAGCTGGGCGTGGAGATCACCGACTCCGAGTACGTCGTCGTCTCGATGCGCGTGATGACCCGCATGGGCCAGGCCGCGCTCGACAAGCTCGGCGCCGACCGCCCGTTCGTGAAGGCGCTGCACTCCGTGGGCGCGCCGCTGGCCGCGGGCCAGGCCGACGTGCCGTGGCCGTGCAGCGACACCAAGTACATCACCCACTTCCCCGAGGACCGCGAGATCTGGTCCTTCGGTTCCGGCTACGGCGGCAACGCCCTGCTCGGCAAGAAGTGCTACTCGCTGCGCATCGCCTCGGCGATGGCGCACGACGAGGGCTGGCTGGCCGAGCACATGCTGATCCTCAAGCTGATCTCGCCCGAGAACAAGAACTACTACGTCGCCGCCGCGTTCCCGAGCGCCTGTGGCAAGACCAACCTCGCGATGATCCAGCCGACCATCCCGGGCTGGCGCGCGGAGACCCTGGGCGACGACATCGCCTGGATGCGCTTCGGCGAGGACGGCCGCCTCTACGCGGTGAACCCGGAGTTCGGCTTCTTCGGCGTCGCGCCGGGCACCAACCGCAGCTCCAACCCCAACGCGATGGCCACCATCGAAGCGGGCAACACCGTTTACACCAACGTCGCGCAGACCGACGACAACGATGTGTGGTGGGAGGGTCTGGAAGGCGACCCGCAGCACCTGATCGATTGGAAGGGCAACGACTGGACGCCGGACTCGGAGGGCCACGCCGCCCACCCGAACTCGCGTTACTGCACCCCGATGTCGCAGTGCCCGACCCTGGCTCCCGAGTGGGACGACCCGCAGGGTGTGCCGATCTCGGCGATCCTGTTCGGTGGTCGCCGCAAGACCACCGTCCCGCTGGTGACCGAGTCCTTCGGCTGGGAGCACGGCGTGTTCATGGGCGCCACCATGGGCTCCGAGCAGACCGCCGCCGCCGAGGGCAAGGTCGGCACCGTCCGCCGCGACCCGATGGCGATGCTGCCGTTCCTCGGCTACCACGTGGGCGATTACCTCAACCACTGGATCAACCTCGGCAAGAACGCCGACGCGGACAAGCTGCCGAAGATCTTCTACGTCAACTGGTTCCGTCGTGGCGAGGACGGCCGCTTCCTGTGGCCCGGATTCGGTGAGAACTCCCGCGTGCTGGAGTGGATCGTCGGCCGCATCGAGGGCCGCTCGGGCGCCGCGGTCACCCCGGTCGGCAACGTCCCCGCGGCCGCCGACCTGGACCTGGAAGGCCTCGACGTGGTCGTCGCCGACGTCGACGAGGCGCTCGCGGTGAACGCCGACGAGTGGCGCAAGGAGATCCCGTCGATCGAGGAATGGTTCGAGTTCGTCGGCGACAAGCTCCCCTCGGGCGTGCGCGACGAGTTCGAGGCACTCAAGGAGCGCCTGGGCTGATCGCCCCCTGATCGACGAAACCGCCCGTACCGCATTCGGTACGGGCGGTTTCGGCTATTCGGCGAACGGCGCCAGTTTGATCAGCTGCAGGAAGCCGGTGCCCTTGAGCCAGTGGATGCGGCCGTCGGGTACCGCCTCGGCCTCGGCGTCGAAGCAGGCGATGAGGCGCTGCTTGAGGTCGTGGCGTGGGTGGCGGGCGAGCAGGTCGCCGACGAATGCGGCGTCGAGGTCGGACAGGCGCCTGCCGAGGACGTCGACCGATGCGCCCGCCGAGACGAAACCGCCTGGGTCGCTGAGGTTTCCGGCCGCGTCGGGATTGAGATGCGTGGCGATCGCGGCGCCGATCGACTCGGCGCGCTCGGCCGGTGCGCCGTGGCGCAGTGCGAACGCGTTCGCCGATTCGCCGCTGACCACGGCGAAACACCTTCCCGGCGTGGGTGTTTCGAGTGTCAGATCGTGCAGCAGGCTGGCCACGTAGCCGATCTCGTCGTCGTAGTCGACTTTGTCGAGCTCGGCCAGCGCGCGGGCGAAGAAGTAGGTGCGGTAGGAGTGCGCCAGCATGGAATCCGAAAGCTGTTCGCGCGCTTCGACTTCCGCGGCGCGGGCGAGTGCGGTGTCCGGCAGGCGCAGCTCGGCGAGGTCGAGCCGCCCGGCGCCGCGGCGGCCGAGCGCATGGCGGATCCGGCCGAACATCAGTGTGGGCGCGGTGCGCAGCAACCCGACGGTCAGGGCACGGCGCTGGGCGGCGGTGAGATTTCCGCCGGTGCGGGTGGCCCAGTCCCAGTCGAGAGCGGGTGTCACAGTGAGCATGGTCGATCTCCTCCGACGCGGTGTTTCGGCTGCCCGTCGAGTGTCGCGGAGCGGGCAGGCTCGGTGAAGTGGCGGAAATGCCAGCAATGCGTGGATACGTGCCAAACTGAAGACATGATAGAGGTCGCCGCGCTCGCGCTGGACGGGGTGATGACCTTCGACCTGGCCTGTGCGGTGCAGGCGTTCCGGCACGGACCCGGTGTCACCGGCGAGCCGGTGGGTTTCCGGATGCGCACCTGTGGCGTCCGGGCGGGTCCGGTGTGGACGCCGAACGGCTTCGACCTGCATGTCGAACACGGTGTGGAACTGCTGGCCGAGGCCGACCTGATCGTCGTCCCCGGTATCGGCCTGCCGACACTACCCACCCCGGAACCCGCCCTGGACGCCCTGCGCGCGGCGGCGGACCGCGGGGCGACGATCGCGAGCATCTGCATCGGCGCGTTCGTCCTGGCCCAGGCCGGCTTGCTGGATGATCGCCCCGCGACCACCCACTGGGGCTACTGCGACCAGTTCGCCCAGCTCTATCCCGCGGTGAAACTCGACCCGTCGGCCCTCTACATCGACGACGGCGACATCCTGACCTCGGCGGGCCTGTCCGCGGGCCTCGACCTGTGCCTGCACATCGCGCGCCGCGAGCTGGGCGCGGCGGCGGCCGCCGACCTCGCGCGCTGGAACGTCGTGCCACCGCACCGTGAGGGGGGCCAGGCGCAGTACATCCCGCAGCCGATGGGCGGCGCCGATCCACACGGTGGCCTGGCCGCGACGCTGACCTGGGCGGTCGCGAATCCCGAAGACGCCTTCGATGTTCCCGCGCTCGCCGCGCACGCGCTGATGAGCGAGCGGACGTTCATCCGCCGGTTCAAGGCCGAGGTCGGCACCACGCCGCGCGCCTGGCTGGACGCGCAACGGCTCGGCCGGGCGCGCGAAATGCTGGAGGTCACCGGGCTACCGGTGGAGACGGTCGCGCAGCGGTCGGGGTTCGGCAGTGTGACGGCGTTGCGCGATCACCTGCGCGCCGCGACCGGGCTCACGCCGTCGGCGTATCGGCGCTCGCTCCGGCACTGATCCGGCCCAGCGCCGGTTTCACTGCTGATTTTCAGGGCTGTAAACGGTGTGGAGCCGGGCAAGCGAACTCAGAGTTTCCCGATCACTTCCGTCGCGGACGATTTCCCCGACTCGATTGTGGGTATATCTGTCGATGTCAGAGGGTTGCTGCCTGCGGATGGGCGCTGTCACCTATATTTCTGGTCAGGATCCTCCGCACGTCGCACCATCCGAGCTAACTCCCTTTCGAGACTCGAGTGCCGCAGACGCGGTCCCGACGAGATCGATGCTGAGAGGTGGTTGACGCATGACCGATCTGGTGACCGGATACAAGTCCGACGCCTACTCGAGCACGCCACTGCAACGAGTGGCGGGCCGCTTACAACGGGCCCTGCCGCCGGGGTGGCGGGTCGACGTGGTCGACCTACCACCCCGGGGCCAGGTGGCCGGACAGCCGGTACTCCGGGTCGTGATGCCGGAGAACTAGCCCGCGGTCCAGCCCATCGGCATCAGCACCGACTTCTGCTCGCAGAACGCGTCGAGCCCCTCGGGGCCGTTCTCGCGGCCGATACCCGAGTTCTTGTACCCGCCGAACGGTGCGGTGGGATCGAACGCGTACCAGTTGATCGCGTAGGTGCCGGTGCGCACCTTGGCCGCGATCTCGACGCCGTGCTCGATGTCGGTGGTCCACACCGAACCGGCCAGGCCGTAGTCGGAGTCGTTCGCGATGGCGATCGCCTCCTCCTCGGTCTCGTACGGGATCACCGAGAGCACGGGCCCGAAGATCTCCTCCTGGGCGATGGTGCTCGCGTTGTCGACGTCGGCGAAGATCGTCGGCTCGACGAACCAGCCGCGCTCGACGCCCGCGGGCCTGCCGCCGCCGAGTACCAGGCGCGCGCCTTCTTCCTTGCCCTTGGCGATGTAGCTCTCCACCCGGTCGCGCTGCTTCTCGCTGATCAGCGGGCCGAGCTGGGTGGCGGGATCGGTCGGGTCGCCGGTCTGCATGGTCTTGACGTGGGCGACCAGCGCGTCGACGATCTCGTCGTAGCGGCTGCGCGGCGCGAGGATGCGGGTCTGCGCGACACAGCCCTGCCCGCTGTTCATCAACCCGGAGAACGCCAGCACGGGGATGCTGGCGGCGAGGTCGACGTCCTCGAGCACGATGGCGGCCGACTTGCCGCCCAGTTCCAGCGAGACGGTCTTGAGCTGCTCGCCCGCCAGCGCGGCGAGCTTGCGGCCGACCGCGGTGCTGCCGGTGAAGGTCACCTTGTCGACGCCGGGGTGGCCGGCGAGGTATTCGCTCTCCGCCGCGTCGGCGGGCAGTACCGAGAGCACGCCGTCCGGGAGCCCGGCCTCGGTGAAGATGTCGGCGAGGAGGTTGGCCGTCAGCGGGGTCAGCGGCGAGGGCTTGAGCACCACGGTGCAGCCGGCCAGCAGGGCGGGGCCGAGCTTGTTCGCGGCGAGGAACATCGGGACATTCCAGGCGGTGATCGCCGCGACGACACCGCGCGGTTCCCGTGAGACACGGGAGGTTCCGAACAGGCCGGTGCGAGTCTCGTTCCACTGGAACGTCTTAGCCAGTGCCGCCCAGGCGTCGAGCGCGGCGACGGCCGGAATCTGGTTGAGTGTCAAGGCGGCTAACGAAGGTGCGCCCATCTCCGCGGTGAGCGCGGCGAGCAATTCGGGCGAACGCTGCTCGATCAGTCGGGCCGCCCTGGTGAGCACCTCTGCTCGTTCCAGTGGCGGTGTGGATGGCCACGGTCCGCTGTCGAAGGCGTCGCGGGCCGCGGCGACCGCCGCGTCCACATCGGCCTTCGTTACCGCGGGCACGCTGCCGACGGTCTCCTCCGTTGCGGGTGAGACCACGGAAATGCGGTCACTACCGGCAGGGGTGGTCCACTTCCCGCCGATGAACAGACTGTCGTAGTGCATAAGAACACGTTACAGTTTTGTGGCCAGGTTGTCTGCAACACGTTCTAATTCGCTGTCCCGCAACAACTGTGAACAGGGCGAATTCCAACCTGTCGGTTCGCTTTTCGGGAAAACGCACTATTGCGTTCTGTTGGTGAAAAGGGGATGCTTTAGCTACTGATCAGCTCGCTCGATTCATCAGACCGTAACAGCGAATTGGGGAGACCGACTCATGGCTGTGCAAGTGATCGGCCGATCGTTGATGACCAGCGACCAGACCGACCATCAAGCGAAGAGTGTGGGCAGCGGGGGATGGGTTGTGTCCTTCCTGCCGGGCCGCACGCTCACGATCGAGCAGGCAACTGCCGCCATTCAGGCCGCCGAGGTGGTCGCGATGGTGGGGGTACTCGCCGATCAGGTCGGACTGACCACACTGGAGACCGTGGGCCTGGCGATTCAGGAGTCGCCGTGGGCCAGCGCGTTACCAGCACCTGCCCGCAGGTCGCGTCGGTTGAGCTGGCTGGGCTGATCGACCTTGGTGGCGACGACCACCAGGTTGCTCACCAGTAGCTCGCGGATCACCGGAACTCGAACAAGCCACCACGCCCAGCGCGGGTGATAGCGGGGGAACACTGTTCGTACGTCGGCCGAAGTCGTTGCCGCCCAGCGCAAACCGTCGGCAGCGGTCACCGCGAACAGCGACCTGCCGAACCGGTTCTTGGGTTCGCGCCCGTGCTTGCGACGGTACCGGCGGGCGGCGTACTCGCCGCCGAGGTAGTGCCAGAGGCCGGTCTCGTGACCGCCGAACGGTCCGTGCCACACCGTGTAGGAGAACACGATGAGGCCGCCGGGCTTGGTCACGCGCACCATCTCCTCCGCCATCACCCACGGCTGCGGCACGTGCTCGGCCACGTTCGAGGAGAAGCAGACGTCGAAGGCGTTGTCGCGGAACGGCAGCGCCATCCCCGATCCGCGGACCGAACCGGAAACCCGCAGGCCGGCGGCGTGCATCTCCGACGGATCGGGCTCGACCGAGACGTAGCGCGCGCCCGCCGCGGTGAACTCGTCGGCGAAGTACCCCGGGCCGCCGCCGACGTCGAGGACGACGGTGCCGTCGAGGTCGCGGCCTGCGATGTCGGCGTAGAAGTCGCTGATCAGGTCGGCGCTGTCGGTGGCGATGCCGCCGTAGAACCTGGCCGGGTCGGACTGCTCGAACCGGAAGCTGGTGAGCAGCCGCAGCGAGCGGCGCAGCGTCGCGCGGCGCGCGAACCTGGACTGGTCGCGGCGCTGGACGTGCTGCTCGGTTCTCGGCAGGGATGCGGTCGGCACGGGCAGAGTTTATGGGCAGCGCCGCCGGGGCCGCTCGTGTGGTCCAGCCGGACACAGCGGGACGGGCGTGCCGATATCGATGTGTAGCGCGGAACACACCCGCTAGGGTGGGTGCCGACCTTTGTCCTCGACCTACCCGATTGCGAGCCCCGAACGTGCGTGAAGTCCTCCTGCTGTGCTGGCGAGACACGGGGCACCCGCAGGGCGGCGGCAGCGAGCGGTACCTGGAGCAGGTCGGCGCCCAGCTGGCCGCCCGCGGCGTCAAGGTCACCCTGCGTACGGCCGGTTATCCGGGTGCGCCCCGGCGTGAGCGGATCGACGGCATCGACATCAGCCGCGCCGGTGGCCGGTTCACCGTGTATCCACGGGCGCTGGTCGCCATCATGGCCGGTCGGCTCGGGATCGGGCCGCTGCGCGGCGTGCGCCCCGACGTCGTGATCGACACCCAGAACGGCATCCCCTTCTTCGCGGGCGCCACCGGCGTGCCCTCGGTGGTGCTGGTGCACCACGGTCACCGCGAGCAGTGGCCGGTCGCGGGCAAGCTGGTCGGGCGGATCGGCTGGTGGATCGAGTCGCGCCTGTCGCCGCGCGTGCACCGCGCCAACCAGTACCTCACCGTGTCGCTTCCCTCCGCCGAGGAGCTGGCCGTGCTCGGCGTCGACCGCGAGCGCATCGCCGTCGTCCGCAACGGCGCCGAACCGGTGCCTGCCGAGGTCGTTCCCGGCGCCGAAACCACGCGCGCCGATCATCCGCGCATCGCCGTCCTGTCCCGCCTGGTTCCGCACAAGCAGATCGAGGACGCGCTGACCGCCGTCGCCGCCCTGCGTCAGCGGTTCCCCGACGTGCACCTCGACGTCATCGGCGACGGTTGGTGGGCGCCGAACCTGCGTGCCTGCGCCGACGAGCTCGGCATCGCCGACGCCGTCACCTTCCACGGGCACGTCGACGAACGCCGCAAGCACGAGATCCTGTCGACCGCGTGGGTCCACGTCATGCCCTCCCGCAAGGAGGGCTGGGGTCTGGCCGTCATCGAAGCGGCCCAGCACGGTGTGCCGACCATCGGCTACCGCAGCTCGCGCGGGCTCACCGACTCCATCGTCGACGGCGTCACCGGACTGCTGGTCGACGATGCGCCCGCGCTCGCCGAAGCGGCCGGTGACCTGCTGGCGGATCCGGACACCCGCCTGATGATGGGTGAGAAGGCGCGGGCGCGTGCCCATGAATTCTCCTGGGAACAAACAGGTTCCGGGGTTTACGAAGTGCTGTCCGCTGCTGCCCGTGGTGCTTTCGTCACCGGGTTGGTCGCGCCGCCCGCGCAGGGCTGATTCGCGGTAGCAGTGCGGCGGTGAGCAGGCCGCCGACCAGCAAGGCCGCCCACAGCAGGTGGGCTGCCGCGGATATCCACCGCTGTGCCGGTGTGGCGATATCGGTGGGGGTGTGGCCCGGTATGCGATACAGGGCCAGGTCGGCGTCCTGATAGGCCAATTCCGCTGCGGTGAGCGTCTTCTCGGAGTCGCCGAGTGGGCCGGGGGTGGTGCGCTCCACGACGATCCAGCCGACGCCGAGTGCGGCGATCTCGGCGGGTGTCGCGCCACGCAATAGTGCGTCCTCGACGGTGCGAGCCCGATTGCCCTCGCCGGTGACGGCATAGCCGCGGACCCGGAGTTCACCGGTTTGCAGGACGTCGTTCGGGAGGATGCGCGGGGCCGGGTCGAGGACGGGAGCTGTTCCGCTGTACTGGAATCGGCGGAACATGCCGGCCGGGAGGACGGCGACGTCACCGGGTGCGTCCATGCGGTCGACGACCTGCGCCCAGCCGGCTGGGTAATGCGCCGGGCGCATCGTGCCGCCCACCCCCCACGCCAGGTCGGCCAGCGGCAGGATCAGCAGCGCGATGAAGAGGACTGCGACAGCGGAGGCTCCGGCAGCGCTGCGACTCGGTGCGTCTGCCGCGCCCTTCGGCTGGTCAGTGGGTTCGCGGAGATCGGTAGCTGCCTCGGAACCATCGACCGCGTATCGGCGCCACCAGAGGCTGACTGTCCGGCATGCAGCCGCCGCGCACAGTGCATAGGCGGGCATCGCCAGCGCCACGTACTTCTGCGTATCGCGCAGCAGACCTGCCCCGGGAATATGAACCACCAGCCACTCACCGACCGCGAGCCCCACACTGGTCGCTCCGAGGGCTGGTAGCACGATGGCCACAGCCGCGATGATCAGCAGGGTCCGGCCGTCTCGCCCGAGCCGCCACACTGCTCGCACACCGAGCGCGACGATGCCGAGCAACAACACCGTCCCGACCAGTGCCAACGGGGTCGTCCTGGTGACAGGCACCGCCTCGCTGTTCCAGATCCCACCCAGCCCGGCGAGACTGCCCAGCGTGCCGAGCCACGGTTCGGCCCTGGCCGCGAACGCCGACACCCCCGCCGGATCAGACGGCTCCGCACCCGACCCCAGCACCGTCGCCGTCAGCCACGGCGCACAGGTGGCGATCCATAGGACCGCGGCAGGCAGGAAAGCGCGTCGCCCGACCAGCGCGAGCCCGATGATCGCGGCCAGCAGCGATCCCGTCGGCGTCAGCCCGGCAGCCGCGAAACCGGCGGTGAGCGCGGCCCAAGCGCCGGATGACCAACTCGAGGCAGCACGCCCCACGTCGCCCCTGGCAGGTCGATCGACCGAGTCGCTGGGTGCTGCGCTCGCGGGAGCACCTATTGGCGTGCGGGTGTCCGTGCCTGCCCTTGTGGCCGTTTTGGCGGCGGCAAGGGGGCGGTGTCGCTGTGTCGCTTGCCTGACTCGGACGGCTGCCAGCGCGGTCCAGGGGAGGGCGGCGTAGCCCGCGAGCAGGCTCCAGTGGCCTTGCAGGAGGCGTTCGGCGACGAAGGGGTTCCAGAGGGCGAGGGTGGCGGCTACCAGTTGGGCGGGGGTCGATGCGGCCAGGAATTCGCGGGTGAGGACGGCGGCGCCGTAGCCGGCCGACCACAGGGCGACGATCAGGATCGCCTTCACGAGGAGGCCGCCGTCGATCATCGCGGACAGGACGGCGAGGAGGGCGTCCTGGGGGACCGCACGTGGTGCGGCGGCGCCGAGGCCGAGGGCGGAATCGGTGAGGAAAGAGCGTGGGGTGCTGACGGCGTCGCGGAGCAGCAGGTATCCCGACCCGGCCAGTGGTCCGACGATGATCAGCGCGAGCAGTGCGCAATATCCGGCCACCCAGGCCCTCGCACGCCGATCTCCCGTCACGCCACTGCACCTTACGTCCCGTCGATCGCCCAGCAACCCGGCGGGCCGGGCCGGTCCGATCCGCCGTCGTGGGGTGCCGTCGTGTGCCTGCCACGATGCGGGCGGCCCGCGAGGCGAGTGCGGGCCCGTTCTCGGGGCCGCCGGCCCCGCGGCGGGCAAGGTGAGTCCGCTCGGACTCACATTTTCGGGGTAGTGGTGATACGAAGCGCGCGGAGGTGCGACGATGGGGCGTGTCCTCGGTCCGTCGCCCCCCTGTCGTTGCTGACCTGACCTGGGTGACGGCCGGCGCGATGACCGCCAACGTCGCCGGGTACCTGCTGCAATTGCTCGCAGGCCGCTGGCTCGGCGTCGCCGGGTACAGCGAGTTCGCGAGCCTGCTCGCGGTGCAGCTGCTGTGCGCGGTCCCCGCCCTGGCTATGCAGAACGTGGTGGCGCGCGAGGTCGTCCTCGGTGCCGATCTGCGCGCGGTGCGGGCGATGCAGTGGCGCTGCGCCGCACTGGTCGCCGCGGTCGCCGTGGTGCTGGTGCCGGTGGTCGCCGGGGTACTGCACGTCGGCGTGTGGGCTGCCGCCGCCGCGCTCGGTGCGGCGCCCGCGCTGGTCGTACTGTCGGGCGAACAGGGAATTCTGCAGGGCGGCAATCATTTCCGTGCGCTGGCCACGGTGCTCGCGATGGCCGGGACGGCGCGCGTGGCACCCGCACTGGTCGCACTCGCCCTCGGCGGCGGCGCGGCCGGTGCACTGTGGGCAGGCGCGGCGGGCATCGTCTGCGCGGCGATCATCGCCGGACGCATCGCCCGGTCGACGGCGCGCGCGCACGATGTCGGCGGGTCATCCGGCTCGGCCCCCGACACGTCGGACAAGTCGACCCCTGCCGAGTCCGGCGCGCAATCGGGCGGGATGGCTGGAGCACCCACGCAGACAGGCGAGGGCGGATCGAAGCGCGGACCGGCAGCGGCCCGTGCGAGCCGGGCGATCGGTGTCCTTCCGGTGCTGCGTGCGGTTCAAGTGCAGGCGGCACTGATGGCGCTGTCCTCGGTGGACCTGATCGTGGTCCGCATCGTCCTCGACGACGTCGACGCGAGCCGCTACTCACTGGGCACCATCGCCACGAAGATCGCGTTCTGGCTGCCCCAGGCGGTAGGCGTCGTGCTGTACCCGCGCATGGCCCAACCTGCGCATTCGGCGCGCGCGATTCGCGACGCCCTCTCGGTGCTCTCGGTGATCGGTGTCGTCGCGGTGATCGGGGCCGCGGTGGCCGCGCCGCTCGCGCCGCTGTTCGCCGGGCAGGATTACGCACCCATCCAGAGCATGCTGTGGGTGTTCGCCCTGCACGGCGCGATCCTGGCGGTCCTGCAAGGTGCCCTGCTGTCCGCGATCGCCGTCGAGCGCACCGCCTTGGCCGCCGTCACCTGGATCGGCTTGGCCCTCGAGGTGACCCTGATGCTCACCTTCGCCCGCACGATCGGTTCCCTGATCACCATCGCGGTCTCGGTAGCCGCCGTGACCACCGTGATCGTCGCGGTCGTCGTCCTGCGCACCGCCGCCCGCGGCGGCCCTCCTGCTGCGGCGCCGACCGTCAGCAGCGGTACCGCCTCGTAGCCGATCACACGAACGAAGAACGGCCCCGGTCGGAAGACCAGGGCCGTTCGCGGAGCAGTGTCCTCAGGGACGCTTGTCGATGTCGATCTGTTCGGTCGGCGCGTCGTAATCGCCGCGGGGGAACTGGGTGGTCGGCGCGTCGTCGGCGCCCCACCGCGTGGTGGGGGTGTCGTCCGGGGCCGCCGTCGGAGCGGGGGTCGGGCGGCGGCCGCGCGGGCTGGCGTGGGCCGGGGCGCTACCGCCGCGCAGGCCGAGGAACAGGCCGGCGAGCACGGCGATCACGCCGAGGATGCCGAACACGATCGGCACGATGCGGCCGAACAGCGACAGCTTGTCGATGTTCTCCTTGGCGATCGAGATCTGCGACTCGACGGTCGACTCGTCGAACACGATGTGCGACTTGAGCGCGGTCACCTCGGGCTTGTCGGCCGAGCGGGCGTAGAACAGGTGGATCGACTCGCCGCCCTTGATGACGGTGCCGGTCTGCGGCTCGACCCACAGGTCACGCACGTTGGTGTAGTAGCGGGTCATGGTGACCGGGGTGTCGGCGGGCACGTCGGTCACGCCCCACTTCGACGCGGGCAGGGTCAGCCGGTTGGCCGGCGCCTGCACGACGTCCCAGGTGCTGGTGACCGGCGCGGTCATCTGGAAGTGGTAGACCTTCATGCTGTTGATCTCGGTCTCTTCGATGAAGTTCGCGTCGAAGGACTTGCGCACGTTGATGTCGAAGTACGGGTACGTCTTCTGCTCGGTGCCGATCGGGAAGCGGTAGCCGAGACCGGTGTGCTGCACCGGCTCCATGACACTGCCGTCCTTGTTGACGGTGACCGCGATCGAGCCGTTGGGCTCGGTGTCGACCGGCATGCCGGTGGTGCGCGAGATGGTGACCCGGTCGATGGTCGCGGTGAGCAGGCCGGTGTCGCCCTGCACATCGGTGCGGCGCAGCGTCTGGCCTGCCTGCAGCGTCATATCGTTCGCGTCGGAGGGCTCCTCGACGGTGACGAAGCGCTGGGAGATCAGCGGCACGTCCTTGTTCACGACGGCCGGACCGTCGCCGGTGGTCAGCGACTTGGAATCGAGGACGAGGCTGTCCTCACCCTTCTGGTTCTCCGCGATCGTGGTGATCTCGAGGTCGAGCGGAGTCTTGGCCACCTTGCTCACGGTGTAGGTGGGGATCATCAGCGCGGCGACGAGTAATGCCGCGCCCAGACCCACGAGCACGCAGGCGACCGTCCTTCTGGTACCGGCACTCAGTGCCATGCAAACTCTCCTCGTCGTTCGAACACGGATCCTCCGGTGGTCTGGTATTGCACCGGCCCTCGTGAGCCCCGACACTAACAGCCCGGCCTTACAGAGTGCGGCGCTGCGCCCGGTAAATCGCCGACCGGGCAAAATGGGGAGCGATGACAACCGCCACCGCCCCCGTCCCCGCGCCGCGCGCCTTCATTCCCGCATTGGAAGGCATGCGTGGGATGGCTGCGCTCGGCGTCTTGCTCACCCATGTCTCCTTCCAGACCGGAGCAGGCAAGGTCGCGGTGCTCGGCCCGATCCTGGAGCGCTTCGACATGGCGGTCGCGGTGTTCTTCGCGCTGTCGGGCTTCCTGCTGTGGCGCCCGCACGCGGCGGTGGCGCACGGCATGGGCCGCGCGCCGACGACCGGCCGCTATCTGCTGCATCGCCTCATGCGCATCGTGCCCGCGTACTGGGCCGTCGTGGTGTTCGTGCTGCTGTTGCTGCCCGGCGCCGCGCAGTCGGCGAACCTGCGGGTGTGGGTGTCGAATCTGTTCCTGCTCCAGGTGTTCGTCCCCCTGACGCTCACCGAGGGCCTCACGCAGATGTGGAGCCTGTCGGTGGAGGTGGCCTTCTATCTGGTGCTGCCGCTGCTGGCCTGGTCGATCGTGTGGTTGCGCGGCCCGGCGGCCCGCTGGCGGGTGCCCGTGCTCTGCGGGCTGATCGCGGTGAGCCTGACCTGGAACCTGTGGCCGGTGCCGACACCGGACGCCATCCACGCCGACAACTGGCTGCCCGGCTACCTGCCGTGGTTCGCGGCGGGCATGGTGCTCGCCGAACTGATCCACCAGGTCAGGCCCGGTGCCTGGTGGGGCAAGCTGTTCTCCTCGCAGCCGCTGATGTGGGCGCTGGCGCTGGCCGCGTTCCTCGTCTCGGCGACCGAGTTCGGCGGTCCGGCGGGCCTGGAACGTGCCGAGCCGTGGCAGTACGCGATGAAGATGCTGCTCGGCATGATCATCGGATTCGGCCTGCTCGCCCCGCTGGTCCTGCGCCCGGCCGACGCCGCGCCGCACCGCTGGCTCGAATCGCCGACCGCCCTCACCCTCGGCCGCTGGTCCTACGGCATCTTCCTGTGGCACCTCGTCGTACTGACCATGGTCTTCCCGGTGTTCGGCATCCTCCCGTTCAGCGGCCAGTTCGGCTATGTCCTCGTGCTGACCACCGCCCTGACCATGCCGCTCGCCGCCGCGAGCTTCGCGCTGATCGAGGACCCGGCACGTCGCCTGGCCCGCCGCTGGGACCGGGCCGTGGCCGCTCGCAAACGGGCCGAGCCGGTCGCCGAGTCAGCGCCGTCGACGCGGTAGCGCCGCGACACCGACCGCGACGACAGCGATGACGGCGGGCGCCTGCGCCCACAGCGAGCCACCCATATAGGGCGTCCCCGAACGCCACGTCCCCGTCGACAGCGCGGCCGCCGAGATCAGCGTCCCCAACCCGGCCACCCATGGCAGCGCCTGGGCGGTCATCGTGGGCCGGAAGCGGCTACAACCCAGCGCGATCAGCGTGAACACCGCGCCGACCGGCCCCGACACGACCGTGACCACACCGGTCAGCCCGACCGCGGCGGCCCAGCGAACACCCCAGGTCACCGGCGCCGGACCGGCATCAGGCACCGCGCGCCGCCGCGGGATCGCCAGCAGCACCAGCGGAATCAACAGCAGCAGACCGCCGAAGATGGCGAGCCGGTACCAGCGGTCGGCCGGGAACGACACGGTGATCTGCCCGGTCGTGCCCGCCGGGACGACCCACGCCTGCTGCCAGCCGTCGACCACCACCGGCGACAGTTCCCGCCCGTCGGCCGTGTGCGCCGCCCAGCCGACATTCGTGCTGAGCGGCAGGACGAGCAACTGGGTGCCGGGAGCGGTGGGCGCGGGCGCGATCGGATCGGTGCGGATCAACCGCAGCCGGTCGACCGTGAACAGCTCGGTCGGTGCGACGGTGAGGTCGGGATGCCCTGGCAGCAGCTCGACATCGGCCGCGTCCTCCGCGCACGCCCGCGCGGAAACCGGTGCGCCGGAACGGAGTTCGTCGGCGGTGGCGGTGATTGTGGTGTGTACGGTGCGGCCGCCGATCGCGATTACCGGCCCGTCCGCGCAGTCGATGGTGACGAGCCGATCGCCCGCCGCGGGTGCGGGGTACTCGGGGCCGAGCACCTCCACCTCGGCGAGCCCGGCGGGCTGGGAGAGCACGAAGCCGAGCGCGGTGCGGTCGAGCACCTCGTTCCAGCTCTGGATGCTGATCTCGACGCGGTCGGTGACCGTGGGGTACAGCGAGATCCGCGCGGGCTCGCCGTGTTCGCGCTCGGGGAGTTCGCGGACCTGCGGACCGTTGCCGAGGTTCACCACGACGGCGGTGGCGGTGGCGGGCAGTCCGCCGAGCGCGGTGGTGAGATCGAGCCCGGTGACCTCGGTGGGCTCCGGAAGTTCCAGCACCAGTGTGGGTTTGGCGCCCGCGAGACTGCGCACAGTCGACTCCGGCGCCGTCCAGGTGGTCTTCGGATCGCCGTCGGTGGCGGCGAACGCGGCGCCACGCAGGTCGCCGACATCGGCCTTGCCGCGCGCCACGGGCCGGGTGTGGTCGGTGAGCAGCGCCTCCAGCGCGGGGCCTGGCCGGGTGCGGACGGTCAGCTCGGTGGTGGCGGTGAGCGGCTCGGGGACCGAGAGCGTACGGCCGAAGACGCCGGGTTCCTCGGCGGGCAGCCCGAGTCCCTTGCTGCAGTGCACCCGGTCGGGACCGTCGAAACACGCACTGCGACCGGGGAATTCCTGTCCGAGGTCCCATCCGGTGACCGTGGTGCCCGGCGCGACATCGGGGAGCACGATGCGATGCCGGATATCGACGGGGACCGGCGCGTCCCGCACCGTGTAGTCGTCGAGGGTGAGTTCGCTGATCCCGAATTGGCCACCGCTGGTGCCGGTCTCGGTCTGCGCGGCGGTGATCATCACCCAGTCGGTCTTGCCCGCGGGCAGCGGAACATTCACGGGCGCACCGGGTTCGGTGATCCGCGCCGACACCGTGCCACGTGAGGTGCGGACCTCCACCCACTTCACCGGATCGCCCAGCGCGGCCGCCGTGGTGGTGAACCGCAGCGAGCCCGTCGTGATCGGTTTGTCGAGATCGAGCCGGAGCCATTGTCCGAGTGCGGATTCGGCGCCGTTGCTGATCCAGGCGGTACTCGGATCGCCGTCGACCGCGGCGGCGGTGGAGCTGCCGGGGGCCGAGCCGCCGATCTGGGTGGCATCGGCCGCGGAGCTGGATGCGGTGACCTTCGCGCCCGACCACTCGCCGCGCACCAGCGGAGTGCCGTCGACCGGATAGTCGGGCACCAGATTGTGGGTGCGGCGCGCGTCGTCGGCGGCGCGCACCGCGGAGTTGTGATTGTCGACCCGCCCGAAGTCGGTCTCACGATCCATCGGCGTATCGGTCAGCAGCGTCGGTTTCGGCGGCAGCCCGGCCCGCGCGGCGTCGGCGGCGAGAAGTACCGGGGCCGTGGGGTTTCCGGTATCGCGCCGGATCCGCTCCAGCACTTCGGGGCCGCCCTGCACGACCGGCACCGAGTCCAGCGCGACGGTGTACGCGCCGGGGAACCCGGGCGGCGCGCCGGTGCCGCTGTGGACGTCGACGGGGGTGCCGGGAGGCGGCACCTCGACCCGGTAGATCTCGATCGCCGGATAGGCGGGCTGCAGATCGTTGTCCACGACCAGCCCGGCGTCCGCCGCGCGCGGCCCGATCAGATCGCCGAATTCGGCGACTTTCGTCAGCCCCGGCGAACCCTCGATCGCGCGGTGCGCCAGCATCGGCCGGGTCGATCGCGAGGTCTCGGGGTCGAGGTCGTTGCGCAGCACCAGAACTCCGATGCCCTGGTCGGCGAGGGTGGCGGCGAGTCCGGTCGACGGCCTGCCGTCGGCGATGAGCCGCTGCACCGAATCCATCGCGCGGATGGTGCCCGGCGGATTCAGCGGGACCGAATCACGCACGGCCCAGGGCGTGCTCGCCAAGGCTTGCAGCGGTTCGTCGCGGGTGAGTCCCCAGATCTGGCTGCCGAACGGCGCGCCGGGCACGACCAGCGCACGGGTGTCGGCGGCATTGTCGGCCAGCCAGTCCGCGGTCTCGGTCCAGTACGCGGGCACCTGGTCGTAGGCGCCGCGCGGCGCGAGCTTGCCGGTCCACGCCAGCGAGGTGGCGAGGGTGAGCGCGGCCAGGATCAAGGCGGCGACGGCGACGCGCCGGTCCCGCTCCGGGTGGGCGAACGTGTTGCGCCACTCCCGCAGCGGCACCGAGGCGGGCAGGGGCACCCGGCCGAGCAGGTGCGCCAGGCCGATCACCAGGGGCAGCCGGATCAGCGGCTCCAGCTTGTGCACATTGCGCAGCGGCGCGCCGCTGGAGTCGAGGAACACCCGCACCGATTCGGCGAACGGGCCACCGAGCTCACCCACGTATCCGGCGCTGATCCCGGCCAGGCCGACGAGCAGGATCAGCGCGAACCTGCCCCGGTACGGCATGGACGAGCGGGCCAGCCCGGCCATGCCCGCCGCGGCGAGCAACCCGGTCGCCAGCACCGCCGCGGGCTGGGTGACCAGCACCGCGCCCGCGATGCGCTCTGGGGACACGAACGGCGTCCAGCTGTCCGTGCCGCGCAGCACCTCGCTCAGCGAGGCCCACTGCGTCGTCACCCCCGAGGACTCGATGTAGTCGAGGAACGGCGGGCTTACCTTGCCGAGCAGCAGCAGCGGCACCACCCACCAGAAGGTCGCCAGCACCAGCAGCGGAATCCAGGCCGCCGTGAACCGCCACCACCGCCGATTCGGCCGATACGAGGCCCACCACAGCGCGGCGGGCAGGAACGCGGCCACGGTCGCCACCGCGTTCACCGAGCCCATCAGGGCAAGTGCGAGTGCGCTCCCGGCCGGCGAGAGCGCACCACCGCGCCGGATCGCCCGGGATCCGCCGCCCGGATCCGCGTCGCCGGGCGTGGTCGCCGTCGAGCCTTGATCACCGGGCTCGGCCGCTGTCGTGCCGTGACTACCGGGCCCGGTAGCAGCCGCACCTCGCCGATTTCGCAGGGTGACCCCCAGCGCGGCGGGCGCGAGCAGCACCCACGGCGCCAGCATCATCGGCAGCGTTTCCGACGAGATCGAGCCGAGCGTGGTGAGCACGCGCGGCGACAACGCGAACGCGATACCGGCGATCACCCGCGACCCGCGCGCGCCGACGCCCAGCGTTTCGCACAGCTTGACGATGCCCCAGAATCCGGCCAGCAGCAGCAGCGCCCACCAGATGCGCTGGGTCACCCAGGCGGGCAGGTTCAGCAGGTGCCCGGCGGAGAAGAACGTGCCGTGCGGGAAGAAGTAGCCGTAGGCCTGGTTCTGCACCTGGCCCATCGGAGCCTGACTGCTCCACAGGTGCGATGCCCGCGCGAGGAAACCCAGCGGGTTCTGCGCGAGGTCGTATTTGGTGTCCGCGACGGTGAGCCCTGGCGCCTGCGCGAATGTCAGGACGAAGGCGGCTACGACCGTGCCGACGAACCAGCGCCAACCCAGTGGTGCCGTGTCCGGTTGCCCCGCTAGGGGGCGTGACGCGCCGGCGTCGGACTCAGCGGCTGCCGTATTCAGGGGCGTTGAGCAGCGAGGAGTCCTTGTCACCGCTGCGGTCGATCGAGGGCGCCGTGTTCTGCTGCACCGCTGCCGTGATCGCGAAGACGGCGATTGCGCTCAGCAGGGCGCCGCCGACCGCGCTGGCAACAGCCGGAACAGCAAACTTCATCGCGCACTCCAATACGCTCGACGTCGGGGTGGTACTCCGGTCAACCTAGCAGGTGCGGCCCGCCAGGTCAGTCTTCGGGCACGTGGCAATCCAGCGCGCCGAGCAGCGTCCGGAATTTGGCGGTGGTCTCGGCGAGCTCGGCCCGCGGATCGGAGGCGGCGACGATTCCGCCGCCCGCGCTCGCCCGCAGCGTGCGCCGGTCGGCCGCGAGTTCGGCGCCCCGGATGGCGACCACCCATTCGCCGTCGCCGTCGTCGGCGCACCAGCCGACCGCGCCGCCGTAGAAGCCGCGCTGTGGTTCGTCGGCGACGATCGCGTCCAGCGCGGCCCCGAAGGGGGTCCCGTTGACGGCCGGTGTCGGGTGCAGCAGCAACGCCAGGTCCAGCGCCGTCGTCGACGGGTCGCGCAGCACGCCGTGGATGGGCGTGGCCAGGTGCCAGACCTGCTCGGTACCGAGCAGTTCCGGCGCGGCCGGAATGTGGAGTTCGGTGCAGACCGGATCCAGCTGCCGCCGGATCCACTCGATCACGAACGCGTGCTCGTCGTGGTTCTTGGTGCTCGACAGCAATTCGCGCGCCTGCGCGGCATCGGCATCCGGATCGGCGTGCCGGGGGAGGGTGCCCGCCAGCGGATGCAGGCTGACGCGAGCGCCGTGGCGGGCGACCAGTACCTCGGGGGTGGCGCCGAGCAGGATCTCGCCGGGCCTGCCCGCCACCGACAGATCGACCACGTACACACTCGCCGCCGGATGCCTGGTCAGCAGGTGCCCGGCCAGCACCTCCGGATCGAGCGGCGCCTCGGCCGCCAGCACCATGCTGCGTGCGGCCACGACCTTGCGTAACTCGTTCGCGGGGTCGCCGAGCTGGTCGACGAGCTTGGTCACGCGCGCGATGTGGTCTGCGGGACTGGGCAGTTCGCGGACGACCCGCACCTCCGGCAGCTCCGGCAATGCCGCGGGCCGCCACGGGCCCGCGGTGTGCACCGCTGTTTCGGGCTGCCAGAGCGCGGCGGGTTCCCTCGGATCGAACGGCAGTGCTCCGACGATCAGCCGCGGCGCCGGTGCGTCGCCGGATCGCGGGGTGGACTCGGCCACCGCGGCGTCGCGCCAGGCACGCAGCGCCGCGACCGCCTGCCGAGGATCGGCGTAGGTCGCGCGCACGCCCGTGGCCGCCAGCACGGCGTCGGGTCGGGCGAGCAGGAACGGTTCCATGGTGGTTCGACCATAACGCCGGCACCACCGCCGCCGGTCGGCGGAGCGATCGAACTCTCAGTGCTCGGGCGGCACCAGGAAGACCGGCCGGTGCCCGTGCTTGAGCACCGCCTCGGCGACGCTGCTGTGCAGCAGCGCGCGCAGCCCGGTCGCGCCGCGGGTACCGGCGACGATGAGGTCGACATCGAGTTCGTCGGCGCAGTCGACGATCGCGTTCCAGATCGTGGTCGTGCACTCGACGGTCCGTGGCTCGGCATCGATTCCGGCCAGTTTGGCCAGGTGCACACCTTCGGCGTTGATCTTGCGGGCATCGGTGTAGGCGATGTCCTCGATCTCCTCGTCGGGAACCCAGTCCGGCTGCATCACGCCGGCCAGTCCGGAGATGCGGGCGGCCTGGCGCACCATCGGCTCCCAGGCCGTGAGCAGGATCGCGCGCTCGGCGGTGAGGAAGCGGCCCGCGTACTCGACGGCGCGCTTGGCGTGTTCGGAACCGTCGTAGGCGATGAGCATCCGATCGCAAGCCATGACGACCTCCTGCGCAGGTCCAGCGTCTGTTCCCACAGGTTACCCCCGCATTCGGCGATTAGATCGTGTACCGGTGACGCGGTTCGGCGGCGGACACGGCTACCGTGGAGCACATGCGGAAATCGCCTGTGGTCGTGTTCGCAGTCCTGGCCGCCGTCGCCACCGCCTGTTCGGGAGGTTCGTCGCCTGAGACGACCACCGCGGCGACCGGCACCGGCCTTCCCACGTCGTCCCCCGCGGGTGCGCCCGCGACGGGCGCCCCGGCCCAAAGCCCGTGCGGCGCCGACTATCTAGCGAAATTCACCCAGCGGGAGAAACTCGCCCAGCTGCTGACCGTCGGCATCACCGGCTCGGCCGATGCGACCAATGTGGTGAGCACCGAGCAGGTCGGCGGCATCTTCATCGGCAGCTGGACCGATCCGGGGCTGATGGACAAGACCCAGCTGGACGCGGTGAAGGCGCTGGCCAAGGCGCCGTTGATGGTGACCATCGACGAGGAGGGCGGCCGCGTGTCGCGCGCCAAGAGCGTGATCGGCGCGATCCCGTCGGCCCGCGTGATCGCGCAGACCCAGACGCCGGAGCAGTACTACCAGAACACGCTGACCAGGTCGAAGGCGTTGAAAGACCTGGGTGTCACGGTGAACTTCGCCCCCAGTGTCGACGTGAGCAGCCAGCCCGACGACAGCGTCATCGGTGACCGCTCCTTCAGCGACGACCCGCAGGTGGTGACCGAATACGCCGGCGCCTACATCCGCGCGGCCAACGAGGTCGGCCTCGGCTCGGTCATCAAGCACTTCCCCGGTCACGGCTCCGGTTCCGGTGACTCGCACACCGGCGCGGTCCGCACGCCGCCGCTGTCGGAGCTGCAGGACAAGGATCTGGTCCCGTTCCGCGAACTGGTGGACTCCGGCGCCGCGGTGATGGTCGGCCACCTGGACGTGCCGGGGCTGACCGAACCCGATGTGCCCGCGAGCATCAGCCCGGCCGCGATGTCGCTGCTCCGTGAGGGCACCGGGTACGGCGCGCCGCCGTTCGACGGCCCGATCTTCACCGACGATCTCGGTGGCATGGCGGCCATCACCGCCCGCATGTCGATCGCCGACGCGGTCGAGGCCTCGCTGGTCGCCGGCGCCGACAATGCCCTGTGGATCAGCACCGACGCGGTGCCCCAGGTGCTCGACCGTTTGGAACAGTCGGTGGCGAGTGGCAAACTGCCCGCCGACCGGGTCGATGCTTCCGTGCTGCGGATGGCGCGCTACAAAGGCGCACCGCTGGGCTGCTGAGGCACTCGGCGACTGTGCGGCAAATGGGTGGCCCTGATCTTACCTTGGAGTAAGATAGAAGTTCACCCTGCGGTAGGAGAGTGGATGGCAGGCGGTACGAAGCGACTTCCCCGGGCGGTTCGTGAGCAACAGATGCTCGACGCCGCCGTCGAGGTGTTCGCGCGCAAAGGCTTCCACGACACGTCGATGGACGCGATCGCGGCCGAGGCCAAGATCTCCAAGCCCATGCTCTACCTGTACTACGGCTCCAAGGACGAGTTGTTCCGCGCCTGCATCCAGCGCGAGGGTCTCCGGTTCATCGAGGCCGTCGCGCCCGCGGGCAACCCGCATCTCACCCCGCACGAGCAGGTTCGCACCGCGCTCGAGGGCTTCCTCGATTTCGTCGACCGCAACCGGCAGTCCTGGCAGGTGCTCTACCGGCAGGCAATCGGCCAGCAAGCTTTCGCGTCGGAAATCGACAACGCGCGCGAACGCGTCATCGAGCTCACCGCGAAACTGCTCGAGTCCAGTGCCAAGCACGCCGACCCCGGGACCAATTTCGAGGTCGTCGCTGCCGCGGTGATCGGGGCGGGCGAGGCGATCGCCGACCGGGTCGCCGGCGGCCGGATCGAAGTGGCCGAGGCGGTCGATCTGCTCGACGATCTGGCCTGGCGCGGTCTGGCCGGTCGCAAGAAGATCGATTGACATCCTCCCCGGACCGGTCGCCGGGGATTCCTACCAGCACCTAACGGCGCTCTCGGCGGGTTCCTGCTTCACCGCACAGCGCCGGAACGGGTTCCGGTCTTACCTGCGCTCCACAAGCGTTTCGTCTCTCCGCCTGCCCGGCGGCGAGAATGTTTCGTGCCGCGTTCATATCCCGATCATGTATCGCGCCACACCGGCACGTCCACGTTCGCACCGACAACGGCTTCTTTCCGTCGACCACTCCGCAGTCCGAACACAACTGCGATGACGGGAAGAACCGGTCGACCTTGGTGAAATACCTCCCGTATCGGGCGGCCTTTTCCTCCAGCATGCGAGTGAACATCGTCCACCCAGCATCGTGTACAGATTTGGCCAGCCGGGTCCGCGCCAGCCCTTTCACGCACAGATCCTCGATATACACCGCTTGGTTATCGCGGATGATCTTCGTCGAGTGCTTGTGTGCGAAGTCTCGGCGCGCGTCAGCCGCTGCGGCGTGCGCCTTTGCGACCTTGCGTCGAGCCTTTGCCTGGTTGCTGGAGCCCTTCGCCTTGCGGGAGAACGATTGCTGCGACTTCCGCAGCTTCCTTTCGGCCCGGCGGAAGAATCTCGGCGACGTGATTGTACTGCCATCGGAGAGCGTCGCGAAGGTCGTCAAGCCGAGGTCGATCCCGACCTCCGAATCTTGCATGGGCAGTGGATCACTCGAAACATCAACGACAAACGATGCATAATAGCGACCCATGCTGTCTTTGATCACTGTCACGCTCGACGGCTCGCATGGCAATTGCCGCGACCATTTCACTCGCAGGTCCCCGATTTTCGGCAACCGCAACTTTCCGCCGACGGTGACTGTGAAACGGGCATTGCGGGTGAACCGGATCGTTTGGCGGCTGTCGTGACGGGATCGGAACCTCGGCGCACCCAGCTTTGCACCCTTCCGTTTCCCGGTGTGGGAGTGAAAGAAGTTGCGGTAAGCGGTGTTCAAGTCTGCCAACGCCTGCTGTAACACGACCGATGAAACCTCGCCGAGCCACGCCCTTCCGGGAGTCTTCTTCGCCGCGGTGAGCTGTTTCGACAACTCCGCATCCGAGATACGGCGTGCGCCGTCACGCCGCGCTTGTTCGCGAGCTGCCAGCGCGTCGTTGTACACCACCCTTGCACACCCGAACGCGCGCGCCAGCGAATCCTGCTGGCCGAGCGTGGGATAGACGCGGAACTGGTATCGCAGTTGCACGCCCGAATCATAGCCAATTCGAATGAGTGCTACCAATGGGTGAACGACCCGGCTTCGGTTGCGGTTGCCCCGACGGCCTGCGAAGGTGCACGGCTAGAAGATCCATGACAGACGGGGTGGGAAGTGTTCGGTGTGTTGAAGCCGTGTGCGCACGGCGCGGCGAAATATGGCATCGATCCGGGGCAGTGGCAGGCGCACATGTGCGGGCTGTGCCTGGGTCTGCGCGACGGGCACGGTCAATTGGCCCGCGCCGCGACCAATACCGACGCGATCGTGCTGAGTGTGCTCACCGAAGCGCAAACCGGCGATTTCGGCGCACGCACCACCGCGGGACCGTGCCCGCTGCGCGGTATGCGCCGGGCGTCGGTGGTCGCGGCGAACGCGCCGGGTGTGCAGCTGGCCGCGACGGCGTCACTGCTGTTGGGAGCGGCCAAGATTCGCGATCACGTCGACGACGGGGACGCCGCCGCGCTCGCCCGCGGGCCCCTGCGCCGGGTGTCGTCCACCTGGGCGGCACGTGCGCAGGAACAGGCCGCGCAGATCGGCCTGGACGTGCGGCCCATGTTGGCGGCGATCGCCACGCAGTCGGCGCTCGAGACGCGGGCCGCGGGGCCAGGCCTGTTGGCTGAGGGGGGACCGGCGCATTCCGGCGGGATTTCCCTGACTGCGCCCGATGCTGGTCGGCTCGGCACCCAACGCGAGAGCGGGGGCATCTCGCTGGTCACCCTCGATGACCTGACCGGCCCCACCCAATTCTGCGCCGCCACCCTGTTCGGCCACACCGCCGAATTGGCGGGCCGACCGGAAAACGTTGTGGCACTACAGGAGATCGGCCGCCATATCGGCCGCATCGCCCACCTCGCCGACGCGATCGAAGACCTCGAACGCGATCGAGCCCGCGGCCGCTTCAACCCACTCGACGCCACCGGCACCGACATGCCCCGCGCCTACCAATTGGTGCGCGAGAGCGAAACGGCCATCCGCCACGCCGCCGCCGAGGCGGAACTCGACCAGCTGCCGACCGTGCGCTGGGCACTACTCGACCCGCTGTCGGCCCTGCTGCGCCGCCTCGGCCAGGGACTCGGTCTCGCGGTGGGCCACGTCTGCCGCACTACGCCTGTCGCGCAGCAGCATTCGCCCTACCAGTTCCCGTCCCCGCCGGGACGGCGCCCGAACCGGCCCGGTCCGCTGAAAGCGGGCGGGCTGATCCTGGGCGTCTACTGCACCGGCATGGCCTGCTGCGTCGACCACACCAGCCCGTGCACCGGCGAGGAAAAGGAAGCCTGGGCCAAGCGGTGCGACTGCGGCAGCTGCTGCGACTGTGGCGAATGTTGCGGCAACTGCTGCAGCTGCTGTGGTGAGGACGGCTGCTGCGGCGACTGCGGTTGCGATTGCAGCTGCTAGGAAACCCTCACTCGCACTTCACGATCGGGATCGGGTCGTACTTCACCGTCCTGGTGTGCCGCGACACCTGGGCGCCGGTCTTGCGATCGGTGATCACCCGGGTGTCGGAGATGGTGAACCCGGGCGCGCCCTCGGAGGCGATGCAGTCCTTGCCCTTGGGCAGGGTGATCTCGGTCGGCTCGGTCGGCTTCGACTTCTCGCCGGTGATCGACTCCACGTCGACGGTCTTGGTGCCCCACAGGCGCACGGTGATGTCGGAGCCCGTCGCGACGGTCTCGATGTAGATACCGGACGTGCTGTTGTTGCGGAACGCGAGATCGATCGCGCCGTCGAACACGGTGGCTTCGCGCGCCGCCGGGTACCGCGAGATGTAGTAGCTGTGCTCGGTGTGGCCCGCGTCCTCCATGCCGGCGAAGTAGGCCGCGTTGTAGAGCGTGGTGGCGAACTGGCTGATACCGCCGCCGACCGCGGTGCTCGGCCTGCCCTTGTCGATGATGCCGGACTCGACATAGCCTTCCGCGGCGGTGCGCGGACCGGTGAACTCGTTGAGCGAGAACGTATCTCCCGGTTTCACCATCGCGCCGTTCACCTTCGCGGCGACGGTGCGGATGTTCACGCCCGAGGGCCCGCTGAAGCCACCGGTGGTGAACTGGCCGACCATCTCGTTGATGCCGAGCCCGTTGGCGGCCTCGGTGGTGAGCTTCGGTTCGATGCGCTGATAGACGGCCTCGGCCGTTCGGTTGCCGGACTGGACCAGCAGTGCGGGCAGCTTCTCCAGCGTCTTGGGCCAGTCGACCTTGTTGCCGACCACGGCGGGCACCACGGTCGGCTTGCCCGCGCCGACGGTGAAGGTGGCGTCCTTGGGTTCCACCTCGGAGGCCGCCAATTGCGGTGCGAGAACGGCGATCGCGGCGTCGTTGTCGATCTTCGGCGCCAGGCCGCCGTTCCCGTCGGGAACGAAGCTGAGCACACCGGCGATCTGCTCGGGGGTGAGTACGGCGCGAGAATCCTTGCCGCTCACCGTGATCGGTGCCGCGACGGCGGGGGTGGCGATGTCGCGCAGCGCCGCCTGCACCGCTTCGTCGCGCACCGCGACGGGCGCCGCCGCCACGGGCAGGTCCAGTTCGTTGCTGGAGGCCCAGCGCTCGGTGATCGTGGTGCGGGCGGCGTCGGTGTCGAGCACCCGGCCGGGCACCGGCGCGACCGCGACCGGCCTGCCGTTCTCGAACCGCACCGTGCCTTCCACGGTCGGGTTGTCGTGTTCCCGGAAGCCGGCCAGCTGCTGATCGAGCGCGGCCGCGTCGACCGTGCTCGCCACCTGGACGTCGCGGGTGCCGAACAGGGAGATCAGCCGGCTCACCGGGTTGATCGGCTGGTCGCCGACCGCGTCCCAGGTGCGGTCCCAGTCCACCGCCAGACCGGCGGCGGAGGGCACCATGGTCGCCCGCACGTCACCGATACGGACCGGGAGCGGGCGATCGGCCTTGGGGCTGAGCTGGGTGTGCAGTAAGGCGTCGGCCTCGGCCTTGTCCATGCCGCCGACGTCGACGCCGGCGATGACGACGCCGCGCGGCACGTCACCGGCGCTCAGGGCCAGGTCGGCCAGATAGGCCGCGGTGCCGAGGGCGAGAACGGCGCCTACGGCGATGCCGATCCGCTTGGTCAGCTGCTGAGTGTCCGAGCCGGTCGGCGGCTGCGCGCCGGTGGGTGGGGGCGCGGGCGACCAGCGATCACGGGTCACGGTGGTGAGGGGCATGGTGGGCAGGGCGGTGGTGTCGGCATCGAAAGTGCGATTTGCTTGGAGCAGCTTGCGTAGTCCGACCTCGCCCCTTCGGTCGGCCGGTTGTCCGGCGTTCGACTCGCTGGGCACGGAGGTCCTTCCGTTGGGTGTTATGGCGTCGTCCTGGATCAGGTGCGCCCGGACCCCGGGTTGTTTGCGGAGCCCCGGCCAAGGGTAATGGTGTTCGTCGCCCTTGGCAGCCTGGCAACAGTGGATGGACAGCAGGAAGGCTCCGCGTAGTTGCCGGGTCGGGGGTCTGGCAACTACACGGAGCCGATCTGTTTATCGCGGCCCGTTCCGGGGCGTTACAGCCGTTTTCCGGGGAGTTTCCGGGCCTGCGGTGACGCCGCCCTGCGGGCGGCCGGGACCGCGCGAGACAATCTGACGTGAGACTCGACACCAGGTACCGGACAACGAGGGAGAACTGATGCAGCTGGGAATGATCGGCCTCGGCCGGATGGGTGCCAATATCGTGCGCCGCATCGTTCGGGACGGGAACACCGCAGTCGGTCACGAACGCCATCAGGGCCACATCGACGAGCTGGAGAAAGAGCTCGGCGACAGCTTCAAGGGCAGCACCGACCTGAAGGAATTCGTCGCCATGCTCGACGCGCCGCGCGTCGTCTGGGTGATGGTCCCGGCCGGTGCGACCGGCGGCGTGGTCGACGATCTGGCCGAGCTGCTCGAGCCGGGCGACATCATCATCGACGGTGGTAACAGCCGCTACCACGAGGACATCAAGCGCGCGAAGGCGTTGGCGCCCAAGGGCATCCACTACCTCGACGTCGGCACCTCCGGCGGCGTGTTCGGTCTGAAGCGCGGCTTCTGCCTGATGATCGGCGGCGAGGAGGAGCAGGTGCGCTACCTCGAGCCGCTGTTCAAGTCGATCGCTCCCGGCGTCGAGGCCGCGCCGCGCACCCCCGGCCGTACCGGGGAACCGACGCCTGCCGAGCAGGGCTGGCTGCACTGCGGTCCGGCCGGTGCCGGCCATTTCGTGAAGATGGTGCACAACGGCATCGAGTACGGCGCGATGGCCGCCTACGCCGAGGGCCTGAACATCCTCCAGCACGCGAACATGGGCGCCGACCACGGTGGCGGCGAGCACTCGGCGGAGGAGACCCCGCTCGACAACCCCGAGTACTACCAGTACGACCTGGACATTCCGGACATCACCGAGGTATGGCGCCGCGGGTCGGTCGTCGCGTCCTGGCTGCTCGATCTCACCGCGGGCGCCCTGTACGCCGATCCGAACCTGGACGGGTTCAGCGGTCGCGTCTCGGACTCCGGCGAGGGTCGCTGGACGATCGACGCCGCCATCGACACCGCCGTGCCGGTCCCGGTGCTGTCGGCGGCCCTGTTCCAGCGCTTCTCCTCGCGCGGTGAGGCCCTCTACGCCGACAAGATGCTCTCGGCCATGCGCAAGGCGTTCGGCGGCCACAACGAGCTGCCTGAGGCGTAGTCCGTCGAGGCCTCTTGACACCCACCGCCGGTCTTCCGTCGCCCGACGGGAGGCCGGTGGTCGCTGTTCGGAGCTGTTCCGGATCGGCCGAAAAAGTCCGGATAGTACCCGCCAAACACCCGCCCAAAGAGTAAAACGCTAATGTTCCACAAAAATGGGAACACGTTCCTCTTTTCCAGGACAACCGTCCAGTCCAGCGGATACCTTCTGGTCAGAAGGGGGATAGACCACTCGATGAGGAATTCGTCCCGGCCGACATCGCCGGGGCTTGGAGGAAAATCATGATCCGGACTTCGCGTATCACCGCGGGCGTCGCCACCACCGCTCTGGTCGTCGCCGGTGTCGGCGTCGCTCTCGGTTCCGGCGTCGCCGCCGCGGCGGGCTCCTGCGCGGTGAGCAGCCACGCCGAGAAGCGGGATGCCAGCACCGTCGGCATCACGCACGTCTACGACAAGACCGCCAGCGCCGAGCAGATCGGTGTCGGCACCTCGGTGACCTACAAGGTGGTCGTCGGCACCACCGGGATCGGCAATCCCTACGTCAACACCATCACCGACTTCCCGCCGGTCGGCTTCGGCGCCCCGACCAAGACCACCATCACCGCCTACCACGCGATCGGCGGCCAGGTGACCGAGGACGTCACCCCCGAGCCGAACGCGGGCGGCTGGAAGGTCACCAGCACCGGCTGGTTCGTCAACTCCGGCAACCCGGTCACCCTGACCATCACCTACCCGGTGCCGGGCAGCGTCAAGGCGGGCCAGATGATCACCAGCGGTGGCGTCGGCGTCGCGGGCACCGTGGGTGTCAGCAACGAAATGCCCGGCCTCACCGCCTGTTTCACCGCGCGCGGCGCCAATGCGGGCGAGACCGTGATCGGCAGCCTCGGCGACAACGGTCTGGGCTCCTCCGACGGTCAGCTGAGCTCCACCGGCTCGATGAGCGACATCATCTCCGACGTGCTGCGCAATCTGATCGGTAGCTGATCGCGTAGCACCTGGTCGCCGGGACGGTCTCGCGCTGCCGTCCCGGCGTTCTGGGTTCGCCGGAATCGACCTCAGCCGTGTTCCGGCTGACATCTGGAGTGAGGACTCATGTTCGTGTTCACCCGTACGCGCTCGGTCGCGGTGTCGGCCATGGCGCTGGTGCTGCTGTCGGTCGCCTCGATCGGCACCGCGGGCGCCGACGGCTCACGGCTCGACCGCATCGAGCGGCCGGGGCAGCGCCAGCAGACGCTGCACGTGTACTCCGCGTCGATGGACCGGGTGATCCCGCTGCAGGTCATCACGCCGCACGACACCAGCGAGCCGCGCCCGACCCTGTATCTGCTCAACGGCGCGGGCGGCGGCGAAGATGTCGCGAACTGGTACAACCAGACCGACATCGTGCAGTTCTTCGCCGACAAGAACGTCAATGTCGTCACGCCGGCTGCGGGCAAGTTCTCGTACTACACCGACTGGCAGCGCGACGACCCCAAGCTCGGCCGCAACAAATGGCAGACCTTCCTCACCGAAGAACTCCCGCCGATCATCGACGCCACGCTGCACACCACCGGCGTGAATGCCATTGCTGGACTGTCGATGTCGGCCACCGCCGTCCTCAACCTGGCCATCGCCGCCCCCGACCGCTACCGTGCCGTCGGCGCCTACAGCGGCTGCGCCTCGGTCGCCGACCCGATGGGCCGGGCCTATGTCGACCTGGTCTTCGCCCGCGCGGGCGCCGACCCCGCCAACATGTGGGGCCCACCCGGCGACCCGGCCTGGCGCGCCAACGACGCCTACCTCAACGCGGAACGCCTGCGCGGCAAAGCGATCTACCTCTCCAGCGCCACCGGCCTCCCCGGTGTCGCCGAGACCCTCCCGGCGGGCGCGAGCCCCGGCAAGGTCATCGGCATGACCGACCAGATCCTCCTCGGCGGCGCCATCGAAGCCGCCACCAACCTCTGCACCCAACGACTGGCCACCCGCCTCCAGGAACTGAACATCCCCGCCCAGGCCGTCTTCCGCGCCGCGGGCACCCACACCTGGAAGTACTGGGAACAAGACCTACACAACTCCTGGCCGCTGCTCGCCGCCGCCATCGGCGCGAACTAGAACGATCGGTCGTGAATCGGAATCGTCAAGCCCCGAAAAGCTATGTATAACAATCAGATTGAGACGAGCGATGTTGCAGTCAGATCTTGATCAGTTGTTCTCGAAAGGCTTCTCATGCAACGTCGTATGGTCCGCATCCTGGTCGCCACCGCAGCCGTAGCCGGTATCGCCGCAGGCGCGTCCCCCGCCGTCGCGTCCCCCGCGACCCCGGCCGTCATCGCCGAATCAGGCTCCGCCGGAACCGGTTCAGCCCTCGTCGACTTCCCCCTGGGCTTCCTCAAGTTCATCATCTGCGGCCCCTGGGCCTCCTCGCAGCCCCACCCCAACCCGATCTGCCGCTGACACACAGAACGGCGGGTGGCTTCCGGAACCGGAAACCACCCGCCGTTGTCGTTGTCAGCGAGTGACTAGCGCTCGACGATCGCGACGACGCCCTGGCCGCCCGCGGCGCAGATCGAGATCAGCGCACGGCCGGATCCCTTCTCCGCCAGCATCTTCGCGGTGGAGGCGACGATGCGGCCGCCGGTCGCGGCGAACGGGTGGCCCGCGGCGAGCGAGGAGCCGTTGACGTTGAGCTTGCTGCGATCGATCGAGCCCAGCGCGCCGTCGAGGCCGAGGCGCTCCTTGCAGTAGGCGTCGGACTCCCACGCGGCCAGCGTGCAGAGCACCACGGAGGCGAAGGCCTCGTGGATCTCGTAGTAGTCGAAGTCCTGCAGGGTCAGGCCGTTGCGGGCCAGCATGCGCGGCACCGCGTAGGTGGGCGCCATCAGCAGGCCGTCGGGGCCGTGGATGTAGTCGACCGAGGCGACCTCGGAGTCGACCAGGTGCGCGAGCACCGGGAGCTTGCGCTCGGCGGCCCACTCGTCGCTGGACAGCAGCACCGCCGACGCGCCGTCGGTCAGCGGGGTCGAGTTGCCCGCGGTCATGGTGGCGTCGCCCAGCTTGGTGCCGAACACCGGCTTCAGGGTCGCCAGCTTCTCCACGGTCGAGCCGGGACGCAGGTTGTCGTCGCGGGTCAGGCCGAGGAACGGGGTGATCAGGTCGTCGAAGAAGCCACGGTCGTAGGCGGCGGCCATGTTCTTGTGCGAGAGGTAGGCCAGCTCGTCCTGCGCCTCGCGGGCGATGCCGAATTCCTTGGCGGTGATGGCGGCGTGCTCACCCATCGACAGCCCGGTGCGCGGCTCGGCGTTGCGCGGGATCTCGATGCCCAGCATCGAGGGCCGCAGCTGGCCGACCAGCTTGAGCCGGTCCTTGTTGGACTTGGCGCGGTTGGCCGTGAGCATCCACTCACGCATGTCCTCGCTGACGCCGATCGGCGCGTCGGAGGTGGTGTCGGCGCCGCCGCCGATGCCGGACTCGATGCGTCCCATGGCGATCGCGTCACCGACGGTGACGACCGACTGCAGGCCGGTGCCACAGGCGAGCTGCAGATCATGGGCCGGGGTGTAGGGCGAGAGCTTGGAGCCGAGCACGCTCTCGCGGATCAGGCTGTGCTCGCCGACGCGCTTGAGCACCGCGCCGCCGACGACCATGCCAAGGCGCTCGCCCTGCAGGCCGAACCGGCTGACCAGCCCGTCCAGGGTGGCGGTGAACATGTCCTGGTTGGACGCGTGCGCGTAGGCCTTGTCGGAGCGAGCGAACGGGATTCGGTTACCGCCAACGATCGCGACCGGGCGCTGGGTCTTCGCGGTCTTTGCCGGGGTCTTCGCCGAGCGGGCTTTGCTTGTCACTCGAGTTCTCCATGGTCTCGTCGGGTGATCGGTTTACATATAACTTACTCTGGAGTAAGTTCATTGTCGACACCGTACCCGCAAATGTGCGCTCACACGGGGGACACTGGGCGAGCACGGTCACATACACGTCGAGCACAGAGAAGGTAGGAACAGTGGCAGCCAAGAGCAAGGGTGCACCCAACCTCTACGGATCCTTCATCCACTCCGCCCCCGGCGCGTTCCTCGCGAGCAAGCTGGGCCTGCCCCAGCCGGCGGAGCTGCGCCGCTACAAGGCAGGCGAGCCCGCCCTTCCCGGCCCGGTACTGCTGGGCGGCAAGGGCCGTCTCGCCGAGCCGATCCGCGCGCTGCTCTCGGATTACACCGTCGCGGACTCGCTCGACTCGGGCACCAAGTACGGCGCGCTGGTCTTCGACGCCACCGGTATCGACTCCATCGACAAGCTCTCGCAGCTGTTCGAATTCTTCCAGCCCGCGATGCGTAACCTCGCACCTTCGGGGCGTGTCGTGGTCATCGGTACCACCCCGGAACTGGTCGGCTCGGTCGACGAGCAGATCGCCCAGCGCGCGCTCGAGGGCTTCAGCCGTTCGGTCGCCAAGGAGCTGCTGCGCGGCGCCACCGGCCAGCTCGTCTACGTGCACCCGGAGGCGGGCGCGTCCGCGACCGGCCTCGAGTCGACCCTGCGCTTCCTGCTCTCGGGCAAGTCGGCCTTCGTCGACGGCCAGGTCATCCGCGTCGGTAAGGCCGATTCCGTGGCCCCCGCCGACTGGGACAAGCCGCTGGCGGGCAAGGTCGCCGTCGTGACCGGCGCCGCCCGCGGCATCGGCGCCACCATCGCCGAGGTGTTCGCCCGTGACGGTGCCACCGTCATCGTCGCCGACATCCCCGCCGCCGGTGAGGCCCTGTCGGAGACCGCCAACAAGGTCGGCGGCACCGCCCTGGCCCTCGACGTCACCGCACCCGACGCCGCCGAGCGCCTCGCCGAGTTCGCCACCGAGCGTTTCGGCGGTATCGACATCGTCGTGCACAACGCCGGCATCACCCGCGACAAGCTGCTCGCCAACATGGACGAGGGCCGCTGGAACTCGGTCATCAATGTCAATCTCGCTGCCCCGCACCGCATCACCTCCGGCCTCGTCGCCAAGGGTGTGCTCAAGGAGGGCGGCCGCGTGATCGACGTGTCCTCCATCGCGGGCATCGCGGGCAACCGCGGCCAGACCAACTACGGCGCCTCCAAGGCCGGCGTCATCGGCATGGTCGACGCCGAGGCCCCGCTGCTGTCGGAGAAGGGCATCACCATCAACGCGGTGGCCCCCGGCTTCATCGAGACCGCGATGACCGCCGCCATCCCCGTGGGCACCCGCGAGGCGGGCCGCCTGATGAGCTCGCTGCTGCAGGGTGGCCAGACCGTCGACGTCGCCGAGACCATCGCCTACTTCGCCAGCCCGGCGTCGAACGCGGTGAGCGGCAACGTGGTTCGCGTCTGCGGGCAGAGCCTGATCGGCGCCTGATGACCCAGACGATCACCCTTACCGAGGTTCCGAAGAACGGCGGGCTGTACGCGAAGGCGGCGCTGGGCGCCGTCCCGCTGCCCGCCCCGCTGTCGGTGCGCAAGCCGACCCTGCCCGACCGCCGGGTCGTCCTCGACGGCTTCCAGGTCGACCCCGACCACCTGGCGGCGTACTGCCACGCCACCGGCCTGCGCTTCAGCGACACCCTGCCGCTGACCTACCCGTTCATCCTCAGCTTCCCGCTGGCGATGCAGCTGGTCGTGGCCAGGGACTTCCCGTTCAGCGCGGTCGGCGCGGTGCACTTCGAGAACGTCATCGAGCGCACCCGGGAGATCTCGGTCGCCGAGCCGCTCGATTTCACCACCCACATCGAGAATCTCCGCGAACACCCCAAGGGCCTGCTGGTGGACGCGATCACCGAGATCCGGGTCGGCCGCGAGCTGGTCTGGCGGCAGGTGACCACCTTCCTGCACCAGCAGCGCACTTCGCTCTCGGACGGCCCCAAGTCGGTGCCGCCCGCCGACGAGGTCCCCCCGCCGCCGCTGCGCGTGCAGCGCGTCGATCAGAAGGTGATCAACCGCTACGCCGCCGCCTCGGGCGACCACAACCCGATCCACGTCTCCGGCCTCGGCGCCAAGGCCATGGGTTTCCCGAAGACCATCGCCCACGGCATGTGGTCGGCCGCGAACATCCTCGCCACCATCGAGGGCCGCGTCCCCGAAAAGACCACGTACGCGGTCAAATTCGGCAAGCCGATCTTCCTCCCCTCCTCGGTCAACGTCTACGCCGACCAGGTCGGATCCGGCTGGGACATCTCCATGCTGCACCCCACAAAGGGCTACCCCCACCTCACCGCAACCTTGCGCTGAGCCTCGGATTCCAACGGGCCGCACATCCGCAAGGGATGTGCGGCCCGTCGCAGTTCCGCGTCCGCATCATGCATGTCTAGTCTAGGATTGACTTGATTGTCAACTGCAGGCTAGACTAGCATGTATGACGAAGCGGAACGACCTTCTCAGGAAGATCGGTGAGGCCGCGAAGGTGGCCGAACTGACCTGGACGGTCGAGCGGGAGGGCGGGAACCACACCATCTACAAGCTGGGAGGAAAGAAGATCCCGATCGGGCGGCACGCTGAACTCGGTAATCGCTACGCTGAAATGATCTACAAGCAATGCGAGGAAGTACTCGGAGAAGGATGGTGGCGGAAATGAAGTACACCGCCCACGCTGAGCGGGACGGTCGATTCTGGCTCGTCCATGTGCCCGAGATCGACCAGTGGACGCAGGCTCGCAATTTGCGAGAGGTGGAGCCGATGGCGCGCGATCTCATTGCCACCCTGCTCGAGGTGGCACCAACCTCCTTCGCGGTCGACGTCGAGATCGAGCTACCGGAAGCGGTGCGCGAGGAGTGGGAGGAGTCCAAGCGGCTCCTGTCGAAGGTTGATGAGATCAAAGCATCGGCGGCTGCTGCAGCCCAACGCGCCGCGCGCCGACTGGCCGATGAGGGTCTGACCCTTCGCGAGATCGGCCAAGTTCTCGGCGTCTCGTTCCAGCGCGCCGGTCAACTCCTGAATCGATAGGACGGCCCGCAGAGCTTCTTTGGCGGCTCATTTTGTCGGGCGGCGGCTCGCGTTCAAACCGCAGCGGCACCGGTTCCGCTTCCGACCTGGCCGCCCTGCTCGAGGCTCTGACCACGTGCTCCGTGGGTGCCGAAGAGCCGGAGACCGACCCGGTCGACTGATAACCGGCGATACGGCGAATGCCCTGCCACTCGGCGGGGCATTCGTCGTTTCCGGGCAGCGGATTCATCGGGCCCTGATCGGTGGGCGCTAACCTGCCGTTACGCGAATTCGCTGTGAGATTACTCATTTTCGGCACTGCCGTTCGCTGAACGATTGCGGCGCAATCGATTTCGTGCAGATCTGGTCTACCGACCGGTGTTTTGTTCTACGAGCTAAGAAGTTGCCCGGGCTGTTCTGGGCTGTCGATCCAGTGTTGCCGCGGCGCCAATATTTCGGTCGGGAAAATGCGGCAACTCATCGGCATCTGAACAGTCTGCTGCCCGAATTTCGGCCACTCCTCGTCCTTCGAAACGCGTGTTAGAACTTCTGTGCCCAGTCCGCGGGACTGGCAAACACGGGACCTCGAAATCCCTGCTCGGGCGGCGAACAGGCGGCCGCCCAACGCGTTTCACCTGATGATCCTTTGGCGAGAAGTGGTGTGGAGGAAGCGTTGAAAAGAACAGTAGCTATCGCGCTCGCGGCGGTGTGGTCGCTGATGATGGTGCCCGGCCTGGCCGCCGCCGACACGGGCAGCGGCACGACGGGCAGCGGCCTGATCGACACCGGCAGTGGGATTCTCGGCGACCTACTCGACACCGGCAGCGGCATCCTCGGCGGAAGCTCGGGCGGCTCGTCGGAGAGCGTGCAGCCGTGCAACACGTCGACCAAGTCCGGCGGTGAAGGCGTGACCACGACCACGCACCAGCTCGGCGTCACCGGCCCGACCTCATTCGTCCTGTCCTACGAAACCCTGAACATTCCCGACCGAATCCAGGTCTTCTACGAGGGCGGTCAGGTACTCGACACCGGATACATCGGTGACAACATCAACCAGGGCACCGGCTCCGCGGTCGTCTCCCTTCCCGCGGGATCGGCGACGACGGTGACCGTCCGGGTCAGCGGCATGGACGACACCCAGTGGGAGTACACGGTCAACTGCCCGTCCTAGCTCGCTGAATCTGATCGCAGGCAACACAGCGAATGCCCCGCCACCCGGCGGGGCATTCGTCGTTTCCAGATCCCGATCAGCTGCGTCGTGCTGCCCGAATCCCGTTGACGTAGGCGGCAACAATCCGCAGGTCGCCCTCGGACAGGCCGGAAAGGTCGACAATGCCGCCGGGCGGCTGCGGCGCCACCTGCTCCACCTCGGCAGGTTCCAATCCCACCTGCATGAGCAGTGGCGCGGCATCGAGTCCGACAGCCTCGGCCATGGCTTGCAGGGTTTCGGCCGTGGTGCTGGCCGGGACCTTCTGCCCGCGCTTGTACTGGGTGCCGTTCTCGACCTGCGTCCACAGACTGGTACTGATTCGTGCTGCCTTCGCGGCGCGGTCCATCGACATCTCGCGCTCCTTGCGAGCAAGCCGCAGGGTGGCGCTGACCTCGGGAGGGACCACCGCGCTCCGTTGTCTCACCATGTTGAGATGCTAGCAGATTGTTTGCAGTGATGCATGAAGTGTATGTAGCGCTGAAGGGGTCTTCCGCAGCTCGGGAGAGGCACTCCTCGTTGTCGATATCAACAGCTCGGCGCGATAGCGATTGTGGGGCAACCTAACTGGGTACCCTTGTGCACCGGCTCAGCTTGACAGACGCGTTGCAACAACGTTGCATACAACGAGTGTTGAATGTGGGTCTCGGCAAGGGGGGTCCACTAGATGCCGCCCCGGCGCGCAACCTTGACCGGCCATGCGGCGCCGGGTGTGGCCAGGGTTCCGACCTGCTATCGATCGAAGGAGTAAATACATGGGCACGAGCGATGCCGTTCCGGCGTCGAACCGCATGCGTGAGGATTCGTGCGGTGTGACCCCGTTGGACAGGTGGATCGACGATTCGCACCTGTTCCTGGATCGAAGTGCCGCCCGCGATCTGGCGCGGATGCTCGGCGACATTCCGGACCTGGCCGAGGACCTGGCGGATGCGCGCACGAGGCAGACCAGGTTCGGCGCGGTCGATTTCCGAACGCGCAATGGCGCCAGGGAGCAGCGACTCCCCTTCAATCCGGCGGCGGCACGGGTAGAAGACGAACTTCGGGCAGTCTTGGTGTCATGGGTCCGATTGGTGTGTGAGCAGCGCGATTTCGCGTACGACGGCGCATCGACCATTGCCGGCTTGGCGGAGTGGTTGCAGCGCAACATCGTTGCCTTCGTCATGACGGAGGGGGTCGAGGGCGCCCCCGCCGAGATCGGTGCCGCGATCGAGGCCGCGGTAGCCGTTGTGTGCCCGCCCGCCGACGCGTCCACCGCCGACGCCGCATTGGTGCTGCGTGCCAGGGCGGTGCGCCTCAACGCCGCCGGGATCGGCAAGCTCGCAGAGCAATTGGGTGATGGGTTTCGCAATCTGACCGCACGTCGAGTGCGCACGCTCCGTGAGGCGGGCTCGATCCACCCGGTGCCCGGCCCCTGGTCGCCCGAGTGGCCCGAGTTGTTCGTGGTCGGCGAGGTATTGGACGCGCACCGGGCGCTTCCGGCGCGGAAGCGCGCGAAAGACGTGTAGTGCATTCAGTACTCCTGCGGGGCGTCGGCCGATGGTGGCCGGCGCCCCGCTGTCGTTGTCCGACCTTGGCGCAGCGAGCCGCTTCAGCGCTCCACAACTGGGCCCGAATCCCTTACGCCGAGCGATATTTCGCCGACCGTGGTGCGCATGCAGATTCGCGACACCCACTCTCACCAGCGATTTCCTGTGATTTTGATCGGTGGGTTGACAGGTCGTACGCCATGTTGCAAGATAGTCCCAGCGGGAATTCGTATGCCCAAAATAGGGCGCACACACCAGATTTCATTCCCAGCGGTCGCCGACTCGGCAGATCCTGACCAAGGCTCAGGTTTCGTCCGACGGTAGAGTGGGTAGGTGCTCTCGACCGAGGGTCTGTACATTTCGGCTGCTGGGTGAGGTTTTCTTGTGTCAGGTGCATACGATGCGTTCACTCCCGACGACTCGGGCAACCCAGCGGACGCGCAGCCCCGCCACGAGGGTGGCGGATCTTTCCGGAGCCCGGAGAACTCGGAACCGATTAGACGGAACCGGTCCGGTCACGTCGACATGGCGGACATCTGCGTAGAAGACCTTCAAGTGGTCGCCGGCGCGGTTGATCGGTGGCGGTCGTTACGACCGCCGTTCATTGTGTCGCATCACATCTCGCGGTGATTTGAGATCTCGCATCCGGTCTGGTCGGGCGGCTCGGATGCGGCAGATCGTGGTCGTCGGTAAGTGTGAGAGTTGTGTGTCCCCATGGGTGTTGAAGGTGAGTCGGATCCCGTAGTGCCTGACCGACAAGATATTGCAGTGCAGCGCAACGGGTTCAATGCCCAGGAAGTTGCGTTCAGCCAAGGTATCAGGGTCGATTCGGCAGTCGTGTTCGACTTCGTCTCGTATTGGTCGGTAGTTGATCGCGCTGTCTTGATCCAAGCCGATCTGTCGGGTCACGTCAGGAACGAAGTGATCGCGCACTCTGTCGCGCACATCGAGATGGCCGAATCACTGGAACTGGCAGCAGCTCTCGATGGTGAGCTGTGGCGGGGCCGGATCGAGATGAAGGTGCATCACGTCGTCGCCCGGCGTCTGATTCCGCTCGGCGACCTGCGTGATGCGTTGGAGATAGGTAACAACCTGCCCGACGTGGCAGCAGTGCTCGGCGTCACCGAGTTCCTCCTCGGGTGGCGCCTGCAACACCTGTCGGACGAGGAGCTCGCGATGATTCCGGTGCACCTGCTGAATCGTCTCGGCTGGCTGCCCGGCATGACCTCCGAGTACCCGTATCTGTGCCTGTGGCCGACATCCAGTTCGGGCGAGATGCTGCGCCAGTTGGCTCCCGGCCGACACCACAAATAGTCATCTCAACACCTGTCCAGCCCTCGTTCCGAAGCGGAACGGGGGCTTCGTCGTTGGCGCGCCTGCGCTGACCCTTGAGCTCATGCGGCTAGTTCGTGCCTGCCGCATGCCCGTCCCTGACGCGCCCGTCTCCCGCAGCACTTCTGCGGTGGCAGACGTCGTCGCAGCGCAGGGGCGAATTGGTCCCGCTCCGGACAGCCGTCCGGAGCGGGACCACCCACGTCATATCCGAAAGAGGTACTTCACATGTCGTTGTGGTCTCCGAAAGGATCGCCTCGTCCCAGCCGGGACCCTCGCATCATCGATGTGCTGGTGGTCGGCGGAACCTGGAACCCCGGTGGGGACGGGGTCACCGCCGCCTTCACCGACGCACTGAACAAGTCGATGTTCCGCCCGCGCATGGTCCCGTACCCCGCCGACTACGGCTCGCACGTGAGCTATGCCGACAGCGTCGCGGAGGGCAGGCGCGCGTTGCTTGCCGCGATCGATCGCACACCGAACCCGTTGGTACTGGCGGGATATTCGCAGGGCGCCGCTGTCGCCGGTGATCTCGCCGCGGAAATCGGCCGTGGTGAGCATCCGGGCCGCGAGGTGATCGCGTGCGCGCTGATCGCCGATCCACGCAGACCGGCGGGCCACTACCTCGGCGACACCGACCCCGGCGGTTACGGCGTGGTCGGGGAGCGCCCGATCGACGGCATCCCCGCCTACTGGGCCGCCGCGCCCGGCGACCCCATCACCGCATTGCCCGCGGGCAACCCCCTGCGGACCATCGCGGACCTGAGCGCCTTCTTCAGCTTCGCCAGCGCGACCGCGGCTATCCGGTGGGCGCAGCGAATGCTGGACACCGCCACCCGGAATCAGTTGCAGCGCTGGTGGTCACCGGCCAACTGGCGGCACTGGGCGGGCGCTGTCGCCTATGCCCGCGGATACCTGTTCGACGGCAGACACACCGATGACTACGTCCGCTACGGCCATGCTCGCGCGCTGGCCCAGGCCCTGAACCGCGATGTCGCCGAAGGGCGAATCTGACATCCGCGAACTGTGGAAAGGAACCTCCAAATGCGAATCGGCAAGGTACCGGAGCCGGCGCTGATCCGGTCGGTACTCGTCGCGGTCACCGGTGTGGTCGCGTTTCTCATCGGACGAGAGGTCGACACCGCCTGGGTCGAGACCCTGCTCACGCTGTACGGACTGGCCACGCCGGTGATCGCCGGGGTGGTGATCAGACCCGCGGTCACCCCGGTGTCGGGATCGGTGGGTGAATCGGATGGCGTCGTGGTTGAGCCCTGAGTTCGTCCAAGCGACCGGCGTCGCCGTCGCCACCGTGATCGGCGCGGTGACGGCGTGGCAGGCCAGGGAAGTCGCCAAGTTGCGCGAGCGCGTGGTCGCCCTCGAGGAGCAGGCCGCCGACGACAAACTGCGATTCCGCGACGCGATCCGCCTGATCCGCGCCCTGCAGCGGCACATCGACGAACTGCTCAGCTTCCTGCGCCTGCACGTTCCCGGCCAGGAACCCCCGGTGGCGCAATACAAGATCCCAGCCACCCTTCAAGAAGAAATCTGACGGCACCACCGCGGTGCCGTGCCTGAACTGCATGCGGCAAGCCCCCGGAGAACACTCGATACGGTGCGGGATTCGAGCCCGCCGCATGCCGCGCCCCCGATGCGCCCGTCTCCCGTAGGTGGTCTGCGGTCGAAGACGCCGTCGCTGCGTCAGGGGTGAACGTCCCGCCCTCGCTACTTCCCCTCATCGGCGAGGGCGGGACCACAAACCTCCACCTAGCAAGGAGTAAGTCCATGAGCTGGACAGGCGACCCGGTATGGCTGGCCGATGTGCTGCGCGACGCCGGGCTCGATGTGATCGAACACGAAGGCTGGCGCGACCGAGGCCACGGCGACTTCCGTGACCTACGTGGCGTGCTGTGCCACCACACCGCGGGCGGCGGCAAGAACGACTGGCGCATCGTCCAGGACGGCCGCGCCGACCTCCCCGGCCCACTCGCCCAGCTGGTCCTCGAACGCGACGGCACCTACCGCGTGATCGCCGCAGGCGTCTGCTGGCACGCGGGCCGCGGCTCGTGGCCCGGCTGGCCCACCGACAACGCCAACTACCACGTGATCGGCATCGAAGCCGTCTCCCGCGGCGACGGAACCGACTGGACCCCAGCCCAACTCGACGCCTACAAGCGCGGCTGCGCGGCCATCCTGGCCCGCATCGGCCGCTCCGCCGAGGACTGCGTGGCCCACCGCGAGTACTCGCACGAAGGAAAAATCGACCCCGCCGGTATCGACATGGACGAATTCCGCCGTGACGTACAGGCCTTCATCGACGGAGAGGACGCCCCGATGAGCGCATCCGAAGTTACCCAGATCCAGGATTTCATCACCGCCTTCTGCGGCCCGATCGGCACCGATGTCAAAGACATCCGCGAGCAGCTGTGCGGTAGCCAGCAGCGCGACGCGGGCATGTTCGCCGGCTGGGACCAGCTCGACGGCATGACCGTGGTCGATGCCCTGGCCGACATCCTCGACCGCCTGAAGGCCCTCGAAGCTCCCCGCACCTGACGTGCCCTGCCTGTCACTGGCACGACGGAAGGAGGTGAATTCCATGCTTCCTGTCCTTCTCGAACTGCTCGAGCTGGCCGTGGTCCTTGCCCCGGTGATCCTGCCGCTGCTCGGCCTGTCCTAACTCCACACCCGCAACCACACGAAGCCCGGCCAGTAGGCCCGGGCTCTTTTCATGCCCAAGCTCGGGAGGCTCCACCACATGTCCGGCAAGGAAATCATCGGCTCGGTCGACTTCAGCACCAACGAAGCATCGACACCGGAATACGTTCAGACCGAATCCGGACAGCTGGTCACTCCCGAGTTTCTGGCCCTCCTCCAGCAGACCCTGTCCGGCAAGCTCGCCGAGCCGGACCACGACGACGAACTCGACCCGCAGGTTCGCGCACTGGCAGAAGAACTTTCGGTCATCCACCTCCCCGAGTGGACCAGCCCCGTCGGTCGCAAGCTTGCCGAGCCGACTGTCACCTCGATCAAGCAGGCAACCCGAGTCGCCGAATACCTGATCAAGCGCGGCGTGCGCGTGCACCCCGAACTCGAAGAAATCAGGTGGGTCCCAACCCCAGCGGGCGCCCCCGGTGCCTTCGACACCGGCGCCCACATCACCCCCGATGCCGAGGGCAACTGGCCGACACCCGACGCCGAGGAGTTCTACGACTTCGACGAAATCTCGGTGAAGCAGGTCGAGGGGAGTGCGTGGTACGCGACGCATCCCCGCGGGATCGCATATGAGGGGAAGACGAAGTCGGAGGCGTATGCGGCGATGGTCGCCGAGCTGCGTCGCCGGATCGACGACGCGTCAGGTGGTTCGAAATGACCGTCGCGTCGGATTGGGTGACTGCCGGTGCGGCGTGGCGCGCTTCGCTGACACCGCTGGGTGCCGAATCAGCGGGTGCTCAGGAGCGTCAGTCACGGGTGTTCAACCACTCCGGGATGACCCCGGCAGCTGCCGCGCGAGCATACAACCGGGTGCTCGCGCAGCGTGAGCTGACAGCACAAGCGGTACATGCCGAGAGTTCAGTCGCAAAATTCGTCAACGATCAGGGACCGTCCAGCGACTTCCCGGGTCCGTCAGTCCAGGTTGCGGATCCGATCGCCGAGGAGCCCAAAATCGACTACGGGGGACATAACTACGCCGGTGGTATGCCGCCGGAAAAGAAGTCGGATCCTCCGAAACAAGACAATCAAGTTCCTGCCCCGCCGCCGGCGTCCGCGCCTCCGCCTCCCGCCAATGGCGGTGCGGCTCCAGTTGCCGTCCCCCCTGCCGCAGCTACCGACACGCCCGCGCCGCAAACTCAGCCGCAACCGGGGGCTGCCGGCGGGGACGGCGGAAAAGGCGGTGACGATCCAGCCCCCTCGTGGATCGACCTCCCGAATACGTCGGGTCATGATGTGGGTGACGAGTGGGAAGGCACGTACGCAGGCCGTCCTGTGACTTTCTCGATTCCGGAGGGCAACGGTACCAACACCGTTGACATCGTCTTCGACAACGGTGATCGGTGGCGGGTCGCTTCCGATGGGGAAGGCGGTGTCCAGCGCTGGCACGACGATGCCGACGGACGATCATCGTACTTGTCCAGGCTGAGTGCCGAAGCTGATGTTTATGTCGAAAGTTTCGACAATGCTTCTACGTCAGGTGCGCCGACCAGGATCTCGGGTGGCAACTCGGACCTGAGTGAAACTTATTCGCCGGTGTATGACGACAACGGCAACTTTATCGGGATGAATATCGGTGTCGCAAACGAGAACGGTCTATGGGATAACAAGTACACGGATGTTTTCGGAAATACCGCCTTCAGTAGGACTGTAGAAACCGGTGACGGTGGCTATGTGTCTGCAGATGCCGGAAAGGTCGATTATACCGGAAACGGGTATCGGTTCGATGATAAAGATGCGCGTTGGGATATCTACCCCGACGAGAATGGCAACCCGGTATGGCGCCGGTTCAATACCGGGACTGCGGGTTATGAGTTCAAGTATCAACAGGGTGTCAATTTCGTCCACGAGCTTCGTAACGATCGTGGACAGGTAGTCGACATGACGGTGGCCGGGCCGGACGGTCAACCGGTGAAACGCCTGTTCCGGATCGCTGATGTCCTGGTTTCCGGAAATCTTGGAACCGAAGGCATATTCGGGTACACGTTCCGCGACGAGTCCGATGGCCGCCGAGGCGAATTGCAGTACCTTCCCGACGGCGGAATTCGATTGAAATACAATGGCTACCTAGTCGAAGAATATGGTGCTGACGGTACCCTACGCCGGAGCTTTAATCGTCAAGGCGACCGCACCTTCAATGAATACGTCAAGGCCGAAGTATTCAACGGTGTAATTCTCGGTGGGAAAGGAATGGTCGAAGGAGTCGGTGCGCTATCCGGTGTCAACGACATCATCAATTATGCCAACCGAGCACGCGGGTCCGACTGGCGCCTGACCACACAGGATGAAGCATTCACTGGGATGGCCACCGGTATCGGAGAGATGGTTTCGACCAACTTCCGTTCCCTCAGAACGCTCGGGTACTCCACAGGTGCCGCACTCGCCGGCGCGCAGTCCTGGAGCGAATCGTGGCGGGATATCCGACGAGACTTCGGAGCCAACTGGAACGCCAACTCGAAATTCTGGCTCGGTGCCGACTGGGAAGGAGTCACGTACGACAACTTCTTCCAAACCTTCGGACAGGCAGGCTTCGGCGCAGCAATGCTGGTAGCGCCGACCAAAGCCGCGACCTCACTGGTCAGCCCCGGTCGGAGAGGTCTACCCGTGCCAGCGACTCGGACCGGTGATCGCCCTGGCCCTGGCGGGACGAACCGGATTGTTCCCGCCGATACGCCCAACACAAAGGGCCCGCGTACCCCAAATTTCTCGACGATCCAACAACAGCTGGCGAATCATTCGAACTTGCTCAAGGAATGGGCGCAGGGCACAGGGCAGAAAGCTATTGGTGCTATCGATCAGGCTGTTGAAGTCCTTGGCGCCAGCCAGACCGCCACGGCGGGTGTGCCCTCCCACTTCTTCCGCAACAGTAACAGAGGGCCAGCCGACACGTTTGCAATGAGTAACCCGACCGGGAAATCGGGGAAGGGCTCACCCCCGGCAAAGAAGAATGATGGGGTCCACACCAAGAACACCTTGCGCGATAGGCCTTCGGAGGAAGCGGAGGCGCTCAGGTCCCGAGGAATACGGCAGGACCAATATGATGCTTTGAAGGTGATGACAACGAACTCGATGACCGAGGCCCAAGCGCTCCTAGTGATTGAGATAAGGAAAGCCCTCGAAATAAAGAAGGGGCAGAAGATCACCAAGGTCATCAGCGACGAGGTAAAAGAACTCTACCTGAACAACGCGTCAAAGGATGCAAAAGGGAAAGACTTCAATTCGGGCGGGTTCGGCGGATCCATCGCGCGTGGTATCGATACGGCACACCTGGATACTCCAGCAGCCCTTCGAGATGCACTCGCGCTTGATGATGGAGGTCGCGGCTGGACCCCTATCCCTGCCGGGGCAAAAGAGGCATACCAGCTCCGGCTTACCGCACCAAGCAAGCTTGAGGCCACTATATCGTTCGGTGGTGTCAATGATAAGGTGGTTGCGGATTGGATTGGTAGGCTTGCAGGGCAAGAAGGAAAGTCATGGGAACCACCCTTTGTTGGAACAGGCTACACTGCGGGAGGCATACCGGAGTGGATCGCCAGTCGCACAGAATTTAAAGGGCGTCCCGAAATATGGCAGGTCGCGGATAATGGTGTTGAGAAACTGCTGGGGTACTTCGATACTCGTGCTAGGAAATGGGTGAGGGTATGAGCAATATTCGGAGATGGCGAAGTGGAGATGTGGCGATCTACAAGGGGGAAGCGTTCGATTGGTTCGAGGACAGCGCGGCTGAGCCCTGTATTGTTCTGAACCCACGTGACGATCAGTCGCGCCCTGTAGGACTTCGACAGGGAGACGGAATGACCATCGACGAGGAATGCTACTTAGTAGACCCTTCTGATCTAGATGCATGGTACCGGTGGCGGTGGACCTTTACATGGCGGGGACAACCGTTTAACTCGGGCGGCGAAACCGACGACGGAATGATTAATGGCTACTTCGAGGGGAATTCACAGAGTTGGGCGGAAGAGAACGGGCTCTTCAGGGAGGAACAGTTCATTTACACCGGCGTGTTCCCTCTCGACGAGATTTCCGATCTGAAGAAGGAGAATGAAGATCTTCTTGCATGGTGGAAAGAGCAACAGAATGACGTGGATTAGTTCCCAGGCAGACTGAATCCGATTCGATTACGAATCAACTCATGCATATGTTGATCGTACGATGAACCTGCCAACATCGAATGTCCGGCTTGTAAGCCTGCTGCGTGAAGGCGCATTTTCGTTCCGGCCTTGCTTATGAAGAATATCCCGATCGGTCGGCCGGTCGGGATTTTTCATGGCCAAATATTTGTCTCGATCAATTTCTGTTCAAGGACTTGACATGAATGAAAGAATCCTGTTTCCTGATATCGAACAAACTTTGGTCGGTTATCTTACGACGCAACTCGCCGCGGTCTCCGATACCGCGACTGTGGTCACCAGGGTTCCCGACCCGCGCCCGACCCGCATGGTGCGAGTAGTCAGAAACGACCGAAAAGCCCGAGTCGATGTCGAGGATCGGGAGGGCCGCCGTAGCGCCCAGCTGATTCTCGATCGTTCTCGCGTCGTTCTCGAATGCACCGATGACGCGGGCGCGGCAGCAACCCTTGCCGCGCTCGTGCGTTCGATCTTGAGTGCAGCCGCTCCCGGCTACCTGGGCACCGTGTGGTGCGACCAGGTCGAGGATGCCGGCATGGAGAACGACACCGATCCGGCGACTGCCGCTCCGCGGTACACCCTCGTCGCCGACCTGATTGTGCGAGGCACCGTCCTCGCCTGACTCCGACCGGAGTCGAACTGAAGTACCCATCCCGAGGGCCTGCGCAACAATCCCAAGGGAGATAACAACAATGGCTCTGCCTTCCAGCAAGTTCATCGGCGCCGGTACCCCGAACCTGGCCGTTTCCGGCGGTGTCCTGGTGGCGCCGCTCGCCACCAGCCTGCCCACCACCGCGGCCGGCGTCATCGACCCCGCGTTCAAGGCTCTCGGCTACGTTTCCGAGGACGGCATCGAATCGCTCGGTGAGCGCAAGGTCGAGACGGTCAAGGACTGGAACGCCGACATCATCGCCCAGCTGCAGACCGAGCACTCGGTGCGCTTCGGCCTCACCCTGTACGCGGTGTGGGACCAGGATGTGCTCAGCGAGATCTTCGGTGAGAACAACGTGACCGCCACCGCGGCCACCTCCACCTCGGGCAAGCTGATCAATGTCAAGGAGACCGGCCTGGTGCTGCCGCGCCGCTCGTGGGTCTTCGACATGAAGACCGAGGACAAGAAGCTGCGCATCGTTCTGCCGAACGCCAAGATCTCGTCCATCACCGAGAAGAAGTTCGTGTCCAACGAACTGGCGGGCTTCACCATCAATGTCGAGGCATTCAAGGATGACTCGGGCGTCAAGGCGTACCGCTACCTCGACGACGGCATCAAGACTGCCTGATTAAGCCCCCAACGGCGGCGGGTAAAACACCTATGCGCAGGCCCGCCCGCCGCCTGTTGGGCCCCTTTATCTCTGAAACCACTCAACTCGAACTACGAAAGGGTCTGCTACCCATGACTTCTCCTGCTGCTCCCATCAAGGTCGCCCAGCCGGCGGTCGTGAAGGACGACTTCACCTACACCGTCGACGGCGCCGACATCGTGCTGCCGTCGCTGTCCTACCTCAAGCCCGGTCTCGTTCGCCGGATCCGTCGTCTCGGCGATGTCGACGCGATGTACACCCTGCTCGAGCTGAGCCTGGCGCCCGAGGCGCTCGCCGTGCTCGACGATATGGATCCCGACGCCTACCACCAGCTGCTCGAGGCGTGGCGCGCGCACTCGGGGCTGAGCCTGGGGGAATCCTAAGCCTCGATGCTCTTCTCGAAGAGCACAGCGAGGCAATCGAATACGACCTGATCGCCTTTGGGCTCCGGCTGCGGATGCTCGGCACCGACGTACTCAGCTGGGCCGATCTGCGAGCGATCGTCAAGCACCTTCCGCTCGAGTCGGCGCTGCTTCGGGTGATGTATCCGGAGGGCAGTCGATGGCAAACCGCTGAGCACTTGCTGGCAGATGTCGCAGACAGTCTGCGTTGGTTGGCCTGGGCCCGTACCGACGACGGCCGGCGTGGGCGCAATCGACCAGAGCCGATCGCTCGTCCGGGCAGGAAATCGGATCGCGAACGTGTCGGCACGGCTACGGAACTCGATCAGATGAACGACTTCCTCGGCTGGAACGGCTAGGTGGCTGCAGCCCCGGAGCGGTCGAACGCAGAAAGTGGATACCAATTGTGAAGAAGAAGCGCCCAACGGCGATGACATTGCCGGACGTTCTTGCGATGACCACGAGCGGCCAACCGGCTCCGGGAAAGCGGATCGCTCTGCCGAGTGGGGCCGTCTGGGAAGGCGGCTTCGGCTCGGGCACTGCGACGATCACCCTGGCCGACGAAGACCCGATCACCCTCGGCGACGATGGTCGAATCCCGCCGAACAACCTGATCGGCGCCGGTCTGTTCGGGGTGCTCGACAGTGTCCTCTCCGATGTACTCGGCACACAGCCGGGTGCTATCGCCGAAAGGGTGGCTGGGCAGGCCATGGACCTGCTCCGCCCCGACGGCGACGAGACCGACACCAAGACTCGTCTGATCAAATTCTCCTCGAAGACGACACTGCTCAATCCGGCGAAGGCCGATAAGGGTGTCGAGAACGTAGTAGTCGAAAACCCTGTCGGTTACGCCGGCGGCGGCTCGGTGCGGGGACCCGGGACCGGCAGCAGCGACTCGATTCTGGCCCGGTTGTCCAACGGTGAATTCGTGGTCAACGCGGCCGCGACTTCCAACGCGCTGCCGCTGCTGGAAGCTATCAATGCCGGCTGGGTTCCCTCAGCCGGGTATTTGGCCGGAATGCTGCCGGGCTTCGCCGACGGCGGTCTGGTCGGCGGGACCCCGATGGGAGATCCGCAGCGCTGGCGTGATCTGCTCGGAACCGGGCTGATCGCGGATGTGCTCGGCGGCGTCGGCGGTGCGGCCATCGACGCGGCAGGTGCCGTCGGGGCAGCGCTCGGCGGTGCGCTGGCGCCCGTCTTCGGAATGGGCGGGCCACTCACCCGACGCACCAACGACCCGGTGAAAGTTGACCTGAGTCAGCAGGATTCATCGGCTCTCAGCGCCACCCCGCCCCTGTCGGCGGAGCTGAACGTCCAGCCGCAGGGCGTCATGAACGTGGCGCCTGCCTTTGCACAGCCGTCGACGACCGCGAACACCGGATCGGTAGCGCCGCTCGCGTCGCTGTCCGAGGCGCTGACGGCGGGGATCATGTCCTCGGCGACAGAAGCCGGCGGACGGGTTGGCTTGGCGCTGGGCGAGGCGATCGCTCCCGCATTGGGACCGGCCGGACAGCTGGCACCGGAGATCGGAAAATCTCTCGGTGAGTCGATCGGATCCAGGTTCGGGGGTGGGTTCGCCGCCTCCATGTCGCTGAAGACCCAGATCGAACCGATGCCGACCGATATGTCGGTCGAAGGCGGAGCTGGTGGCGCGGTCGCGCCCGGTGGTGCTTCGCCGACGACGGTGACCAGCTGGGGTGGTGGCGATGGCGGGTCGACCGGCGGTGGCAACAGCGTCGTCGTGACCGGCGGGTCATCCGGCGGCGGTGTGACAATCCTCAGCAGCACCGGCGGAACAACGGCGAGTGGCGCGTCCACCACTCCGCGAACCCCAAGTCTCAGTGAGGGACTCACGGGAACGAACCTGGCTGAACCCCAGTATCTGAGCACGTATGGCGGCGCCGACTATATCGATCGCGCTTCGATCGTCGGCAGCGAGCTGGCGAGCAACTTCGGCAAATCGCTCGGTCTCACCGACACCACTGCCCTGCGTGAGGCCGGTTCTAGGGTAGGAGCTCTGGTTGGCGCCCTGGGCATCCCGTCCATCTCTGACGCGCTGGCGGCAGACGGCGAGCTTGCCAAGCAACTCGGCATCAATCCGGACGACGAATTCTTCCTGCCGTTCGAGCAGCAGAAGGCCTTCGATTTCAGCGAAGGCGACAATCTGTCCGCGGGCATTTCCGGATTTCTGTCCGGCGCCTCGTCGGGTGGCTTGGTCAAGGGCGTCACCGGTGCCGCCAAGGGCCTTGCCCAGGACGCGGCAGGGCAGGTCGGCAGCTTCCTCGGCGCTGGTCTGGGTACGGCGATCGCCGGGCCTGCCGGTGCCGCGATCGGTTCCGTGCTCGGTTCGATCGCCGGATCGGTCGTCGCGGGCAAGGCGGTCGACCTCGTCGCCAAACCCGTCGAATGGGTGGCAAGCACCGCCAAGGAACTTATCGGCACCGGCTTCGGTCTGACGGACCTGGCCGAGGGGCCAGGCGGGCACACCGCCCGCGGCGACATCTTCAATTTCAACGGTATGGACCCCAAGAGCGTCGCGATGTCCATCGCCCGCGTCCAGCGCCGTCAATCGTTTGCGCAGCAACGCGGAGGAGGGCTCGGGCGATGACCCACCAATTGCTCAGTACGCAGGACACCAAGATCGTGGTGTGGGACGTCAACGGCCGGGTCTGGCACCTGGCGGGCCCGAATGCCGGGCGTGAGGGCGTAAGGCTCTCGGCCCAAACAGGATTCATGTTCGCGCCGGTCCAGCTGCTCGCCACCGAAGGTGCCCGCCAGGACGGCGCCACTTTCACTCGGTCGGTTCGCTGGAAGAAGGAATGGGACTTCCTGGCCATCATCTCCACCGCGGCCGGCGCACGGGAATCCAACCCGGTTCGCGAGTTCCACGCCGTGCACGATGCGTGGTTCCGTGGGTGGTCCACCGACAAACCAGTCACGGTCGGCTACTTCACCCGGCACCAGGGTTGGCGATTCCAGCAGTTCCAGCTCGACAGTGCTCCAGAGCCCTCGGGCGATATCGATCCGGCCCGCAACGGGTTCGCCATGTACAAGATCTCGGCGACCGCCATGGACCCGCTCGAACGCCACTTCGATGAGACACAGGTCTGGACCAATGCCTCGGGCACCGGCGAGGGCGTCCTCCGCCTGCGCAACGCAGCCGACCAGCCGGCGTGGCCGCGCTACACCATGAATGGCCCGGGACGCTGGTCGATCCTCGACCCGGTCCCCAGCGACACCGGCCAGCCGCGCATGGTGCAGACCCCGCGCCTGACGGCCGGCCAAACCCTGCGCATCGACACCCATCCGCGCCATCGCACGGCTCGTCTCTACACCGAGGGCAACACCACAGGCGTCAATGTGTGGGGCCAGCTCGCCGGCCGCCGCTGGCTCGCCTCGCTGGACCCGTGGACCAGCACCGACATCGTGGTGAAGGTCGAGGACGGGAACGCCGAGTCGAGCGTCATCGGGGCGGTGACACCGCGGTCGTCACGACCGTTCTGATTCTGCCTTCCAACTGAACATCGAACGAGAGAGAGCCCAATCCCTGTGCAGGGGTTGGGCTCACTCGATTCCTAAGGAGGTATCGCCATGCCGGTACCAGCGCCGGTCGTGGCGTATGACCATTCTCAGTTCTCCGAGTGGCTAGCGTCGTTGACTCCGTTGGGAGCCGAGTCCAACTCGAGTTCTTCCCGAGAACAGCGGGTGCACAGCCGAAATGGGATGACGGCCGCTTCGGCGGCGCGGGCGTACGAGCGGGTGCTCGGGGTTCGTGACATGGACAGCCGTTCCCAAGACCGTGTTCAGACGGCGCAGTTCGTAGCTGCCCCGCTCGAGGACCAAGGCCTGCCGATGATCCCGGGTCTGACCACTGACGATCCTAGGTTGTCGGATAGGCCAGCGGTGCCGACGGATCTGCCGCCGGCCCAACCCCCCTCGCAACCAGCCGCTCCGGCCCCCATTTCCCCTGTGCCCGCCGCGGCGCCAACACCGTCGGCGTCCCAACCTCAGACCGCACCGACCAGTCCAGCCCCGGCACCTGCGACAACCAGCCCGCAGCCGGCATCGACAACTGCACCGGACGTGACGCCGGCACCTACTGCCGCAACACCGGTCAGTCAGCCCTCATCGTTGACCAGCTTGATGCTGGGTGTGCAACAGCCAGTCGTCGGTCAAACCCTGAACGCTGGCCTGCCGGATGTTGTGAACTTCGCCCAGCACGCACCGGTGAATCCGGGTGATTCCACCAGCTTCGCGGGAGTCGCGACCGTCACCATCGGTAACGACCACACGACCATCACCAGCACCCACAACCCGGTTACCGGCGACATCGATACAAAGGTCCGAGATAAGTTCGGCGCGCCGGCATCTGAGAGCCACTCCAAAATCGTGCCAGGCACCGGTGGCTTGACTCGTGATACCACGATTATCGACAAGTCCGGAATTTCCGAAATACGAACTGTTGACGACGGACAGGGAAATCTCATTACCTGGACGGCGAATCCCGATGGTTCGCATTCGGTGCACTACCACAAGTCGAACATTATCGTAGTCGAACCTGCGCCGGGATCATCTACGCCTACTCAGATTATTCAGTTGAGCCCGGATGGGACAAGCGGCCACGTCACGATGTGGCATAGCGACGGTAGCGCCAGCAGCGCCGACTTCAGGCCGAGCCTGTATGGAACGCCGGTCACTGAGTACACCAGCAGCGAAGGCACTTCGCTCGAAGTCCTGACAGTTCCCGGACGAACCAACGGTCAGCCGATCAGCATCGTGACTGATGCGATGGGCAACCGGGCGGTAGTCCAGCCCGATGGTACGACAACAGCGGTTGATAAATACAATACGGCCCTCGGTGGTCCCGGGTATGGCAACAAATTCGACCCATCGAGCGCTACCTGGGTCACCGATCCGATCACCAGTCGGGGGCCAATGGTTCGAGTTTCCGATGGGACCTCGATCCAGAAATGGTACGGACGAAAGCCCGACGGATCGAAATATGAACTCGACGCCTATTTCGACGAACAGGGAAACCTCAGAGGTATCGGAAACGCTGATTCCAAAGGCATCAAGTACACATCCTATGGTTCCATCGACGGCATATTCGTGCCGACCGACACGATCGACCTCGACGCCGGAAACGCGATAGATAATCGGCAGCTTGTTTACGACGCGGTCATGGTCGTATTCGGTATCCCTGAATTGGCGATCCTCGGTACGCGACTCGGTGTCGGCATTGGTGGCCGGTACTTCGGGAGCCAACTCGCCGGCCAGGGAGCTTCTCTGACCGGACGCGAACTCGCGGTTGCCGGGTTGGGCGCAGGCGATGCCCTCACGGGTCTTGCGGGCGGAGCGCGAGCGGCCAGGAATCCGGCTCTCCCATCTTCGACTCCCCAATTTCAGGCACCACGGCCAAGCCCAACACCGGCGCGGATTGAGTTGCCACAACTGTCGGCCAATGCGCCGAAGCTACGACCGAACAGTCCGGCGCAATCCCCGATATCTGTCGCGGCGAGTGTGCCGCGGGATGTCTACTTGCGTCCGGGGATGGGTGCTCCGCTGTCGCAAGCATTGAAATCTGAGGCCCAGATTGGGCAGGCAGTTCGAGACCTCAATATGCAGGTTGAGCAGCTGCTAATGCTTGAGACGCGAGCGAAGACGATGGTCTCCGCAGGAGCGCGCAGCACTTCTGCGGAGCGACACGTAGATAGTGCGTTGAATGTCGGAGGTCGGAGCAGCACGCCGGCAGCCCAAAATACCCGAGCAGCAACGCGCGACATTCGAACGACAGGTGTCAACTCGAATCCCGGAATCCCGCGAAATGGCGGATACGGGCCGCGGAATGGTCGAGTTGGCAGCGGGACTGGAGGTGTGACGCCAGGTGCCCCGCGCGGTGGAGGCACGTCACCATCGCAGAACTCTATTCAGAAGACGCTTAAAACTAAGAAACGCAACAAAAAGGCGGATGTCGCACCCAGTGGGGGATTGGCGCCCAGGCTGAATTCGGATGGGAGTTACACTATCTTTCTGGAAAGGAAGAATAATTGGAGTAAGGCAGATTTCCGACGAAAAATAGCCGTATTGAAAAGAGCTTCGGACAAAGGCGCGCTGAGTCGAAAGCCGGATAACCAGCCGACTCGACATGGCAACGCGCAGAGTTCAACCAGGACTACGTTGGAGAATTCTATCAACAAAGACTACAGCGATGAACTCCGGGAAATTGACCGAAGATATGCGCGTAAAGTTATCGATAAGGACGATCGCGACCGCATGCGCAACGAGGCGGCAGCACTGCATGCGCGAAGGCAGGAGCGGCTGAAGTCGAAAGAGATGGACCACCTCCATGAACTCCAATTGAACGGACTCGATGCTCGTGGTAATATCGGACCGATCGAGGGTATTACTAATCACGGGGTAGGCCAGCAGATCAGGAATCAGTTGCGTGCTATTCCGGGGGGCACCACAATCAGGATCGAGGTCTTAAAATGGTAAAATCGACGCTCATCGATGTGGCAAGTAAAGTGACTGCCGTTCGGAAGGCAAGCGCGAATGATCCGGTCGCACTCTCTAGATTTCCCCCGGGTAGCGAATTGGATACTGTGCGGATCCTCGAGGAGTATTGCGAAGAGGTGCACCGATGTGTTGATTGCGGCGATGTGCCGGCATTGGTATTGACGACGCTGGAAAGTCTGCGCATTCCTACATCGTTGATCGAATTGAATCGAATTACGAGTGGTCCAAGCGTGAGCGGATTGAGTATAGGTAGTCGTTTTGCTAAGGGTGACATCATGGATGAGGACGGGGAGGTATATAGGATAGAGGAACACTGGATCAACGTTGGGATCGCGAGCAACGATACCTTTCTGTTGAACTTGACCACCGAGGAAGTCATGTTCTCTGATCAGTATTTCTGGCGGTATGGCGAGGGGAATCGCTCTCGAGTTGTTGCGCCGGATATGTTGACATTTGTTAATGAATACATGTTCGGCGCCAAATATGTCGAATTGGTGGATCCGTCCGAGCTGGAGGATCCGGAGGGGTGGTATGCAACCCTGGTCGCGAACGGGTGGGCATGACATTGTGGAAACCTGGCTGTCCTCCAAGGCGCCGCTGTAGTGAGTGACTATATCGCCGGCCTTCGTGAGTGGGGCGAGCATACAGGCGCACGAATGTTTCCGGCAATGGAGTGGAAGGATACTTTCAGGGTCCCGCTTTCGGCGTATCCACCAGTGGATTTTCTTCCGTACGAAGTCCCAATTGTTTACACAACGCGAGTGGCGAATGAGATGCCATTGTACAGCACCGTCCTGCTTGAAAACCATGTTGACGACGAGCGGAACGCGAGAAAGATGGTACTCATCGGTTCGGTGCCGGACTGTCCAGACATGCTGTTCTTGTTCGATCAAGATACCGGTGCTGTAGTGAGTCTCGACACTCAAGAGCCAGCTCCACAATTTGTTAACTCGACTCTTCGGGATTTCGTCGAATTCCTGTATCGGTTCTCAAGCTGCTTCGCCGACGGGCCAGGGGGGACTGAGCGCTTTGGCGAGCTCCCGGAGGAACTGTCGCGAAACGATCCAGCGGCGTTCGAGGAGAAGAGTTCTTGGTGGCCAATGATCTTCAATGAAGTGATGCTGGTCGGCGAGTAGGTTGATGCCGTGAAGTGGAGAGGATGGCCGGTCGATAACCGGATCGAGTGACGGGAACGGCAAGCTTGGTCTTTTCTCATCCCGCCGCCCGAAGACATGTCCCCGTCAGCTTGAGGTTCCATGAAGGGAATGCCGCCATGAGTCGATTTGCGGAGGTTATTGTGCTTGCCAGTGATGGATGGTCTGCGATGGAGCCCTTGACGGTGCCTGATCCTGATCGGGAGTGGCATCAGTGTTTTACGCCGGTGGATGACTCCGTTTTCGAGGGAACCCGCCAAGGATCAGGCGACTGCTATATGTGGGTTGCGCAGTTTTCTCGGTTCAACTGGTGGGGATTGCTGGGATATCTCGAGGGTCTCGATTGGCCGGATCCGTACTCGGTGCAGGTCTTGATCCGAGACGAGGAAGACAGTTGCTTCGGACTATGGATGCTACTAGGCGGTCGGATGACCGAAATCCCACTGGCCGGCACGGAGAGAATCCCGAGCGATCGGCTGATAACGGGTGGCGTGCTTATCAGGCCGGAGAAGTATGTCGAGCCCTCGGCGGGCGAGTCAGACTAGTCCTCTTTGGGAGCATGTTGCATCTCGGGCTGATTAGACGTGCTGGTTATACGCCAAATTCACTCGAAGACTGGTCATATCGGTGGCGAGTCGATGTCCAAAGGGAGGTAATTGTATGGCGGAAGTAGGGGGAATTACGAGCGGCGATTCAAGGACGATTGGTTTTGTTCTGACTTGCCTATTCTGCCAGGCTATTAGCTTGCGAGATCTGCGTGAATGGGCGTTAGGAGTTGTAACTTCGAACGAGATGGATCGCATCCCGGAGTACATCTTCGAGCTTGTCGATTTCAAAGGACCACTCGCCGATGTCGTGCTCATCGTGGGCTTCTCTACCGACACGCCGGAGCTCCTTGCTATCGAGCCGGCGGTGTACGGAATCGCATACGTTAGGGGAGTCGATGTGTATGATTCGCCGTTGACTCGAACCACTGCTGAGGAAGCGCTTCGGAACAGGAGCGATGTGCTCGACGAGTTTCGTGCGACGTTCCCTTTTATTTCCGCCTTCCCCGAGCCTTAGTCGTCCTCCGTGTGACAGATATCGTTCAGGGGCAAAATTCTCGGGTCGATGTCATGTCCTTATCTCGTCTCTCCCGGTAGCACCTTGCAGGTATCGTGGTGTCAAATGTCGATAGGCTCGGAGGGTATCTTGAACTCGATTACTGCATATTCGTTGCCCCGGCATCGTGATGATCCAATTGTCGTACGCTCGGCCGAAGACTTGACGTCTGCTGTCGATGAACTTGTCGACGCTGGTAATGAATATTGTAACTACATGTCTGTCTTCGTGACTGATCCAGCGGGGGTTCATGCGGTATATCTCGGTATAGGAATCCACGCAGCTAACGGATCTGGAAGCCTTCTCCTCCAGGGAGAAGGAGGGGAATATTATACGCAGGGTTCCGATACATCCCGTGCTGCGGTCAGCTATTTCGATTTTGGGAATGAGCGGATATTTCCAGGTAATTCGCAGATCGAGCTCGGTAAACTGAAGCGGGCTTTGATCGAATTCTACGACGGTCATTTCGTTAGACCTTCCTGTGTGAAGTGGCAGGTCTGGGTAGGGCTCGAGAAGGATGTAGACGATGTGAGTGATTTGCCTACGAGCCTGGCAGACCCGTGGAGCTCTTGAAGATCAGAGAGGTCGTCTCGAATGTGGTCGAGTCAGTGGTGACTGTAAATCCCGGCCGGTAATTCGACTGAACATATAGCGGACCAACCCAACCTGACCCGATTCGGGTTGGGTTGGGTTTTTTTATACCCAGAATCAAGGAAAGGTGGTGGAGGATGGGTGTTTGGGAACCGCATGCGGAATCGCGGCGGATGGATGAGATGTTCCGGGTCGAGCAGGAGGATGCTCGGGATCAAGAGGTTCTGGTCCGGTACTGGGACAAGGACATGCAGGAGGTGGGGGAGGAGCGGAGTTACCTGTCGTTGCAGGTGAGTTTTCCGCGGAACTCGGCCGGCGGGTTGAAGATGATCTGCCCGCGGGACATGGTGCACTTCGACCATCTGTTCGGCAATCATGCGGACACAACCCTGCCGATCACCGTGAACACCAGAGGGTTTCGGTGGGACGGGTATATCACGAAGGCGTCGATCGTCCGGGACGACAACGGGGTCGAGACGGTGGACATCGAGGCGATTCACGCCTGGAACCATGTGTCGACGATCTGCTGCTGGGCGAGTCCGTTCGCACCGGTGCTGGCGCAGTTCCCCCGGCATCACATCTTGTTCGGTCCTGTCCGGACGCTGGTGACCACGTACCTGACGATGAATCTGATGCGGTTGCAGGGGAACACGACGTTTCCGATCGCAGTCGTTCCGGTCGACCCACGGACCGACACGAGCCGGTGGAGCGCCGCCTCCGCGCGATTCGACATGGCGGACAAGTTGTTCCGGCCCATGCTGGAGGATTCCGGCGTCATGCTGACGGCCCGGTTCTTCCTACCGGGTGAGGACGATCAGCCCGCACCCGAGTGGTTCTACCTCGACAAGCCGACCGTGGTGTTGGAAACCGTGGACAAATCGGGTGTCACCGGCCCCACCGGGACACTGTGGGACGGGATCGTCTCGTGGTTCGAGGAGTTCGCCGACGACGGCACCACCCCGATGCGTTATCCGAACTTCGACTCGACCAGCGAGTACGAAGCTGTCTACGGGACGCCGGGCAAGTTCGGCACCATGCGGAACCTGCCTTGGGTCTGGTACTTCGACGGCGAGTATTCCGGGATCGGAGCCTCCGAGGTAGCTCTGCATAAACCGACGGCGACCGACATCATCGTCGGTGGTCGTTCCCCTGGCTGGGTGAATGCCGGCATCGAGATGGCCATCAAGAGCTTGCTGTCGCTGATCGGCTTGGACTGGCTCTACCGAGGTCAACTCGACGACGTGTTCCTCGCCTGGATGGTCTATCGGGACATGGAGCGCGTGCGCAAGGCCGGACCGTATGCGTTCCGCGAGCTGTTCATCACCGGCAGCGACAAGGCTTTCACGCTCGACGGCTTCGTGGCTGCCAGGCAGGGGCTGCACCTCACGCGCGGTTACACCAGTCACAAGGTGACCATCCAGGACAACGCGCCCTATCTGATCGGTCGCGACTTCGGGCTCGGCGATCAGATCGGTTTTGCCCTGGGCGACAAGGTATTCACCGATTTCGTCACCGAACTGACCTTCACCGACGACCGCGAGACCGCCGCGATGTGGCAGATCACGGTGGGTGACGGGTCCGACGAAGAGGATCCGGTGGTCAAGGCTTGGCAGCGACTGGGCCGCGTCGCCTCCGCGATCAAGGACCTGTCCAGCGACGTCGGTGCCGACCTGGACCTGCTCATCATCTGAAATCCCTCACGTAGAGGAGAAAATCTATGGCGGATATCAGTTTTCCCGCCCATATCACCGCCCGGCGCGCACCCGACATCGATGGGCTGCCCGTTCTCACCGCTAAGGTCGATGTCGCCGATGACGTGCACGACCTACCACTTCCCTCGGGCCCTGCCGGTCCGGAAGGTGTGCGCGGCAGACCACGCAGCACGTTCCGCAAGATGGAGACCATCCCGGACGTGGCCGCACGGCCCGCCGGACTAGGCCCGGAGGATCGTGGCAAATGGTGGCACCGGCTCGACGACAACGGGATGGATGTGTGGACCGGCTCCGGCTGGGAGCATTCGCCCGACGCGGTCGGCCCTGTCGGCCCTGCCGCTGCGGCCAATTCGATCACCGTCACTCCGACGAAGCACAGCGAGACGCTGACTGTGCCTGCCATCGAATTCACTGGCACCGGAGCTGATCAGCAGCTGCACTCGACCGCAGCGGCAGGTTTGCCAGGTCCGGTCGGGCCCGCCGGAGCGTCCGGCACCATCACCATGGCCGAGGATTACGAGACGACGACCGGGCCCAGCCATGGCGGCGTGTTCGCCTACGACCGGGTCACCCGCCGATTTCGGTCCGCGTCCGCGCCCCTGGGTACCGGCCCGTGGGCCTGGTACCAGGAAGATTTTCCGACCGAGATCGTGGCAGCGGTAAGCCGCATCGATGTCGCGACCGTCAGCATTCCCGCTCAGCCCTTCGCCTGGCGCCCCCTGGTCTATGGCCATGCCTACGTCTACTCGGTGAACAATGGCGCGCAGACAGCGGAACTGGCGGTGCGGCTGAATAATTCTCAGGGGGCGCTGGTTGCCACCACTCCGGCAGGCAGCGGTGGCTGGATGTATCTACCCGCAGCGCCGTGCTTCCGGGACGGCACCACCACCCGCGCGCTGTCGCCGTCCGCGGACTACGCGCAGGTGCCCGCCGGACAGTCCGTCGAGCTTGTTGTCGCGGTCGATCGAATCGGCACTGGTACCGCCAATATCGGGTTCCGCTCGGATCGCTGTTCTCTCGTCGTCTTCGCCGAACCCACAGAGTGAGTTGAAAATGGCTACTGTAGGAAAATATTTCGAGTCCACGCTGGTGCGCGGCATCGATGAAGGTATCGGGCGGGCCGGCGTCGTTCAGGCGATGCAGGGCACGCCGCGTTCCGGCGACCTGGAACTGATGACCGGTCTCGCCGGTCCGGCCGGGCCCGCAGGTGCGGCGGCGAGACCGTTCCGCTGGGAAGGTGACATCGCCGATCAGGCCGCGCTGTCGGCGCTCGGATCCAAACTGGGGGTCGCGCAGGCGGGCAAGGCCTGGCGGGTGCTGTCCGCGGGCACGCTTGTGTATTGGAACGGAACAGGTTTCGACAGCTTCGCGGAAGCTTTCGGTGCCGCCGGACCCGATGGCGAGCCGTGCTCGGTGTCCATCGGCACGGTCGAAACCGGACCTGTCGGATCCGAGCTGGCGGTCACGGTCACCGGCGCGGCGCCCAACCTCGTGCTTAATCTGGTCGTGCCAAGGGGAGTGCAAGGCGCCAAGGGCACGACCGGCGGGCCCGGGCCGCTCCGCCAGTCCACCGACTATCTCGACGGTGCTCATCCGGACCGAGCGGTTCCGGTCTGGGACGTCGGTCTCAGCAAATGGAAACCGGTGCCCTATCCGGGCCTCCGTGGCCCGTGGACGATCAACGATGATGTCGCCTGGGACGGCAACGCCGGCTTCGTGCCATCCCAGAACAACATCTCGGCTGCCACCAAAGTCGTCGCGCAGTTGAATGTTCCAGCTCAGGACACGGCCTGGCGGCCGATGGTCTTCGGCGGAGTGGTGGTGCGGTCGGTGGAGAACTATGACCAGTTCACCACGCGGATCGACGCGGAGGTCCGGATCGGATCGGCGACCGGCCAGCGAGTGGCCCTCGGTTCGGGGCAGGTCACCGGTGCGCACACCCGCGCGCGGCTGCAGCCGTTCCTCGGTGTGCGGAATCTGACGCCCGACAATCCGATCGGCGTCATTCCCGCAGGTCAGAACGTCACGCTCTATGTGGTGCTGAGCCGGAACGCCGGCACAGCCAACTATGACTACATCATGGACGACTCGGAGGTCGTCTGCTTCGCCCGACCCGTGGGGGCAGTGTGAGTACCGAAAGTCAGACGGAAGTATTCGACGAGGACGTCATGATCACCATGCGTGGCGTCGCCGACTCGGTCGGTCTGCCGTACACGGTGAATCCGGTCGAATTGGTGGACCGGGAGGTGCTGATCGAGCTGCGGGAAGGGCCTTCGGGCCCGTCTGGCCCCGAAGGCGAGGCTGCTTGGCCCTGGCAGTGGCAGGGCGATGTCGACGACGTCGCCGCGCTCACCTCGCTCGCGCTGGGAACCGACGACGCGCGCAAGGCCTGGCGCGTCGTCGCCGAGAACGCGGTCTATTACTGGACCGGCCTGGAATTCATCGCGTTCGAGGACGCGTTCAGGAAGCCGGGCCGCCGCGGCAAGGCAAATGTCTTGTCCGGCAGTGCGGTTGCGGGCGCCGTCGGCGCCGCTGCCTCGGCGCGCGTTGTCGGGACTGCTCCCGACCAGCAGGTCGAGATCACCTTCCCGCGTGGGGCAGCGGGCCCGCAGGGCGACCCCGGTGCAGCGGGCCGCATTCAGGATGCGGCCGATGTCCTGATCGATGATGACCGTCCGCTCGGTCAGGACCACGTGCTGGCGTGGGACGCCACGGCACAGAAGTTCCGGCCGATTCCGACTCCGCGCCCGCGCGGGCCCTGGGTGATCGGCGAGAAGCAGTTCCTTTCCGGGCAGAATCTGAAGGAGCAGAAGAAGGTCATCGCCTCGATCACTATTCCTGCTCAGCCTACGGCGTGGCGACCGCTCGTCGAGGGTGCTGCGGTACTGCAGTCGGCGTCTCCCACACGCTGCGATGTCATGGTCCGCGTCGGGAGCATCGACGGCGAAGTCGTCGGGTATGGCTGGGGCCACTCGGTCACTCGCTTGGCCTATGTGCACATTTCGCCCGGTTGCGGGTCCGCCTACCCGAATCAGCCGAGCCCGACGGTTGGTGTCGTGCCGGCGAATCAGACGGTGACGCTGTATGTCGTGGTCGACCGCGTCACCGGCACCGGTACCTACAACGTTTTCAGCAACTATTCGCATCTGCAGGTTCGTGCGCTTCCGCTCGACGCGTGAGGCGTTGCGCCGCCACTTCTTTCGAAAGGCATTGATCCATGGCTGATCTGCCCCCACTCGATTACGGAAAGGTCGTCGGGCGGTTTCTCGCCAATGTTATCGACGGCCCCGATCTGGGTGAACTGCCCGAGTTTCCCCCGCTGACCGGCACGATCACGTTCACCGCCGACGCGCCCAAGGTGCTGGTTCCCGGTGCGCAGCCGAGTCCGGCCACCTATGTACAGCTGCCGAAGCACTACGAATGCCAGCTCGACGAGTTCGGGTACCTCACCTGGCGCGGCAAGCGCGGCGTGCGGCTGGTTGCTCCCGGTCCCGCGACCAATCCCGCGGAGTGGACGTGGCGGGTGTCGTTCGACCTGTCCTACGACGGTGAGCGAATTCTCTTGGAGTCGTTCAGCTTCAATGTTCCGAAGTATGTCGCCGGCCCGGATCCGGAAGACCCGGACGTCGCCTCGACGGGACTGGTCGACCTGACCCTGGTGTCACCGGTTCCCGCCTCGGCGGGCAACGCTGTGGTGATGGGTCCGCGCGGGGCGGGAATCCAGATCGACGGCCAGGTGAACACCTATGCCGAGCTGCCCGCCGGCGCGGTCGACGGCAGTCAGTTCGTGGTCAAGTCCGACGGGCTGCTCTATCTGTACGACGAGGTCAGCGGCTGGACGCCGAACGGCCAGGGCGTGACCGTTCGCGGTCCGGCGGGTACGACGCAGTGGTCGGGGATCAGCGGGAAGCCGGCGACCTTCTCGCCGACGATCGGATCGTCGGCCACCACCGCCGTCGCTGGTGACGACCCCCGTCTGAGCAACGCCAGGCCGCCGACCGCGCACACCCACTCTGTCACCGAGATCACCGGCGTCACCGCAATCGCCGACGCTCTCCTCAGCTCGACCGACGAAGCCCAGGCTCGCACCGCTATCTCGGCGGTGTGGACCTCGGATCCGCGGCTGTCGGACGCTCGCACGCCGACAGTGGCAGGTCAGGCGTACGACATTGCCTTCAAGTCGCACAGCGGTGTTCGCGCTGCCGGGGCGGGCAATATCGTGCCGGAGGGGGTCCGGGTCGAGCGGCCGATCACTGTTTCCAATGTCACCTATCGTGGAGAGACGGCGGGCACCGGCAACCTGGTGGTCGAGCTCAGGAAGAACGGCACCGCGATCGCGGGAACCTCGGTGACAATCGCGGCGGCCAATCATGCGCTCGATACGACGGTGTCCGGTACATGGAGTTTCGCTGTGGGCGACCGGATTACGGTGCAGGTGACGACTGTGGACAGTCCCGCAGGGCGTGGACTCCAGGCGAGTTTGCGAGGGGTGACGGTGTGATGCCCACCTTGCAGATCGGAGGGCCGGTGGTGACATGGCCGCCGATGCCTGCTCAGGAGGAAACCCCGGTGGGCGAGACGCCCGAGTGGGCTACGGCTGAGTCTGGGTATCCGGGAGCGATTTCGGGGGTCGATCCCGAACCTGGTTCCGAACCGACACCGCAGCCCGAGTCCGAGCCGGTCCCGGCGCCCGAGTCGGCACTGGAGCCTGAGACTGCGGCGGAATCGGAACCGTCGACCCTTGTCGACCAGTCTCCTGCGGAGCCGAACTCAGCGGAGGTGAGTAGCTGATGCCGCACATCTTCGTCGGTGGCGATGTCTTCGCTCCGTCCGCGATGACGAAGAACGGCACCGGGACGATGGGCGCCTACAACACGTGGACCGTCGTGAGTGGGTGGACCGCCGACACGGCCGGCTACCCCGGCTCCCAGGTGTCAGGCGACGGGCTGGTGGTGCAGAGTGGCGGCGCAGCCGTGCCATTGACCGCCAATGTCGTCGTCAGCGGGGCCATGACCACCGGAAACTTCCAGGCCAGGTTGTTGGTTGGCACAACGGTGGTTGCCACCGGCACCGCGGTGTCCGGCACCGGCGGCACGTTGGTTGTCAGCGCGAGTGTGCCGTTGGTGGCAGGTTCCGTGGTCACCGTCGAGACCTGGCACACCATCCAGTCGAGCGCTTGGCAGGCAACCATCACTGGTGGTGCAGCGACGTTCGTGCGGATCGGCTGACTTTTGGCTGTGTGACAACCCGGCAGGTCGGCGGTTCGCCGGTTGATCATCGACTGAGTGCAAACGAGTATGGCCCAATCCCGATGCGAGGGGTTGGGCCATACTTGCGTTTACGGGTTCTCAGCCGCCCTGACTGAACGTCGACCATGTCTTCCAGCCTGCGGAAGTCGTTGATGTTTAAGGTGTACAGCCGCGCTGAGTGTGCGTGCTCGGTTGCGGCGATGATCAAATCCATCGTTCGGGCGCGCGGCTGCGGGCCGACCTGCTATTCGGTGAAAGTCAACTCACACGGATCTTTCGCTCCGAGCTCGGTATGACGCCGGCCGTGCCCTATCTGAGGGACTGGACAACGATCTGGGTGCGGCGAATCAGTCGCCAGCGATAGCTCGCGCTGAGGCGGAACGGTCCACACTCCTCGCTGGAGTGTGGGCCGTCTTCTCGTTGCGGGGCGGTCGGCAGCCGGCAGAGCTGGGTGACAGCGGTGGGCTGACGGCGTTTCGGCGGTCGGCGCTAGGATCACCAGCTATGTGTCCGGTCGACCTTGTTCGAATTCTTCGTGGTGTGGTGTGACGAAAACTGATCAGGCTGTTGCCGATCCGATCGACACGGTGGTGGGGGAAGCGCAGTTCGGTGATGCGCGGCGTGGTCACGCGCGAGTTTTCGTGGTGGCTTGGCTTGCGTATGCCACGGCTCTGCTGGTGAGCAGTCGGGACCTCTTCACCCGGATGGTGTACGAGGAGGGGGACGCCGCGACGGTCTCGATCCAGGTGCTCGCGGCGAAGGATTTCGAGCTGCTTGTCGGCAACTATTCTCGGGTCGGGTTTCATCATCCTGGGCCCGCGTTCATCTACGTGCAGGCGTTCGGTGAATGGCTCTTCTACGACGTTCTGCACCGGGTACCGACACCGTGGAATGGGCAGGCGATCGCCATTCTGCTGCTCAACGCAGCGATGATGGCGCTGGTACTGAGCATTGTCCACGACTGGTATCCGTCGTGGACGCTCGTTGCCGGGCTCGCCGGGGCGAGTTTGTTGTTTCTCGCCGTGTACCGCGAACTGATCAGCGCTCTCTGGTTTCCCTCTGTATATTTCGCTCCGTTCCTCGTCTTCCTGGTCGCGGTGTCCTCGGTGGTGGCTGGGCGCACCAAACACCTCTGGGTCGCGGCGCTCGCCGGAGGGTTGCTCGTCCATGGACACGCGGAGTTCCTGTTCTTCGTGCCGTCGCTGGGCGGGGGGGCGCTGTACCTCGTATGGCGACGCAAACTGGCGGTCGCCGCGAAGGACTGGTGGATGTTCGGCGGGACAGCTGTGGTGTTCGCCGCGCCGATCATGCTCAACACGATCGTGAATTTCCCTGGGGAACTGGTGAAGTACGTCAGCTACGGCGGTGGACACGGGATTCACCTGCCGTGGACGGCGGTGTCCTACACGGTGCAGTTCTGGGGGCCGAACCGCGTGGCCGGCATCGTCGTCTTCGTCGCGCTCTTCGCCCTCGTGGTGCTGGTGGCGCGCGGAGAGAAGTTGGTGGCGAGTGGTGTGGCGTTCTGCGCGGCGACTGTGGCATTGATGTCGGTCTACGCGATGATCGGCATCGATCAGATCAGCGAGGCGTATATCGGCTACTTCTTCTACGCGGTACCGCTGTTCATGTTCCTACTGCTCCTGGTCGGTGTTACTCAGCGGGCCGGCGGACTGCGGTTTGTCGCCGTCGGGCTGCTCGTCGTCGGGCTGGTGGTGAGTGGGCTGACGAACTCGCTGGCCAATCGGCGTCACGAGATGGTCGGCATTTCAGCTACTTTGGAGGCGATGGCTCGGGAGGCCGGAAGTCGGCCGATCGTCTTGGAGCGCCGGCCACACGAAGCGTGGGCCGAGATGGTTCCCCTCGTGTTGGGCGGAGCGCGGAGTGGGATTCGGGTATGCGCCGACGATGCCGAACAGATGGAACTGCTGGTTACCGCCGCATTCGTCTGCACCCCAGGCGAATTGGAGTCCGGTGCCCGCTTCGTGGTGTCGAGAAAGAATGCCGGTGTTCCCGTCGGGCAGGTTGTCGGCGAGATCGGTCGGGTGCTCGGCGCTGAGCAGAGTTGGGTGACGGTGGTCGGCTGACGGCGTTTCGGCGGTCGGCGCTAGGATCGCTGGCTATGCGTTTGTGTGAACCGGTTCGACCGGCTAGTGGTCTGGCGCGATGAAATCTGTTGAGGGGGGCGCTCATTCGGCCGATGCGGTCGAGGAGCGAGGACGTACCCGTGGTGGCCGGTTCGAGTTCCTGGACGCGTTGCGCGGGCTCGCCGCACTGGCGGTGGTGATCGAACATTTCACGGACCCACTGTGGCCGTCGTACGGTCGATTCATCAGCCAGTATTTCAATTTCGGCGTGTTCGGTGTCTTTGCCTTCTTCATCGTCAGCGGCTACATCATCCCCGCATCGCTGGAGCGGGGGCGGTCGCTCGGCGCGTTCTGGGTAGGTCGCTTCTTCCGGCTGTTCCCGCTCTTCTGGGTTTTCCTGATCGCGGCGGTGGTCCTGCACTACGCGGGTATGTACGGCGGGCCGCCGGGCTTTCTGGTCGATCCCGTGTGGAACCTCGCGACGAATGCCACGATGGCGCATTTCTTTCTCGCCGGCCACTATTCGGAGATGCTCATCGTCGCGTGGACACTCTCGTACGAGCTGGTCTTCTACGCGTTCGTGTCGCTGCTGTTCCTCGGCGGGCTCAACCGTCGATCGGTGCCGGTGGCCTGCCTCGCGATCGGTTCGATCCTGTGCGCCGCCCTGTTCCTGCCGACCGCGATGATCAGCGGCCCCGACGCGAACCTCGCCACTCGCCTGACAGTCGCGGCGGTGACGGTGGTCGTCGCGGTCATTTTCGCGTACCGGGCGGCCACTAGACGTTCGGCAGGCGCGGCGGTCCTGATCGCCGTACTCGCTGTCCCGTTGGTGCTCAACCAACCGGGTCCGTCCGGGTACTCCGTGGCGATCTTCGCCACGATGTTCGTCGGGACGGTTCTCTATCGGATGACCGCGGGCGAGATCTCCGCCTGGGCCGGCTGGGGAGTGTTCGGGCTCGCCGTGTGTCTGTTGCTCGCGCCGCGACTCATTCAGCACCCTGTCTCGAACTCCATGGGCGCCACGGAATGGGGCGGCTTGGAGGGGCCGGCCTTCACGATCGTGGCCGCCTATCTCCTGTTTGCGGCGACGCTGCTGCTGCGCAGGTATTCCTTCCCTCGCCCGCTGCTCTTCCTGGGGCGGATCAGTTTCTCGCTGTATCTGGTGCACGGCCTGGTCAACAACGCGGTTCCCAAGTGGCCGGAGTCGGTCTTCGGGGGCAATGCGGCCTGGCTCACCTGGTGCACGTGGATGGTCGTCGCGATCGGCCTCGCCACGTTGAGCTACAACAAGATCGAGCAACCATTACTCCGTGTCGGTCATCGACTTATGGCCAAGATGGATGCGCGAGCGCGGCCGGTCCCGGCTCCGATTGCCTGAGTCGTCCCTGGCTGGTCAGTGCAGCGCCGCGCTGGTTGGGACCACGACGGCGTAGAGGTCGGCGAGGGTGGCGAGGGCGCTGGCGTGGAGTTGGTCGGCGGGGACCTTGCCGAGGGGGCGGGTGGCGCAGGCGTTGGCGACGACGGTGGGTTTGTTGCCGCGGAGGAAGGCGCCTTCGGTGGTGAAGGTGACGCACATGTGGGTCATGAAGCCGGCGACGATGACGGTGTCGTTGCCTGCGGCGTCGACGAGGTCGCCCAGGTCGGTGCCTACGAAGGCGTTGGGGACGGTTTTGACGACTACCTTTTCGTCGGCGGTGGGGGCGACCCTGGGGTGGATTCGGCCGATTTCGGCGTTGATGTTGTAGGGGGTTCCTTCGCCGCCGTCGTTGATGACGTGGATGACTGTTGTTCCTGATTCCCTTGCCTTGTCGAGCAATTCGGCGGCGGCGTCGAGGGCGGGCGACCAGTCGGTGAGTTCCATGACGCCCTGGGTGTAGGTGTTCTGGTAGTCGATCAGGATCAGGGTGGAGTCGGCCAGGATGGCGGGGGTTTCGTCGAAGCCGTTGAGCTGGCGGAGGGTTGTCGAGGTCATGATCTTCACGGTATGGACCGGCCGGAATGTCGGCAATGTCATGTAACCTGCAGATTCGGACATGGCAGTGGAGGGATGATGGGGACGACTGATCGGCTTGTCGTGATCGTGCTGTTCGATCGGGTCGATCTGCTTGATGTCACCGGGCCGCCGGAGGTCTTCTCGTTGTTGCAGCGGGAGATGGACGAGCCGACGGGGTATCAGGTGGTGCTGGCTGCCGAGAGCATGGAGCCGGTCACCACGTCGGCGGGTGTTCGGGTGTTGCCGGATGCGACGTTCGCGGAGGTTTCGGGTCGGCGGGTCGACACGGTGGTTGTCCCGGGGGCGGTGGAGACCGACAGTGGTCGCCGGGTGCGGGCGGTGGTTGATCCCGAGGTCGTCGATGCGGTGGCGGTGCTGGCGAAGGGGGCGCGGCGGGTGGCGTCGGTGTGCGTCGGTGCGCATATTCTGGCTGCCGCCGGCCTGCTCGACGGGCGGCGGGCCACCACGCACTGGTCGACCGCGCAGCAGCTCGCGGCCGAGCATCCGGCGGTTCGGGTGGATGCGGATCCGATCTACATTCGGGACGAAAACATCTGGACCGGAGCGGGTCTCACAGCTTGTCTCGATCTGACGCTGGCGCTCGTCGCCGATGATTTCGGGGACGAGCTCGCGCTGCGGGTCGCCCGGCAGTTGGTGATGTATCTGAAAAGGCCTAGCGGCCAAAGCCAATTCAGTGTTTCGCTCGAGCCGGTCTCGACGACGCGGCGCATCGACGACCTTCGGCACTACATCGCCGGAAATATCGCGCGTCAGCTGACCGTGACGGATCTGGCCGAGCACGCGCATGTCGGTGAACGTCAACTCACGCGGATCTTTCGCACCGAGCTCGGCATGACGCCGGCCGCGTACATCGAATCGGCGCGGGTGGAAGTGGCTCGGCATCGGCTGGAAACGACGGATGAAACACTCCAACGTGTCGCTGCCGCTTGTGGTTTCAATACCGTCGATACGTTGACGCGGGCGTTCCGGCGACGGCTGGATACGACGCCGGCGGAGTATCGCAACAGGTTTCGAATCGCCGGATGACGCCGGCGCCGGTGTCTCGTGCGATAGGCACAGAAGTGCTGTGAACTGTATCGACGGCTCGGACCGGTAGGTCCGGAATTCGGCGAACGGTCAGGGGTTGCCGCGCTCGTGAGTCGCTGCCGAGTGGTTGATGTTTCGTATGGATGCTGGTCGGGCGGGTGCGGCTGAGCGCGTCGGCTCGGTTCCGGCTGTCTTGCCCCCATTTCATCGGTCTGCCGGGCGGCCTCGGGCCGCTGTTAGACATCTCGTAGGGGCGGAACGTACTCCGCCGAAAATCTGAAAGATGAGGGGTTCACAATGAGCAAGATTCGTGTCTTCGGGGCAGCTGTGGCAGCGGCGGCGAGCATTGCGATGCTTGGCGCGGGAGTGGCGGCCGCCGCGGACGAGCCGACCACCGGCTCGGCCGATGCGATCCTGACCGGGCTGGGCACGGGCACCGCGGAGACCGAGCCGGTCGCCGAGGAGCCCGCCGGCTCGCTCGAGGGTCTGGATCTGGCCGCGCTGCTGGAGTTGCTGAGCAGCGGCTCGGGTGAGGCTCCGGCCGAGTAGTGCGGATGCGCGGGCGCCCGCCCGGTCGGCGGGCGCCCGTCCCGAAGTTTTCATACCGTTCACTTCAGGCCCACCGTTCGTAATTCTCTCGTGATATATATTCGGCGATACGTCTGAAGGAGAGAATGTGAACAACGCCATCATCGCCGATACCGGTTCCGCCACCGAACTGCTGGACATCGTCAACTTCCTGAGTCTGATGTCTTCGGCCTCCGGTAGCCTTCTGCTGGCCTGAATCGGTATCCACACGGCGCCCGTCGATTACTCGGCGGGCGCCGTGTGCTGTCTGCAGGGAGAAATCCACCCGTGTCGGGCTCGGTACTGCTCGCGATGGATTCCGGCCATAGTTTTCCGCACGAAGATTGCTATGCGCGAAGCTTCCAGGTGTGACGTAGATCTACCCCTGGCTATGTATTCGCAGGTCGGTGAAAGTGTGCGACGCCAATTAGTTGCCGCACGTTTCACTTGTGTTCATAGACACGTATGTACCCGAACATCTGGTCTGCTAAACATATTCGCGCCAGCCGATTTCCGGTTCGGTGACAGAACTTCAGGAGATTATCAATGCGCAAGATGCGTACCCTCGGCATTGTCGCCATCGCGGCGGGCATCATCTTCGGTGGCACGGGTGTCGCCTCGGCCGACGAGACCGTTTCGGGCTCGGCCAACCTGGTTACCGGCCTGAGCAACCTGCTGAGCACCGGCTCGGGCGAGACCAAGCCGCTGCCGACCGCCGTTGCCGACGACGAGGCCGTGTCGGGCTCCGCCAACCTGGTCACCGGCCTGAGCAACCTGCTGAGCACCGGTTCGGGCGAGACCAAGCCGCTCCCGTAATCAGTCACCAGCGTGCGAAGCCGCCGCGGTGAGTGCCTCCTGGCACCTCGCCGCGGCGGCTTTTTCGTTTCGGCGGTAGCTACCGCGCGGGGATCAGGCGGTAGAGCCACCAGGGGCGGCCGGGGAAGGCCGGGTCGTAGATTCGCAGGAGCATGCGGCGTTCGATGCCGGTGCTGCGTTCGCGCACGCGGAGGTGGCGGCGGGCGATGTCCTGGGGGCGGACATCGCTGGTCCACACGGGATCCCAGTCGGGGGATTGACCGCAGGATTCGGTGATCGCGGTGACGCGCTGGGTGGGGGCCAGCGGGGCGAGCATGCGGAAGGCGTGGACCAGGAGCTGGGCTTCGGTGGTCCAGTCGATGAAGACCTTCTTCGCCGCTGGGTCGAGGAACATCCACTCGAGCATGTTGACGCCCGCGCCGAGGCCGGGGAACATGCGCTGGTAGTCGGAGTTCGCGGCGAGCAGGTCCATGGTGGGGAAGCGCTGGAAGCAGGCCGGATGGGTGAGGCTGGCCAGATCGGCCAGGTCCTCCGCGGACGGCGAGACCGGCGACGTGCCGGAATCGAGGGCGGGCAGGCCGAGTACCAGGATGTGCTTGCGATACCAGAGCGGCACATCCAGCGAGTCGAAAAGCCGCTGCAGCATAGCGGGATTCGGTACCAGAGCACCCGACTCGATCTGACTGATCAGCAACGGCGCCATTTTCGCGCGCACGGCGAGCTCGGTCCGCGCCAGACCCGCCGCCATCCGCCGCTCGCGCAAATAGACACTGAGCGCAGTACTTTCACCCATCACAACCCCCGAGCTCACCCCGCACCGACGGTATTCCCCAGGGTACGCCGTGGGATGTCGCGCGAACCTCTCGTTCGCGCGACATCGTCGCCGGGTCAGCGACCGCCGACGGCGTGCGCGGCCACCCACACCCGGGCCGGGTCGTAGGTGTCGCGAACATGCTGCAGGCGTTGCCAATCGGCGGGGGCGAAAGCGGAGGCCGGGTCGACGGCGCGGTCGGCGAAGTTGAGGAAGGACGCGCCGCTGGTCCAGGGGCCCAGCGCCGCGACGATTCCCGCGGTGATGGTGTGGCCGAGGTCGACGAGTTCCGGTGTCGGCGCGGGAGATACCGCGAACAGGGCGTACTCGCCGGCGAGGTGGGAGAGCGCGGCGTGCTGGGGGCGGGCGAGCGCGCCGCCGAGGTGGCGCAGTTCGGCGAACATCAGCGGGATCTGGACGCCGGGGCCCGCCACTGCGAGCAGAGCATCGACGGCCTCCGGCGGGAGCTCGGCGAGCAGGGCGTGATCGCTCACGGCCGGGGTCGGGCCGGGCGGGTCCATATGCACATCGAGCATCGCGGTGACCGGGATGCGGCCGAAGGTGTCGAGTTCGGGGGCGAGGGCGCGCAGTGGGGCGAGAAGTTCGGCGGCGCGATCGTCGGGCTCGAGTACCGCGCCGTCGACGACGACGAGACTGCGGCCGGCGAGGAAGGGCGGCAGTTCGGGCAGCGGCGGAAAACGCAGGAGCCGCACGGAAGTCGTGACCGATTCCGGGAGCGATGTCGTCCAGTCCGCCCACGCGGCCAGCACCTCGGGTGCGCGCTCCATATCCCAGAGCAGCATGCCGGCGAAGACCTCGGCGAGCTCGAGCAGTTCGATCTCGATCGCCACCACGATGCCGAAGTTACCGCCACCACCCCGCAGTGCCCAGAACAGATCGGGGTGCTGGTCCGCGGTTGCCCGCACGAGCGAACCATCCGCGGTGACGAGCTCGATCGCGCGGACGGCCGAGGCGGCCAGGCCGTGCTCGCGCCCGTAGAAGGACAGCCCGCCGCCGAGCAGGTAACCCGCGACCGCGACATCGCCCGCGCTGCCGTGCAAGGCGGTCAGTCCGTGCGGCGCGGTCGCCGCGATCACGTCCCGCCACAGCGTGCCGCCGGTGACGCGGGCGACGCGGGCCGCCGGATCGACGGTGACGCCGGTGAATTCGTGCAGTCGCACGAGCAAGACATCGTGGAAGCCGACGTCGGCGAGCGCGGCGGCCGCGTGCCCGGTGCTCTGCGGGGCGATGCGCAGGCCGGTCGCGGTGGCGGCTCGCACGAGTTCGACGACGTCGTCGGCCGAGCGCGGCACGGCAACGGCGGCGGGCTGCTGGCGGACGGCGAGGTTCCACGGCAGGCAGGTCTCGTCGTAGCCGGGGTCGCCGGGGAAGAGGACGGTGCCGAGGGCGCGCAGGGCGGTGAGGTGCGTCGTGGTCGGGTTCATGATCGGGTCCTTCGAATCGGAATCGGAGTGGGTGAACGGCACCTGCGCCCTGAGTTCGACGAGCATGCCCGGCAGCGCGAGGTGCGCGACATCGACCAGTTCGACGGGCACGGGCGTGCCGTCGAGCCATTCCTCGACGAGATCGGCGAGGTCGGACGCGTCGGTGGGGGCGCAGGTGCGCACCCGCAAACGCGTGATCGATGACGCACCGAGCCCACGCGCGGCGAGCGCCGACTCGAGCCGCGCGAAGGCCAGGCACAGCTGTGCCGTGGCGTCCTCGGCGTGCACGAGGCGGCCGGACTCGTCGACGGGTGTCGTCTCGATGGTGATGGTCACGGCTTCAGATTCGCCGGATCGCCCCGGCGGCGACCATCCCAATCGACCGGGAAATCGGGTATCCCAGCCTTCTGGGATATCGGGCCCTATGGCGCCCGGCGCATACTGATCGCATGCGCAGCCGGCTTCTCCCCGAGCGCGTGCGGAGCGATATCGATGTGCTCTCGCGCGCCGGGCTCGACCTCGACGAGTTCCTTGTCGAGGCGACCGACGCGGTGCGCCGCGCGGTGCCCGCGGTCGCGGCCTGCGTCGGCACGCACGACCCGGCGACGATGATGCTCACCAGCGCCCGCAAGTACGGCTCGCTCATGTCGAACAACGAGCACGACATGCTGTTCGGTGTCATCGAGTACGGCACCGAGGATCCGACCTCGTTCCGTTCGCTGGCGCTCGCGGAGCAGAACGCGGTCGGCCTGCACGCGCTGCTCGGTGCCGAGATCGAACGCTGCGAGCGGATGGCGCGGCTGATGCGCCCGCACTACGGCTTCGGCGACGAGGCCCGGCTGGTGTTCCGTGACGGTTCGGGGGCCTGGGGTTGTCTGGCACTGTTCCGCGGCGGTGACGATCCGATGTTCGGCGCGGACGAGATCGAGTACCTGGCCACCCTCTCCGGAGCGTTCGCGCGTGGGGTACGGGCGGGGGTGCTCACCCGGCTCGCCGATGTCGCCGACCTCGGCGCCGAGACGGCGGGGCCCGCGGTCGTGATCGTCGACGCGAACGACGAGGTGGTGCAGGTCAGCCTCGGTGCCGAGGAGCGGTTCGCCCAGCTGCGGTCCACGGTGCACAGCGGTGACCCACGCAGTCTGGTGATCTCGCTGGTGAGCGCGGCGCGGCGGATGCTCGGCACGCCCGGCGCGCCGATGCCGCGGGCGCGGGTGCGCACGCCGTCGGGGGTGTGGCTGGTGCTGCACGCTTCGCCGCTGGCCGGGCCGAACGGCGCCGTCGGCGATGTCGTGGTGACGATCGAGGAGGCGCGTCCGCCGGAGATCGTCACCCTGGTGGTCGCGGCCTTCGGCCTCACCCCGCGCGAACACGACGTGACCCGCTTCGTGCTCCAAGGCGTCGAAACCAAGGAAATCGCCGCCGCCCTGCACGTCTCGGCCTACACGGTCCAGGACCACCTCAAGTCGATCTTCGACAAAGCAGGTGTCCGCAGCCGCCGCGAACTCATCGCCCGCGTCTACTTCGACCAGTACGTCCCCCGCATGGGCGCCGAAGTCGGCCCGTCCGGTTGGTTCGCCCGGTAAACCCGAAAACGACGAACGGTCCGGAGTCAGAAGACTCCGGACCGTTCAACTGGTCTCGCAAGAACATGGGTAACTCACCGGGAACCGGCTAACTCCCCACGCCCCTTCCCACCGGCCGCGTACCCGACTGAAGACTCACCTGAGTCTGGCCTGAATACGCGGAGAGGCGGAACAGCTCAGAAGGCGGCTTCGTCGAGTTCCATGATGTCGTTGTCCAGGTTGGCCAGGATCGCGCGGGTGGCGGTCAGCTCCGGCAGGACGTTGCGGGCGAAGAACTGCGCCGAGGCGACCTTGCCGGTGTAGAAGGCGACGTCGGAGCCGGTGGCGCCGTTGTCCAGGGCCGCGAGGGCGATCTCGGCCTGCTGCAGCAGCTGCCAGCCGATGAACAGGTCGCCGACCGACATCAGGAAGCGGACCGAACCCAGGCCGACCTTGTACAGCTCGGACGGCTGCTCCTGGGCGCCCATCAGGTGGCCGGTCAGGGTGGCGGCCATGGTCTGGACGTCCTCGAGCGCGGTGGCGAGCAGCTTGCGCTCGCCCTTGAGGCGCTCGTTGGCGGAGTCGGACTCCAGGAACTTCTGGATCTGGCCTGCCACGTGGGCCAGGGCCACACCGCGGTCACGCGCGATCTTGCGGAAGAAGAAGTCCTGCGCCTGGATGGCGGTGGTGCCCTCGTACAGCGAGTCGATCTTCGCGTCGCGGATGTACTGCTCGATCGGGTAGTCCTGCAGGAAGCCGGAGCCACCGAAGGTCTGCAGCGAGTCGGTCAGGTACTGGTAGGCGCGCTCGGAGCCGACACCCTTGACGATCGGGAGCAGCAGGTCGTTCACGCGGAACGCGACGTCCTTGTCGGCACCGGAGACCGCCTCGGCGATTTCCGGGTTCTGGTGGGCGGCGGTGTAGAGGTAGATCGCGCGCAGGCCCTCGGCGTACGCCTTCTGGGTGGCCAGCGAACGACGCACGTCCGGGTGGTGGGTGATGGTCACGCGGGGCGCGGCCTTGTCGGTCATCTGGGTCAGGTCGGCACCCTGGACGCGGGTCTTGGCGTACTCCAGCGCGTTCAGGTAACCGGTCGACAGGGTCGCGATGGCCTTGGTGCCGACCATCATGCGGGCGTTCTCGATGACGTCGAACATCTGCGCGATGCCGTTGTGCACCTCGCCGACCAGCCAGCCCTTGGCGGGCACGCCGTGGCCGCCGAAGGTGACCTCACAGGTGGCCGAGGCCTTGATGCCCATCTTGTGCTCGACGTTGGTGACGAACACGCCGTTGCGGTCACCGTAGGTCTCGGTCTCGAAGTCGAAGTGGGTCTTCGGGACGTAGAACAGCGACAGACCCTTGGTGCCCGGGCCGGCGCCCTCGGGGCGGGCCAGCACCAGGTGCATGATGTTCTCGAACAGGTCGTCGGAGTCACCCGAGGTGATGAAGCGCTTGACACCCTCGATGTGCCACGAGCCGTCTTCCTGCTTGACCGCCTTGGTGCGGCCGGCGCCGACGTCGGAGCCCGCGTCGGGCTCGGTCAGCACCATGGTGGCGCCCCAGTTGCGGTCGGCGATCTTGGCCGCCCAACCCTTCTGCTCTTCGGTGCCGTTGTTGAAGAACACCTGGGCGAAGCCGGCGCCCGCGGCGTACATCTGGATCGGCGGGTTGGCGCCGAGGACCATCTCGGACAGCGCCCAGGTGATGGCGGAGGGAGCGTTCAGGCCGCCGAGCTCCTCGACGACGCCGACCTTGGCCCACTCGCCGTCCTCGAGCGCCTTGTAGGACTTCTTGAAGGACTCGGGCAGGGTGACCGCGTGGGTGTTCGGGTCGAAGGTGGGCGGGTTGCGGTCCGCGTCGGCGAACGACTCGGCCAGCGGGCCCTCGGCCAGGCGACGGACCTCGGAGAGCATCTCCTTGACGGTGTCGGTGTCCAGGTCACCGAAGGTGCCGGCGTCGAGCAGCTTGTCGATGCCGAGGACCTCGAAGAGGTTGAACTCGAGGTCGCGAACGTTTGCCTTGTAGTGGCCCATGTGAGTACTCACTCTCCATTGAGTCTGGTGCGGTCGGTTGTGCGCCGTTCCCGCCCGTCTGACGTCCACCGGGTAGCCTTGCCGGTTTTCCGCATGCTACTCGCGGGTAACTTATTGACCATATTACCGGTGAGTAATGCTCTCGGCAAAGGGGTCGGGGGGCAATGTGACGTGAAAAACACGCGCGAGCGCGGAGATGTTGCTCGCCGCGGCGGCGGGGCTACCGTGAGGTGTGCGCATCGAGACGAGTGCCGGGCCCGCCGAGATCGAGCTCGACGAGGTCGCCGAGCCGGCCTTCCTGCTGGTGATCACGCACGGCGCCGGTGGTGGCGTCGACGCGAAAGACATTCTGGCGGTGAGGGATTCGGCGATCGAAGCCGGTGGAATAGTCGCCCGGGTGGTGCAGCCGTACCGGGTTGCCGGGCGACGGGCGCCGGGGTCGGCGGACAAGCAGGACGAGGCCTGGCTCGAGATCGTCGCCGCGTTGCGTGATCGGTTTGCCGGGGTGCCGGTTGTCCAGGGGGGTCGCAGCAACGGGGCGCGGGTGGCGTGCCGGACGGCCGTCGAGGTGGGCGCGCGCGGGGTGATCGCGCTGTCGTTCCCGCTGCATCCGCCCGGGAAGCCGGAGAAGAGCAGGCGCGAGGAGCTGCTCGCGCCCGGTGACATCGAGGTCGTGGTGATCAACGGCGGCAGCGACCCGTTCGGGGTGCCCGACGCCGCCGACGCGGCCGAGGTGAAAGTGATTCCGAAGCAGGCGCATTCGTTCCGCACCGGATTCGACGTGATCGCCGCGACAGTCGAACCCTGGTTCGCCCGCTGGCACTAGGCTTCGGCGGACAGCTTCGCTCGAGAGGCGAGAGGCAGGGGGCACCCATGAAAGCGCTCATCGTGTGCACGTCCAAGTCGCACGGCAATACCAGGAAGGTCGCCGACGTCATCGGGTCGGTGCTCGACGCGCGGGTGGTCGACCCGGGGGAGATCAGCGCGGACGCGCTCGCCGGGTACGACCTGGTCGGCTTCGGGTCGGGGGTGTACTGGATGGCGCTCGACGCGCGGCTGCGCGAGTTCGTCGACGCACTGCCCGCCGGAGCGGGGCAGGAGGCGTTCGTCTTCGCCACCAGCGGGCTGCCCGAGCCGGGATTTCGCCCCTACCTGCGCAATCTCGGCGACCAGCTCGTCGGCAAGGGGTTCGAGGTGGTCGGTGGTTTCGCCTGCCGCGGGCTCGACACGATGGGGCCGCTCGGGCTCTTCGGCGGGCTGAACAAAGGGCGTCCCAGCGCCGACGACCTGACCTCCGCGCGCGAATTCGGCGAACAGCTACGCGGTCGGTTCGCCTGATTCCGGGAGGTCGCGTTCGGCGACCACCAGGGCGTCGATCGCGTCGGGACCCTCGGTCGGGCGCAGGACGGCGTCGGCGATACGAATCGTGAGGTGGTCACCCGCCGCGCCCAGTTCGGCCCGGATGTCCTCGGGCGTGAACAGGATCGCCGGGTCCTGCGGGCCGCCGTAACCCTGGGTCAGGTTGCGGGTGTCGTGGCCGAGGACCAGGAGCATGCCGCCGGGAGAGATCATGGCGGCGAGTTCGCGCAGCAGGGCGCCGCGCTGCTCGGCGGGCAGGTGCACGAACACCATCAGGATCAGCTCGTACGGGCCGGTGATCCCGGCCGCGGCGAGGTCGGTGATGTCGGCGCACTGCCAGTTCACCCGGGAGCGGACCGAGCGGGACAGGCGCGCCGCCACCGTTCTGCCCTTGTCGATGCCTACCTGGGAGAAGTCGACGGCGTCGATGTGCCAGCCGTGGGTGGCCAGCCAGAGCGCGTGCCGGCCCTCGCCGCAGGCCAGGTCGAGCGCGCGTGGCAGCGGGGGTGGGGTGCCGCCGGTCTCGTCGGGCAGGAGCGGGACGCGGCGGTCGAGGCCGTAGACGTATTCGACCACCGTGCTGTTCGGCGGTGCGCCCCAGATCAATTCACTGTGGGCATACCGAGCATCCCACTCCGCCGCTCCCCCGCCTCCCCGCGACTTTTGGCCAGACTTAGGTGCGTCACCGGTTGTCGATGCGGCCGGCGGTTGATCGGTGGTCATGTCAGCCCGTCCCCCGTGAGTTACCCATGTGCTTGCGAGACCTATGGTGCCAGGTCTCCAGGTGTCAGAGGCGGGTACGCATCAGGACGACGTTGTACTGGGTGTGGATGGTCGTCATGAAGTAGAGGTCGGGGCCGGTTTGGTAGGGGAAGATCGATGGGGCGTAGGCGGTGGGGAGTTCGCGGGTGTCGATCAAGACCTCTGGGCCGCTCCACGGGCCCTGCGGCGAGGGCGCGCGGCGCATCACCACGGAGTTGAACGGGTCGGTGGTCAGGGAGACGAACTGGCCGAGGTACTCGTTGTACATCACCGACAGCTCGCCGACGCCGCCCATGATCGGGGCCGCCGCGTTCACATCGTTGAGCTTCCACCCGCCGCCGTCCCAGTATTCGTAGGCCCCGAGGTTCTCGATCTGGGCTTCCGGGACGCGGGCGATGAACGCGTCGTTGTTGCGGCCGGAGCGGGTGCCGTACTCGTAGACGTAGCCGCCGTCCTTCAGGAAGGCGTTCATCTGGAAGTTGCTGTTACCGCCCTCGTCGGGGCGGCGGGTGTGGGTGAGATCGGCCCAGGTCTCGCCGTTGTCGGCCGAGGCGGCCAGGCCCGAGTAGCTCGTGGTCCACTCGCCCGGCGCGTCCCAGGTCTTCACCGACATCATCGACAGGTACTGGACGCCGTTGGCGGAGATGCCCGCGGTCGGGATGCGGCTGATCTCCAGGAACGGGATCTTCGGGCTGGGGATGAGATCGCGCGCCTGGCCGACGACATCGCGCACGACACTGTGGAAGAAGACGCCGCCCGACGGGTCCTTGGTGTGGCTGCGGACCAGGATGTTGGACCGCCACGCCCAGGTGCTGCCCACCAGCAGGTTCGGGAACCCGATGCCCGCGGTGTCGCCGAAGGCGGTCAGCATCTCGCCGCGGCCGTTGTCCCACATGATGCCCAGGTCGGTGCCGAGGACGTTGTAGTTCTGGGTGTTGTTCGGGCTCGCCATCCCGGTGACCTGGAAGACGGCTTGCGTGCGCCCGTGCAGGGTGGGCAGGCCGTTGGTGCCGTTGAGGACGGGAATCGGGTTGATCGCGTTCGGATTTGCCACGGCGGGAGTCGCTCCGCTCACCAGCAAGGCCGAGGCACCTGCCAGCGCAGCGAGCAGGATGGAACCGGTCTTGGTCATGATCGTCGGAGCCTCCAGGTCACGCCGAAATGGGGGACGCTCCAGGTTCAACTGTGCCGCGTACCACATTCCGACTGATGGACGAATCGCAGCGATGTTAACAGTCAATCGGAGTGGAGTGGGCTACCTCGATTCGTGAGTCGGCATGAACAATTGTCCAATTGCCTGGCGCTAGCTACGAGTCAGTGCCTTACGCAGCAGCAATGGCACCTGGGCCGCGCGTTCGGCGGCGAAGGTCGCGCGGGAATTCCGCTGCCATGAGCGGTCGAAAAGGCGCTTGGCCGCGGCGACCGCGCGCGGATCGCGGGCGGTGATCCGGTCGGCGAGGATTTCCGCCGCCGCCTGTGGGTCGTCCGCGATGTCGGTGATCAGGCCGATTTTCCTGGCTTGCGCGGCGTCGACGGGGTCGGCGGTCATGGTCAGCAGCAGCGCCTGGTCGATGCCGATGAGCTGGGACAATGTGGCGGCGCCCGACATATCCGGAATCAGGCCGTGCGCGGCTTCCATGACCGAGAATTCCGCTGTCGGCGCGGCGATGCGGAAATCGGCGGCCAGCGCGAGCTGCAATCCGCCGCCGAAACAGCGGCCGTGCACGGCGGCGATCACCGGAACGTCCAGGCGTCGCCAGGCCCAGCAGGCTTCCTGGAATGTGTTGGTGCCGCGCCACGGTCGCGGCAGGAATTCGCGGACGATAGCCAGAGGATCGCGGGTTGCGGCCGCGATATCGAGTCCACTACTGAAACTCGGCCCGTTGCCGCTCACTATGACGACCCGGGTTTCTTTGTGCTCGGCCACTTTTCGTGCTGCGGCGACCAGATCGCGCAGCATTTCCAGGGTGAGCCCATTGTGTTTGCCGGGCCGGTTCAAGGTGATATATGCGCGGTCGCTCTCGAAGCGTGTGGTGATGTGGTCTCCCATGGGGCTATCTTACTCGTGAGTCAGTTACGGGTCGATGGTTCGGTGTGGCCCTGGGGGCCGCGGTACGGCATGATCCACACGGCCGCGCATCGGCCGATGCGCGTCGATCGAGAGGACTCGAGAAGTGCGAATCTGTCTGATCGCCGCGGCGCTGATCGCCGCGCCGGTGCTTTCTGCTTGCGGAAGTGGCGACGAGGCGCCCGCGGTCACCCAGGAGCAACTGTCGAAGTCGTTGCAGGACAAGGGGCTGAAGAGTCCCGCGCTGGCCGACTGCGCCGCGAAGGTCTTCCTCGACTCCGGTATGTCGCAGGACGGTTTGCGGGTGATGGTGTCCAACTCGCAGTCCGGTGATCCGGCGAAGCTGCTCGGCGAGGACGACGCGGCCAAGGTGAGCGCCGCCCAGTCGAAGATCGCCGCGGACTGCGTGCGCCTGGGCAGCTGAGGCTCGCGCCTATCGATCGCGCCGATTCAAACTCTCGTCGGGCTCGGTCGCCGGTGTTGCACTGAAAGCGCCGTCGACGACAGGAGCCATCATGACCACGGAGAGAATCGCCGATCAGGTCTCGTTCGCGTACTGGGTCCCCAATGTCAGCGGTGGGCTCGTGACCAGCGATATCGAGCAGCGGACCAGCTGGGATTTCGAGTACAACCGCAAGCTCGCGCAGACCGCGGAGCGCAACGGTTTCGACTACGCGCTCTCGCAGGTCCGCTACACCGCCTCCTACGGCGCCGAGTTCCAGCACGAGTCGACCTCGTTCAGCCTCGCGCTGCTCGGGGCGACCGAGCGGCTCAAGGTGATCGCGGCCGTGCATCCGGGGTTGTGGCATCCGGCGGTCCTGGCGAAGTTCGGGGCGACGGCCGATCATCTGTCCGGTGGCCGGTTCGCGATCAATGTTGTGTCCGGGTGGTTCGCCGGTGAGTTCCAGGCGCTGGGCGAGCCGTGGCTCGAGCACGACGAGCGCTACCGGCGCAGCGCCGAATTCCTCGAGGTGATCCGCAAGATCTGGACCGAGGACGCGGTGAACTACGGCGGCGACTTCTACCGGATCCGCGACTTCACGCTCAAGCCCAAGCCGCTCAATACGCCCGAACGACCGAATCCCGAACTGTTCCAAGGCGGTAACTCCACTGCGGCGCGCCGCAACGGTGGCCGCTACGCCGACTGGTACTTCTCCAACGGCAAGGACTTCGACGGAGTCACCGAGCAATTGGACGATCTGCGTGAGGTCGCCAGGGCCAACGACCGCGAGGTGAAGTTCGGGCTCAACGGGTTCATCATCGCCCGCGACACCGAGAAGGAAGCCCGCGACACCCTGCGCGAGATCGTCGACAAGGCGAACAAGCCTGCGGTGCACGGGTTCCGCGACGCGGTGCAGCAGGCGGGTGCGACGACCACCGATCGCAAGGGCATGTGGGCCGACTCGACCTTCGAGGATCTGGTCCAGTACAACGACGGCTTCCGCACCGGCCTGATCGGCACGCCGGAGCAGATCGCCGAGCGGATCGTGGCGTACCGGGCGCTTGGTGTCGACCTGGTCCTGGCCGGGTTCCTGCACTTCCAGGAGGAGATCGAGTACTTCGGCGCCAAGGTGCTGCCGCTGGTGCGTGAACTGGAGGCCGCCGCAACCCCGGTCGCGGCGGGACGCTGATGACGGTGGTGACCGCCGAGCGGATCACCACGGCCGCACAGGCATTGGCGATCGCCGCCGAACTCGCCGACGAATTCGCCCGGGGCGCGGCCGAACGTGATCACGCGCGCCGGCTGCCGCACGAGGAGCTGGACCAGCTCTCGGCCAGTGGCTTGCTGGCGATCACGGTGCCCGCGGCCTTCGGTGGCGCCGATCTGCCGCCGAGTGTGGTCGCCGAGGTCTTCCGCATCCTGGCGGCGGCCGATCCCAACATCGCGCAGGTGCCGCACAGCCACTTCGTGTATCTGAACCTGTTGCGGCTGGCGGGAACTCCCGCGCAGCAACGGGAGTACTTCGGGCGGGTGCTCGCGGGTGCGCGGATCGCGAACGCGCAGTCCGAACGGGGTGGGGCGACTGTTGCCGAGATCGCGACGACGTTGCGGCCTGGTGCCGACGGGCGGTTCCGCGTCGAGGGGACGAAGTACTACTGCACCGGGTCGCTGTTCGCCGATGTACTCGCCGTGCTGACCAGACTCGATGATCCGCAGGGGGTTTCGGGATTGGAGCCGGGGGAGTACGTGGCCTTCGTCGCCGCATTGGAACCGGGCGTGCGCATCGTCGACGACTGGGATGCGCTGGGGCAGCGAACGACCGGTAGCGGAACCGTCGAGTTCGAGCGGGTGCAGGTCGGCCGCGAACAGCTGGTGGCACGGGCCGCCGCGGTGCAGGCGCCGACCGGATACGGGGCCTTCGCGCAGCTGCTGCATGCCGCGATCGACGCGGGTATCGCGCGCGGTGCGCTCGACGCCGCCGCCGAGTTCGTGCGGACGCGGAGCAGGCCGTGGTTCGAGGCGGACGTCGCGCATGCTGTCGACGATCCGCTGGTCGTGCAGCGGTTCGGGGAGCTGGCTGTGTCGGTGGCCGCGGCGGAGGCGGCGCTGGTCGTTGCCGGTGGGGCGGTCGACGAGGCGGTACGCCCGGCGAGAGCGGCCGATGGTGCGCGCGGCCCGGCGCGAGCGGCCGACGTGGCGCGAGGCTCGGCGGGACTGACTGATGGGGCGCAAGGCCCGGCGAGGCCGACCGATGCGGCGCGAGGTCCGGTGGGGGCGACCGACGTGGCGCGAGGTCCGGTGGGGGCGACCGACGTGGCGCGAGGTCCGGTGGGGGCGACCGACGTGGCGCGAGGCCCGGCGGGACTGACCGATGCCGCGAAAGGCCCGGCGAGGCTGACCGATGTGGCGCCGGGCCCGGGACATGACGCCGCGCAGGCTTCGATCGCGGTCGCGACGGCGAAGATCCTCGCCGATCGTGCTGCGAACGAGGTGTCGGCGGCGATCTTCGAGGTGGGCGGAACGCGCAGCGCCGTCGCCGCGCACCGGCTCGACCACTACTGGCGCAATGCCCGCACCCACACCCTGCACGATCCGGTCCGCTGGAAGTACCAGCACATCGGGCGCGCGGTGCTGCAGGATCGCCCGCCGCCGCTGCACGGCGTCATCTGAGCATCGGTCGATATGAGAGTGAGGACATCCCCGTGACTGTGACCGTCGTCGTCGGAAATCCGAAACCGGCCTCGCGCACCCTGGATGCGGCTGTGCGCGTCGCGCGGGCGCTGCGCCCGGCCGCCGAGCCAGAGGTGATCGACCTCGTGACGCTCGGCCCCGGGCTGCTCGGCTGGGGCGACCCGGCGGTGTCCGAGGCCGCGCGCACCGTGGCCGCCTCGGAGCTGGTGGTTTTCGCCAGCCCGACCTTCAAAGCCACCTACACCGGACTGCTGAAGCTGTTTCTCGAGCAGTTCGACGGCGGCACCGGGCTGGCGGGTGTGATCACCGTGCCGTTGATGCTCGGTGCCGGGCCCACCCACGCACTCGCGCCGGATCTGCTGCTCAAACCGGTGCTGGTGGAGATCGGCGGGACCGCGGCGCTGCCCGGGCTCTACCTCGCCGACCGCAGCTTCGCCGAGGACGGCGTCATCGAGGCGTACGCGCAGCGCTGGGCACCCGTCGTCGCGGCACTGACCGACCGGCCCGTGGAGGCAACGAATCATGCATGAACTCTTGGACTTTCCCGCCGACGGCAACGGTCTGCGCCGGGCCTTCGCCAACTTTCCCAGCGGGGTCGTCGCGGTGTGCGCCGAGATCGACGGCACCCCCCACGGTTTGGCGGTGAGCACCTTCGTCCCCGTCTCGCTCGACCCGCCGCTGGTTTCGTTCTGCGTCCAGAACTCGTCGTCGACCTGGCCCAAACTGGCAGGCGCGGGCCACCTGGGCCTCAGCCTCCTCGGCACCGACCAGCAGGCGGCGGCCAAGGCCCTCGGCGCCCGCAACGGCGACCGCTTCCGCGAAACCGCCCTGCACCGCGGCACCGGCGAAGCGGTCTTCATCGACGGCGCCACCGCCTGGATCGAAGGCGTCCCGGAAACCCACGTCCCCGCCGGCGACCACCTCGTCGTCCTCCTGCGCGTGAACCGCATCGCCGCCCGCGAAGACCTCGACCCACTGGTGTTCCACGCCAGCAAGTTCCGCACCCTGCACGCCGGCTGACCAACCCGAGTACGACGAAGGCCCCGGATCAACCGATCCGGGGCCTTAGCCGTGAGAGCCGATGACGGGAATCGAACCCGCGCTGTCTGCTTGGGAAGCAGAAGTTCTACCATTGAACTACATCGGCGTGCGTTCATCGAGCGCGTTCGCGACTCTATCAGACCGGTTCGTGTGCCGGTCAACTCTTGATCGGACCCCCTCAGAGTAGCGGTAGAGGACTGTCACGGTAAGGGTGGCGACGGCCAGGTCAGGACGGTGGTGGCCGGGCCGATCGTGCGGTCACCGACGTGGAGGTGGGCGATGACGGCGCCGCCGAAGTAGCCGCAGTGCCGTAAGGGGGGTGGGCATCGGCCGATTACGAGCCGGATCGGCATTCGCGCGTTTTACAGTTCGTCGACGGGTTCTGCACAGTTGGCAAGCGTTGTCGTGCGGGCACCCGGTCGCGCCGTGTTGTACGGCGTAACAGGTTCTCCGGCTCGATATTTCGGCTCGGTGTCCGCTGGGCCGTCGGGCTGGGACTACGAAAGGCTGACGAATGAAGCGGGTTCTGTTCGTTTCGGTGATCGCGGCGCTGACGATGCTCGGAGCGGGGTGCTCCGATGATTCCGGGTCCGATACCGGCACCACAACTACCACGACCACCACAACCACCAGTCCGGTTGAGCAGGACCCTGGCCACGGAGACCCGGGACATCAGCATCCGACTACGCCGGCGCAGGACGGGGGCCAGACCGTGCCACCGCCGGTCGAACCCACCACCGCGGTACCGCCCGGGCCCACCGGCATCGTGAACCCGACCACACAGCAGCAGCCGCCGGTCGGACCCACCGGCATCGTGCAGCCCACCGCGAAGCCGTCGACACTGAAGCCGCCGGTCGGACCTACCGGCATCGTGCAGCCGACGCAATAGTCGCGAGCGGCGCGCCGGATTCGGCGCGCCGCGGACCCGAGGGGCGAGCCGGTGCATGTCGATCGCCCCTCGGCCGGGGACGGGCGAACCCCGCCGGGTGGGCCCTTCGCGGGGTGCGGGCGGTCTACCTGCGGCGTCCGCTGCTTAAACTGGGCGCGTGCTGCTCTCCGATCGTGACATCCGGGCCGAGATCGCCGCTGGGCGTCTCGGTGTCGAACCGATGCTGGAGTCGATGGTGCAGCCGTCGAGCATCGACGTGCGGCTCGACGGGCTGTTCCGGGTGTTCGACAACAGTCGCTACACCCACATCGATCCGGCCATGCAGCAGGACGAGCTGACCAGCCTGGTCGAGCCCAAGCCGGGTGAGCCGTTCGTGCTGCACCCGGGCGAGTTCGTGCTCGGGTCGACGCTCGAGGTGTGCTCGCTGCCCGACGACCTGGCCGGGCGGCTCGAGGGCAAGTCGAGTCTGGGCAGGCTCGGGCTGCTCACCCACTCCACGGCGGGGTTCATCGACCCGGGGTTCAGCGGGCACATCACCCTGGAACTGTCGAACGTGGCGAACCTGCCCATCACGCTCTGGCCGGGGATGAAGATCGGGCAGCTGTGCCTGATCCGGCTGACCAGTCCGGCCGAGCACCCGTACGGCAGCGCGGCGGCCGGATCGAAGTATCAGGGGCAGCGCGGGCCGACACCGTCGCGGTCGTACCTCAACTTCCCGTTGCCGTCCGCCTCGCTCGACGCCCTCGAGACCCGCTGAGCAGTCACCGACAGGGCCAGGTGCAGCACCAGCGACAGCGGCGGTAACACGTCGTCGCCGCTGGGCGGGCGCACCCAGTGACAGCCCTCGCGGCTCCACCGGCCCAGGCTGGTCGGCAGCATGACCGCGCTGCCGATGCCGGGGACGTCGATATCGAGGCCGCGGAGTTCGGTGGCCACTTCGGCGGGCGGCCTGGCGTCGGGGTCGGCGAGCAGGCTCCAGCGGATCTGCCTGGCCAGCACCGGCCCGGCCCTGCGTTGCTCCCGTAGCGTTGCCAGCACCAGCTCGGCCCGCGTGGTCGGTAGATGCACCACACAGAGCCGATCGGTGATCGGCAGCATGACGAAGCCACCGCGCTCGCGAACGGGTAGCCCGAATTCGCGCTGGTAGCAAGACACCCAGTCATCGACAGTTCTGGCTTCCACCCTTCCAGGATCGCGGGTGCGCGCGCTCGTGACCACTGCCCCGCACCGCCCTTTCACTGCCTCAGGCAACCGATTCCGCGAAGCTGTGGCGTGTCTCACTGTCGCACTCGTACTCTGGAGCCAGTAGTTCGTCGCGAAAGGTGACGCCGTGGTCGGGGAGTGGACAGGCAGAGAGGCCAGAGCTCTTCGTGATGCCAAACGAATGAGCATCCGAGAGTTCGCGGCCCATCTCGGCGTGCACGAACGACTGGTGTCGAAATGGGAGGCCGGTGGCGAGCGTGTGCGCCCACGGCCGGTGAATCAAGCCGCGCTCGACACGTCGCTGGCTCGGTCCGACGACGTGGTCCGCGCACGTTTCTCTACTCTTTTGGCGCCCACCGGCGCCGACGCCGACCTGCTCGCCTTCGTCGACGCCGGTGCGGTCAAAGGCGCTGTGCCCGAGGTGATGTCGGAGAGGGAGTTGATCATGGCGGCTGCGCACGAGGCGAGCGAGCACGCGGCCGCGGCGGAGAGCACCAATGTCGGCGCGACGACGCTGGCCCAGCTCGACGCCGACGTCCGGCGCATCGCCAACGAATACGTGCACGCCGCACCGGCGCCGATGATGGTGGAGATGCTGCGGGTGCGGCGCCGGGTGTACCGACTACTCGACGGGCAGCAGAAGCCGGTCGACACCAGTCACCTCTACCTGCTCGCGGGCACGCTGTCGGGGCTGATGGCCAACGCGAGCACCGACCTCGGCTACCTCGATGCCGCGGGCGAACAGATCAGGGCCGCTTGGGCTTACGCCGAACTCAGCGGACACAACGGCTTACGGGCGTGGACCCGGGGCATGCACGCCCTCATCGAGAACTGGTCGGACCGGCCGCGCAACGCGGTCCAATTGGCGCGCAGCGGGCAGGAATTCGCCGGCCAGGGGCTGGCCCGGGTGCGGCTGCTCAATATCGAGGCCAGGGTGTGGGCGCGGCTGGGCAGCGATACCGAGACCGACCGCTGCCTGCGCGCGGCCGAAGTCGTGGTGAGCGACCGGCGCGACGAGCTGCACGACGAGATCGGCGGCGTGTTCGGCTTCGGCGCGCCGAAGGCCGCCTACTACGCGGGCGCCACCTGCATCCAGCTCGGCCGGGCCGAGCAGGCACTGGCCGCCACCGAACGGGCCATCACGCTGTACTCGAGCGGGCCCGCGCTGCAGCGCTCCTACGGCGCCGAATCGCTGGCCCGGGTCGACAACGCCGCGGCCCACCTCATCAACGGCAGCATCGACGGCGCCGCCGACGCCCTGCGGCCTGTCCTCGGCATGCCGGAGGACCGCCGCATCGCCCAGCTCGGCGAGCGGCTCGTCGGTCTACGCCGCCGGATCGCCGCCCCGACTTATCGCAATGCTGTCGAAGCGCGTGGACTGGACGAACGCATCGAGGAATTCTGCGTAGCAACCGCGGCCCTGGGAAGCGGGCAACGCCGGTAGCTTGTCCACCGTTCCGACCAGCCACTACCGGGTCGAGTTGCTCGTCGCGGCACCCGACAACCCGATCTCGCTCGAACATGGGTAACTCACCGGGTACGGGCTAACCTCCCACCTCGCTTACTGCCGGCCGCCAACGCAAATCCCCCCGCGCCTAGGTCTGGCCTGAATACTCGGAGAGGCGGCTCAGCCCTACGATGGGACGGGTGAGTCCTCAAACGCCGCATGTGCCGCCGCGCGTCCTCGAGCAGTCGAAGAAGCTGCAGGACGTGGTCTACGAGATCCGTGGGCCGGTACACGCACAGGCAGCGCGCCTGGAGGCCGAGGGCCACCGCATTCTCAAGCTGAACATCGGCAATCCGGCCCCGTTCGGGTTCGAGGCGCCCGATGTGATCATGCGCGACGTGATCGCGGCGCTGCCGTATGCGCAGGGGTACTCCGAGTCCAAGGGCATCCTGTCGGCCCGGCGCGCGATCGTCACCAGGTATGAGCTGGTGCCCGGCTTCCCCGAGCTCGATGTGGACGACGTCTACCTGGGCAACGGCGTCTCCGAGCTGATCACCGTCACCATGCAGGCGCTGCTCGACAACGGCGACGAGGTGCTGATCCCGGCCCCGGACTACCCGCTGTGGACGGCCATGACCAGCCTCGCCGGCGGTACCCCGGTGCACTACCTGTGCGACGAGGCGAACGGCTGGCAGCCCGATATCGCCGATATCGAAGCCAAGATCACCGACAAGACCAAGGCCCTGCTGGTGATCAACCCGAACAATCCGACGGGTGCGGTGTACTCGGCGGAGGTGCTGCAGCAGATCGTCGACCTGGCGCGTAAGCACCGGCTGTTGCTGCTGGCCGACGAGATCTACGACAAGATCCTCTACGACGACGCCAAGCACGTCTCGCTGGCCTCGCTCGCGCCCGACCTGCTGTGCCTGACGTTCAACGGCCTGTCCAAGGCGTATCGGGTGGCCGGGTACCGGTCGGGCTGGCTCGCGATCACCGGGCCCAAGGATCATGCCGCCGGTTTCCTCGAGGGCATCGACCTGCTCGCCTCGTCCCGGCTGTGCCCGAACGTGCCCGCGCAGCACGCCATTCAGGTGGCGCTCGGCGGGCATCAGAGCATCGAGGATCTGATCCTGCCCGGGGGGCGGCTGCTCGAGCAGCGCGATGTGGCGTGGGAGCGGCTCAATATGATCCCCGGCGTGTCGTGTGTGAAGCCGCGTGGCGCGCTGTACGCGTTCCCGCGGCTGGATCCCAACGTGCACGAGATCCACGACGATGGGAAGCTCGTGCTGGATCTGCTCCTGCAGGAGAAGATCTTGATGGTGCAGGGCACCGGGTTCAACTGGCCCGACACCGATCATCTGCGGATCGTGACGCTGCCGTGGGCGCGCGATCTCGCGGTGGCGATCGAGCGGTTCGGCAATTTCCTGTCCAGTTACCGGCAGTGAGACCTCACCCGCCGGGGCCTTGACCTGTGAGTTTGTGGGGGCTCTGGGCAACCTGGTCATCTGGATAGGGGGACCAAAACAGACTTGGTGTTCGGAATCTTGGAGTTTTTAGGGATCTGCTAGTGCAAAAGTCCAAGTTTTGTGTACAGTAGTCCTCGGCGCTTCGGCGCCCGGCCCGGTTGTCTACCCCCCCTGGACAACCGAGAGCCTCAGGTAAGCGCGCCTACCCCCCTGGGCGCCTGCCTGCGGGCGGCGGAGACATCCCCCTGCTCTCCGCCGCCCCCACAAACCCGCCTCCCCGCGAATCTAGGCCAGACCTAGGCGCGGGGAGGTTTGCGTTTGCGTCGGGTCGTTCTTGAAAACGAAATCCTTTAAGCTCGGGCCGGTGAGCGATCATCATCACCACCACCATCACGATCATTCGGGGCCCATTGCTATCGGGGCTACCGCCGCGAAGGTCGTTGTCGGGCTGCTCGCGGTCATCGGGGTGGTGGTGTTGGTGGCGACGGTGATTCTGTGGCCCAGCGCGCAGCACGTCGAGATTCCGTTGCCGATGCAGACCGCGACCGGTGAGGCGGTGCATACCGAGGCGGGCACCGTGGTGTTGCAGGACATCGGGCCCTGTGGGAGTCCCTCGCAGGGCAAGGTGTTCAGCGACACGCCCGAGCCGCCGCGTACGGCCGCCTATACGTGTCAGCGGAGCATCGTCGAGCTGCGGTCGGGGCCTGACAAGGGTGACAAGACGCTGTTCGAAATTGCACCGGGGCCAGGACAACCCGACCTGCGGGCCGGTGACGAGATCCGGGTCGTGCGGGCCGAGGATCCGAGCGGGATGACGATGTACGCGTTCGAGGACTACTCGCGCGGGCTGCCGCTGCTGGTGATCGTGCTGGCGTTCGTCATCGTCATCTGCGTCGTCGCGCGGTGGCGCGGGTTCAGGGCGCTGATCGGGCTCGTCTTCGCGTTCGCCGTCGTCGTCATGTTCCTGCTCCCCGCGCTGCTCGACGGCAAGCCCGCGATTCCGGTCGCGCTGGTCTCGGGAGCGCTGATCCTCTACGTGGTGCTCTACCTCGCGCACGGGGTGAACCTGCGGACCAGTTCCGCGCTGCTCGGGACGCTCGCCTCGATGCTGGTGGCGGCCTTCCTGTCGTGGTTGACGCTGGAGGTCACCAACCTCACCGGACTGTCCGAAGAGCAGAACACCAACGTGGCCACCTACATCCAGCACGTCAGCATCACCGGACTGCTGCTGGCCGGGTTCATCATCGGCTCGCTCGGCGTGCTCAACGACGTCACCATCACCCAGGCCTCGGCCGCCTTCGAACTCGCCGCGCTCGACGAGGGCGCGTCGCGGAGCGAGATCTTCACCGCCACCATGCGCGTCGGTCGCGACCACATCGCCAGCACGGTCTACACCCTGGTGCTCGCCTACGCCGGTGGCGCACTGCCGCTGCTGCTGCTGTTCAGCGTCGCCGGGCGATCCATCACCGACGTGCTCACCGGCGACGCCGTCGCCATCGAGATCACCCGCTCCGCGGTCGGCGGTATCGCGCTGGCCCTGTCGGTGCCGTTGACCACCGTCATCGCGGTGCTGCTCGCCCGGCCGTTCGGCGCCAAGCCGGTCGCCGTGGCACCGCAGCGTGCCAGGCACGCCAGGACCTGAGTTACTCGTCGGGCGGCGGGAAGCCCGGCAGTACCACCGGCGGCAGCGTCGGCACGACGATCGGCGGCAGGCCCGGCACCACCGTGAAGGTGTTGGGGCCCTGCGTCGGCGACGCCGAGGTGGTCGTCTGGGACCCCTGCTGGCGCGTGGGCGGCGCGGCCACTGTGGCGTGGATCGCGTCGGTGGTCGGCGCCGCGGCCGAGGTCGGACCGGTCGGCGAGGGACGCGGCGAGGTCGTGGCTGGCACCGCCTGCGACCCGTCGCTGGAATTGCCGCGCTCGAGTACTTCCGGCCCGTAGCCCAGGCCGAGACCGATCGCGGCGACCACGACCAGCGAACTCACCGTCAGCACGGCGGCATTCAGCTCGCGGCGGTTGTGGCCGCGGTTGGTCAGCGCGCTGAGCGGCCGACGGCGGGCGGGCGCGGTCAACCACGCCGGGGTCGCGTCGTCGACGTCACCGATCGGTGCGGCCGGGGGGCCGACCGGCGCCTGCTGCACCTGCGCGGGGCGGGCGAGCAGCGCCGCGCCGCGGGCCAGCGCCGTCTCCGGCTCGGCGGGCACGATCACCGGAACGCCGATAGTGCGTTCCAATACCCGCGCGATCAGCGGAATCCGGGCGCCGCCGCCGATCACCATGATCGCCTGCACCGGCTGCTGCGCGCGGATGATGACATCGCGGGTCATCCGCGCCGACGACTCGATCGCCAGCATCATCAGCGCTTCGAAGTTCTCCTGGGTGAGCAGCACCAGGCCCTGCTCGCTGGGCAGCGCCACCGCGTTGTTGCTCGACAGCTGTTCCTTGGCGGCCCGGCACAGCGCGTCCAGCTCGGCCAGCCCCACCGGATCGGCCGGATGCGCGATCCGGCCCGAGGCGATCTGCTGTTCCCTGATCAGCGAATCCAGGTAGTCGCCGCTGATGTCGCTGATCCGCTCGCACTGGTAGACGTCGCTGGTGCGCGCGTTGATCACGCTCACGGTGAGACCCGAACTGCCCAGGTCGTAGACCGCCAGGCTGGACACCTCGCGCATATCGCTGGTCGCGTGCGCGAAGTGCACGGCGGCAACGGCTTCGGGGACCAGTTGATAGTTGGTGAGCTGGCGGCGCGCCATCGCGGCCCTGATCGCCCTGGCCTGCTGATCGCTGCGGAAGGTGACCGTGGTGGCCGTGACCTCGGGCGAAGCGGCCAGCGCCTGGGCGATCGCGTCGGCCGCGGACTCCTCGGCCTGGTGCTCCGGCATCGAAATGGTGTGCAGCTCGAACGAATACGGCGGGACGAACCCGTGGGGGCCACCGTGCTGCGGGCGCGCGAGGCGCACTGTGCCGGCCCCCACCGATACTCCCAATACCGCACTCATCAGTTGTCCATCTCGTTCCTACTGCACGACACGCGGAGCCTGCATACTCGGATCTATGGCCCGGCAGCCCCCGCTTGGATCGCCACTCTACGGGGTACCGAGTCCGGCGTACACCCACCCGGCTTCCCGCCAGGTAGCGCGGTCCAGGCAATTGCGACCGTCGATGATCGAACGGGAACGGACCACCGGATCCAGGTCCGCCGGAGTCAATGCCGTGAATTCGTTCCATTCGGTCAGGACCAGGACGACATCGGCGCGATCGCACGCCTCCGACACCGAGGTGGCGTAGTTCAAGGTCGGGAACACCCGGCGCGAATTCTCCACCGCCTTCGGGTCGTACACGGTGACGACCGCGCCGTGCAGCTGGATCATCCCGGCCACGTTCAGCGCGGGCGAATCACGCACGTCGTCGGATTCCGGCTTGAACGCCGCGCCGAGGACCGCCACGTTGGCACCGAGCAGCGAGCCGCCGCAGGCGCGGGCGGCCATGTCGACCACCTTGGTGCGGCGGCGCATGTTGATGTTGTCTACCTCGCGCAGGAACGCCACCGCGTGGTCGGCGCCGAGCTCGCCGGAGCGGGCCATGAACGCGCGGATGTCCTTGGGCAGGCAGCCGCCGCCGAAACCCAGCCCGGCATTGAGGAATCGGCGGCCGATGCGGGCGTCGTAGCCGAGGGCGTCGGCCAGCATCGTCACGTCGGCGCCGGTCGCCTCACAGACTTCCGACACCGCGTTGATGAACGAGATCTTGGTCGCCAGAAAGGCATTCGCCGAGACCTTCACCAATTCGGCGGTGGCCAGGTCGGTCAGCAGGAAGGGGATCTCGGCGGCGATCAGGTCGGCGTAGATCTCGCGGATCTGCTGCTCGACCCAGCCCGAACGCTCGCGGCTGTGGTCGAGGCCGAGGACCAGGCGGTCGGGGCGCAGGGTGTCCTGCACGGCGAAACCCTCACGCAGGAACTCCGGGTTCCAGGCCACCTCGACGTCGACGTTCGCGGCCGCGCGGGCCCGATCACCCAGCGCCGCAGCCGTTCCCACCGGGACCGTCGACTTGCCGACGATCATCGCCGGACGCTCCAGCATCGGCGCGAGGGTATCGACCACGGCGTGCACGTATTTCAGGTCGGCGCCGTACTCACCCTTCTTCTGCGGTGTGCCTACCCCGAGGAAGTGCACGTCGGCGTGGGCCGCCGCGTCCTCGTAGTCGGTGGTGAACCGCAGCCTGCCCGCGGCGAGGTTGCGTTGCAGCACCTCGTCCAGGCCCGGTTCGTAGAACGGCACCACACCGTCGGCCAGTTTGGCCACCTTGCCGGGATCCACATCCACCCCGACCACATCGTGCCCCAGCTCGGCCATACACGCGGCATGCGTGGCCCCCAGGTACCCCGTTCCGAAGACTGTGCATCGCATACTCCTGTTGGTAAGCCGCGCGCGTGGCTACGCCGCGTCAGTGAGGCAAGAGCGGGCGCAACATCTGGTGTACAGGGGGCGACATCGACTGGTCTGCCGGTGGTTCGGGGCTGCTACCTGCGGTGATGGGGTGTGGTGGGGTGCAAGGTTCGGATCGTGGGTATGCAGCGTGTTCGCGGGTGCGGACGTGTCAGCGGGTCGGGCGGGTGGCGCGTGGCTAGCATCGGCCGATGCGCCGGTTGCTCGTCGTCCCTGGTGCGCTGCTGCTCGCGATGATCGTCGCGGCGGTCGCGCTGTGGCCGGTGTATGTGCGGCCGCGCACCGACTCACCGGTTCGCGCCGACGCGATCCTGGTCCTCGGCGGTGCCCATGACGGCCGTGAACAGCTCGGGTTGCGTCTGGCGGCCGAGGGATACGCACCCCGCGTCCTCATCTCCAACCCCTACGAGCGCAGTCCGATGGTCAACCGGATCTGCCACGGCGGCTACAGCTTCGACGTCGTCTGCTTCGACCCCAGCCCCCGGACCACCCTCGGCGAAGGCCGCGAACTGGCCCGCCTCGGCACCGACTGGACCCGCGTCATCGTCGTCACCTTCACCCCACACATCTCCCGCGCCCGCTACATCCTCGGCAAATGCTGGTCGGGCGAACTCCTCTTCGCCGACCCGAAACCCGATCTCTCACCCGCCCGCTGGGCCTGGGACTACGCGTATCAATCCGCCGGCTACGCCAAGGCCTGGTTCGCGGACTGCTGAGGCGAGACCTGGTCGGTAGACAGCAGTGAGGCGCGGGGTGCCGGGGGTAAACGCGACGAACCGGTTTTTAGGGGTTTGGGCCGGGAGTTCTTAAGGCCGGGGGGCTTAGCGGCGGGGGTGAAGGCGAGGCCGCCGGGGGTGGC